>JBGCGE010000010.1:0-153090 GCA_045110495.1 Gammaproteobacteria bacterium
GAATTTTTCAAGGCGGCGGAGAAGTGATCTTGAATGCCGAGGATCCCATTGTTGCTCGCATGACCAGAAGCAATCGCACAACTACCCGTTTTACATTAAATAAGCCGGTTGAAAATGAGTTTGGAGTTCGATCAAAAAATGATCAGCCGTGGTTAGCTTTTGAAAAAAATCTACTGATGCCAATCAGCGAAATGAAAATTCAGGGAACGCATAACATTGCGAATGCATTAGCGGCTTTAGCGTTGGGTAAAGCGGTGGGTTTAGAAACTGAACCCATGTTGGAAGTGTTAAAAAAATGGCCAGGATTACCTCACCGTTGTGAGTGGGTTGCAGAACATAATGATGTTGATTGGTATAACGATTCAAAAGGTACGAATGAGGGTGCAACAGTTGCTGCAATAAAAGGATTTGAACAACGGCCGATCATTTTGATCGCCGGTGGAGATGCTAAAGGTGCAAAATTTGAAGAGTTGGCGGTAACTACGAAAGGCCGTGTTAAGCGAGCTATTTTATTTGGAAAGGATGCAAGTTTATTAAAACAAGTTTTAGCAGCAGTCACAGATATAGAAGTCGTATCCGATCTTGAAAGTGCCGTAACAGCAGCTAAAAAAGTTGCCATTTCAGGTGATCAAGTTTTGTTATCACCCGCATGTGCGAGCCTTGACATGTTTAAGAATTATCAAGCACGTGGTACAGCCTTTGCTGAAGCAGTTCATAAAGTTTGTGCTGAAAATTCTGATGAGGATTCTGGCTCATGAGTCAAGCATTCTTAATCGAAAATAACAGCAGGAATTATCTGGAAGATGCTGAATACGACTGGTGGTTAATCGGTTGTGTGGCAGTTTTAATCGGTATCGGTCTTGTGATGGTTGCGTCAGCTTCAATAGCAATTGCCGATCCGTTAGGTAAAGATCCTGGAGTACAACTGAAGTATTTCTGGCAACAAATTGTGGCTCTATGTGTGGGACTCGTTGGTGGCGCAATTGTTTTAAATACACCGCTTTATTTATTGAAACAGCTCCGTTATTTATTTCTATTAATTTCATTGGTTTTATTAGTCGCGGTAATTTCGCCTCTTGGAAAAGAAGTTAATGGTGCTAGCCGCTGGCTTGATCTGGGCGTCTATAATTTACAAGCATCTGAAGTCGCAAAATTGCTGATAGTAATATATCTGGCTGGCTATATGGAGCAACATTTAAATCAGATCAGAACACATTTTTCTGGTTTGTATAACCCGGTAATTGTAATGACGATTGTCTGCGGTTTGTTGTTGATGGAACCTGATTTTGGAACATCGGTTCTATTATTTGCAACGATGCTTGGCTTGTTATTTATTGCAGGAATTCCTCTTTTAAGAATAATCGTATGGGGAATGCTAGCTGTAATGGCCATAGCGACTGCGGTAATGTTATCGCCTTACAGATTGCAACGTTTATTGACTTATTTAGATCCATGGGCGGATCCGTATAACACTGGTTTTCAGTTGACACAGGCTTTGATTGCAATTGGTCGGGGCGAATGGTTTGGCGTCGGTCTTGGTAGCAGTGTTCAGAAACTTTTCTATTTACCTGAAGCACATACTGATTTTATCTTTGCAATTTTCGCAGAAGAATTAGGCCTGTTTAGTTGCTTGATTTTGATCGCAATTTTCACATTTTTCATCTGGCGAGTTTTTTATATCGCTGCACAAGCTGAAAAGGGGGGAAGGTACTTTCCTGCATACCTGGCCTACGGGTTCGGCCTCCTCATAGGTATGCAGGCATTTTTAAATATGGGCGTGAACATGGGTGCCTTGCCTACCAAAGGTTTGACACTTCCCTTCATCAGCTATGGTGGCAACAGCATGATCATGATGTGTGTTGCGACGGCATTAATTTTACGAGTCGACTATGAAACTCGGATAGAACATGATTATGACGAGGTCGAGCAATGAAGCGGCCGATCATGATCATGGCAGGTGGAACAGGTGGGCATGTTTTTCCAGCACTTGCTGTCGCAGATTATTTGCACGAAAAAGAAATTCCATTGTTATGGCTTGGGACTAAAAAAGGTTTGGAAGCGCGAGTCGTTCCAGAAGCCGATCATCGTTTATTAACATTAACGATTAGTGGCGTGCGAGGTGTAGGATTTTTAAAGTTATTGATTGCGCCATTCAAAATTTTATTGGCAGTTTTTCAAGCGATTAAAATTATGATCAACCATCGTCCAGCAGCCGTTTTAGGAATGGGCGGTTTTGCCAGCGGGCCAGGTGGGATTGCCGCCTGGTTAATGCGAATTCCTGTTGTTATTCATGAACAAAATGCGATTGCTGGCATGACCAATAAATACCTTGCGAAGATAGCAACGCGTGTATTTACGGCATTTCCAAATACGTTTGACAATCGTAATGAGCAACATGTTGGTAATCCTGTTCGGGCATCGATTGTAGATCTAAAAAAACAAACAAAAAATAATGATCAAATCAGGATTCTGATCGTTGGTGGAAGTCTTGGTGCAAGTTCGTTAAATACAATTGTTCCGCACGCTCTATCTCAAATCACAAACAAAAAAGAGTATGAATTAAACATCTGGCATCAAACAGGACAAGGCGGTTTTGATCAAACACAAAAACAATATAAAGCGTTAAAAATCAAAGCGCGTGTAGAACCATTTTTAGATGATATTGATCAAGCTTATGGATGGGCGGATTTTGTGATCTGTCGCTCAGGAGCATTGACCGTTTCAGAATTGGCCGCAGCTGGATTACCTTCAATTCTCGTTCCCTACCCACACGCGGTTGATGATCATCAAACAATGAACGCGGGCTACCTTGTTGATGCAGATGCTGCAGTGATTATTCCAGATTCTGATCTAACGAAAGAAAAACTAGCTTCGATTATTAATGATTGGATCGATAATCCAGGTAAGTTGATTGATATGTCTAATAACGCAAAAAAAGTAGCGATGACTGGTGCGACAGAACGAGTTTCAAATGCGTTACTGGAGGTGGCATATGGATAAAAATAATATCGATTCGATAGATCCAGGCATGGGTTCAAGCATGGGTATGGGGCGTGCGCATTATATCCATTTCGTTGGTATCGGCGGCGTCGGTATGAGTGGTATTGCCGAAGTATTACATAACTTGGGGTACGAAGTTTCAGGCTCTGATCTTGCACAAAACCGTGTTACGAAACGACTTGCAGAAATAGGGATTAAAATTTCTATCGGACATGATTCCGCTCATGTTGGAAAAAGTGATGCAGTCGTTGTATCAAGCGCAATTGATATTGAAAACCCTGAAATCTCATACGCCAAAGAGCATCGAATCCCCGTTATTCCACGCGCAGAAATGTTGGCTGAATTAATGCGTTTTCGGTATGGAATTGCGATTGCAGGTACACATGGAAAAACTACCACGACAAGTTTAGTTGCCAGTTTACTTGCTGAAGGTGATCTAGATCCGACGTACGTAATCGGTGGCCGTTTGAATAGTTCTGGTACACACGCCCGTCTTGGTGATAGTCGTTACCTGGTTGCGGAAGCTGATGAAAGTGATGCGTCATTTCTACATTTGCAGCCGGTTATTGGTGTACTTACAAATATCGATCTTGATCATATGGAAACTTATGGTGGAGAAGTAGAAAAATTACGTGAAGCCTTTTTAGAATTTATGGCTAGATTACCTTTTTATGGCTTGGCTGTAGTTTGCTATGACGATCCAATGGCACGAGGTCTATTGTCTGATTTAACCAAACCAGTTCTCACCTTTGGGACAGATAAACAAGCAGATGTCAGAGCAACGAATGTTAAATTTTTTGAAGGTACTAGCAGCTTCGAGGTGAAACTTCCAAAGAATGAAAAAACATTTCCGATTAAATTAAATATGCCTGGACTTCACAATGTTTTGAATTCATTAGCAGCGATTTCTGTCGCTTATGAACTAGGTGTTTCTGAAGATGCAATTTGCAGAGGTTTAGAAAACTTTCAAGGAATCGGACGACGATTTCAGATCCATGGTTCGGTACAAATTGATCAAAGTAACGCATTGGTTGTCGATGATTACGGACATCACCCAAGTGAGATTGCTGCAACCATTTCAGCTGTCCGTGAAGGTTGGGCTAAGCGTCGCCTGGTAATGGTTTTTCAACCGCATCGATATACACGTACACGAGATCTGTTTGAAGATTTTGTTCAGATCCTTTCAAAGGTAGATGTGTTGATCTTGTTAGATATTTATTCTGCTGGAGAAAAATTGATCAAGGATGCCGACAGTAAAGCGCTTAGTCGGGCAATCAGATTGCGCGGACAAATTGATCCAATCTTTGTCGATCATCCAGATGAAATTGTTTCTGTGATTCCTGGTTTTATTGAAGATGATGACATCGTATTGGTGATGGGTGCAGGAAGTATAGGTCACGTAGCAGAACAGTTAATTGAAAGTTATGGGGGCAAAGCCGCGTGATGGCTGCGATGGATATGACATCCGATTTAAGAGGAACTTTAAAGCTTGATGAGCCAATGTCGAAGCACACGACATGGCGTGTGGGTGGAAGTGCTGATCGTTATTATGAACCGGCTGATATTGAAGATATGGCAAATTATTTACGCCAGCTTCCTGAGAAAGAACAGGTCACATTAGTTGGTTTGGGTAGCAATTTGTTGATCCGAGATAAAGGTATTCGCGGCAGTGTGATCTGTCCAACAGGATTGCTGAATGGATTTGAATTTTTGGATGATAACAAGTTGCGTGTGGAAGCGGGTGTGCCATGTGCAATTGTTGCAAAACGATGTGCAAAAGATGGATTTTCTGGACTCGAATTTTTAGCGGGAATTCCTGGAACGATTGGTGGCGCACTAGCGATGAATGCGGGTGCATTTGGTGGTGAAACCTGGCCGAACATTCAGAAAGTTGAAGTTTTAGATCGAGAAGGACAATTTCATGTTAGAAGTCCAGATCAATATTTAATTGGGTATCGATCTGTGATTGGCCCGATGGATGGGTTGCTCGAAGAATGGTTTGTTTCAGCACACTTTACTTTGAAGAGTTACGGCAATTCGAATGAGATAGAAGAAGGGACAAGTAAGATTAAAAAATTGTTAGCAAAAAGATCAGAAACACAACCCACAGGTGTGGCAAGTTGCGGTTCTGTTTTTCGTAACCCACACGGTGATTTTGCAGCGAGATTAATCGAGGCATGTGGTTTAAAAGGCCATCAGATTGGAGGTGCGCAAGTTTCAGAAAAGCATGCGAATTTTATTATTAATTTAGGAAACTCAAGTGCTGCAGATATAGAAAACTTGATCTTGTTGGTCGCCGAAGAAGTAAAGAAAAAACAAGGCGTCACACTAGAATCTGAAGTGAGGATTGTTGGAGATGTCTAAAGTGATAGAAACAATTCAATCTTTTGGGAAAGTCGCTGTGTTAATGGGCGGTACATCTGCTGAGCGTGATATTTCATTAGAGAGTGGACAAGCCATTCTGGCTGCCTTATTAAGAGCAGGTGTTGATGCTGAAGGCATTGATTGGAAAGGCGGAATACCTTCGGAATTAGAACAAAAAAAAGTTGATCGAGTCTTTAATGCTTTGCATGGTCGAGGTGGTGAAGATGGAACAATCCAGGCGGTACTTGAAACACTAGAACTACCGTATACCGGGAGTGGTATTTTAGGTTCAGCGTTAGCAATGGATAAAGAAAGAACCAAACGAGTTTGGGCTGGATTAGGAATACCGACACCTGAATTTGTCGCGCCAATGGAACGACCAAATGCGAAAGAAGTAGTTAAAAAATTAGGACTGCCATTGATGGTTAAACCAGCAAGAGAAGGTTCGAGTTTTGGTGCTAATAAAGTTGAAAAAATTGATCAATTAATACCTGCCTGGGAGCAAGCAAAAAAGTTTGATGACAGTGTATTGATCGAGCAGTGGATCACCGGCGGAGAGTATACGGTTGGTATTTTACAAGGTGCAGCTTTACCTGCGATCAAATTAGAAACGCCACGCGATTTTTATGATTTTCAAGCCAAGTATGAAGAAGAAACGACGCAATATATTTGTCCGTGTGGATTAGAAGCACACGATGAAATTGAGATTCAAAAGATTGCATTACAAGCTTTTGGCGCAGTGGCTTGTTCTGGATGGGGCCGTGTTGATTTGATGCTTAATGAAGCGGGAAATCCTTTCTTTATTGAGGTGAATACGGTTCCTGGAATGACAAGCCATTCATTAGTACCGATGGGTGCTAAGCAGCAAGGAATCGAGTTTGATCAATTAGTGATCAAAATTTTAGAGACGAGTTTGTCATGAATCGTATAAACAATAAATCGAATAAAAAAAATCGATTGGTTAAAGGCCGAAGAAAACAAAATCGACGTGTGGTATCAGAGGGCTCTGAAAAGACAAATCGCCAAGTGGTGCGTGGTGGTCTGACACTTTTAGGTTTCTTTGCAATCTTTGTTTGTTTTTTATTGGCGACATGGGTGGCTGGAAAAATAGCTGATCCACGAACACTACCGATAAAGATGGTGAAAGTGGTGAAAGAAGGAGAAGGAGAATTCCGATATTTAGCAACAAAAAATTTAAAAGCTTTAGTGAAGAACAATGCAAAAGGCGGCTTTTTTTCTCTGGATATTGAACAGATCAGAAACGCAGTTTTGAGTGCCCCGTGGGCAAGAGAAGTTACGGTAAGAAAATTATGGCCGGAGACTTTGTTCGTAAAAATCAAAGAACAAAATGCAGTTGTTCGTTGGGGAACTACAGGGTTCTTGAATCATAGAGGTGAGTTATTTGAACCTGAAGATACCAGTAAACCAGAGGGGTTAATCACGTTGAATGGACCTGTTGGAACAGAACAATTGGTGTTTCAGAAATACAAAATTTTGATGGGTTTGCTTAGCCCCAAAAACAGAACTGTTGCATGGCTCGAGCTGAATGAGAGACGTGGTTGGAGTTTTGAAATTAAACAAGGGCCAATGGTAATTGTAGGGCGTAAGGAAGTAGATAAACGCTTATGGAAATATGTAAAGAGTGTTGAGCTGTCACTCGGGGATAACATAAAAAATATCGTTCAAGTCGACCTGAGGTATACGAATGGTTTTACCGTACGTGAACATGACTTAAATGAGAGTGAACAAGGTGCAGAAAAATTGACCGGCACAGTTAGAAAGAAAGACATGAGAGGGACGTGATGGTAATGAAAAAAACGGATAAAAAATTGATCGTAGGCCTGGATATAGGGACTTCTAAAGTCGTCGCGATTGTTGGCGAGGTCGATGAGACGGGTGAAATTGAAGTCATCGGTATTGGGTCGCATGCGTCGAGAGGTTTAAAAAAAGGCGTGGTGGTCAATATTGAATCGACGGTGCAATCCATCCAACGTGCGATACAAGAAGCTGAGCTAATGGCCGGTTGTGAAATCCGATCAGTTTTCACTGGTATTGCAGGAAGTCATATAAGTAGCCTGAATTCGCATGGCATCGTGGCCATTAAAGATAGTGAAGTCGTCCAGGGTGATGTTGATCGTGTGTTAGATGCGGCCAGAGCTGTGGCGATTCCATCCGATCAAAAAATAATTCACGTGCTGCCTCAGGAATTCATTATTGATAAGCAAGAAGATATCCGCGAGCCAATCGGAATGTCTGGAGTTCGTCTCGAAGCGAAGGTACATATGGTTACTGGAGCAGTCAGTGCTGCACAAAATATTGAGAAGTGTATTCGACGTTGTGGACTAGAAGTAGACGAGATCATTTTGCAACAGTTGGCATCCAGTTATGCAGTGCTAACCGAAGATGAAAAAGAACTGGGCGTGTGTCTGGTTGATATTGGTGGCGGGACGACAGATATTGCTGTTTTCTTGAATGGTGCAATTCAACACACAGCTGTGATTCCAATTGCGGGTGATCAGGTTACTAATGATATTGCAGTGGCTCTTCGTACACCAACCCAGCATGCTGAGGAGATCAAAATTAAATATGCCTGTGCATTAACGCAGTTAGCAAACCCTGATGAATCTATTGAAGTTCAGGGAGTTGGTGAGCGGGTTTCAAGAAGATTGGCGCGTCAAACCTTAGCAGAGGTGGTTGAACCAAGGTATGAAGAACTATTTATTTTCATCCACTCTGAATTGAAAAAAAGTGGTTTTGAAGAGTTGATGGCGGCAGGCGTCGTGCTGACGGGGGGTAGTTCAAAAATGGAAGGAGCTATCGATCTGGCGGAAGAAATTTTTCATATGCCAGTCCGGTCAGGAGTTCCAAAAGGAGTAACAGGGCTAGTAGATGTAGTGAGTAATCCGATTTATGCCACTGGTGTAGGTTTATTGCTTTTTGGGAGTACATTTTCCAGGAGAAGCTCATCAGTGTCAGAATCGGGTAATGGAAGTATGTGGAAAAAAATGAAGAGTTGGTTTCAAGGGAATTTTTGAGATCACTCGTCTGAATTATAAATAGATAACGTAAAAATTAAACCAAGGGTAACAATGGAGGATAAAAGCGATGTTCGAATTAATGGATTCATTCAGTCAGAATGCGGTAATTAAAGTAATAGGTGTTGGCGGTGGTGGTGGTAATGCGGTTGAACACATGGTTAGTGCAAGTTTGGAAGGTGTGGATTTCCTATGTGCAAATACAGATGCACAAGCATTAGGTCACTCTACAGCTAAGACCACTTTGCAAATGGGCACTGAAGTAACAAAAGGTCTTGGTGCTGGTGCCAACCCTGAGATTGGTCGACAAGCTGCGCTTGAAGATCGAGATCGAATTATGGATGTTTTAGAAGGTGCCGACATGGTCTTTATTACCGCGGGTATGGGCGGTGGTACAGGAACAGGTGCAGCACCCGTAGTTGCACAAGTAGCAAAAGAGATGGGAATTTTAACGGTTGCAGTTGTAACTCGACCATTTCCTTTTGAAGGTAAAAAACGATCAGAAATAGCTAACGATGGGATTAGTGATCTTCGTCAATATGTTGATTCCTTGATCACAATACCGAATGAAAAATTGTTGAGTGTACTTGGCCGTGATATCAGTTTGTTAAACGCATTTAAGGCTGCTAATGATGTTTTGTTAGGTGCCGTTCAGGGTATTTCGGAACTTATCATCCGTCCAGGACTCATAAACGTAGATTTCGCAGACGTGCGAACAGTAATGTCAGAAATGGGAATGGCTATGATGGGCACTGGAACTGGGAAAGGTGAAAATCGAGCAAGAATTGCAGCAGAAGCAGCCGTTGCTAGCCCATTATTAGAAGATGTAAATCTAGCCGGTGCAAGAGGTATTCTGGTTAATATTACTTCTGGAATGGATCTGAGTATGGGCGAGTTTGAAGAAGTGGGTAACACAATCAAACAGTTTGCTGCTGATAGCGCTACAGTTGTTGTTGGAACTGTCATTGAGCCAGATATGACTGATGAAGTTCGCGTGACGATGGTTGCGACAGGTCTAGGTATGGTTGAATCAGGAAAATCAGAACCTTTGTCTATCGTAGATACAAGTCCCCGACCGACTGAAGTTGTGGATTGGGGCAAGCTTGATCGCCCTACTATTATTCGGAATGGAGCGGATGGAGGAAATGAGGTGGACTCAACACGAGACTCAGATTATCTAGATATTCCTGCATTTCTGAGAAGACAGGCTGACTGATATACTTTAAGTACGATCATAGTTCGAACAATCGCTGCCCTGTTTTTAAACTCATGGACGAGTCTAAAAACAGGGTGAACTTGTCGAAGTTGACGTCTGTGGTATCATTCCTGAAAAAGAAATGTGAAAAACGGTCAAAGAATTGGCTGTATATTAAGGAATTGTTTCAGGTGTTTCTATGATAAGACAATGTACTCTAAAAAATGTTATCCGTGCTACGGGAGTAGGGCTACATACAGGTAAGAAAGTCTATCTAAAACTACTGCCCGCAGAAACAAATACAGGGATCATATTTCGTCGTGTTGATTTAGATCCAGTTGTTGAAATTTCTGCCCATGCCGAAAATGTCGGCGACACGTTGATGTCTACTAGCCTTGCAAAAGGTGATGTTACTATTTCAACTGTCGAACATTTATTATCAGCATTTGCAGGATTAGGAATCGATAATGCATACGTTGATGTGAGTGCACCTGAAGTGCCAATTATGGATGGTAGTGCCGGGCCATTTGTATTTTTGATCCAATCTGCTGGTATTCAAGAACAAGATGCACCGAAAGAGTTTATCCGAATCAAAAAACCAATCATGGTTGAAGATGAAAACAAGTGGGCAAAATTCACTCCTTTCGAAGGATTCAAAGTTTCTTTTGCAATTGAATTCGATCACCCGTTTTTCGAAGAAAGTAGCAAGTTTGCATCTATCGATTTTTCATCAACTTCTTTTGTTAAAGAAGTGAGCAGAGCCAGAACATTTGGTTTCTTAAAAGATACAGAAGCATTGCGCGAAAAAAATCTGGTCTTAGGCGGTAGTTTGAATAATGCTGTGGTTGTCGATGACTATAGAGTTTTAAATGAAGATGGTTTACGTTATGACGATGAATTTGTTAAGCATAAAATACTGGATGCAATTGGTGATCTGTATTTGTTAGGGCATAGCTTAATCGGTGCATTTGAAGGAAATAAATCGGGTCATGCACTTAATAACAAGTTGTTAAGAGCCTTATTGGCTAATGAAGATGCGTGGGAGCTGGTTTCATTTACAGAAAAAGAGAAAAGCCCAATCTCGTTTTTACAATCCTTACCCGCTGGTTAATTATTGATTCAGTCACCTCCATCTAAGCCAGTATGATGCTGCGATAAATTTTTTAACGCCTCAGAAAGATCATCATTTTTTATTCCTGTAGCAACAAAATTAAGTAATTCAGATGTTCCTTTAGACATTGGACGAACACCTCTTTTAGGTAGCTCAGTTTGCGATCTTGAAGGCACAACTTTAACTTTTAGTTTTTCAATCATCGCCAAACCCGTCACATTTCGCATATAATTAATAATCTCTGTCGCAATGAAATGAGTACGCGTTGACCACACCGGTGAATTTGCCTGTAAAATCAATGTGTTGCCTTTAATATTGCTAACAATAATATGATCAGATAATGGCAAAGGCAGGCAACGTTTTAAATGAAGGTTAGCGTTTTCGATTTTTTTTGCTTGATCGATTAACGGTTTCAGACTCTGATGCTGAATTATTGAAGTGAGTTTTTTACCATGAGTTTTATACATAACGATAATACTATTTTGACATAGCTGGGGAAAATAATGCAGATTTTGATCACAGATAGTTCAAATGGGCGTCTATCACAACTAAAAGCCGGTTGGATAATAATTTCATTGGTCACGTTGGCTGTGACTTGTTTAATTGGAACGGCGGGATATGTTGGTTATTACCTTGGAACACGAGGTTCCGAACAAGAAGTTGAACTAAAAAACCTGGCCCAAGAGCAACTTTTCACCAGCCAGTCACTTACCCTGAGTGAAGAAGCTGACGAACAAAAATTACAGATCAATACTGCTGTTTACGAGGCACAAGAAAATTTAAATGCATTAGCGATGAAGTTAGGTGGTATCCAGGCAAAGGTTACTCGGCTAGAAGCCGCAAGCATACGCTTGACTTCACTTGCGGGTGTCAAAACGGGAGAGTTTAATTATGAAGAATCTCCTGCGATTGGGGGTATTTTAGATCCAGTTAACCAGCGAGAATTTAGTGTCCCAGATTTTATTCAGTCACTAGAGAACTTGTCAGACAAAGTGGATGTACATAAACATAAACTCAACATGCTGGAATCGATCATACTTGTTGGTCAGCTCGAAAATGCGTCTGTACCGTCGGGTAACCCTGTTGCAGATGGTTGGATATCATCTGGATTCGGAGAACGTACAGATCCACTTTCAGGTAAACATGACTTGCACCGTGGCCTTGATTTTGCTGGACAAGAAGGAACGCATATTTATGCGGTAGCGGATGGCGTTGTGACTTGGTCTGGTAAGCAAACAGGTTTTGGAAATGTTGTAGAAATTGATCATGGTTATGGCTATGTGACCAGGTATGCGCACAATAAAGAGAATATTGTCTCAGTTGGAGATAAAGTTATAAAAGGAAACACAATTGCATTAATGGGATCAACAGGCCGTTCAACAGGAACTCATGTTCACTTTGAAGTTGAACATAATGGAAAGTTGGTCAATCCTAGACACTATTTGAAGCCACAAGGATAATTCAAAAATTCACTAAAGTTGGGTTGAAAACTGATCCGACCGTGTATATATAGTTGTAACTATAGTAATCTACACTTTTTTAATAAACATATTTTGTAAACTCCCTACCATCAGGATTTAAACCAAAAGCAGATGTCAAATAACCGTTCTTCATTCGGTGGCCTAATGGGTCGCATTTTCGGTAGTCGTAACAATCGTGTTCTGAAAAAGATGAATCGTGTCGTTACAAAGATCAATACTTTGGAAGACGATATATCAGTCTTAAGTGATGCAGATTTAAAAAACAAGACTGAGGAGTTTCGTACACGGATTAAAGAAGGTGAATCGCTTGATGCTTTAATCCCAGAAGCTTTTTCTGTTGTACGTGAGGCCGGCAAACGAGTTTTGGGAATGCGCCATTTTGACTGTCAGATGATAGGTGGCATGGTCTTAAATGATGGAAAAATTGCTGAAATGCGCACGGGTGAAGGTAAAACGCTGGTTGCAACGCTAGCAACTTATCTAAACGCACTCTCTGGAGAAGGCGTACACGTCATTACTGTAAATGATTATCTTGCTCGTCGTGATGCCGACTGGATGTCAAAACTATATGGGTTTTTAGGGTTAAGCACCGGCGTTATTGTCGCAAATATTGACAAAGAAGAACGTAAAGCAGCTTACGCTGCAGATATAACCTATGGAACCAACAACGAGTTTGGTTTTGATTACCTGCGCGACAACATGGCTTTTTCTGCCGAAGATCGTGTGCAACGGGGCTTAAATTTTGCGGTGATCGATGAAGTCGATTCTATACTAATCGACGAAGCTCGAACGCCATTGATCATTTCTGGACCGACCAATGATAAGACTGACGTCTACCAAAGTATCGATAAATTAATACCTCAACTGACCAAGCAAGAAGAAGAGGATGGGCCTGGTGATTACTCGCTGGATGAAAAAGCTAAGCAAGTTTATTTGACAGAACAAGGGCATGAAACAGTTGAAGGTTTATTGGTAGAAGCGGAATTACTCGCGGAAGATCAAAGTCTTTATGAGGCTGCAAATATTGGGCTTATGCACCACATTAATGCCGGATTAAGGGCGCACACTTTATTCCAGAAAGATGTCGAATATATTGTCCAAGACGATCAGATTGTTATCGTAGATGAATTTACTGGTCGAACAATGCCAGGACGGCGCTGGTCTGAAGGTTTGCACCAGGCGGTAGAAGCAAAAGAAGATGTTTCTATTCAAAATGAAAACCAGACATTGGCTTCGATCACATTTCAGAACTACTTCCGTTTATATAACAAGCTTTCTGGAATGACAGGAACTGCTGATACGGAAGCTTTTGAATTCCAACAAATTTATGGGTTAGAAGTTATTGTCATTCCTACCAATAAACCAATGTTGCGGGATGATAGGGGTGATTTGGTTTATCTCACACAGAAAGAAAAATTTGATGCAATTATAGAAGACATCAAAGAATGTATTGAACGAAAACAACCTGTTTTAGTGGGTACGGCTTCTATTGAAACCTCGGAATATTTATCAGATTTACTAAACAAAGCGGAAATTGAGCATAGTGTTTTAAACGCTAAATTCCATGAAAAAGAAGCGCAAATTGTTGCACAAGCAGGGAGTCCCGGCAGTATTACAATCGCAACCAATATGGCCGGTCGTGGTACTGATATTGTGTTGGGTGGAAACCTTGATTCGGAGTTGCAAGAGCGTGAGTCAGAAGGCCTGGCTGATCAAATTAGAGAAGAATGGAAGTTACGACATCAGGCAGTTCTTGATTCAGGCGGTGTGCACATTATTGGTACGGAACGGCATGAGTCTCGACGTATTGATAATCAGCTGCGTGGTCGGTCAGGCCGACAAGGTGATCCAGGTTCGAGTCGTTTCTTCTTATCATTGGAAGATAGCCTCATGCGTATTTTTGCTTCTGAACGTGTTTCAGGTCTTATGCAAAAAATGGGTATGGAAGAAGGAGAGGCGATCGAGCATCCGTGGGTTTCTCGTGCGATCGAAAATGCCCAGCGTAAAGTCGAGGGTCGTAACTTCGACACGCGTAAGCAATTACTTGATTATGATGATGTGGCGAACGATCAACGTAAGGTCATTTATGAACAGCGAAATGATCTGATGGATGTTGATGATATTTCTGAGAATATCGAGGGCATTCGTCACGATGTCATTAATGAAATTATTGATGAACATATCACACCAAATAGTGTCGATGAAACGTGGGATATAGAAGGACTTACAAAAGCGGTTGAAGAAGAGTTGGCCTTACAACTCCCAATTCAGCAGCTTTTGGATGAAGATGAATCTCTACATGAAGAAACATTGCGAGAAAAAATTCTCAAGGAGCACAAAAATGCATATCAACAAAAAGAAGCTGATGCTGGAGCAGAAACACTGCGTCACTTTGAAAAAGCATTAATGTTACAAGTGCTTGATAATCATTGGAAAGAGCATTTGTCTGCAATGGATTATTTACGTCAGAGTATTAACTTACGTGCGATGGCGCAGAAAAATCCTAAGCAAGAATATAAGCGTGAATCTTTCGATATGTTTACGGAGCTGCTCGACAACATTAAACGAGAAGTGATCAAAATGTTGTCTCATGTACAAGTGCGAGCTGAAGAAGATGTCGAAGCGATGGAGCAACAACGTCAGCAAGAAGCGGAAGCCGCTGCTGAAGCTGTTCAGTACCAGCATCAGGAAGCTGAAAATCAATTAGCTGAAGAAGAGTCATTGCCAACAGCGCCGCAAAATCAGAATCCGCCTGTCAGACAAACTCCATTTACAAGATCGGATAAAAAGGTTGGCCGTAATGAGCCTTGTCCTTGTGGTTCCGGAAAGAAATTCAAGCAGTGCCACGGTAAGGTTAATTGATAGAAGGGATAAGGCTTGGAACGACGAGTGCAGGAATACGTCAAACCGAGCGCGATGATCTGGCGGTAATAGAAATAAGTGAAGGCAGCAATGTTGTCAGTGTTTTTACTTTGAACGCATTTTGTGCAGCTCCAGTTACCATTGCGAAACAACATCTATCAGCAACAACACCTAAATATTTACTGATAAATTCTGGTAATGCGAATGCTGGAACAGGTGCTTCCGGTCATCGAGATTGCCTGGATACCTGTCAAATGCTGGCGGATAAAACTTCATCTGATCTAAACTCCATTTTACCTTTCTCGACAGGTGTTATTGGCGAGCGGCTTCCGATCAAACTATTTAATACGGCCATTACAGCGGCATTAAAAAACCTTACCGCCAATGGATGGAAAGCTGCTTCTAGAGCCATTATGACCACAGATACATGTGAAAAAAGAGCCAGTTTGGAATGCGAGATTAATGGAAAGAAAATCAAAATTGAAGGTATGGCAAAAGGATCGGGAATGATTCGGCCTAACATGGCGACAATGTTGGCCTATGTCGCTACAGATGCAAGTGTTGAAACAGAATTATTGCAGCACTGTTTACAAGAATCGGTAGACAAGAGTTTTAATCGTATAACGGTTGATGGTGACACTTCGACCAATGATGCTTGCGTTTTGATCGCAACTGGAAAATCGAATATTGAAGTTAAGCGTAATGATCGCGAACAGTTTCAAAAAGCGGTAGACGAGGTTTTTATTAAGCTTGCACATGCCATAGTAAAAGATGGTGAAGGTGCTACAAAGTTTATTTCCATTGAAGTTTTTGGTGGAAAGACTGATAAAGAGTGTCGTGAAATAGGCTACTGCATTGCACATTCGCCACTGGTTAAAACAGCTTTTTTCGCTTCCGATCCTAACTGGGGAAGATTGCTTGCCGCAATAGGACGAGCAGATGTAGAACAGTTAGACGTCAGTAAAATTTCGATAATGCTTGGTGATGTGCATTTAATTGAAAATGGTGAGCCAGCAGAAACCTATACTGAAGAACAGGGCGCTTCGGTGATGAAAAAAGATGAGATCGCAATCAAAGTTGATCTCGGTAGAGGAGCTGCGGTCGATACGGTTTGGACCTGTGATTTGTCCTATGATTATGTCCGGATCAACGCTGAATATCGAACCTGAAGTTACACACGTAGCTGTCGCCTGTGTGATCAATTCCGAAGGCGAAGTTTTAGTTTCTCGTCGCCCTGAAGGTGTCCACCTTGAAGGTTTATGGGAATTCCCCGGAGGTAAATTAGAAAAAGGTGAGTCAGTCTTCGCTGCACTACAGCGAGAACTGAAAGAAGAGGTTGGCATACAGGTAGAGTCCGCTCGTCAATTGATCAAAATCACTCATGATTATCCCGAAAAAACCGTCAAGCTCGATACCTGGTTAATTAACGAATGGTCCGGTGATGCGGCTGGATTGGAAGGGCAAGAAATTAAGTGGCTTGATCAGAAAGAGCTGATTGAGTATCAATTTCCGGAAGCAGATCTGCCAATTATGACGGCATTGAGTTTGCCTTCTGTCTACCAAATCAGTCCTGAACCAGGACAAAATATTGAAGGTTTTCTAAACAAGGTCGAAGTTTGTCTTGCTGATGGTGTAAAACTTTTTCAGCTTCGAGCAAAAGAAAGTAGTTCAGAAGAAATTGATCAGATTTCTAAAAATCTAAAAATGCTTTGCGAGAAATATCAGGCTAAATGGCTAATTAATGGTGAGCCTAAAGATGTTTTAAAGTACAGCGCTGA
Organism: Gammaproteobacteria bacterium; assembly: GCA_045110495.1. GTDB lineage: Bacteria > Pseudomonadota > Gammaproteobacteria > CAJXQU01 > CAJXQU01 > CAJXQU01. Next base: position 16,827 of record JBGCGE010000010.1, read on the forward strand.
TGGCGTTCATATTACAAGTAAGCGTTTACTTTCAATGAAAGAAAGGCCATTAAACACAGATTTTTTGATGGGCGCTTCTTGTCATAATTTAGAAGAACTAACACATGCTGATAAATTAGATCTGGATTTTGCTGTTTTAGCTCCAGTGAAGAAGACACTTTCGCATCCAGAAGTTAAACCGCTCGGCTTTGATCAGTTTGAAGAATTGATCGAGAAAATTAATATTCCCGTTTATGCATTGGGTGGATTGAGTATTACCGATCTGGAAACCGCATGGGAGCATGGGGCACAAGGTGTTGCTATGATAAGAGCTGGTTGGGATTAAAAAATTTAAGTTGTATGAATTAGTGTTGAAGCATGTCATCTTCGTCTGGAATGATGATCACTTCTTCTCCAGGAATGGCGTGACTTCCATTCATCCAACCTCCAAAATCGATCAACTTACATCGTTCGCTGCAAAAGGGAAGAGCTTGGTTATCTTCAAGATTATTTGTTGGTTTTTTGCAGGTTGGGCATTGACTACTTTTACTCATAACACTCATACATTAGTTACAGCACTGTAATTCAAAATCGATATTATGCCCTATCTGGATTGGTCGTTCACGTGTCGAATTTTGCTCAAGAAAACGAACGGAGAAACGATGTTTACCACCACTGATCTCTGGGAATGACGAGTTCCCAACAGGTAACAATATTCTGATTAATTGGATTGGTTTATTTTGATCCAACGAGTATTGAAAAAAGCCTTCCGGCGCCGTCTCTTTTGTTGCTTCGCTACCCGATCTTAATATTTTTAATACAAGGTTTATCGCATTTTTCATATATTTCAAATCATCAAACCATTGATTCAATTGAAATTTTCTCTCACTTGAGTTCTTGCTTAGCCAGTGGTGATAAGAGGGTAGATCAAAATTACATGCACCACCGGCAATAGATGAACGCTGTTTAATCGAAGAGATCAATTCATCTTCGTTTATGTTTTGTCCTGGGTGATATGCGGGATTTGTTAATTGGTTATGAGAATCCTGGAGTCTGTTAAGCATCTCATTCAGAACTTCACCATCTACCTGAGGATTCTTTTTTAAGGTTTGTAGAAGACTGATGTGTTTATCCAATTCTTTATAGAGTTCTGCTTTTATATCTGTCCGGTTAAGCAACTCACTAATATCAATTAGATTTGAGACACACTGACGATTATCCCATTCTTCCGGCTTAGAAATGGAATAGCTAACAAGTTGAAATAAAAACTCAAGTCGTAAAAAATTTCTGATCCGTTCATTGAGAGGCAATTCGTAAATTGCTTTATCTTGAATATCTGAAAACAGTCCAAATTGTGATTCGGTATTGTTTTTGTCTTGATCCTTATCCATTTGTAGAGTCACGAAGTGAGGATAACGCTAAATACTTGTCGTGTAAGTTATTTACTTTTGATGCGAGCTCCAACAACTCTCCTCCGTTTTTGATCACATCCTCGGCATTTAAAAGCCGTTTTTCTCTTGTTATTTGCTGCTTTATGATCTTTTCCACCTCCTTTTGGCTGATATTATCCCGGCTCGAGACACGTTGGTTTTGTATGTCGGTTGGGATATCCACGACTAGAATTCGATCAACTTCATTTTCAAGCCCTTTTTCAAACAATAAAGGAATACTCAGGATGCAATAAGGGGATGTTGCTTGAGAAACTTGATCACGCATACGACTAATAATACGGGGATGAGTGATTTTTTCCAGTTGATCTAATTTATTTTGATCATTAAAAACAAGCTGGCGGAGTTTTTTGCGATCAATTTCTCTATTTGTAGATAGAATTGTTGATCCAAAAGCTTTCAGAATTTCTTTGTAGGCTGGTTGATCCGGTTGAACAATTTCATGGGCTATGACATCCGCATCTATAATGCTAATGCCAAACTCGGCAAACAAATTACTTACTGTCGTTTTACCAGAACCAATCCCACCTGTTAATCCAATTCGCAAAGGTTGGGAAGTTTCTGTTTGAGTCACTAATAGAGCGTCCTTAGATAGATATCAATTAAATCTTGTCCCCAGCATAAAGCAATCCACCCAGCGATCGCAAGGTAAGGACCAAATGGAATCGGTTGTTGACGACCATGTGACTTAAATAATATGAGAGAAATTCCGACTGCGGTACCTGCTACCGATGAGAGAATGATCGTAAGTGGTAGAACTTGCCAGCCCAACCAGGCGCCTATCATCCCTAAGAGTTTAAAGTCACCAAACCCCATCCCTTCCTTTCCGGTTACGAGTTTGAATAACCAGTAGACTGACCAGAGTGCCAGGTAGCCTGCCATTGCGCCGATAATACTGGATTGTAGATCGGTAAACGTACCGAACATATTAAAAGCAATCCCAAGCCACAAAAACGGTAAGGTGATTGAGTCGGGTAATAACTGTGTATCAAGATCAATTCCGCTGAGTACGATTAATGCCCAGGTGAATAAAATTCCACCCAAAGCCGCCCAGCCGAAGCCAAAACGCCAGGCAACAACGGCGGTCAGAACGGCAGTTAAAATTTCGACGAGCGGATATCGAGCTGAAATTTTGTCGCCACAACCTTTGCACTTTCCACCTTGGATTAAATAACTGAGAACAGGAATGTTTTCGATAGCGGTTATGGCGTGGTCACATTTGGGACATTTTGATCTTGGTTTTGAAAGATTGAATACATCTTGTTTTTCAGCGTCAGGACATTGTTGATCGAGTAATTCTCGGCATTGAGATTTCCAGTCGCGTTCCATCATGAGTGGTAAACGATAGATTACAACGTTAAGAAAACTACCAACAATTAATCCGATCAATCCTGCGAATAGGATGAATATGGTTGGATTCGTCTGTAAAAGGCTGATAAAAGACATAGCAGAATTATAAGTAGTTCCTTCACCCTTGTCAGGGTTGGAGGATTATAGGATTTGTATGAGTTTAGACAAGATGAATTATACGACTTGTCCCATTTTGAAAATGGGTAAGTACATTGCGACTACCATACCACCGATTAACACCCCTAACACTGCCATAATGACAGGTTCCAAAAGGCTGGTGAGGGCTTCTACGGCATCGTCGACTTCTTGTTCATACCAGTCTGCGACTTTGCCGAGCATTTGATCAACCGATCCAGATTCTTCACCAATGGCTACCATTTGTATAACCATGCTAGGAAATAATTCAGAATCGCGCATCGCAAGTTGAAGCTGTGTTCCGGTTGCCACTTCATCACGCATTTTCATAGTTGCATCATAGAATAATATATTGCCACAAGCCCCGGCGACAGATTCCATCGCCTCGACCAAAGGGGTTCCTGCTGAGAACATGGTTGCAAGCGTTCTTGAGAATCGAGCGATAGCGGACTTTTCTAAAATCTCTCCGATTACGGGGATTTTCAAGGAAGCTCGATCTAAAAAGTGCGCAAATTTTGGAGAGCGTTTTTTCGCTTGAATAATGCCATAGATCACGGCTCCAATTGCTGCAAACATCAAATACCAGTTTGCCTGAAAGAACTCAGACATATTGATAACCATCGAAGTTAAAGCGGGTAGATCAGCGCCAAAACTGCCGAATAGATCCTGAAATTGCGGAATTACAAAAATCATCAATATGGTGGTGATAATGAATGCCATAACTATAACGGCAGTAGGGTAAAAGAGTGCTGATTTGATTTTTGATCTTAATGCCTCAGTTTTTTCTTGGTAGTCCGCAATCTCATTCAACATATTTTCAAGATTACCGGATTGCTCACCAGCATTGACCAAATTTACATATAGCTCATTGAATTGTAATGGGTGTTTAGCCAAAGCATCGGTTAAGGCACCACCTGATTCAACATCACCTTTGATAGACATAAGCAAATCTTGCATTTTAGGATTAGCATGTCCCCGACCAGCAATATCAATCGATTGCATAAGAGGCACACCTGATGCCATCATTGTCGAAAGCTGGCGACTGAAAATAGCAATATCTTTAGTAACAATTTTTTTACCCGCTTTCTCAAAAAGTGGTTTAGATTTTTTTCTGACTTTTAGAGGATTAACGCCTTGTCGCCGCAAGGTTGCATTGATCAGCGCAACGCTGGTGCCATTCATTTCACCTTTGACACGCTTGCCGTTTTTGTCCATTCCTTCCCAGGTGAACATGAATTTTTTAATTGTATCTGTAGCCATATAGTTACCTGCTTCTATTCCACAGTGACTCGATTAATTTCTTGCATGCTGGTGACGCCATCTTGTACCTTCCTAAGCCCTGATTGACGAATATCTGGAATCCCTTCACTATCTGCTTGATCGGCCAGATCCACGGCATTCGCTTCGTCCATTATTAATCTCTTCATAGCGTCCGAAATGGGCATAACTTGATAGATACCGGTTCTTCCCTTGTAACCATTGCTACATTGATCACAACCTATGGCTTCAAAAGGCGTAAATCCTTCATCAATAGCTTGTGTTGAGAACCCTTCAGAGACTAAAGCATCCTTAGATATCTCCATCGGTTGTTTACAATGAGGGCAGAGTCGTCTTGCAAGTCGTTGAGCTACAATGAGATTAATAGTTGTGGCAACAGCAAACGGAGGTATACCCATGTCTTTTAAACGCGTTAGCGTTTGGGGGCCATCATTTGTATGCAAGGTCGACATAACCATATGTCCCGTTTGGGCTGCTTTGACAGCAATGCTGCCTGTTTCAAGATCTCGAATTTCTCCGACAAGAATAATGTCAGGATCTTGTCGCAAAAAAGCTTTCAGCGCTTTTGGAAAAGTCATTCCGGTTTTTTCATCAACTTGAACCTGGTTTACTCCAGGAAGATTTATCTCTACAGGATCTTCTGCGGTGGAAATATTGACATCTTCCGTGTTGAGGATATTAATCCCAGTGTACAGCGAAACAGTCTTACCACTACCTGTTGGCCCAGTAACCAAAAACATCCCGTAAGGTTTGTGCAAATTTTCGAGGAAAATTTCTTTCTGAAAATCTTCGTAACCCAGAACGTCGATGCCCAATTTTGCACTATCAGAATCAAGGATACGTAGAACAATTTTTTCACCATAGAGAGTCGGACAGGTACTCACCCTGAAATCAATGGATTTCTTTTTCGAGATATTAAGTTTTATCCGACCATCTTGAGGGACGCGTCGTTCGGAGACATCCAGTCTGGACATTACTTTTATCCGTGCAGAGATTTTCCCAGCAAGACTATTTGGTGGATGTGCAAATTCATGTAAAACCCCATCAATACGAAAACGGACACGGAATACTTTTTCATAAGGTTCAAAATGAAGATCTGATGCGCCTTTTTTGATCGCATCAAGAAGCATTTTGTTAACAAAGCGCACAACGGGTGCATCGTCAACGTCGGAATCTGCATCATCTTGATTTGGAGCTTCTGCAACCTCCAGATTATCAAGGTCAAGCAATTCCTCGTCTTCCATATCACCAAAAACGGAGCCCGAATTATCAACCGTATCTTCAATAAGTCGCGTGAGCTTATCTTCCTCAACAACGACCATTTCCGTATTCGCACCAACGTGAAACTTGATCTCATCGAGAGCTTGAATATTTGTAGGATCAGATCCGGCTAGGTAAACACGGTTGCCACGTTTGAATATAGGGAGTACATGGTGCTTTTCAATAAGATCGTTGGATACTAAAGATATTATTTCTGGGTTTAGTTCGATGGCAGATAAGTCAAGAAGCGGAACACCAAACTCCTCGGATGCGGCTTTTGCCACACTTTTAGGGTCAGCAAGTTTTTGTTCCACAAGATAGGCGACAAAGGGCTTACCTTCACTCAATGCCTTTGTATGAGCTTCTATCGCTTTTTCTTCGTCAAGGAGATTTTCCAGAATCAATTTTCTGGCAAGACCACCTAAATTTCTTCTACTGTTTGTAACTGCCATCTAGTCTAGAATTTCCGTTCCCAGTTCATTGTTTGAGCTTTTTTTTCTCGAAAATGATAAATGTTTATATCAATCAATAAGATAATGTTAGCTATGTTATTAACTAACGACTGTTTGTGTTTTTGGAACCAAATCTTCACGAATCATCAGTGCGTGAGGATTTCTCTATATGTGCAAGTTATAGCAAGGATCGTTCCAAAAATTGAATATAGTGCGGTTTTAAATACTGACTTTAACGGGAAGAGATAATTTTCTAAGACGTTCAGCAAAACTTTCTAGCCAGGCCGGTTCTAGCGTGGTGAGTTCGGGGGCTTCAGGTTGTAGCGATGGTCTAGCGAGTCCGTAGAGCAGAATGCCTTTTAGAGGCGTGTTATTGGAAAGTATTTGTTGCACAAAACTAATATATGCATCTTGCTCTTTTTCTGAGGGAGGTTGGCCATTTTTTTTGAATACACACGTCTGAAGCCAGGTTGGACATAGTCGGCAGGCACGGTCGAGATTTGACATTACGCTATTGATACTGCGGTTAATGCTGTTGATATTTTTCATACCGGTTTCCGTTGCACTATCGAGTTTAAACCAGACTTCACCATTCAGTTCAGCCATGGTTTGTAAGCCTTTTTGTACGTGCGATCGTTGGATGTAGCTACCATTTGTGATCAGTACTAACTTGATATTTCCAACCAGATCAAACTCACGCATAACCTTACCGATCAGAATAATGATTTGATCAAATTCTGTTGCGCTGGTGGATTCTCCATTTCCTGACAGTGCGATGTCTTTGATATTCCGTAGCGTGGGCTCTACATTTTCTCGATCAAAAAAAGTGCCATTTACAACGTCTTGTAAAAACGGGTGTAATTCAGATTCTAATTTTCCCAGATCAATTTCAGGCGCAGAACCGCGCTTAAGGTTAGGTACCTGGCAATAAATGCAGCGCCAATTGCACTTGTTATTTGGGTTAAGGTTTATGCCTACAGACAGGCCACCTGCACGACGCGAAAGCACTGGGTAAACGTAGGTCATTCCGATACTATCACGACTATGATCTTCTACAGTAAGCATAAGTTTTTTTGGCTTGAAACGAAGGCCAATATTATGGATGATGTTTCTTATTGGTCAAATCGTTTAATTAAGGAATTCGGAAATGCAATTCATTAAGCTACAACTATCTAAGAATTTTGGAGTTGGTAAGTGAGCTCAGATGATCAAAAAAGCCAGCAAGGTCGAGACACTTCTAGAAGATATTTTGTAGATGTCTGGCAAAAATATAGAGCAGGATCAATTTTGCAACCATTAGAGAATCTGATCGCTGGTGTGATTATTCAACATCCCGAATACCATGATCTGTTGGAAGATCACAAATCTGTAGTTGAAGCAGATTTTGATTCGGAATCTGGTGCACCTAATCCGTTTCTGCATATGGGATTACATATCACTCTACAAGAACAGTATGGTGCTGATCGTCCGGCGGGGATTCGAGAGTTGTACGATCTTGGTTTGGAAAAGTTGGCTGATCCTCACTTACTCGAACATCGAATGATGGAAAGTCTTGGTGAAGTACTGTGGAGAGCACAGCGAGATCAAACTATGCCGAATGAAGAGGCTTATCTTGAAGGACTCAGGCAGATAGTTGGTTCTTGTTAGAAGTTATTAGTATTGCTTAGTTTATAGCGATCTGTAATGTTATGGTTCAAGTATGAATTGCATTTTGATACCCGCTAATTCCAGAATGTCATTGTCTTCAATGGCGTGAGCTTTAGGACCAATAGAAGCGCCGTTTACTATAGGATAAAAAGCTTCCCCATCTTTTTTACCTTCGATATAGGAAACAAAGTAACCCTGCGGTCTTTTAGAAATCACAGCAACTTGAACACCAGGCTTCCCTAGTGTGATCAAAGCCTTCGTTAAATTTAGTTCGGTGCCAGCTTTTGGACCATTCAGTAAATGTAGAACACCTTTGGGCATGGCCATCGCGGACGGATTACTTGCTGCCGAGGTAGCTTTAATTTCGTTGGCAGATGCGGGAGGAGAGCTTGTATTTATCGAGGAGTTATTTGTGGTAGCGACAATCTTTTCCTCTGTTTTAATTTTTTGATCGTCTACGAACTTAAGGTCATGTTTGCCGACACTAATAATGTCTTCATTTTTAAGGATCTGTTTCTTGACCAATCTTCCATTGACGTATGTGCCGTTAGTGCTACCGAGATCTTCAACAAAGGAACCATCTAAGGTTGTTAGGATGACCGCGTGTATTCCACTGATTGCCAGGTTATCGACAGGGATATCATTTTCGTTTTTACGGCCAATCGTCATTCGTTCTTTTGCAAGTTCAAATTCACCTTGTGGTTTGTCGTTTAGACTAAGAATTATTTTTGCCATGGCTATAAGCGATAACGTTTAACTCGTACCAAAAATTTTATTGTACCAGCTGTTTGACGATGGAAAAGGTATTGTTGGTCGGCCTAACACAGCAGTTATATTATCTTTGCCCCCACGTTTGTTTGCTAGATCAATTAGTTTTTGAGCTGTCAGGTTCAGATTATCACCATACTTATTCAAAATTAATAGAATTTCATCATCACTGACCATATCTGTCAGACCGTCGGTACAAAGTAAAAATAAATCATCCGGAAGTACTGAACCTTCAGATATATCGACATTTACAGATTCATTAATTCCTAAAGCTCTAGTAACAAGATTACGTGGTGTTTTAGCTTCCGCTTCTTCTTTTGTATAAAGGCCTCGATCAATTAATTCTTGAATCAATGAATGATCATTTGTTATTTTTTCAAGCTTTTCGTCTCGTAAGCGATACAGCCGAGAGTCTCCAACGTGAGCCACGGTAAATCGATTGTCGTAGAGTAATAAGACGACGACCGTTGTGCCCATACCCTCAAATTGAGAATAGTCCTGAGCAGATCGAAAGACTTCATAATTAGCCTCACGAATAGCGGCTTTTGCGACAAGAGATTCATGGGAAAACTCGTTTTCTTGATCTGGTTCCAAAGATTCTACATTTGGTAGTCGACGTTGGATATGTTTAACAATGGTGGAAATGGCTACCGCACTCGCAACTTCGCCTGCCGCATACCCACCCATTCCATCAGCAACAATCAACAAGCCATGTTGTGCTTCAATTGCACTGGTATCTTCGTTGTGACCACGCCTGCGCCCAACATCAGAGTTACTCGCTAATTCAAGGACTTTAGTTAAATTCATAAATTATCTGCGCGCACATAGTTTGATTGCTGTTGCCATTTCAAGGCCAGTTTGAAAACGGTCAACGGGATTTTTTTCCAAAGCTTTGTCGAGTATAGCGACAATTCCCGGATGAGATTTAATCAATTCAGGTTTTATGGACAAAATATCACGATGTGGTTCGCTGCTAATCTTATACATTAACATCGCCAGAGATTCACCTTTGAATGGCAGCTCACCGCAAAGTAGTTGAAAAAGCATTACGCCAAGTGAAAACAGATCGGAACGCCCATCAATTTTTGATCCTTCTAACTGCTCTGGAGACATATAAGCAGGAGTTCCTAAAATGATACCTGCGTGTGTTCGGCTGGCATCCACAAAACGGGCGATACCAAAATCGGTCACTTTTATCTTTCTAAGTTCCGGATCAAACATAATATTTGCCGGTTTAAGATCGCGATGAATGACGTGATTTGCATGGGCATAATCAATGGCTTTTGCTGCTTTGTAAACTATGCCCATAGCCATTGTTGGAGAGAGTAAATTGTCTTTTCGTGTATGTGGTATTAAATCACCACCGGATAATAATTCCATTGCAATATAGGCAAGGCCTCGCTCTTCACCAACATCATGAATTTTGACAATATTCGGATGGTTAAGTTGCCCAGCAGTTTCTGCTTCTCGATAAAAACGTTGTTTTACCGACTCAATTTCAGAAGGATCGAATTCATCGGCTAACGGCAAGGTTTTAATCGCAACCCTGGTATTTTTTTCAAGATCATGAGCTTGATAGACTAGGCCCATAGCGCCTTTTCCTATTTCTTTATCGAGTTGATAATGGCCCAGAATAGAGTTTGATCGGTGATTTTTTTGTTTAGAGTAAGAAGCTCTTTGTATCGGCAATGTGGTTGATAGTTCAGATGTTGTGTGATCGCTTATAGCCGAAGTTTTTCGCTGGGAGACATCAACATTTGTGAGTGTATCGTTGGAATGAACTTTTTTAATGTTATTTCGATTATAAAAAATGTAGATAATTAAAATCATGCCACATACAACGACCGGTAAAATTAACAAGCTCCAGTGATATTGCAGTGAGAATAACAAGATTTCTACTGCGATCAGAAAGATAATCAGAGTAAAAAGTAACCAAATTTTATCGAGGTTGAAGTTCACACTTTTCCCTGTAATTTGATCATCGCTAAAGTGAACCAGTAAAATCATCAATGCTACACTGATTATTTTCTCTTCGGAAGTATCGGGCTATATCTAACATAGAGCATTCAGCTACAGTATTGCTCGACGGCATGTTCAGCCGATTTTACGGCAATGGCATGTTCTTTATCATCAAGTATGACGCGTTCACCTTCCTTATCTAATTTGTACAAATAACCCGCGGTTTGATATTGCTGAAAAGATTTTTTTGCTTCAGAGCACTTTTCCTTTTGGGCTATCTTTTCTGCTCTTGCAGATGCTTTTTTTGAACTTTTTTCCTGACGATCTTCTTTGTAGACTTCTAAAAAGCGATCACGCTTTTGACTGCTCGCTAAATTTTCTTTATGGGATTTATGCTGTTGTTGTACCTTAATTTTTTTAGCCGTGTTCTGAGGATGATCACTGTAATGTATATTTCCGTCAGAATCTGTCCACTTGTAGATCTCACCGCTACATAAGATATTGGAAACTAAGAGTAGAAGTATGCTGGTGAAAATTTCAGTTAGTATTTTTTGCATTTGTATTAACCTCTTCGAACGCAACCTTGGTCGTTTTACAGACCAAAATAAATTGTTTGTGAATTTGAGTTGTAATGGGAGAACTATTACTGCCTTCAAAATAGAAAATACCGATTGGTTTTTCATGCACAAAAAGTGAGAAAGCGATAAAGTCATGATTACGAATATCTACTGCTAAATTTTCAGGTAATAACGAGTCATATTTTTTTCTGTTTTCGGAATTAATATAAATAGAACCTGGTTTTTTTATTAAGGATTTGTAAATATTATTTTTATCAAGAGATATTAAAATTGATTTTTTTTGTTTAGAAAAATTTGCAGAATAACGTGATTTTAAAACTGACTTATTTCTATCCAGTAAAAAAAATACGATCGGGTTTTTACCAGAAATTTCAGAAACAAGCTCAAAACTTAAATCCAGAATATCGTGAGCTGATGCTTTATTTTCACCTGGTAATGACAGTTTTTTTAACTTAGTCTGGAATTTTGATACGGTTTTTTTCTTTGGAACTGTTGTCGTTTTTTTTGCAACCTTTTTGATCTCATCACGTTCAGTGTTAAGTAAGCGACATGCGGTGGGCTTAACTGGGTAAAAAGTAGTTTCTCGCGCAGCAATAACCGCATTACGATGAGTTAGCTTGATCAGTACATCTTCTGGTAGATCTAAAATTGATGATGAATGACTGAATAAGTCCTCAATTGGCTTTGAATACCATCCGTTCTCTGAAAGACTCGCTACACTATTTGCGAATCTAACAACATTAACGAGCCGGATTGCATCGGTACTTTGATCCAGGCTTTCTTGTAGAAAATCAGAAAAGTGCCACTGTTTTGCCAAGGATTTTCCTACTTCAGGTAGCAGGGTATTTTGTGAGTTTGATTTGATCAATTCTGACATTTTATCTGGAGCGTAGAACCAAAGGCTAGCCAAATAGAGGTGACTCATTTGTGCTGTAATAAAAGCGGTTTCGGTAGAAGATTTGCTGTATTCAATCATCCACGCTTTAGCTTGAATTCCAGCATGATAAGAACGTGAAAGTATTTGATGGAACCTGGCTTTAATTACCGTATCTTTTTGATCAGAAACCAAAGGAAGCTCTTTACCGAGGTTAAGCACGTAGGGAATACCTAAAACGAGTATGGCATGATTTAGTGTTGCCGCTGGTGCTCGTCCACTTTTCGCTAAACCTGTATTCGCGCTGACAAAAATTTTATGTGCATAACATGGATCTAAACGTAATATTTCTACGATGCGGGGGATTGATGGGCTAGATCTGTTATCGAATTTTTTCAGTTTTTCTAGTGTCTGCTCAAAAATGGGTAAGGGTTTGTCTTGGATGAGTTTAGTCAGGAATTTGATCTGATCGGAAGGAGCAGAGCTTGCCGTTTTTTTTGTTCGAGATATTTGAAATTTTTCCGCAGCAACGCCCATTTGAGATCCTTTCCGTAGTGTGACGAAACAGGGACAGACAAACTTTAGATATTGAAGTTATCGGTAACCCTTTGAACTAATTTAGATCAATGTTAGATCCAAGTAAATATATCTAGGTTATCGGTCAAAAAGAGGCAAACTTGATTAGAAAATTAAAGTATAGCCTGACCGGAAGTCAGGCTATAAAGTAGATGAGTTTGGTTAAATAATATAACCACGTTCTTCGTGTTCAGATATATCTAGTCCATCAGATTCCTGTTCTGGGGTGACACGAATACCAATTATTGCATCAAGGACTTTTAGCAAAATCCAGGTGATTGCACCGGACCAAACCAGAGTCGCAATAGCCCCTAATGCTTGAACACCAACTTGAGAAAACATAGTCATGCCCTCAGCATACCCAACTCCACCTAGCTCTTTGGCAACAAAGACACCGGCTAAAAGCGTACCGAGTATACCGCCAACACCATGAACTGGAAAAACGTCTAAGGAGTCGTCTATCTCCAACTTACGTTTGATAAACTGTGTTGAGTAATAACAGACAATACCAGCACTGATACCAATGATTAGTGCACCTGTGGGACCTACAAAACCTGATGCTGGCGTTATTGTGCCTAATCCTGCAACCATCCCAGTGATAATACCGAGTGCGCTGGGTTTACCATATTTGATCCACTCAATAGCAATCCAGGTTAATGCACCGGCGGATGAAGATATATGAGTGACTAACATTGCCATCCCGGCATCTCCATTGGCTGCAAGCGCACTACCGGCATTAAAACCAAACCAGCCAACCCAAAGCATGCCTGCTCCAGTAATAGCTAATGTCATATTGTGAGGAGGCATAGCTTTTGTAGGGAAGCCTTTACGTTTGCCTAAAACAATTGCAGCAACGAGCGCGGCTACCCCGGCATTCACATGAACAACGGTTCCGCCAGCAAAATCAAGGAGACCCTTTTGAGCCAACCAGCCTCCCCCCCAAACCCAATGACAAACGGGTGCATAAACGAGTAACAACCAGGCTGCGCTAAAGATAAGTACTGCTGAAAACTTCATGCGCTCAGCAAAACCACCGACGATTAAAGCGGGGGTAATGATTGCAAAAGTCATTTGAAACATCAGAAAAACACTTTCAGGAATATCGCCACTCATGGAGTTCCAACCGACGCCTTCGAGCATAATCTTGCCACTGCCCATATAAGCATTCATGGTTTCAGATTCCCCGAATGCAATGCCATAACCAGCGACCATCCATAACAATGAGGCCAGGCAAGCAATTGCAAAGCACTGCATTAAGACCGACAAGACGTTTTTACTTCGAACGAGGCCGCTGTAAAACAAAGCAAGTCCTGGCAATGTCATAAACAAAACCAATGCTGTTGAGGTAAGTACCCAAGCTGTATTAGCGGAATTTAGCTCGTCGGCGAAGCATAAACTGGGTACAACAAGCATTAAAAAAGAGAGTGTTTTAAAAATTAATTTTGTATTCATTTACCAAACCAAAAAGTTATTATTTTTATTGAGTTTATAAAGCGTCATTATCCATTTCGCCAGTTCTAATTCGTATTACTCTTTCTATGTTGGTTACGAAAATTTTACCGTCACCAATTTTACCTGTTGAGGCGGCATTTTGAATAACCTCGACAACCGATTCTGCCAAGTCTTCACTGACAGCAACTTCGATTTTGACCTTAGGAAGAAAATCAACCACATACTCAGCACCACGATAAAGTTCTGTATGCCCTTTTTGACGACCAAAGCCTTTAACTTCAGTGACTGTCATTCCCACGATGCCTACCTCCGAAAGGGCTTCTCTTACATCATCTAGCTTAAATGGTTTTAGAATTGCGGTAATTAGTTTCATATGACCTCCTTTTTAATATATTATCTCAGTCGGCAATGGTCATTGTCTACTATTGAGTTTTTATCAATCTATTTTGAGCAAAATTGCTGTTAATGTCTAATGAATTTAGAAGGAGGGAGTAAAAGTTGACTTCCATTCTATAGAATACATTTAAGATTTTCTGGAGCTAAGTATTGTCTGCCTGAGCTGAATGCGAAATTATAGTTAGAATTTAGTTACTAAATCAATAATATTTCGATGATCAAATTTTATCGCTCCAGCATATCGCGTTTATCCTTGATATCTTTCCAATCGTCCGCATCGGCTGGGGCTTCTTTGGCTTCATTGATCACTGGCCACTCTTTAGAGAGTTCCTCGTTGAGTGCAATGAAGGGTATTTCTGCATCAGTGAGATCGTCCTCAGATTTTATGGCATCGACCGGACATTCCGGCTCGCACAACGTACAGTCAATACACTCATCGGGATCTATGACTAGCATGTTTGGACCTTCGTGGAAGCAGTCTACAGGACAGACTTCAACACAATCGGTGTATTTGCATTTAATGCATTCTTCAGTTATTACAAATGTCATTTGACGATTTACCTGCCAGATCAAAAAAACGGCATTATAACGTTGATTGCACACTATTTTCGACAATAATTTCAAAATTTACACTTATAAGCATATAAGTTGATTTAGAACACAAGCTACTTTGTCTGAACAAAAAATATCCTGATAGACTCTAATTTGAATCCTGAAATGCGAAATAGATAAAATGAATAATGAATTATCTTCCAAAAATGACTCGCAATATTGGTCAAGTTTTTGGAAAGAACGTTGGCAAAAAAACGAAACTGGATTCCATCAAGAAGAGATCAACAAAAATCTTACCTCTTGGTGGCGAAAATTAAAGATCCAACCAGGTACTCAGGTTTTTGTCCCACTGTGTGGGAAGAGCAATGATATGTTGTGGCTGCTCCAACAAGGTCACAAAGTCTTAGGAATTGAACTCAGTAATAAAGCTGTGGAGGAATTCTTCATTGAAAACCAACTTGAGCCTGAGGTTACTGAAAAGCATACAAAGAATGGATCATTTATGAGCTACAGACTTTCTGATATCACTATACTTTGTGGCGATATTTTTTCGCTGACAAGCACTGATCTAAAAGAGGTATCCGCAGTTTATGATCGCGCATCATTAATCGCTTTGCCACCTGAATTAAGAAAGCAATATAGCGATCACTTAAAAGAAGTTTTGCCTCTAGACGCGCAAACACTGTTGGTTACCTTGGAATATCCTCAACAAGAAATGAGCGGCCCTCCTTTCTCTGTATCTGATCAAGAAATAAAAGACTTGTATGGCAGCAAGTACCAGATAGAAAAACTAAACGAACAAGAAATTTTGCAAGAAAATGATCGGTTTAAACAAAGGGGTTTAACGAGTTTGAAAGAGACGGTTTACCGGCTATATTAAAAAACAGTTTCAAATCAGAAGCCGCAATTTATCTGGATCTGCGAGTGAAAAATAATATCGCTACAAACTATAGGGTTATTACGTAGATTCAAATATTCAATATTTAGTTAGAATGCGCAAAAGCAGGTTAAGGATATGAAACTAAAGTCTACATGTTGATAGATACTATCCTAATTTAATTTAAAAAATGATCAGAATAATATTTATTTGATAACTAAGCGGGGTATTAAAAATGGGTTTATTTAGCAGGAAGAAAAAGGAACCAAGCATACAGAAAATGGATTTACTTGGTGTGAGTGGTCAGACAGCGACACTGTCATGTCTAATACTTGCTGGCCTTAAAGAAGTCTCATTACAGACTACATTTGATACGACAGATGCAAAAGCGGTTAATACATCAAGTTATCAGAAAATATCTTCCTCTGAGAGCACACCTACACTTACACATGGCGAATTTTCAACATCAGGCGTGCGTGCAATCCAGTCATATATTGACTTTAGAGGGAAAGGCAACTCATTAAATCCTAAAAAAGCTCGATTACTAGGTGAGCAAAATTCCTGGTTGGATATCTGTTATCAAACAATCGGTCCGGTTTTGCACGAACTCGCTGATGGAAACACCAGTGAAGAAGGTAAAGCATCTTGCGCTGCATTTCTTTCAAACATTAATAATGCACTAGAAAAGAATTCTTATATTTTAGGACAACTGTCATTTACTGATCCAAATATTGCGGCATTTATCATTGCTTTAAAAAAACACGGAGTAGATACAGCCTCATATTCGAACATTGAAGCCTGGCTTAGTCGGCTAATGGAGCAAATGTCAGATGATTCGAAAGCTAATTACTCAGCAATGCTGTCGGCATAATTAACAAAACAACAAAAATTAAGAGGTACAAACAAGATGGACTTATTTGATCAACGTGCGCCTGTTGGGCTTGCTGAAGGGGAAACTCAAGGTGGATCCGGCGACATGAAAAAAAATCAATATGTGTTGCAGTTATTGGGAACACCCTGGAATGCAGATACCTTAACATGCATCCTTACCGCTGCGGAGCAAGGGATGGAAATGGAAAGTGGGTTTTTGAACACACTCGAAGGTGAACAAAATTCACCAGACTATAAGGGGATTTTCGAATTCGGTACTTATCCAAGTATAAAAGAAAATGATTATTTTCTGGCGGGAGCAACGGGTGTTACTTCATTCATCAATGCGAGAGGACTTGGTAATTCACTTGTTCCTAAAAATGTCGAGAAAGCTGCGGAACATGCTTACTGGATAGATGTGGCGATTACTGAAGTTCAACCGAATGTTGATGTGATTGTGCAAGAACAACTTGTCGGGCCAATGTTTGATTCTGGATACGCATCAAATGAAGCATCTTTGTCAGAAGCAAAGACACAACTTGCGTCATCACTTGCCATGCTTGAAAAACAAGTTGGTGGCAAAGACTGCATTTTAGATAAATATTCTGTTGCAGATGTACATTGGGTTACTGCTATTCACTTGTTATCACTGGCAGATGATAGTGCTGATTTATTGAATAATTATCCTGGAGTTCAACGTTGGTATAAATCCCACGAAAGTCGTAAAGGCAATAGTGGTCATGTACCTAATCCTTTCTCTTTATTACCTGGTGTCGATGACATCCGCAACAAGAAACTTTCAAGTGTGAAGATTTCTGATTTCTAATTTGATAGTCAACAGTTTATCGACTATTTGCGAAAGCTTATAGTCGAGAAACATTTCTGAATGATATTTTATTTCAGGCTTAAAAAAGTAATGTATTTCTCGTCGTATTTTCCCACATTTCATCTCTAGTTAATTCCAATCCTTCGTAAATCACCTTCCCAAAAGTATCGTTGATGATGCATTTATCCTTGTCGTAAACATGGACATGTAAGCCTTTTTTTTGTGGTTGATTTGCAGTCCATACTATAGCGGGGGTTGAAACCCAAAGATCAAATTTATGGTTTTCATATTGATCTAAACAAAGTTCAGTGTCCGGAATTATAGAGTTACTTTTGTTAAATTGATCGTGCAATGGCTTCAAAGGTGTAGAGATGGCTTTATCTTTCGTCCAAACATTATCGTTTCCACAATTCCCACAGAAATGTTTCCGGTGTGGTTTTTCTGCATAATCTCCCAGATCGAGATGGGCGTGGTTACATTTTTTACAAGTCACACAAGATAGTTCTCTGCCTTCATCAACAGCGCGAACAAATTCAAATGCAGTTATTGAAGTTACTTGTATCTTTGTGATTTGTGGATTTGGAAGTGAAGTTGTTTGATCGTAATAAGAGCATATAAGTGCATCAAAATTAAGATCAATTTTTTGATCATTTTTAACTCGTTTTTCGACATGAATTTGTGGAGGTCTTTTTGGAATTTTGTCTGATGAAAGTGCGGGTGGGAGAGTGCACCGGATAATAATTTCCTTAAAATTTTTGAATTCTAAATCGTAGGGATTAATCACATAACTCATCCGTTTCAGATGATTTTTACAACATAACTCACCAGACTCAAAAGCAGTCATAAAATCAGCTTTGGTTCCCCAGTGAGTTTGGTGTGTTTTGCAATACCAACGTTTCACACCATGTCTAAACTTACCAGCCGGAATGAACTGGCACGGAAGCACCACATCGACAGCTGATTTTTTACTTGTTGGATCAAAAATTTCCTCAGAACATAAAGCAATATTTCCGATCGTGTTGTTTTTCGACCAGCAGATTGCATCTGTTAGATGGTAGTCATCGTGTGAGAAATCTATTTCTTCTTCATTACCGAGTATACGGATATATTTTTTTGTGGCTTTTTTCTGATCTTGACTGGACCATTTGCATTCCCAAACTTCGACTTGTTGGTTACGAGAATTAACTCTTCGAGATTGAAACATAGACGTGATGATTAGATCTTTTCATTACAGAAAATTTATTTATTGTTTTTAGCCAAACGAATTTGTTTCTCGATGCCAATTTATTATATGAGAACCAGTGATATAGGTTGCGTTAATACTGGCTTGTTTTTGTAACTCTAAAGTGTCAGTTGCAATCAGTCCTAAGCTTGCCTGTGAGCCATAAGAGACGATGAAATATTTTCCATCAGTTGTAGCTGTGATCCCTCGAGGTCTTGGCAAGTTGATGTGCTTTTTAAACTGATTATTTTTCGTATCCCAAAAACTAACTATGTCACCTTTTGGTGTTGTAACTGCAAAAGTTTTAGATGTTTCGTGGATCGCTGCACTTAATGTTTCACCTACGTAGCGATTTTTGATCTCTTCTGGAGCTTGCAGATTAATTATTTCACTTCCCATTTTTCGAAAGCTAACGCCACCAAGATCTGATCCAGGAAGTCCAGAGCGAGGAGCAGAAACTACGCCAAGATCCTGATTTTTTGAAAGGACTAAATGACCGGCATTAATACGTTGATCTGGCAGTTCTATTTTTTCAATTAACATGCCGCTTTCGACATCAACATAACAGACGGAAGGTGAGTCAGTACTGTCTAATGTTCCGCCGCCATTTGTGATGGCTAATAATTTACCGTTATTAAAAAGATGACAGTCGTGAGGACTTTTACCATAACTCGGAATTTCGCCAAGAATGTCTAATGATTTTGTATCTCTGATTGAAATTATTCCATCGTGATTATTCAGGTATGATTCCACAGCAAACAATAGTGATCCATCTTTAGAATAAGATCCATGTCCATAAAAATGACAGCCATTTGTGGGACTCATATAGCGAATGACTTGCTTAGTTTTTATATTTACTTCGCAAGCACCCGAACCTTTTTTTTGAAAAAGGAATAAGGTATTTTTGGATCGAGGATTAATACTTATACCATGCGCAAAAAAGTTTACCGAAATTTGTTCTGCAACTGACTTTTTGAAATCATATAACGCCAAAACATACTTAGTTTTTTTCGTTTTAAGATCAATATACTGGCCACCACCTAAAATTAAATCAGTGCTTTTAGGGCGGCTTCCCGAAGAACATGACGAACCGAGATAAGCCAACGAAAGAAAAGATGTTTTGCTTAAATTTTTTAAAAATTCTCTTCTGTTAAATGGCATGATAGTTTATGAAACTTTTGAAATTTATTTTTAAATATTTAGATTTTTTGTTTCTTCCAGATCTCAGTTCGTCCAAATAATGAGAAACCAATATAACCTCTAATCTCAAGAGTGTTGCTATCAGTAAGTTTCATTTTGCAATTATACTTTTTGCCATTATTTGGATCGTAAATCCAACCATCGAGCCAGTAATTTGGATGTTGATAAGTAAAGTCACCCAGCACAACAACGTTTAATAATGAGCGGGTTTTTAAAGTTGGATCTGGGTTGTTGACATCCAACCTGTCTTTACCGTCAGTACTGCCAACAATTGCACCGCGGTAGAGGTTTTGTGTTTTAGTAATTTCTATCAGACCATCACCAGCTTGATTTACCCAGACACCGAGGATATCTGCCTCTGTTACAGCGCGAGCGGCGCTCATTGTGAGCTGGCCCAGGATGATGAGTGAAATATAAATTAGCCGCTTCATTTATTATGCTCTCTGATTTTTTGTTTAAGGCCAATGGAAATATGCCTGGTTTGTTATCACAGATAAAAAATCTGTGATGTTTGTACTTGGAATCATAACTTACATAATGTCTCGAACATATAGTTCAATACATTTATCCATTTTAAAAACTGATCGGTATCTAAGATTATTACTAATGTGAGTGGATTACGTCTTAAAAGAGAAAATGAAAGAATCGAGCACAAAAAAGCCTCATCTGATTTATTCCAGATGAGGCTTAGTGTTTATTAATTAATCAGTGGTTTATTTGTCAGATTGTTTTTTAAATCGACGTCTTGCTACCATACCGAACAGGCCGATACTTGCTAAAGCTAAAGTGCCTGACTCTGAAACGTTAACTGGCGGTACGGGTGGTGTCAGAGGTGGGTTAGAAACCTGTGCCCTTAGGCCATTCATTCGGCTGTCATAAGTACTCCAACCAGAATTACTATACCCAAAAGAAGCAAGTGATCCGTTTGCGTTATAGGTTGGGTCGCCATCTGTTTTTACCGCATAAAGCCATATGCCCATAGTTTCACCAAAACCCAGGCCAGTCCAATCTCCACCTGCAAAATTGTTAATCTTGCTTGCATCAATATCAAAGCTGAAGGTGGTTTGATTAGCAATAGATGTATCCGTTTCGAATTTACCACCGAAAGATTCAATGAAAGCACTGTTAGCGTAACTATTTTTACCAGCGTATTTATAAGCTGAAATGTTGCCACTCTTTGAATCAGCGTAGAGCATGGCAAAATTACTACCAGAATTTCCACTTCCTAAAACGAGAGTCATACCGTTTGCAAGCGCACTTCCGTTAGAATTCACGGTATATTTCATCGAAAACGCATTGGTATCTGAATCAAAGCTTGTATTCACAGCTGAGATATCCCCAGCATTTTTATGTAGTACTAGTGGTGTAGTGTTTTTTGTAACAGCAGAATTTTTATCGTCATAAGTATATGTCGTGGCTTGTGCTGTTGAAGCAAGTGTAAGACCAGTTAATACAGAAACGGTAAAAATAGTTTTTGTGAAAGATTTTGAAAGATTCATTTTTTACTCCTCCTTGAGTAATGAAATGTGTATAGCTTTGTAGTGCATCCTTGCAACAGGGTCAAAGCATAAACGAAATATTCGCTTGGTCAACTAATTGACAGTAATGCTTTGTTAAGCCTTGTCACATAAAATTAATGACGCTATTAAAAGAAAGATCAGGTTTAGTGAGCTTGTTACTTATATCGGCTTGCTTAGACCCTATCTTTACGTCAATTTTAGATGACTGGGTATCACTTTAGATAGAAAAACTGTATCGATTAGCTATTTCGTAGCTCATTTAGGTACCACAGATAGTTCAATTTAATTTTCTAAGACATATATTGATCTTTATGAGCTGCTAGTTGTTGTTGAATAAGTTCACCATCGATTTTTAATAATGTTAAAACTTGCCTGCTGATCAACATACTTGATTCAAGCATTTCGAGGAAAACATGATTTGCACCAAGAGAAAGTAGTTCCTGAAAATTTGCATTTTCTGAGCAACGAACAATGACCGGTATATCAGGATTATTCTTACGGATTTTAGAAATGGTAGTTTTTGCATGCTCCAGCGATTTAAAAGTGAGAACAGCAAGGCGTGCCTCAGTTAAGTGACAACGCATCAGGAGGTCTATATTAGTACAATCGCCATACTGTAGATTTTTCCCTAGCTTCAGACTTTGATTGACTTGTTCGATATTATTATCGATAGCGATGTAAGGGATCTCGTTCTGCTCGAGTAATTCGGCAATTGTCATTCCAACCCGACCAAACCCACCAATAATGACGTGATCTGAATGATGTTTGTCACTCAGTTTAATTGTATGACCCTCCTTTTTAATGGTGAGAAATCTAAAGAATTTATCTGTTAACAGATCAGCATTGCGTATCAAAACTGGACTTAATGCCATGGTGAAAATGGCAATTAGAATAATGAATGAACTCTGATCTAATGGGATAACACCATTTAAATAAGCTAGTGACATTAGCGCTAGACAAAACTCACCAGCTTGCGCTAACGTTAATCCGACTCTAATTGCATCCTCATCACCGAATCCCATCGCTTTTACAACTAGCGTGACCACGACAGTTTTGATCAAAATTAACAATAGCGTAAACAAAATGATCCGTGGCCAATATTCGATCAGCAAACCAAGATCCAGACTCATACCAATCGTGACAAAAAATAAGCCAAGTAAAATATCTTTAAAAGGGCGAATATCATTTTCTATTTGGTATTTAAATGAACCTTCTCCCAGCATCATACCGGTAACAAACCCACCCAATGCCATAGAAAGATGAAAGCTATGTGTTAACCAGGCGGCTAATAAAACGATCACTAATGTACTGAGAACAAAAATTTCTTCTGATTTACTCAAGGCAACTTCTTTGTAAATCAGCGGCAATACCCATTTGCCTAAAACCATCAAAATACTGAACAAGACAACCCCACGCAAAATGGCGGAAGCTAACTCCATGGCCAATGAGTTTTCACCTTGGTTTGCAAGCACAGGAACCATGATCAAAAAGATTACCGCTACCAGGTCCTGAAATAACAGAACGCCTATAGCGAGTTTACCGTGTTGATTGTGGAGCTGGTGGGTATTTACTAACTCTCTGGTCACAATTGCCGTTGAAGAAAGTGCAAGAGCTCCAGCAATAAGAACCGCAGAAGAAGGTGTACTTCCCCAAAAATAGACTGTTGTACCAAAAACGATTGTACAGGCTAATACCTGGACGCCACCGACACCAAAAACCAGAAACTTTAGAGACAACATTTTCGGCAGACTGAATTCCAGACCCAGCGAAAACAATAAAAAAACAACACCGAACTCAGCGATCAAAGAAAAGCTTTCAGGTGTAGAGACAAAATTAAATGCTTGAGGCCCAATAGCTGCGCCAACCGCCATATAGGCAATAATCGTCGACATTTTTAGCCGTTGGAAAAAAATTGCAGCCAGCAGTGAAAATGTCATTATGACAATGAGTTGTTGGAAAAAACCTTCAGTCATAAGTTTTCAAATTCCATAATCTTGGAATCAAATTTGTAGTCCTAGTCTGTTCTCATGAAGTGCCAAGCCTACCTGAAAAGATCATTGTATAAATGCAAATTGAATGTACTTAAGAATAAGGATAGCGCCTCAGATATTACCCCTTTATTTAAGCCATTCCAAAGCAAGCCCCGGTGTATCCTTCAAGTTATGTGGCGACTGTTTATTCTGCATAAACTGAATCCATTGCTGCCAGAGTTTCGCGATCGAAATACTTTTCGATAGTCTTTCAGTTAAGATAATCTCATCACCCGCTTGAACTATCCCTTCTTGAACGACTCGATAATACCAACCAGTAATGTGATGTTGCATGAGAAGGTTAACCAAATGACCATTGCCATATTTGTGATTGACTTTCCAACATGGGCGTCGGGGTTGAGAGACCTGGATGATCGCGGAACCAACAGAAAAAGTATCACCAATATGAACATTCTTTTCTGAAAAATTCTCGGACGAAAAATTTTCACCAATCGTACCCGGTAGAAACTTCTCGGCTAGATGTGGGAGAGCTTCCTTAAGTAGTTCATAATTTTCCACAGCGTAATGATGTACTGCTTTATCCAGGCCACCATGAACTTGTTGATCAGCCTGAAAGTCACCTTCCAAACCCAGATCTGTTAATCGTATTGGATCCGATACCGGAGTTTTGAAAATACCAGTGGGTACATCGTCTGGCCCTATGACATTTGTTTCTGCGATGAGAATTTTATTGATGATGGATTGCATTATCTGATCCAGATATAAAGATATGTAATATTGTAACTAACCCTTTAAGCTAAAGATATTACAGGTAAAAAGATCAGTAATGAATCAAATAGATGCACTGCAAAATTACATAAAGTAGAGTCAATTTTTTACAGCTGTAATTTGAGGATTCCCCAAAAAAATGTGAGGGCATTTAGTGGTTACTAACTTTACTTTTTGAATATCTATTGTAATTTGACCCAGTTTGGTTAATGCATTCAAGCCGATCAAATTACGTGTAGCTCCATTCACGACAGCGATTTCAACTGGACCCACATCACATCCATTTGCTAAGACGAGAGAAGGAAGAATATAAGTCGGAATTGTTTTCATACTGCCGCTAGCCATTCTCGCCATAATTTTACCATTAGAAATTGGCTTCTGAAATTTACTAATTTGTTTGAAAAGTTTTTTCCCTATCATCACCATCGAAGCTCCTGTATCGAATAGAAATTCTGCTTCGAGAGAAGGTGTTATGTTTGCAGAAAGAGTGTACGTGCCAGACGAAGTCGCATGCAACTCAACATCATATTGGAGTGTTGGCTCTGCAAAAACATTACTTGCTAATAATAGCATTAGTAAAGTGGTGAGTATTTGTTTCAGTATGGTAATTTTCATAGTAGCTGATGAGTAATTTACAGTGAACAATGCAGTTATCAGGCCAACTAACAGGTGCGATAAATATCGTTATAAAACAATAGCATATAAATTATTATCTTGGATTGCACGCACTCTAATAGTGCATTGTATTTAATAACGCACTAATGAAGTGCGTTATTGATTGAAAATTAGAATGTTTTTGGTATTATTTAATCTACAGATAATTAAAACTAATCAGGAGAGGAATAATGAAAATTATAAAAGTGTTCGTTGCAATTCTCAGTCTGGGTTATTTTATCCCAGCGAGTGCGGATAATAATCAGGAAATGACTCGCGTATGGCAAACAGATATTTCTGGCAAGCCACCATATAAGCGCAAGATGGTACAAGTCCCTGTCGTGGATTTAGCTAGCTTTGAAACAAAGAAAACCAAGGCGGTCAATAGTGCAGATTTTAGCGGAAAACCTCCGTACAAACGCAACAAGGAAACAGTTCGTATAGTCGATCTGGCTCAATTTGAAGCGATAAACGAGAAAGTTGAATCTGCCACCAGCAAGAAAAAATTTGTTCCAGCACCGCGGCGGATGAAACAAAGGTAACTTTTTTTGAAAAAGGTGATGGGGTCAGGTGCAATAACGCATTAGAGATAAGCACCTGATCCCATACAGAACGTACGGGGGGGGGTATTCGGGTTTTTTTTAACCACCTAACACCGATAGTAATATACCAGCAGCAACAGCAGACCCAATGACACCGGCCAAATTTGGCCCAATTGCATGCATCAATAAGAAGTTATGTGGATTAGCTTCAAGTCCTACTTTATTAGCAACACGGGCAGCCATTGGTACAGCTGAAACACCTGCGGCTCCAATCAAAGGATTAATTGGGTTTTTAGAAAGTTTGTTCAGCAATTTAGCCATTAACACGCCGGTTGCTGTGCCTATACAAAATGCCACTGCGCCAAGTGCTAAAATGCCGAGTGTCTCAACATTCAAAAATTTGTCAGCTGACATTTTTGAACCAACCGCTAAGCCCAAGAAAATCGTAACGATATTCATGAGTTCGTTTTGCGCCGCGTTGCTTAAACGTTCAACTACACCACTGACTTTAAGAATGTTACCAAAGCACAGCATACCGATGAGTGGCAATGATGCTGGGATGAACAATGCGGTGACGGCCAATACAATAAATGGAAACAATAATTGTTCAAGCTTGCTGACTTCGCGCAATTGCTCCATTTTAATTTCACGCTCTTTTTGGGTAGTTAGGGCGCGCATGATTGGTGGTTGAATGATCGGCACAAGTGCCATATATGAATATGCGGCTACTGCGATGGCGCCGAGCAACTCGGGTGCTAGTCGACTAGCAAGAAAAATAGCAGTAGGACCATCTGCGCCACCAATAATGGCAATAGCCGCAGCGTCTTGCATAGTGAAATCAAAGCCTGGTATAGCATTGAGTGCAATTGCGCCAATCAGGGTCGCAAAAATACCCACTTGTGCTGCTGCACCAAGTAACAATGTTCTGGGGTTGGCTATCAGAGCACTAAAATCAGTCATTGCACCAACGCCCATGAAAATCAATAGTGGAAATACACCGGTTTCGATACCGACTTTATAAATCAGATAGAGCAAACCGTTTATTTCGGCCATGCCAGCAATGGGGATATTGCTCAAGATGGTACCAAAACCAATGGGCAACAATAATAAGGGTTCAAACTTTCTCTTAATAGCGAGGTAAATCAGGACAACACCAACAACAACCATAATTAGTTGTTGCCATTCCCAGTTAACGAAACCGGATTGTCCCCAGAGTTTTAAAATACCATCCATATTTATTCTCGTGTAATGTTTTCTGTTCCTTAACGTGAGTTCTGGATACTGATTAGTTTGGCGTAAAAAGGATTAACCTAGTGTGATGATGGTTTGACCTGCGGTCACGACATCACCTTCTTTAACATGAATTTGAGCAACTAAACCATTACTGGAAGAACGTATTTCAGTCTCCATCTTCATGGCTTCCATAATGATGATGACATCACCTTCTTGTACTTGCTGGTTAGACTCAACGCAGACTTTAAAGATGTTGCCACTCAAAGGTGCAGTGATCGGTACGCTTTCTCCGGTGCTAACAGTAGCCACAGCGAGTGCTTCGGAAGCTACATCAGGATTCATCACAGGTGCTCCTGCAACACCGACCTGGATGTCTGCACCACCATCAGTGACAACAGCATTGAATTGCCTGCCATCAACTTCAACGGTGTATGTCTCTGGGCCATCTGAGATAGTGTCATTTTTCGCCACAGGTACCGGTTCAAATGCCGATGGATCGTTGCGATGTTTCAAGAACTTTAGACCAATCTGTTGAAATAATGCATAGATCAACGCATCATCTTCAGCATTTTCGGCAAGGTCAAAATCTTCATCTTTGGATAGTTGTCGGATTTCAGCAATCATTTTGTCTATTTCAGGATCAATAGTGTCTGCTGGACGATGTGTAATTACTTCGCCACCATCTTCTATAACGCGAGCCTGCAAGTCTTTGTCGACCGGAGCTGGTGTTGCGCCATACTCACCTAAAAGTACACCACGAGTCTCTTTTGTGATGTTTTTATAGCGTTCACCTAAGACAACATTTAGTACTGCCTGGGTGCCGACAATTTGTGAGGTAGGTGTAACCAATGGCAAATAGCCCAAGTCTGCACGTACACGAGGCACTTCTAAAAGAACCTCAGCAAATTTATCACCAAAACCTTGTTCCTTGAGCTGGTTTTCCATATTGGTGAGCATACCGCCAGGTACTTGAGCATTAAGAATTCGAGCATCAACACCTTTAAGTTCGCCTTCAAACTTCCAATATTTTTTGCGCACTTCGCGGAAATGATCGGCAATCGGCTCAAACGCCATCAAGTCTAAGCCCGTATCACGTTTGCTGCCTTGCATAATCGAGACAATGGTTTCTGTAGGCGTGTGACCGTAGGTCAAACTCATTGTTGAAATAGACGTATCAATAATATCAATGCCCGCATCAATCACTTTCATAGTGGTTGCTGTACTGAGGCCCGTTGTTGCATGTGCATGCAAGTTCAGTGGTATGTCACAAACTTTTTTGATCCCTTTAACCAATTTTTCAGCTACGTAGGGTTGTAATAATCCGGCCATGTCTTTGATGCAAATTGAATCACAACCAAGATCTTCAAGTTGTTTGGCCATATTGATCCAGCCATTTAAAGAGTGCACGTCGCTGATGGTATATGACATCGTCCCTTGTGCATGCTTGCCGTTTTCTTTGACAGCTTTGATCGCGGTTTCAAGGTTACGCACATCATTCATGGCGTCAAAGATACGAAACACGTCCATACCATTGGTTGTGGCTCGCTCAACGAATTTATACACAACATCGTCTGCATAATGTCGATAGCCAAGTAAATTCTGACCACGCAACAACATCATTTGTGGTGTTTTCTTAAAAACACTGCTTAGTTCACGTAGGCGAACCCAGGGGTCTTCACCGAGGAAACGAATACAGGAATCAAATGTTGCGCCACCCCATGTTTCTAAAGCCCAATAGCCGATATCATCAAGTTGTTCAGCAATAGGCAGCATATCGTCTAAACGTAGACGAGTTGCAAAAAGAGATTGGTGCGCATCGCGCAAGACGACATCGTTTAGGAATAGTTTGCTCATGATAATTTAACGGTTTTATCTCGCTAGGTTTTTAACTACAACTAATGGGAGGCATGTCAGGAAATTTGCCATGATGTTTTAAAGGCCTTTAGCCTGTCGGTGTGCTTGCACCGCTGCAATAACAATGGACTTTTCTTGCTCAGAAATACTGGATTGACTAGCTGAGGCTTTTCTTGATGGTGCTGTAATACCGATATCTGGAACAGCATGAACTGGATTCTTTTCAAATTTTAAACAAGCAGCCGACAAAAGACTGATACAAGTAATAAGCAATGACAACAGTAAAAATACTGTCCCCATACCCAAACCAAATAAAGTCGCAGCTTGTGTTAACTGATCTATTAGCATGTGGTTCTCGGTGATATTTGAAAAAAAATCGTATATCAGTAAATTATTATTATTTTAAAGACCAATGAAAATATGTTTATAGAAAACAGTCATTCTGACTCATTTTCATAATAGATAATACTTTTTTATGCTTCTTATTCTGTAACTTAACTTAAATAATGAAAATAAGAGCATAACACGGATGATCTGCATCATGCACAACGACACTTGCAAGATCATTTGCTCTACTAGCAATTGAAGAGCTTTTATCTATTTAATCTCTCTTCATTTGCATTCAACAATAAGCGACCTGTCCGCGGCAATAAGGAAGCCATGAGATTCATTTTTTTGATCAATAATGCTATAGCCTCGAACGCCACACATCTCACCAGCTTTTTGATAGCAATGAGCAATCGTAACAGCTGTACAATTAATGGCATAACCTGATTTTCCATTGGGAGAAGTTATAGGTGTTGTGATGGCACAGCCCGTCATAGTTACGGTCGTTAACAGACAAAAAAATACCAGTATTTTAGTTTTGATCATAAGCCTTAACCTGCTTTTAGAAAATGTGTATTTATTGTTTAGAAAATTTTAAAAGAGAAAATTTATGATTATTGTCTTTCAGCCATTAGTTATTTATATTTAAAATTCATAAATATTTGTAACTGCTGAACCTCTTTTTTTATTACCAACACTAGTCAACCAATGGTGTTCTTTTTTTGCTTACCAACACACCATTCACCGAAAATAATGTTAATTATCCAGGCTGCTGTCATTAGAATATCCCGCGTTACTCCACTTGGTTCTCCAACAGTTAACAACCATGGAATTACGATCAATACTTGCGTTCCAGCTCCCTGACCTAAAGCATAAGCACGAATCATCCATGCTCGATGTTGTGCAATTCTCATATCTAAAACTGTGGCTAATCCAAGTAAGATGTAAGCCGTCATTAAGGAGCCAACAAAAATACGAATAAAATAAAGATGGTCGCCCTGTAGATGCTCAGGAAAGTGATAATAGTGAGTCATCCATAAACCTGAAATTGCCGATACAATACCTGCAATAACCAGTAAACGACCCATTACCCGATGCCATTGAGGAAAGTTTTTTCTTATACTCGAGAGAAATTGAAAAGCACCCAAAAAGCAAAAAATGATAGAGCTAATAATGTGAAATATTGCGGGTATTGGTAAAAATTTTATTCTGGGATTTTCAGGCAAAAATTCTAAACTAGTGTTGAGATCTATCAACCGAAACACTCCTCCAATACAAGGCACAAAGCTTAATAAAAGCAACCCAATTAAGAGATACCATTCTGACTTTTTCAGGAATAACATGCCGAATTCGATCCAATTATTTTTGATCTGATCATTATCTTTCTACACCTGTTAGTTGCTTCTTGAAGGATTAAAAAAATATCAACGTAGATACTTTTTTACTTTCTTGACACCAGTATATTGAGACGCATAGGATGTTCAATAACATCCAACTAAAACAGGAATATTAAGTGAATGAGATATCCGCCAAATCAAAAAAGTGACTCTCGAAAAAAAATAATTAAGGCCGCAAGATCAGTTTTTGCCAATGTAGGCTTTGATAAAGGAACCATCGATCAAATCATGTCAGAAGCAGGTATGACACGTGGTGGATTCAATAAACACTTTAGTAATAAAACAGAGCTACTAATTGAAGTTGTTCGTGAAGGACAAGTGGATTTACCAGAAGATATTTCGTGCCATGTTGGGGATATTCTTCGTCGTTATCTTGATGATACACATATCGAAGACAAGGCCAACGCATGTCCACTTTTCACATTTCCAAATGACGTTGCACACCATGGAGACGATGTAAAAACAGCATATGAAGATGTGGCGAAATCTATTGTCGATGTCCTGACTCTAGCTCAGCCAGAAAAGAATAAAGAACTCGCAATGGCTTTGATGGCAATGTGCGTGGGTTGTATGGTCGTTCTGAATAGCTGTGCTGACGCCAATTTCAAACAGTCATTACGTAAAGCGACGTTAATGCAAATTTCGGAACTGACAGGAATTAAACTTTCCATGTGAGCTTAATTAAAGGGGTCTGACCCCTTTTAAGTTCTAGTTTTCATATTGCTTTCCATTTTGAAACATAACGCTTACATAAGCGGAAAATTATAGTTGGCTATAATGTTTGAGGAACGAAAAACAGCCAACTGTAATTTTTCCGTTTGATGTTCTTGTTATGTTCAATTTCTATTAGGCTTAATGTACCCTGAAATTAGGTAACAATAAACTTCAATTAAATCATCAGCTAAATCATAAGAATCATCTGCCATAAGAGGAGCATGAGGAAAGATACCAAAGCGAGATTCAGGATGAAATGACATAATTCGACTTTCGTAATACTCACTAAAATATTTCTCGGAAGCTT
The DNA here is from genome assembly GCA_045110495.1 of Gammaproteobacteria bacterium. Taxonomy (GTDB): domain Bacteria; phylum Pseudomonadota; class Gammaproteobacteria; order CAJXQU01; family CAJXQU01; genus CAJXQU01. The sequence continues at coordinate 47,833 of JBGCGE010000010.1, forward strand.
CGGAACTAAACACTTTACCTATGAATTCAGCAGCATCTTTTGAACTTGGGTTCTTAATACCAAGCTGATGTAGCCTTTTTAACACCAGTCGAAAAGACGCTTCAAGAGATATAAATGTAGTATTGATTGATTCTTCTAGAAAATTAGAGAGAGCACCAAGCATTATGCTTCTAAACAATGTTGAAACCGCACGAACCATTAAATGATCTTTGGTATCGAAAGCTTCGTACAGGTGTTTTTGTAATTTAAGGTCATACCCACTTTCACTTAAACCGTATTCAATGTCACTTTGAACCGTTGGCAGTTCAATACCTCTCATATTCTTATATTGATTTTCAACGGTAAGTTTATTTCCTCTAAAGTTACGTGCCATTGATGGCTCTTCTAGTACTTTTATTAGAGCAGAAGCAACACATTCTAAATATTCAATATTAATAATAGAATTTCCAATATTTACTCTGTGAGAAATTGAAAATGGAAATAAACGACAATAACCAAAGTCTCGGTCAATACAGAGTAATATTGATGCAAAAAGTTTAACCTCATTCAGAGTAGCCCACTCGACCTCTGAGTAATAGTTTTCTATTTCTAATTTCACATCATCTATAGGAGCAATTGAAAAGCAGATCTGGTTACTTATATAAAGAGCAGAATCTTCATTGATAATACTATGACTTGGGTACATCCCCATTGGTGACATCATTCTCACAGTATGGCTAGCATTTAAATCACGATACTCTAAAAATGAAATACTCACGGACACTCCTTTGAACATAACGCCTTTAGCACCGGGCGCGCGTTAGCGCGTCCGAGTGCCTAAACTTGTTAGGCTGCACTTGGTTCGGATTTAAGGCGAGTGAGTATCTCTTGATTTTTTTGATACGTATTTTTCATTGACTCAACCAGCTTGGCTTTACCTAGCCCCTCGTCACTCATGTATCTGCTGGATATACTGCCTAGAACACCGAGCCACCACGTATTTGTGAGGGCCGCAATTCCTCCACCCACCAAATAGGCGAAGTATGTTTTTCCACTACGGTCTCCAGCAGCCTTTGCTTTTTCATATAGAGTCAGACTCTCTTCGCGATATGACGTAAATGCGATGAAAGCGAGCGTAAAAACAGGAGGCGCTAAACTAAAGTCTATATCGGCCGCTGAAGCGCCAGCCTCAACCTGCTCAGCTAGTTCAATGTTGGATATTTCACCGTTTTCAATATTTTCGCTAACGCCGGACATTACAAGATGCGAATAGACTTCATCCGTAGTAACAACATCAATAGAAGGATATTTTGCCAGCGCCTCTTGAACGTAAGCCACAGAGTCGGTTGCCTTTGCTTGTAGAAGCTGAACAATTTCTTCATTCGGGCCTACAACCTGAATATCCCAACCAGGCTGTGTAGACAACATGGCAAGATCGGCAGTGTAGCCATCTGGCAGGTTCTCATTCAGATAATCAACGTATTTTTGCTCAAATAGCTTTCCTTTCACGCCGCTGTGGAAGCCGGCCGTGGCCTCTTCGCCATCCAGAGAAATTAGCTTCTCGAGGAATGACGAGTCTTCTGCCATCTTTGGATATGCCGCCGCATAGGCTGCTTCGATTTCTGGCGCAACCGAAGTTGCTACAAGAAGCGTAGCTAGCGACTCACCCCCTACGAAGACTGAGTCAGCAAACTTCTTGTTCCTAAGCAACTCACGATACAGGGCCCCTTGAGCTTCTACCCGATGTTCTAAATCCGCCAGCTTCTCCTTTGAGTAAACTGACTGGATGTAAAGACCTTTAGCATGCTCTTGAACTGAATCACTACCTTCGCGAATATACTCTGTCGCAATGTTTTTAGCTCGCTCGGTATAACCAGATGCCTGTTCAGTCCAATCGTCTTTATTTTCATCGATGTGATCTTTTACCTCTTTGGCAATATCAGCTGACTTTTCACCCAAACCAGCCGATATCGCTTTGGCTTTTTCCCATGCGGACCTAAATTTACTCATAACATCTCCGTGTGGCCTAACAGTCTGTTATACGGGAATGCTTCCCGCATAACATTATTATGAGGAACGTTTCCCTGAAGTTAGAATTTGTGAAAGTCACGATCCTGTAACCATCTGATTTATATTACCTTTTAAATTTTCCATTATTCTTTTTCCTAAAACAAGGGAACGATTCGTGGATAATGTAGCTTACTTTATCTGGTGCGTCAGTAGATTTTTCAACCAAACGTGACTTTGTTATATATCATAACCACCCCTTCAACTCATACAACTTCTCCAACGCTTCTTTCGGACTCAACTCATCTGGATTGAGATCATTGATCTTATCTGCAAGTTCAAGCATAGCTGTAGAAGGCAGTAGTTCAAGTTGTTCGTTTTGATCTACAGGATGAATATTAGTTTCACGACTCTCTAATTGTTTTAATCGAATACGTGCTTGTTTGATTACGTCTTTTGGAACGCCAGCGAGTTGGGCGACTTGTAATCCATAGCTGCGATTCGCGGGGCCATCTTTTACCGTGTGCATGAAAACTAATTTATCTTTGTGTTCGATCGCATCAAGTCGCACATTGATCGCGGTAGGATGCTTTTCTGGAATTGCAGTCATTTCAAAATAATGCGTGGCGAACAATGTCCATGCACCGATATTTTCGAGTAAATGGATCGCGCTTGCCCACGCCAATGACAGCCCATCGAAGGTGCTGGTGCCGCGTCCGATTTCGTCCATTAAAACTAACGAGTTTTGTGTTGCATTATTAAGAATATTCGCTGTTTCGATCATTTCTACCATGAAGGTTGAACGGCCAGAAGCTAAATCATCGCTGGCGCCAATGCGGGTAAAAATACGATCAATATTTCCTATGCTGGCAGATTTTGCCGGAACAAAACTACCGCAGTGTGCGAGCAAAACGATCAGCGCGATTTGTCGCATGTAGGTGGATTTTCCACCCATGTTGGGTCCGGTGATGATCAACATTTTCCGATCTTCATTCATGATCAAATCATTTGGAATAAAACTTTCTTCTTGAATTTTTTCAACCACAGGATGACGACCGGCTTCAATATTGATCTGGTTCGTCTGACTTAGATCTGGTTGAGCGAAATCTAATGTCACCGCACGTTCGGCAAAACTTCCGAGTACATCGAGTTCTGCGATTGCCGCTCCGGTTGATTGAAGATCTGGCGTGTGTTCGGTTAATTGATCGAGCAGATCGGCATAAAGTGCTTTTTCCAGCTTCAGAGCTTTTTCACCCGCGCTGAGAACCTTGTCTTCATATTCTTTTAATTCAGGCGTGATGAAACGTTCGGTGGCTTTGAGTGTTTGTCGACGATGATAATGAGTTGGAACGTCATTGCTTTGCAAACGGCTGATCTCAATGTAATAGCCGTGAACACGATTGTAGCCAACTTTCAGCGTTTGTATGCCGGTGCTTTCGCGTTCGCGGATCTCAATTTGATCAAGATAGTCGCTGGCATTTTTGCTCAGTTTTCGTAGTTCATCCAACTCGGCGTGATAGCCTTCAGCGATCATTCCGCCATCACGAATTAAAGCTGGTGGCATTTCGATAATCGCATTGGTGAGTAGAGAAAGCATGTCGGGAAATTGATTAATCTGATCAGAAAGTTGTTGCAGTCTTGGGCTATCCAGATCGGCCAGTTGTTCTTTAATATCAGGCAACGCGCCTATCGAAGAACGAAGTTGAGCGAGATCTCGTGGCCGAGCAGATTTAAGTGCAATACGTGTGGTGATGCGTTCCATATCGCCAATGGCGCGCAGTGTTTCTTGTAGATCAGAATAATGTTGATTTTCGATCAAGGTTGCTACAGCGTGATGGCGAAATTTGATTGCTGCATGATCGCGCAAAGGCGCTTGCAACCAGCGGCATAACATACGACTGCCCATGCCGGTTACCGCAGAGTCAATCAAATGTGCAAGACTATGGCGGCGTTCGCCCGACAAGCTGTTGAGAATTTCCAGGTTACGACGGCTAGCAGCATCAATCGTGATCGTGTCGCTCAAAGTTTCCAGTTTTAATTCGGTCAGGTGCGGCAGCGAAGTACGTTGTGTTTCACGCGTGTATTGCAAAAGACATCCGGCGGCTGAGATGGTTGAGGGTAATTGATCACAACCGTAACCTTTTAAATCCGTTACTCCGAAATGTTCTTTAAGCTGACGCGTGCTGCTATCGAGATCAAAATACCACGGCGACATAGTTGAAATCGATTTATGATTTTTTAACGCCGCTAGCAATGGCGAATCTTCACTGATCAAAATTTCAGCGGGTTGTAATCTTTCCAGTTCTGCGATCAATTCGTCGTGTTTGTTGTCTTTATTTGTGTTGCGATCAGAGTGCTGAGAAATCTCCATCACATGAAAGCGCCCACCGCTGAGATCTAACCAGGCCAGGCCAATTTTTTGATCAAGCTCATGGATGGCTAATAGCAGATTATCCTGTCGTTCTTTTAATAAGGCTTCGTCGGTGACGGTTCCCGGCGTAAGAATGCGGGTGATTTTACGTTCGACCGGACCTTTGCTCGTTGCAGGATCTCCAACTTGATCACAAATGACAATTGACTCACCCATGTCGACTAATTTAGCCAGATAATTTTCTGACGCATGCATCGGCATGCCCGCCATTGGAATAGGCTCACCAGCCGAGTTTCCACGTTTGGTTAATGCCAGCCCTAACAGTTCATTTGCGCGTCGTGCATCTTCAAAAAAGAATTCATAAAAATCCCCCATTTGAAAAAACAACAACTTGTCAGGATACTCAGCTTTAAAGCCAAGATACTGCTGCATTGCTGGGGTATGTTCAGTCGCCATAAAGTTCTAAAAATTCGATTATTTAAACTGTGAAAGGCCATCAAGCACTAGCGAAATAGGACTGACCATGCCGATGATGTCACGGTGTTCTATAACGGGAGCACGCATCAGATTATATTGTGCAAAGAGCCTCGAACAATGACGAATATCCATATCTGGATGAACTGAGATTACTGGCTTGTGCATAATTTCATAAACATTAACTCGGCCAGCTGGACGATCTTTACTGAGTACATGACGGGCAATTTCGCCAGCCAGAATCAATCCATACTCATCGTCAGGATGACGTTTGTTGACGACTAAAACAGAGGTTTTGTTTTCCTTCATCATTGATACAGCTTCTGCCACAGTGGCTATACCATCAATGGTAATGAAGGCGGTTTTCATTACATCGCGGACGCGAACTATCGGGTTTTCGTTCATAACTCCTCCTTAATAACTTTGGTGAGATCGCGGACTTGATGGCGTACACCAATCGCATCCTCGACATCAATTTGAAAGGCGATACCGGTGCCTGGTTTTTCATCAAACTCGGCGATATCAGAAATTTTTTCCAGAATTTGTCTGGCCATATGTTCTTCAACTAAAAGCAGCACAACATCACGTTGTGTTTCTAGTGTCAGGCCGAAAAAAGTTTTCGATTGTTTGATGCCTTCACCTCTGGCATTACTGATCACCGTTGCGCCAGTCGCGCCGGCTTCTCGTGAGGTGTCTAGCACCAGATCCGTTTTGTCGTCTTCGACAAACACGATGATTAATTTAAAGCGCATAAGTAAACCCTCTTTATGATTTTTTATGTTTTGCTAGCATGTCGGCGAGCAAGGCATAAGATAAAACTGCAATAATTGCGAACAGACCCGCAAAGGCGATTAAGCCAAAGCCATCGAGTAAAGGATTGCGGTCTGGAACATTTGAAGCCAAACCTAAACCAAGTGCCGTAACCAGCGGAACCGTCACGGTTGAGGTTGTCACTCCGCCGGAGTCAAACGCTAAACCAAGTATTGTTTTTGAAGAAAACATCGTCAGGATAATGACGACAATATATCCGGCAACAATATAATGATAAAGATCGGTTCCACTGACGATTCTGAAAGAGCCAAGCGCAATCCCGAATGCGACACCAAATGAGACAGTAAGTCGCAGTGGCCAGGATTTGATCGCGCCACCTGAAATCTCCTGAGCTTTTATCGCAACAGCCAGCAGCGAAGGTTCGGCCAGGGTTGTCGAAAAACCAATACAAAAAGCAAAAATATAAACCCAGGTGTAATCCTTCCAACTTAAGACATCACCGGCTTGAATAAATTCTGGATTGGTTAGCTGAGCAGCCATTAGCTTTCCAAGCGGAAAAAGCGCCAGTTCGAGACCTTCGAGGAATAGTGCAATTCCAACGATAACGTAGAAAAAACCAATCGCAATTTTTTTTGGGTTTTTGATCGGCTTTCGAATAACCAGAATTTGAAAACCAATAATGGTCGCAACAATCGGCAGAATATCTCGGGTTGTTGCCAGCATCGAGTGGCTGAACAGCATCCAGATTTCAATCAAACGATCCATTATATAATCAACCCGTAGCACATAACGAAGATGATTGGTGTCAAAGAAGCAATGGCAATCAGGCCGAAACCATCGGTCATGGGATTGCGGCCCTTGATGGATGAAGCGAGTCCGACACCTAATGCGGTGACTAATGGAACGGTGATGGTCGACGTCGTTACACCGCCAGAATCGTAAGCAATCCCAATAATTTCGGCTGGTGCGAAAGATGTCATTACTAATATGCCTGCATAACCCGGAATGATCAGGTTTTGTAGTGGCCAGCCTTTTAAAATACGTAAAACACCAAGCAGGATTGCGAAACCAACTGAGAAGGCGACGGTAATTCGTAAACCAAAAGCATAGTCGATCCGTGATTGTTCGGTGTTGTCGATCATGCCACCTTCCGCTGCGACTTTAGCAGCTTCTTCACCGACGGCAATGAGTGCAGGTTCAGCTACGGTGGTTGCGAAACCAAGTGAGAAAGCAAACACCAATAACCAGATGATGCTGCCTTTTTTTGCAAAGGCGTAAGCCATCGCTTCACCAATCGGAAAGAGGCCTTGTTCCAATCCCTGCACAAAAAAAGTTAAACCAATAATAACGAGCAAAGTACCTGACAAAAGATTGACTAGATCAGGAATCGGCTGGCGGATCACGAGTAGTTGAAATGCGGAAACCACCAGTAAAATTGGTAATAGATCAAAAAAACTACTGATCAACTGTTTAAGAAAAGGATTACGAGCCAGACTCATTTTTTTTAATTGGTTTTAAGTAAGACTCAATGTAACCAACTTGTGAAGAAATTGCCATTGACAGCCTTGAAATCATAAGGTTTGATCCCCATCTTAAATTTTTTATTTGAGAGAATGTGTTTGATATGGCTGCTAATGAAAATAAAGAAACGCTGGGCTTCCAGTCTGAGGTTAAACAATTACTGGATCTGATGATCCATTCCTTATACAGCAACCGTGAGATATTTCTGCGCGAGCTAATTTCCAATGCCTCCGATGCTTGTGACAAGCTACGTTTTGAAGCGTTGTCAAACGATGCTTTGTTTGAAGGAGATTCTGATCTAAATGTTCATGTTGATTTTGATGAGAAAGCAAAGACCATTACGATTACCGATAATGGGATTGGAATGACCCGTGAAGAGGTAATAGATCACATCGGTACAATTGCGAAATCTGGAACTAAAGAATTTTTTAGCGCGATCACCGGCGATGAAAAGAAAGACTCGCAATTGATCGGTCAATTTGGTGTTGGTTTTTACTCTGCATTTATCGTTGCTGACTCTGTAACACTTACAACGCGTAAGGCTGGTGCAAATGAGGCTGAAGGTGTTCGTTGGGAATCTGAAGGGCAAGGCGAATATACGATTGAGTCTGTCGACAAGAAAACGCGTGGTACAGAAATCGTTTTGCATATGCGCAAAGACGCGAAAGAATTTATCAACAGCTACAAGCTTCGTGAAGTTATCCGTAAATATTCTGATCATCTAAATTTACCGATCATCATGTTGAAAGAAAATTTTGATGAAGAAGGTGAAGAGAAAAAAGAGATCGAATATGAAACGATCAATTCTGCAAAAGCGTTATGGACGAGATCGAAAAAAGAAATTTCCGACGAAGAATATAACGAACTCTATAAACATATAGGCCACGATTACGAAGATCCAATGGCACGAATTCATAGTCAGGTCGAAGGTAATCTTGAATATAGCACCTTATTTTATATTCCTAATCGGGCACCATTTGACTTATTTGATCGTAATCAAAAACACGGCGTAAAACTTTACGTTCGACGTGTTTTTATTATGGACGACGCGGAACAACTAATTCCTACTTATCTACGTTTTATCCGCGGGATTGTGGATACCAATGATCTACCGTTAAATGTTTCGCGTGAGATTTTGCAACACAACAAAGTCATCGATAAAATCCGTGCTGCCTCGGTGAAAAAAATTCTTGGCATGATCGGCAGACTTGCTAAGAAAGACGATTACAGCAAGTTCTGGAAAGAGTTTGGTCGAGTCATCAAAGAAGGTGTTATCGATGATGATAAAAACAAAGATCAAATCGCTAAACTATTACGTTTTGCTTCGACCAATGATGATAATGAAAAACAAAATGTTTCATTAGAAGATTATGTTGGTCGTATGCAAGAAGGGCAGAAAAATATTTTCTACGTGGTCGGCGAAAGTCATACTACGATCAAAAATAGTCCACATCTTGAGATCTTCCGTAACAAAGGAATTGAAGTTCTATTGTTATCCGATCATGTTGATGAGTGGTTAGTCAATCATCTAACCGAGTTTGACGGCAAAGAATTACAATCGATCACTAAAGGCGAACTTGATCTAGGTGAGCTTGATGACAAAGAAGGTAAAGAAGAATCTGAAAAGAAAACCGGTGAATATAAAGATGTTCTAAAACGCCTTGAAACCTTGTTGGAAGAGAAAGTGAAAGAAGTACGTGTCACTAATAGATTAACAACATCACCGGCTTGTCTTGTAGCAGGTGATCAAGATATGGAAGCCAGTTTACAACGGATTCTGGAAGCTTCTGGTCAACAAATTCCAAGTTCAAAACGTGTTCTGGAAATTAATCCGAATCACCCAATTTTGATCAAACTAAAAGCTGAAAAAGAAGATGAACGCTTCAACGACTGGGGTAATATATTATTTGATCAAGCCTTGCTTAGCGAAGGCGGAAAGTTGGAAGATCCAGCTGGGTTTGTACATCGTTTGAATGAAATGTTTATGGAAATGAGTACTTAGATTAAAAAATTAACGGGCTGGGTTAAACGATCTTTTTTCTAAGATCTTTAACCTGGCCCCGTTTATTCTTTTTGTCTAAACGTTTCATTTTTGATCCATAAGAGGGTTTGGTTTTCTTTCTTTTTTTCTGAGTAATTCCCGCGGCTTTAATTATTCCGATCAGTCGATCTATCGCTTCTTTTTTATTCTTCTCCTGGCTACGATGTTGTTGTGCTTTGAGAATAATTACGCCTTCTTTGGTTATTCGTTGGTCACCATTAGACAGCAGTTTTAACTTATAAGATTCAGGTAAAGAAGAAGTGTGAATATCAAACCGTAAATGGATCGCAGTAGACACTTTATTGACGTTTTGACCGCCTGAACCTTGAGCACGGATCGCCGTGATCACGATCTCATCTTCAGAAATTGAAACATTATTAGAAATAATAAACATGATTTTTTTATTGTAACGAGTTCTTTCAGATGCAGTAAGATTTTTTTTCAATAATTTCAAGGCTATCTATTCGAAGGAGTTCTGTTACAATGCGACGCATTCCAACACACTTCGGTCTGTGTTGATAGAAAACCAAGTGTTTTCTAAGTATTAGAAAGTCACCTTTCATTGGTCACTATTTTTTATATCTAAGAATAAATTATTTCTTAGATAACTCGCCTAAGACCGTCCCATCGTTATTTTGGGTAGGCTCTAATTGGAACACTATTTTTATGTCATTTGATGATCTCGGCCTTTCGGCTGAATTACTTCGTGCTGTCTCAGAACAGGGATACACAGAACCTACACCTGTCCAAAAACAAGCAATTCCTGTTGTGTTGCAGGGAAAAGATTTACTCGCGGGAGCCCAAACAGGAACAGGTAAAACAGCCGGCTTCACACTGCCATTATTACAACGCTTAAGCCAGCAAAAATTTGAAACTGCAAAAAGGCCAATACGTGCATTGGTTTTAACACCAACTAGAGAACTCGCCGCACAAGTAGAAGAAAGTATTAAAACCTATGGAAAGTATGTCTCTTTAAGATCTAACGTTATTTTTGGTGGTGTAAAAATCGGACCACAGATTGCTAAGTTGCGTCGTAACCCCGATATTATTGTTGCCACTCCTGGTCGTTTGCTTGATCACTTACAACAAAAAAATATTGATCTTTCTAAGATTGAAATACTTGTTCTCGATGAAGCTGATCGAATGCTAGATATGGGATTCATTCGCGATATTCAAAAGATTATGGCGATGCTTCCTAAACAACGACAAACATTATTATTCTCCGCAACATTTTCTAAAGAGATAAAAAAATTATCAGAAACTTTGTTGAAATCACCAGCTTTGATCGAGGTAGCTCGGCAGAATACGACGTCTGAAATCATTGAACAGATTGTCTACCCAGTTGATAAATCGCGTAAGCGAGAGTTGCTTTCGACGTTGATCAAGAAAGAAAAATGGTATCAAGTATTGGTTTTTACACGAACAAAACATGGAGCTGATCGTTTATCTCAACAATTGAATCGTGAGCGAATTCCTTCCGTTGCAATACACGGAAACAAAAGCCAGAATCAGCGTACTAACGCTTTGGCTTCTTTTAAAGATAATAAAGTTCAGGTGTTAGTTGCAACTGATGTTGCGGCTCGTGGATTAGATATCGATCAATTACCTCACGTCGTTAATTATGAATTACCGAATGTGCCTGAAGATTATGTTCATCGAATTGGTCGAACTGGTCGTGCTGGAAATGAAGGTATTGCTGTTTCGCTAGTTTGTATTGATGAAAAAAAATCATTAATTGATATTGAAAAATTAATTAACCGTCAGATCACAAAAGTCATTATCGATGGTTTTGAACCTGATCCAACGATTAAAGCTGAGCCTGTAAAGAAAAAATCTTCACAGGGACGAGGGCGATCACAAAAGCCAAGATCAAGCGCAGCTAAAACATCTGATCGAAATTCTAAGCCTGGCAAACCTCGTAGACGCAGAAATAAAAGATCGACGGGCAGTGAGGGTGATGGAAGTTCTGCTCCGCGTAAGAATCCCTGGAGAAAGAGTAAATCTTAAAAGGTTAAGCAGAAAATCTTTTTTAAAACAGTATCAGTTTTAGTGTGATAGCAAGTGAAGTGATCACAAGGAAAGGTTTTATTAACGGAGCACCGTGGTGAATTACCATGTGTGCTCCAAAATAAGCTCCAATAATTTGACCTATAGCCATTACCAATCCAATCGTCCAAATTACTTTTCCACCAACAATAAAGAAAATTAATGCAGCAAGATTGCTAACAAAGTTCAGGAGTTTTGCATGAGCTGTAGCTTCCGTCAGGTTGTACCCAAGCAGGATAACAAAAGCCACCGCGAAGAAAGATCCGGTTCCTGGTCCAAAAAAACCATCATAAAATCCGATCAAAAACGCGGCAGTAAAAGCAAAGGTATTCTGACTGATTCTTGGATTAGTATTTAGATCTCCGACGCGAGGGGAAAATAAAAAATAGACCGCAAAACCGATCAAAAGAAAAGGAATTATTTTTTCTAAAGAAGCATTATCAAATTGCTGGATCAAAAGTGTTCCGCAAGCTGCACCAAAAAATGACATGACGATGGGAAGTCGCATGGACTTCAGGTTGATTTTTCCTTGTCGAATAAAATGTAGTGTCGCCGTGAAGGAACCGAAAACGGCTTGAAGTTTATTAGTCGCAAGCGCTTGTGCTGGTGTTAAACCCGCCCAGAGCAAGACAGGTAGAACAAGCAGCCCGCCGCCGCCCGCAATGGCATCTATAAAACCCGCAATGCATGCGACGCCTGCAAGTAGTACCAGTAGTTCTAGTGTCAGGTTATCTGGAGTGAATAGCATAGTGAATTTTGATCATAACTAACGATGCTGATTAAAAAAACAGCAGGCTTTTACTAGTTTTCTAATTAGTTTAAAAACTTTAGTAATGATCTGTTAAAAGCCTTAAATGATTATCTTAGAGTATTAACTTGATTTGTTGTTTTGAACTTATCAGACATTTTTCAATTTCTATTTTTAGTTATTCCAAAATGAAGTTCAGAATTTTCTAGTGAATAATACTTTCATCAGAATGATCAAGATTACATTAAATTTAAGTTATTATCAGGCTCGTAACCATAAAGTATTTTAAATCATAATTATTTTAAACATCTATACATTCTCTAAGCAGGCAAAACAGTGTTTCTTATCTAAAGAGTTAATGAGTACGTTATACTTATGAATTCCAGCCAAATAGAGAGTCTCATACATGCCTAGTCAACAACATCATTTAAACCTTTGTAGTCAAGGAACGTCTATCAAAATGTTATTCACCGGTTATCTTGTTGTTGTTGCAGTAGGCTATATGATGGCATTGGCTCAAATCATGTTTACTCATGGTATGGCAGATGGTGAATTTGGTTTGTCGATTGATGACATCGTTTACAGTTACTACGGAAAAAGATCAGGATCTGTTTTAGAAAGTAAGCTAAATGGTTCTATGAAAGTAATGGCTCCGGATGAAGAACGTCTTAAAATTATTCAATGGGTAAAAAAAGGCGCGGATCACGACACTTTTAAAACTGAAATAAGACCTATCATCGATCAACGTTGTATTACGTGTCATAGTCCTGCTTCTGGCATGACGGTTCCAGATTTCACGGTTGATCAGAATCTTTTTGAAAGAGCGGATGTTGATACTGGCGCCACATTTTCTGCACTTACTCGTGTTTCTCATATCCATTTATTTGGTATTTCATTTATCTTTATGTTCGTGGGTTTGATATTTAGTCTCGCTGCGGGTGTACCCAAAACGCTCAAATCTACCGCTATTGTTATGCCTTATATCTTTTTGATCGTCGATATTGCTTCCTGGTGGTTGACTAAGTTCAGTCCGGGTTTTGCATGGCTGACTATTATTGGCGGCGGCATGATGGCATTGGCTTTTGGGTTTATGTGGATTGTTTCAATGTACGAAATGTGGATTATGCCTAAGATTCATGAAGATGATAGAGATGCACTACTTGATGAATAATATTCATTGAAGCAATAAAAAAGGCCGCAATAGCGGCCTTTTTTAAAGTTAAATTGGGACAGATTAATCCGTTTTTTGCTCAGGCAAAGGTAACTTTTCTTTTTTAGAACGGATGTTAAATGAGTTCCATAATCCATTCTTAGAAAAACACTCCCAGCCCCAGCGTAACCATCTAAGGAGCGCGAAAGCGAGCCATAATGACCACAATAGCATTAGCACCCGATAGACAATGAGTGGTACGGAAAATATCCATGCCTGCGGTGGAATATTAGCAATTCTATCCTGGTACCAATTGAGGCCATATGCATTCGATCCATTACCGGAAATTTGCATTTCAGGGCTGCCTAATAATCCCTGTTGAATTGCTCCAAATAAGACGCCAAGTGCAATAAAGGTCAGCGCACCTAAACCAAGCTGGATCAGATTAAACTTCCATTTACTTAAGTCCGTATCAAGTTTTTCTCTAATGCTAAATGCTAATAACCAGGCAACGACAAGCACGGCTGAAAAAATAGGTGCCTGACTCAAACCGATCGCGAGTAATAACCACTGCAAGGTCGTGAGTGGTGTATTTTTGATCCTGCCCAGTGCAATGGCGACTAAAAGTATGACAATCAGGATGCCCCAAAATAATACTGCGGGCCCCCATTGCGGACCACCGGCTAAAAGTACCCAACGATCTCGTCCGGGCATAAGTTTGATTGCATGGTTAACACTTGCCGTTGCAAGATCAATTTCAGGTGTTTTTTGAAAACTGACAATGCCTTCTGATTCACGCCAGCGTAGGTTGATGATTTGTTTTCCAGGGCGAACTGGTAGAGTCACAGATTGGCCATCTTGCCTGATAGGTTGAGATTTCCCATCAATGGTGACGGACTGTAATCTGGCTAACTCTGGTAAATTGATCGTATGTTGGCCACCCTGACTACTGCGTAGCGAAAGTCGTAGATCAACGTCTGTTGCACGCTGGCCTGGCGTGACAGTCATCTCAGAACTGTCAATGGTAAGCGTTTGGCCATCAATACCTTGAGGGCGGGTGATGTTTAAAGTAACAGATTCACCCGGCCAAGGTCGCCAGTTGGGTAGCCAGCGACCATCCGGGTTTTGATGATGTACAACGGCAATTCCTTCGGTTTCCATATGCCAGATCGGGCTGATATCGGCATACCAGAATTCTGTCCAGTTAGTGGTTTCAGCTGCACTGAGCTTGATCTGCTCGCTCGCTTTAAGACTGGATTCCCATTGAATAGTGGATTGGTTAGCCGACATATTAATCAGTACATAATTGTCCTTAATATTTATGCCATCACTTAAAATTGACTCTCCCTCTACCATGGGTACTTTGAGCACAATAGCGGTGCCCGTTGGCGATGTCCGGACAACTCGGGTTTCGATCCGCCAGTCAAGTCCAAGTCTTAAAGTGCGATGTATTTGTACAAAGGGAGGTAAGGTTGCCGCTTCAAGTATTGTTGATTTTTGTTCGCCCCGTTTTTTTACTCGATTTAGTTTGAGTTGATTGTCTGGACGCCCGTTTTCATGCAGCCCTACAATGTCCCAACCATCGGCACTGAACGTCACGCGGGCAGGTTTTAAAGGTAAAGCCAGATCCACACTGTTTTGAGCAGGGAGTTGTCCAAACAAGATCAATTGATGAACGCCTTTTTTGAGAGAAATCCACAGTTGGCCTTTTTTATCTTTGTGTAAACCACTTGCTGGTTCGCCATTAACCGCAATTTGAGTGGGCACCCACTTACCTGACATTCCAGGTATAGGAATGATCACATCATCAATAGTATGAATTTCCATTCTTAATTGCAGGCTGTCAGGTTTGACTTCTATTTTCATCCGCGGTGCGTTTGCACAAACAGGCAAACATTCTGCGGGTGCGAGTAGTCTTGTTTTTAATTCCTGTAATAATTCTGGCGTAGGAATTTCGGCATAGCTGTCTTGTGGTTGAATCGTGAACAGGATCGGTAATAACAAAATAGCGGCGATTTTGTCAGCTTTTAAACTGGGTAAGTTTTCTTTGAGCTTTTTAGGATCGATGATTAAGAATGCCAGACCAGCGAGCAACAAGACCCGAAAGATGTTCAGTAATAAGTTAACTCGTGGAGAGAGTAATGTGAACTCGATCTGCTGGTTTTTTTCAACCGGGCCATTCCAGCTAAGCGGTGTAGCATTCCATTGCCAGAAGGGTAAACCAGGGCCAGTTTGGATATTTGTCTTGGCATCATATTGGACAGGAAATTTTGATCTGTTTTGTGATACATATTCATTAGAACTACCTGACATTTGTTTTCTTGGTGCAGATTTTCTTTCTTGCCTGATCATACTTTCTTCCATTTCGATCATATCTGCTTCAACCACCATTGGTTCAGCTTGTGTAACTTGGCTTTGATTACGAATAGAAGCCGAATCGCGAACATTGACACTTTGCCAGGCTCTTTCAACTTGTGGGTAAAGTCCAATCCGGATTTCATTTATCATGAAAGGAATAGAAATCAGGATCAAAACCAATATGGAAAGGTTGCGATAACTACTGACCAGCGCTTTAAACTTACCTTCAGGTATAACCCGAACTAATGCGATGGCCGCAATAATATGTAGCCAGATATATTTTGGTGACCCAGGCTCATGCCAGAGCAAAGCTAAGCTGATTAAAGCTAGAATTCCAATACGCCAATTGTACAAATTACTAATCGCAATTGCAGTGATCAAAACCAGAAATAGATCCAGTAATGTCCAGCGTTGCAGCCAGGTATCAGGAACTTGATCAACACCACTGGCCGAAAATAATTTCCATCCTGGTGGAAGATGTAACGTTGCGCGGACTTGCTGAAAATCGTGATCCCAACCAACCGCATTTATCTGGCTGACGTCTCCCTCGTAGCGACTATCTGCGGCAAGATTTACTGTACCGCGTCGAACCTCAACGCCTTTTTTGTCAATAAATTTAGTGATGAACTGCGGTTCTCCATCAAGAATTACACGGCCCAAATCCAAATTTTGTGTGGCTTCAAGACGCCAACCTTTGGTCATGCGACCGTTGATTGTGTCGCTTATAGTAAAACCTTCACCGGTTTGATCAAGCCATAAGTTTCGGTTTAATGTCAGCGTATCTGGTTCGGGTTCCGGATCGCCTCGTCGAATGACGTTGAATGAAAGTGCATCATTTGTATTCATGCGAAATGCAGGGAGTTGACGCCATTGTTCTGGCATTTGTGTTTGTTGAGGATCAATGCTTGTTCCTCCACTCACTTCGACTAAGCGGAGTTGGTTTTGCGCAGAAAAAGACCAAATCTCTTGCGTTGGCCAAGGTGTTTTTTGTTCTGGTAAAGAGAGTTCGGTAATTTGATTAGGCAGACGCATGGTGAGATCAATCGTCCAACGACCTGGGCGGAGTTGCACACGTAAGCTTCCGTCAGGCTCCAGGCGAGCAGGTAGGCTACTGACCAGCTGTAATGGGATGGCTCCTGTAAGTAAAGGCTTACCTATTACCATTTCACGCTGTTTACCCGACACCTGAATATCTATTCGGGTAGTAATTTGCATTGGGATTTCATCTACAATTTGACGATAAACATCTAGATGAATTTTCTCCCCAACACCATTAGCGAGTTTTTTTTGTTTGATCCAGAGCTGGCCATTCTGGAAATCTGGAAAATCGATAGTTTTATGATTAACAGAAAGCGATACAAGTCCGGTATCTTGTGGAATGGTCAGCGCTTTTGGCATATTTTGCCATTCAAATTTCCCGGCTATTTCATGCTCGCCCGCGGTTAACAAAGCGGCAGGCTTTCCGTTGCGGTTCGTAATACTGATGATAGAACCATTATCAGTGACATCAACAGGCCAATGTTTTTGATCACCCGGCAAGGTCACCCAACTCTTTTTATAAACATGCCATGTAATCGAGAATTCACCAGATCGTGACTGTAGAGACAGATCAAGTCTTGTCGGCCATGCGCAACGATGCTGATTTGGGTTGTTGTAGATGAACGGACAGGTTTTTTGTTTTTGATCCTGGAGCACCCAGTCGATCCAGGGTCCTAATGGATCAGGAATCTCACTTTTTGAAATGGGGGCTGCATTAACTGGAAGGGTGAAATTGAGTAGAACGAAAAGCAGGAAAAATAGGCGAGTCATCTGACTTCCTCAAGTAGGCATTTTCTATTTATGGCTAAAACTTAGTAGCAGTATAAAACTAATTATTGTTATTTTCAGGGTTAGCAAGATTTGTTCCGATCAAATGTGACACATGTAGTAAACTTTTTTTAGTGATAGAAGCAGTAACCAGACAAAATAAGTTTTGGATCTTGTTGGCCAACTAAATAATTTTTATAAAAAAAAGAATACATCGGCCGTCCAAAACGATTGATGTTTCTGATCACTACTATTGAGAATTAGATTTTAAAGAGAGGTTCTAAAAGACTTCCAATGATCAAATTATTACAAGCTAATTTAGCCATGAACACGGTTTGTTGGTAAGCCTCTAGAAGCTGAATAAAATAGTAATTTTAATAACTGATCATTGCTTACAAAAAGATTCGTTAACGCAATTGTTCTTTTAACTTCTTTGCGGCTGATTTTGACTTGAGCGCTGTGTATGAAGGCTCTGTTTTTGTTTATTTTATTTAACGTTAAAATTGCCATTCCTATAGCCCACAAACAAAATTTTCTTATCCCTTTCTCATGCCTTGGAATAAGCAATGTGTATTGCAATGCATTTTCTAGATGGTTGCGAGCTAGCCCAAGTAGTTCACCGAGGCCTTGCTGGAATGCCGGACTATTGTTACCACTGCCACTACTGCTAAGGTCAGAAAGATCAAACCCATATTTCGAAAATGTTTCCTGTGGTAACCAACATGCCCCTCGTTTTTGGTCATCCCATATATCTTTTAGTATATTAGTCATTTGTAAGCCTTGACCAAATGAGACCGACAATTTCATTAAAATGTCGTGGTTGGTATTAATCTCATCACTGTAATCACAGAATAGCTTTGCCAACATTTCTCCGACTACACCTGCAACGTAGTAACAATAATCATCCAGTGCTTCGAGATTTAGAAGACCGTTAAGTGTTTCTTTTTCTTGATAATCAGCCATACCTTTAGCCATGATTCTGACACAGGTTGTCAGGGCATTTTTTTGATTTAGATTGTAACTCTGCGTGATTCTAATAATACGATCGGTGTTTTTGATCAGATCTCGCTCACTGGCTAGCGTTTTGTCGGAAAGTAGAGGGGACAGTTTATTTGCAAAGACTTTGGCGGTTTCTTTACCATCAACAACATTGATGAACTGATCGGTAAAAAAGCGTTTTTGATTTGTTGAGAGAGTAACTTCGTCCTCTATTGTGTCTGCTATACGACAGAGTAAATAAGCATTGCCAACCACGGATCGAAGTTGTTCTGGTAATTGTGGAATAGTTAATGCAAACGTTCTTGAAACACCCTGAAGAATTTCATCTTGATAAATAAAGTCTTGTGAACTGGGTAATTGAGACATCTAAATTTATGTTAATAGGTTTAAACAAAAAATTACTACATAAAAAAAGGCCCTGTATCTATTACAGAGCCTTTACAGAATTCAAATCTTGCACTCACCATGATTAAAGGTGAGCGCAAGTATTAGATACTCTTATTCTACAACAACTAACTCAACTCGACGGTTGCTATAGCGACCATCTTCTGTTGTGTTATCAGCAACAGGGTTAGATTCACCCATGCCTGCTGAACTTAGTCGCGAACCACTTACGCCATTGTTAGTTAAGTATTCAACAACCGCTGCAGCACGACGTTCCGAAAGACTATGGTTGTAGCTTTCTGAACCGATGCTATCAGTGTGACCGACAACTTCAACATTCACTAGTGAATTTGAATTCAAAGTAGATGCAGCGTTGTCTAGTATTGCCTGTGATTCGTAAGTAAGTTCATCACTATCGAAAGCGAAGTTTACGCCTTCCAATGTCATCAGAACTTCACCAACTTTAGGACAACCGTTTGCTTCAACTTCAACACCTGCTGGAGTACCTGGGCAAAGGTCATCAGAATCTGGTACACCATCACCGTCGCTATCAAGAATTACAACCATTTCTTCCATTTCTACTGCTGGAGGACAGCCAGTTGAGTCAACTTCCGTACCTGCAGGAGTGCCTGGGCATTGATCAAGATCATCTGTTACGCCATCGCCATCTGAATCCGATGGTCCGCGACATAGTAGATAACCTATAGCAGCGCCTACAGCTGCGCCACCCGCTGCTGCTGGACCATTATCACTATCAGAAATTGCAACAAGACCACCACCCGCTGTGGCACCAATTAATGAGCAAACACCTGGGTGCATTTGTGTCCCTGTACTGGCACAACCTCCAAGCATAAGTCCTGCGATAAGCAGAAGTATTACCGAATTCAATTTTTTCATAACATTCCTTCCCGATGTTTTTAAAGATTAACAAAAGTCATTTAAAGCGTGATCTTTAGGATACACTCTTTTCCCGGGTTCTTTGGATAGTAAAATACTAACTAGCCCCCCTTAAAGTTGATTCTAACTTAGATTGTCTGTTTCAAGCAACATTACTGTACAATAAGTTCATATTATTAGTCTGAATATTAAAAATTGGGATCACTATTAGTGGAAACATCTACTTTGGAGGGTAGTTTTGATGGGAATGTTTAAACAGAAGTTGTTAAAAAACAACAGTAATAATTTAAGTGTTGTTTTTTTGTTTATTTTAACGCTATCTTTTAGTCATATGGCTCGATCAGATTGGCTGGATGTTGGTAAAGAATGGTTAGAAGAAACAACATCTTCAAAAAGTACTACAGGCGCATTAAGTACTTTTGATATGGCAGCAGGTCTAAAAGAAGCGTTGACAATAGGATCCGGATCAGTAGTAAATCAGTTAGGAAAGTCTGGTGGTTTCAATAATGATCCTTCGATCCATATTCCGTTACCGGGTAGTCTGGATAAAGTTAAATCTGTTTTAGGCAAGGTCGGTATGGGCGGTATGCTTGAAGATCTTGAAACCAAAATGAACATGGCGGCTGAAGTGGCGACACCTAAGGCGAAGCGTTTATTTACCGACGCTATTAAAGCAATGACATTAGATGACGTTAAAAAAATCTTTAATGGCCCTGATGATTCGGCAACACGTTATTTTCAATCTAAAATGTCTGCCCCTCTAGCCAAAGAAATGAACCCTATTGTTCAAAAGAGTCTGTCAGATGTCGGTGCAGTTAAGTCTTATGACGCAACAATGGAACAATATGAAGCATTACCCCTTGTACCGGATGCTAAAGCGAATATGACAGAATATGTGGTGGAAAAAGCAATGGATGGGATTTTCCATTACCTGGCTCTGGAAGAAGCCGCGATAAGAGAGAATCCCGCAAAGCGTACAACGGATCTATTGAAAAAAGTTTTTGGTAAGTGAGTTGGTAGGTAGTAGGATGAGCTAGCCTGTTTAGGGCTATCAAAATATATTCTAATAAAATAAGTTGAGAGGGTAGGATTATGAGTATGGTTTCAGAATTTAAAGAATTTGCCATGAAAGGTAATGTCATGGATATGGCGGTAGGCATCATAATTGGTGGTGCATTTGGAAAGATCATTTCCTCATTGGTTAGCGATATCATTATGCCAGTTGTTGGCAAGCTAATGGGGGGCGTAGATTTCAGTGGTTTGTTTATGAATTTGGGTGAGGGAACTTATGCGACTCTCGAAGCCGCAAAAGAGGCAGGGGCCGCGACTCTAAATTATGGCAGCTTTATACAAACTGCGATTGATTTCTTGATCATTGCTTTCGCTATTTTCATGATGATCAAAATGATGAATAACGCGAAAAAAGAAGAAGTTGAAGAAGCGCCAGCAGAACCATCTGCGGAAGAAGCGTTATTGACGGAAATTCGTGATTTATTGAAAAAGTAAAAAAACAAACATTACTATCGAAAAATAGCCGATTAATTGATCGGCTATTTTTTTGCCAAGTCAATAATTAAGTCGTAGGGTTATTGATCAAATCATTCGCTTGGGAGATCCAGTTTTCGCGCTCGATTCTACCTTTAAAACGCAAATGCTCATTGACCCAATTAATGTTATCTTCAGTAAAATTAGCAATTTGCCGAAACTGATATATTCCAAGTTCATTTAGAGTAGCCTCAATTTTTGGGCCTATACCTTTAATCCGTTTCAAATCATCGCTGTCGTCAGAGCCTTCTACCATTTCCGGTCTCGAATTTAGAGGCTGAGCTTCTACATCGATGGAAACGGTTTCGACAACATGATGATCTGCATTTGATGATTGTACTTTCTCGATCTGACTGAGTTCATCTCTCAGACTTTGAAGTGGATGACTTTGAGCTGTCTCAATAGTATCTGATGGTGATGAAACTTGTCGTGAACGAAATGGTAGTGAGCTGTCAGCTTCAATCTGAGGATTGATTTCCTGAGTAACTTTTCCTGCTTGATTTAACCCGTCCAATTCAGCTTGAAGTCGGTTATTCTCACTTTGAAGGGTGTGATGCCGGGAACGCCATTGGTTTTCAGATGTCAGCATTCGCGATTCAAATCCAGAACCTCTGATTATCCAACCAATAAAAAACCCAATCAGTGCTGCGAGGATCAGATATAACAAAATTTGTGCTAGCAGATAGTCCATAGTTTATTTCTCCTCAAGGAGTCGTTAGATCTATTTCAATGCGACGATTTCGTCGACGTCCTTCCTCAGTATTATTATCATCAATGGGTGAAGAGTCACCATATCCCACGGCTCTTAGTCGGTGTTGTGGAATACCAGCCTTCTGGAAAAAAAGCTTCACGGCTTCTGCACGATCAAGACTTAGTGCAGAATTCTTCTCAGCTTCGCCGATATTGTCGGTGTGTCCCGACACTTTTACGCGCGTTTCGGAGCACTCAAGTATTGTTGTTACCAAATCATTCAGCAGTGTAAAACTTTCTGGTGAAATGCGACTACTACCGGTGGGAAATTCCACAGAATTTTCTTTTAGAAGCTTTCCAATATTACTTTGACATTGTTGTTTGGTATTCTTTTCCTGGCCTTGTATTTCGTGAGCAAGATCTGGATTTTCAGATGGTAAAAGAGGTTGGCTCGTATTTATTGCTAGTGCGTTTTCTTTCGTCGTAGGAGAAGGAGTATCTATGGAAGGCCTTTCAGTTTCCGTAGCAGTTCTAGGGTTAACCATACACTGACATTCAATTTTTCTGACACCCCAAACGGAACTTACGGCTTTCTTTGCGATGGCAATTGACTCAATATTTGGTGGAATACCTTCGATAAGGACATCGCGACCATCGATGACAACATTCGCCCAGGATATGTTTTGTAATGCAAAATTTGATCGGCCTTCTAGATCAGATTCTATTTTACCTACTTGAAAATGGATCGCCGCCGCATAGACAACTGATAACAGCGCTAAACCCACTATCCAGATAACTATTCGCCCCATATTTTCCTCTTATTATTTTTATTTTTGTCCAACTTTTAAAGCAATGTTTATAGCAAGCTTTTAATTTTACGGAATGCGATAACTTTCAAAGCAGACAAAGTAGCCTTAATATACCACCTCGAACCTCATCTTGAAAAAGGAAAATAAAATGTTCATCTTTAGATCTATTCCGCTTTTTGTGTTTTTATGGGCTGCTTATTACGTGCTCACCATGGTTAGTGGTGTCGCTGCTGTCGAGACAATACTTTTCAGTAAAATTCTGCCATCGGGTGTTGAATGGAATATTACAAATGGGGATGCTTTTATTTTTGCTGGAATTATTTTTCTTTATATTGAAATTTTTAAGGCAACACGTACAACATCTGGATCTATTCTTGATCATACCTTGTCGATGATTGTCTTTGTGGGAATGCTTCTGCATTTTATCCTTGGTGAACAAACGGGCAATTCGGTATTTGCTGCGATGACCTTGATGGCATTGGTTGATGTGGTTGCAGGTTTTACAGTGACAATTATTTCTGCGCGACGCGATTTTGGTTTTGGAGGAAACAATCCTGATGTCTGATTCTGTCTCAATATATATAGGCAAAGGAGAGGAACAACAATACCTCGATCTTAAATTAGCAAACCGACACGGTTTGATCGCGGGTGCCACAGGTACCGGTAAAACGGTTTCATTACAAATACTTGCCGAAGGGTTTTCTCGACAAGGTGTACCCGTCTTTATGGCCGACGTTAAAGGTGATTTATCGGGTATTTCTCAGTCAGGTAAAACTCATAAGAAGTTGGAAGAAAGAGCGGAGACAATCGGTTTAGAAGATTATAACTACCGCGAGTTCCCAACTGTTTTTTGGGATCTTTTTGGTAAGCAAGGGCATCCAATACGTACAACCATCTCTGAAATGGGGCCACTGTTACTGTCCAGATTATTAGAATTGAATGATACGCAAGAAGGTGTTGTAAACATCGTTTTCAAATTGGCTGACGATGAAGGAATGCTATTACTCGATCTGAAAGATTTTCGCGCCATGTTGAACTTTGTCGGAGAAACTTCAGCACAATTAACGACAGAGTATGGCAATGTCAGCAAAGCTTCAGTCGGTGCGATTCAACGGCGTTTACTGGTGCTAGAGCAACAAGGTGGAGAACATTTTTTTGGAGAGCCGGCATTAGAACTTGATCATTTTATGCAAACTAATGATGAAGGTTTTGGTTATATTAATGTCTTAGCCGCAGATAAATTAATGCAGCATCCACGCATGTATGCGACTTTTTTGCTGTGGTTACTTTCGGAATTATTTGAGGAATTGCCTGAAGTGGGCGATCCTGATAAACCAAAACTGGTTTTCTTTTTTGACGAAGCTCATTTGCTTTTTAATAGAGCACCAAGAGCGCTGATCGAGAAAGTAGAACAGGTTGTAAGACTGATTAGATCAAAAGGTGTCGGTATTTATTTTGTAACTCAAAACCCCATGGATATTCCGGATTCGGTACTTAGTCAACTTGGTAATCGTATTCAACATGCACTCAGAGCTTATACACCACGTGAACAAAAAGCAGTACGTGTCGCGGCGGAGACTTTTCGTGCAAATCCAAATTTTGATGCAGCTCAGGCTATTACCGAACTTGGTGTTGGTGAAGCACTGGTTTCCACATTGCAGAAAAAAGGCGTTCCCAGCATTGTTGATAGAACATTAATACGACCACCTTCCTCACGACTTGGGCCGGCAAATAAGACTGAGCGTAAGCAAGTTCTCGAAAATAGTCATTTGTCGGGTGTTTATGAAGACATTGTTGATCGAATTTCTGCGTCAGAAATGTTGAAAAAACGCGCAGAAAAAGCAGCAGAAGAAGAAGCGTCAGAATCTCGACGTTTGGAGATTGAAAAGCCCAAACCTCGTAGTCGAGGTCGGCAGAGGCAGGGCGTTCTTGAGACGATGGCTAAAAGTGTGGCACGAACACTAGGCACTAAACTTGGTCGACAGATAGTGCGGGGAGTTCTAGGATCCATTTTTAAAGGACGTTAAAAAGCGTATTAGCTGAAATTCAGGCATTGTTATTGCTTACTCTTGATTGAGCGATCAGGAGATGCGATATGTTTATGCCGATCATTAGAAACAAACGACGAAAAGTACTTATTCTTGCGAGTGCTTTTTTGATCATATTTCATCGATCTGTTTCATATTCTGTCATTCCGGAAGAGACACTCTTTGTAAAAAAACAGGTTGAAACTAAAGTCATAGAAGCCAAACCTGAACAAATTGCAATTAGTGTAATAGAAACATCTCCTGAAGCGATCAGTATTGAAAATGATCCTATTGTTCAAAATGATCATAGAGCAATTGCATTAGATAAAATTGTTCAGCCAATAACAACGGTGACAGAATTTGTTGGTGGACAGCAAGAGCGGAATCGTGGCAGCGGTTTCGTTGTAGGGAATCGATTTTTCACAGTGAACCATAATTTAACGACAGCATTTCCTTCTTTGCGGGTGAAAAGCACCAGTTTTATTGATGGAATGTCTGTATCAAATCCCGTCTTTTCTAATAAAGAGCAAGATGTAGCGGTTTTTGATCTATCCGACAGGCTTTGTGTTAAATATTGCAATGATACAGAAGTAGACTTTACGCCAGATTTTAGCAGTGAAAGAAAAGTTTATTGGCTGAGAAAATTCGAAGATGACTTCATCCTCAAAGAAGCAAATATTCTTGGTAGTGTAACTTTCGGTAGTATAAATACACCTGCAGAATTAACTTGTGACGATAAGTCGGTAGTACTTGTTGACCAACCTTTTATTCCAGGTAGTTCTGGTTCACCGATTATGGATGCAGAATCCGGTAAAATTATCGGTGTTATTCAAGGTAGCGTTGATGAAGACGACGACTCGAAAGGTTACTTCAAACCAATAAATTGTGTACTTGCAATGCTATCTGATCACGAATCATCTCAGACGTTCGCAAAACTTTAAGAAGCCTCTAAGTAAGCCTTGGCGAGTTAGTTGAGATTCAAAATTTTCAAGGTCAAGGCGCGAAACGCAAGTAATTGTTGTTCTATTGCATAGTTTCGTAACGCAGAGATTGAATATTTTGGACTCAAATTAACCGTTCAAGATTTAAATAAGAGATTTCTTAATAAATATATTCCTAAATCCATGTTGCTGAGGCATGGTGATGCAGCTAGAATTTCCTTTTTTTTACTTAATCCGTATTTATGGGTTGGAAACCACACCGCCGCATGACGAAAATTATCAATAATATCGAACCTCTAATTCTTACAATTCCTGGGTTTGAGTACGCGGATCTCTATGATCCTTCGCGTCTTGAAGATCTTTCTGTGCAATTTAATAGCGATGTTGAAAAGGTTGATCCTGAACTTGCTCTCGCATTTACAGAATATCGAGATTGTCAGGGCGAAGGCATGCAACCTCAGGCGATTTCTGATCTGCTGGTTCGCATGGCACCGCACGTCGGTACGTTTGTCGCTAAGTTATTCAACATCGTTAGTGAACAAGAGCTACAAAAAGTTGAGATTCTCGCCGATGTTGAGAGTATTTTTGTACTCAAAAAAGAAGTGCTTGCTAAGCTTGCCGCTAAATTTAAAGGTCAGGATTGTTCGGAATGGGACATCACTAAAGTCAAAAATGATCTTGCCCGTTTGACAGAAATTGCTTTCCCAGAAGTTCACGCATCATACATTGAGGATCAAGATCAGGAACGGTGCATTGGCCGTGTTGGAGCAACACTCGGCAAGCTCGCAAGTCATTTTAAATTGATCGCTAAGGGGAAAGAAAGTGCTTACGTAGAAGCAGATGCAGAAATTTTGAGACTCAGAGCAGTAGTAATTTCTGATCCACTTTTCAGCAAAGCTTGTGAACAAGAAGAAGATTCTGAGTTTGTTGATTTATTACTAGAAATAGTCCAGCGCTGGTGTTTTGCCGCTCAAAATGACGAAGAATTAAAACAACAAGTTATTGATTGGGTTCTTTTCAAAACACCACATAAAACCGATTTTGATCATCTCGTGCATCATCTTACTATCGAAAAAGACGGTTATACCGTTTGGATGGGGCCAGAGCAGCGTCGCCGTCGTCGCGATGGGTTCGGTCTTACTGATCAACGATTCAACGAACGGCAAGCACAATATGAAATTGATCACTGTATTTATTGTCATGATCGCGATACCGATTCTTGTTCGAAGGGCATGCGTAATAAAAAAACGGAAACGTTCAAGGTTAATCCGCTAGGTGAAAATGTCACCGGTTGTCCGTTAGAAGAAAAGATTTCCGAGATGCATTTGGTCAAACAACAAGGTGACAATATTGGCGCACTTGCCTTGATCATCATCGATAATCCAATGTGTCCTGGCACCGGTCACAGAATTTGTAATGATTGCATGCGAGGTTGTATTTATCAAAAAACCGAACCGGTGAATATTCCGCAGATCGAAACCAGCGCACTGACAGACGTGTTATTTATGCCATGGGGTTTTGAGATTTACAGTTTATTAACGCGTTGGAATCCACTCAACGTTAAACGACCTCAAATGCTTCCGTATAACGGCAAAAATGTCATGGTTGTTGGGATGGGACCCGCGGGTTATACGCTTTCGCATTATTTGTTGAATGAAGGTTTCGGTGTGGTCGGCATTGATGGTTTGAAAATAGAACCGTTACCTGAAGAATTAACCGGAACGGTTGATCAAGCGCCAGTACCTATTCAGGATTTCAACCAGATTTATGAGGATTTGGATAAGCGAATTATGCTCGGTTTTGGTGGCGTAGCCGAATACGGTATTACTGTGCGTTGGGATAAAAATTTCCTTAAAGTTATCTATCTGAATTTATTACGTCAGCAGTCTTTCCGTTGCTATGGCGGTATTCGTTTTGGCGGTACATTGACCATTGATGATGCATGGGATCTGGGTTTTGATCATATTGCGATTGCAAGTGGGGCCGGCAAACCAACCGTGATTGGATTAAAAAATAATTTGATCCGTGGCATAAGAAAAGCGTCTGATTTTCTTATGGGTTTACAGCTCACCGGTGCTGCAAAAGAATCATCAATGGCGAATTTACAAGTACGCCTTCCTGCGGGTGTCATCGGTGGCGGTTTAACCGGAATAGATACGACGACAGAATTAATGGCTTACTATCCGGTACAGGTTGAGAAAGTTTTACATCGTTATGAAAAGTTAGTTGGTATTTATGGCGAGCAAAAAGTTCGTACACGTTATGATGAAGAAGAGCTGATCATTCTTGACGAGTTTCTTGCGCATGGAAAAGAGATCGCCGCTGAACGCGCACGTGCCGAAGCACTAAATGAAACACCTGATTTCCAGCCATTGGTTGAGAAATGGGGTGGGGCGACGATGTTTTATCGTAAAGGGATGGCGGATTCACCGGCATATCGTCAAAACCACGAAGAGATCGCAGAAGCCTTAGATGAAGGAATTGAACTGGCCGAAGGAATGAGTCCGGTTGCAGCGCATGCGGATCAATATGATCATTTAAATGCTGTTACTTTTGATAAATTAGAACAACAAGACGGCAAGTGGATCAATACGGGTAAGCAGGTTGAGATACCCCTGAAAAGTTTGTTTGTTGCAGCGGGTACTTCACCAAATACGATTTATCAAGAGGAGTTTCCAGATACGTTTAAAATGGACTGGAAATTCTACCAGCGTCATGAACCACAATGGGCTAAAGACAATCCGGATCTAACGCCGATGGAAGATGAGACAAGTCCGAAGTTAGGTAAACCGGCACCATTTACGTCGTATCATAAGAGCGGTCGTTACATTACTTTCTATGGTGACAACCATCCTGTTTATGCTGGCAATGTTGTAAAAGCGATGGCCAGTGCAAAAGATGGTTACCCCTATGTTGTGAAGCTATTTGAAGATCAAATTTTAAATTTAGATCCAGTAGATCAAAAAGCGAGAGATCAAAAATTAAGAGCTTTACAAAATCGTTTAGATGAAGCATTTGTTGCAACAGTGGTTGAAGTAAATAGACTGACGCCAACGATTATTGAAGTGATCGTTAAAGCACCTTATCAAGCGCAAAAATTTGAACCGGGTCAATTTTATCGAGTACAAAATCTTGAAGTCTTTGCCCCTGTAGTTGAAGGAACGGTTTTAGCTACAGAAGGTTTGGCTTTGACCGGTGCATGGGTTGATCGTGACAAAGGTTTGATCTCCTTGATCACATTAGAAATGGGTAGTTCATCGCGACTCTGTGCTCTCTGGAAACCAGGTGAACAATTGGTTGTAATGGGCGTCACTGGTGCGCCGACTGAGATACCTACTAATGAAACGGTTGTATTGGTTGGTGGTGGTTTAGGAAATGCCGTACTGTTTTCCATAGGAAAAGCATTACGCGCGGCGGGCAATAAAGTGATCTATTTTGCGGGTTATAAATACAATCAGGATGTTTTCCGAGTTGAGGATATTGAAGCGGCTTCAGATGTGATTATATGGGCGGTGGATAAAGCGGAAGGTGTTGAAGCTATTCCAACAACACGGCCTCATGATAAAACCCTTGTTGGGAATATTATCGAAGCGATGATCGCCTATGGTTCTGGTGAACTTGGTGATAAGCCGCTTTCACTTAAAGAAATGGATCGTATGGTCGTAATAGGATCAGATCGGATGATGAGTGCGGTAAAAGATGCGCGTTCCGGCATACTTGCGCCATACATCAAGCAAGATCACGAAGCGGTTGGATCAATAAACTCACCAATGCAATGCATGATGAAAGGCGTTTGCGCACAATGTATGTGTAAGCATGTTGATCCAGAAACGGGTGAAGAGAGCTTTGTTTACTCTTGTTATAATCAGGATCAAGATTTAAACAAGGTTGATTTTGCAAATCTGAATGCGCGTTTACGACAAAATTCTGTACAGGAAAAGCTTTCTAATCTTTGGTTAGATCATTTGTTTGAAAAGATGTAAGGATGACTTTCTCAGTGTGGGCTGGTTTTTATTCAACGCCAGCCCATTTCAAGACAAGCTTAACCAGTAAGACGATGTGCAGAATGCTCAAAACGGTGACAACAGCCCCGACTATAATAAACTGGTGAAGTTTGCCATATTTGAATTGACGTTCTCTTTTTTCTTCACTTTGAACACCAATAAACATCGCAAATACGCCCTGGAAAACTTCCCATAACGAGAGTGTAATTTCTTCTTCTTTTTGTTCTTTAATATCGCTCATTTATCACCACATATTTCTTATTAATAAGATAACTAACATTCTATCTTAGATTTATTCAGATCAGAATTAGTATTGACCATAGTATTCGTCGAGCATTATTAATCAAAATATAGTAGCTCCTCAGCTACCTGTTTTCTTAAATTATATTTTGCTGCCTGATTGATCATAATAACGAACGGTTGCCATTTGTTGTTTTTTCTTAAATATCCCGCATAAGTACTGATCCCAGTTAAAGTGCCACTTTTTGCCAGAATGTGATCATTTTGTTGGCTGAGTAATTGTTTATATGACGCAAACTTTTCTAGAACGTCGATCAATTGTCGAGCACTTAAACGGTTGCTTCGAGATAGACCTGAACCTTCCAGGATGATCTGATGTTTCCAATCAAATATCTTAGCCATTTTCTGATCAAAAGTTGAGCGGGATTTTGCCATGCTTGCCGGCGCGCCTTTGGCTTTTACCCCGAGTAATAAAAACAGTTGATTAGCGATAAAGTTATTCGAATATTTCAGCATTGCAGAGATTATTGCACTCAAGTCGTGACTATTCTTATGGCGGTAAAAGGGAGTTTGTGTGTTGGTTATAATTCCGTTGATCAGGACTTCACCTACTTCAACATCAGAGGCTTTTAATTTTATTGAGAGTATTTGAGCGAAGTTGACTGAACTGTATTCTTGCATACCCAGATTAATTCGATGTTCCCCGTTAGGTAATTCCTTTGCTAGAGATTTCATTAAAGGTGTCAGTGGTGTTTGCGACTCAGCACTTTGCAGGCCGTTTTTATCACGAATAATATTGAAGGTATTAAAATTTGCGGCAAGTGTGCTTAAAGAAGCATCATAAGGATTATCGGTTTGAGATTGTCCATCAACAATTATTTCTTCTGAAAAATAGCTGTCATCAATTCCGATCCCGGCGATTTTTTTTAGCCCTTTTTTTTTCAAAGCCGCAACGATCAGATTTATTTCTTCAGAGATTAGAAATGGATCACCATAGCCTTTAATCCATAAAATATTATTTTCACCCAGGTAAAAATCGGTGATGAATTTATGATCCGATCCCCAAGTTTGTAATGCAAATAAACCAGTTAATAATTTTAATGTTGACGCTGGAATAAGAGGAAGGTCAGGCTTTACGGTTTTGTATGGATTTTCTACATGGCCGAGGAACAAACTTGCCTGATCCATATTTTGGATCTGTTCAATGCCGGGTGTTTTAGAATTTTCTTTAGCGTAGTTGTAAGGAGAAAAGGCTAGAAGGCTTAAACTTATCAGAAGTAATTGCCAGCTGTTGGTAGTAAATCCAACAACTGGCATCAGATTATTTTTATTGTTTGGAACTAGTTTAAGAATTAACTAAACAATTCTCTTATAGTGGAAATGATAATATCAGATGACTGACCAATGTTTAGTGGAGCGATTGGATTACTTCCATATTTACCGCCCATAAAGTAGAAAACAACCATTAAAATTGTGATGGCAATAACTACGATGGTAAACAGGGTGAAAAACTTCTTATCGCTTTCTTTACTCATGACGGATTATCCTCTTTATTATATATTGACTATTGTTACTGATTTTTTATTTATAAATTAACAATTATTATTTTTAATTTTGATCAGGCAATTATACTCTGACACTAGCCAAAAAACATTCCAAGATCGAGTTTGACGTAATGATCAATTAATAAGGCTGCAAATATTACCGTCAAATAAAGCAGGGAATATTTAAACGTTTCCATTGCTAACTTATCTGAGTCTGATGAATATAATTTGATCGCGTAGCGCAAAAAGATAGCGCCGGATATAACGGCCGTAACTAAATATAGCAAGCCGCTCATGTAGGTGAGATAAGGTAGCAGGCTTACGATAAATAATAGTATGGTGTAAAGCAGAATGTGAAGCCGAGTGAACTCAACACCATGTGTTACAGGTAGCATGGGAATATCAACTTTTGCGTATTCTTCTCTTCGGTAAATTGCTAGCGCCCAGAAATGAGGTGGTGTCCAGGCAAAGATGATCAGAAAAAGTAATAAAGAATTAGGATCCAGTGTTCCAGTCACGGCTGACCAACCTAAAACTGGTGGTGCGGCACCAGCGGCTCCACCAATGACAATATTCATAGGTGTTGCTCGCTTCAAATACATTGAATACACAATGCCATAGCCTATTAACGAAATAAGCGTCAAAACTGCTGTGAGAGGATTGACAAGGATGGTTAAAATTAACATAGCCAATGCGCCGATTATGGCAGCAAATATGATCGCGTTCTGAGGCGACATATTCCCTTCTGGCAATGGACGACGTTTTGTTCTGGCCATTTCGGCATCAATTTTTTCATCTACGACATGGTTGATTGCCGCGGCAGATGCTGAAGCTAATCCTATTCCGATTGTGCCGAAGATCAGCGGTTGCCAAGGCACCATGCCAGGCACAGCGAGAAACATCCCAACGATTGCTGTGAAGACGATCAGTGCAACAACTTTTAATTTACATAGCCCCAGATAATCTTTAAAAGAGGGTGTAGAGGAAATGATCGGTGTATTAATGGATTGACTCATATCAATATTATTTTAATGATTATGCTGGTTAATTATTTGATCTGGATGCTGAGCTGTATGACCGTTTATGGTACGTATCAACTTAATATGGAGCATCCTTACTCACTGTTTTTATTTTTTAGCCGTGGACTATATCAGCAACTTATTCTTTGCTTCAAGTTTTCGCCAGAATCAAATCCGTGAAACACGGAATATTTTGGTTAGATCCTTGATAATATCTCCTGGATTTTGATCAGCGGAATAGCTCATCATCAAGTTTCCGAGAGGGTCTATTATGTAGAGCCTTCCACTATTGTAGGGATCTTCCGCTTCGTCAATTTTAAATGCATCTATAAATTCTGACGAAACATTATCTGCTTTGATGATCAGCTGACCTTGATAATCTTTCAATGACTCCTTCATTTTCACAACGTCAGTAATCTCTTTTACAACTAAAACTCGTTTAACTCGATCATAATGTTTACCTATGGCTAAACGTATTTGACGCATGCGATAGACATTATTAATACATTTTTCATCACAATCTCTAGTTGTGAAAGTTAACAGGCTCCAACGCTTGTGCAGTTTTATTTCTTCTTCAGGTTTATAAGGGTCGAGTAATGTTACGTTTTCAAGTGTGATAGGAGGCAATATTAGGTCTCCTTTACTTGCTGCACCACCATCACGTCCCAGATCGGTATATTTGTAGAGAATTTGAGATCCGATAAATGGTGTGAGGAAAATGACAAAGAGCAGGATCAGAGTCAGTCTGGATTTAAGTTTTTGTGATTTTTCAGTCGTCATTGCGTACCCTTTTTATGTTTACTACAAGATATATGATGATAAGTGCTGCGGTCATTGCAAACCATTGGAAGGCATAACCGTAATGTTTTTCTGCGCCAAAGCCGGGAAGTACCCAGTCTCGGAGATAACCCTGAGGACTTTGTTTGTCTAGTCTTACTATATAGGGCAAGAAGGTTTGTCCTGTGGTTGACTCTACATTTTGTAGATCAATTTGTTGGACTCTGGATAAACCATTCTCCAGGTTTTCTATTAGATCATCGCTGAGTTCAATCCCTGAAAAAGGTGTTTTTTTGGCGGCACCTGAGATTGTGACAAGTCCGGTAGAAAAGTCATTAATCTTAGGTAAGATGCGTCGATCCGGGTTTGCAGGAACCCAACCCCGGTTAATCAAAATACGTGTAGATTCATTCTCAAGTTTGAAGGGTGTAAATACGAGGTAACCCGTCTTGAAGTTCATTGGTTGGTTATCGAGTATAAATTGATGATCAGTCTCGAATGATCCGCGGACAATTACTTTCTTCCATTCCATTTGGGCAGGATCTAACCGCTCAGTGCTATTTTCATTAAGATCAAAAGCAGCTCCATAGTAATTAGCTTCGAAATCTTTCTGGACTTGTTCTTTTTCTGCAGCCCGATCTAATTGCCAGTTGCCCAGGGAAAATAAAAGCGGCAGGCTTAACAGGGTTGCGAGGGTGGGCCAGAGAGATGGCCGAAAATTCCAGATTCCAATTTGCATTCTATGTAGTGTTGCTTGCTACCAATTAAATGATCGTAATGTTATGGTCGCGGATAATACCTCAAAATGAAACTAAAGTGCTGCTGGAGCCTGATCTGATATGTCGATAAGCGAAGTTTATAAAATTATTATTCTAATCATTTTTGCTTGCATTTTGCTTTCTCTTGTTTGGAGCGCATTTTTTTTAACTAAGGATCATGGGAAGGAGGCTACAAGGACGGTCAAGTTGTTAACGGTGAGAGTGACGTTATCTGTAATACTATTTTGTATGTTAATTTTTGGGTACTTCACAGGCCTGCTTCGTCCTCATGGTTTAATGTTGCCCGCAAATGTGCCTTCACAAGAACAAGTGCAGGATCACAATTCACAATAAGGCGTATTTAGCCTCACTAAATGCTTTAGATTTTTTAGAAGGTTACAGTAGAATAAATATTGAGAGATTAATCAGTTAGCAGAAGTCAAAGGCTTTTTGCGGCGCTGGAATATTAAAAAAAACAATTTCTTGCTTTGTTTAATCTACTTTTTTAGGTAATATTGCGCACTTAAATAATAATAGCCATGCAAATTGAGTGGCAATGTAAAAATAGCAAATTGTCAAAGGGCGTATTTGTAGTTAAATTTTACATATAAAATCGATAATTCATATATTAAATAATCTGGTGCTGAGGGAAGTTTTATGACTAAGCCGCTAATTTCTATGCTGCGAACTTTTTATCTGATCGTTGTTTCATCAATAACTTCCTTGCTTCTAGTAAGTCCCGCTCGGGCTGACTGGGCATTGAACCTGACTGAAGGTGTTACCCCTATTAGTCATCAGGTTTATGACCTGCATATGCAAATTTTATGGATAGTAACTATTGTCGGCATTGTTGTTTTTGCGGCAATGTTTTATTCAATTTTTGCGCACCGTAAAGATAAAGGTGTCGTACCTGCAACGTTTCATCACAGTACATTATTAGAACTGCTCTGGACTGCTATTCCTATCGCTATTTTGGTTGTCATCGCAATTCCCGCGACGAAAACATTAATTGCAATGGAAACAACCGGCGATGCTGATATCACGATTAAAGTAACAGGCTATCAATGGAAGTGGAAATACGACTATATGGGTGAAGATCTGAGTTTCTTCAGCTCATTAGATGCAGAGAGTCGTGCCATTGCAGACAACACAAGTGATAACGCTCCAGAGGATATAGAGCATTATCTCTTGGACGTGGATAACGTGATTGTTTTACCAATTAAAACGAAAATCAGGATTCTTACAACGGCTGCTGATGTAATACATGCATGGTGGGTTCCAGATTTAGGCTGGAAACGAGATGCTGTTCCAGGATTCATCAATGATAACTGGACATATATTGAAGAAGCTGGTGTTTATCGAGGGCAGTGTGCAGAGCTGTGTGGTAAAGATCATGGCTATATGCCGATTGTTGTCAAAGCTGTGCCCGAAGCAGAGTACAAAGCTTGGATTACAGAAACAAAACAGAAAATAGCTGAAGCATCTTCAGGTGCTGATCGTGAGTGGACTATGGACGAATTAATGGCACGAGGTGAAGAAGTTTACGGGGCCAATTGTGCTGCTTGTCACCAAGCTAATGGTAAAGGTCTCCCTGGTGCTTTCCCTGCGCTTGATGGAAGTGCTATTGCTACGGGTGCTATGGCTGGTCACATTGACATTGTTGTTAATGGTAAAGCTGGCACTGCGATGGCAGCTTATGGACCACAGCTGAATGATATAGATATTGCCGCAGTAGTTACTTACGAAAGAAATGCTTGGGGTAATAAAGCTGGCGATATGGTTCAGCCTTCAGAAATTAAAGATGCTCGGTAGTTTGTAATCAACTTATAGACTGAAAGTTGCTAATAGTAAAAAATTTATTTAGAGGATAAAACGATGAGTGAAGCAGTAGCCCACCACGACGATCATCATGATCATAAACCGACAGGCATTGGTCGTTGGTTGTTTTCAACAAACCATAAAGATATAGGTACTATGTATCTAATGTTTGCACTACTGATGTTTTTTATTGGCGGTGCGATGGCTATGGTTATCCGTGCCGAGCTTTTTCAGCCAGGACTTCAATTTGTTGACCCTCAATTCTTCAATTCAATGACCACAATTCATGCCTTGGTTATGATATTTGGTGCGGTAATGCCAGCGGGTGTTGGTTTAGCGAACTGGTTGATTCCTTTGATGATTGGTGCGCCAGATATGGCACTACCTAGAATGAACAATATGAGTTTCTGGATACTACCTTTCGGTTTTACGCTATTGTTATCAACTTTTTTCATGGACGGTGGTGCTCCTGCTGGTGGTTGGACGATGTATCCTCCGCTAGTCTTACAAACAGGTAACGCGTTTCCATTTTTGATCTTTACTGTTCATATCCTTGGTGTGTCTTCGATCATGGGTGCAATCAATATAATTGCTACCGTGTTCAATATGCGCGCTCCGGGTATGACATTCATGAGACTTCCTCTTTTTGTCTGGACATGGATCATCACAGCATTTTTATTAATCGCCTCTTTGCCAGTATTTGCCGGTGCGGTAACTATGTTGTTGACCGACAAATATTTTGGGACAAGCTTCTTTGATGCTGCTGGTGGTGGCGATCCTGTGATGTTCCAACATCTATTCTGGTTCTTCGGTCATCCAGAAGTATACATTTTGATCTTGCCTGCATTTGGAATCGTTTCTCAGATCATTCCAACGTTTGCACGTAAACCATTATTTGGTTATGCCTCTATGGTTTATGCAACAGCGGCCATTGCATTCCTATCTTTCTTCGTTTGGGCACATCATATGTTTACGGTAGGTATGCCACTTGCGGGTGAATTGTTCTTTATGTATGCGACCATGACTATAGCGGTGCCTACAGGTGTCAAGATATTTAACTGGGTTGCGACAATGTGGAGAGGGTCTATGACTTTTGAAACACCAATGCTGTTTTCACTAGCCTTTGTTATTCTTTTCTCGATAGGTGGTTTTACTGGGTTGATGATGTCAGTGACTCCTGTAGATTTCCAATACCATGATACCTATTTCATCGTGGCCCATTTCCATTATGTATTAGTCACCGGTGCTATCTTTGCGCTAATGGCTGCTGCTTACTACTGGTTACCTAAATGGACTGG
This sequence comes from Gammaproteobacteria bacterium, assembly GCA_045110495.1. Lineage (GTDB taxonomy): Bacteria > Pseudomonadota > Gammaproteobacteria > CAJXQU01 > CAJXQU01 > CAJXQU01. The sequence continues at coordinate 84,855 of JBGCGE010000010.1, forward strand.
TTATATGTATGACGAGAAATTGGGTAAACTGCATTTTTGGATTTCTACGATTACCGTGAACATCTTGTTTTTCCCACAACATTTCTTGGGATTAGCAGGTATGCCAAGACGAATTCCTGACTATGCGGTTCAGTTTGCTGATTGGAATATGGTCTCTAGCCTTGGTGGGTTTGCTTTTGGTCTAAGCCAACTAATATTTGTAGTTGTTGTTTTCAAATGTATTCGTGGTGGTGAGAAAGCAACGGATCAAGTTTGGGAAGGAGCTCATGGTTTGGAGTGGACGCTACCTTCACCACCACCTTTCCATTCGTTTACAGTGCCTCCTAAAGTTACAGAAGAAACGGCTCATTCATAAGATAATTACTTATGAGTGAACAGGACGAAAAATTCAGTAAAGAAGATATGGCAGCGCGTAGCGCTGCCACTAATCGTACGGTTGGTTTTTTAGTTTTACTAGTTGTTAGTATTTATGGTGGGTACATTCTTTATCACTATATGTGATTCTCAGAGAAGGACATACTTTGGAAAAGGAAGGAATTAAATTAACAACAAAGAGACTGTATCTCCTTGCTGTATTCATGTTTGGCTTTGGTTTTGCATTAGTCCCTATTTATAATGTTTTTTGTGAGGTAACTGGTTTAAATGGTAAAACTGGTGAAATAATCGCCAGTGAAGCAGAAGCCTTAGTAGCAGATAAAGAAAGATTAGTAACAGTAGAGTTTGATACTAATTTAAATGAAGAGCTGCCTTGGAGTTTTATTGCCAAGGAATACAAAATGAAGGTTCATCCTGGGCAGGTATCTGATGCGATCTTTATTGTTAAGAACAAAACAGATCGGCCAATTATTGGTCAAGCAATTCCTAGTGTGGCACCAGCACAAGCATCGTTATTTTTTAACAAAACAGAATGCTTTTGTTTTACACGACAAACATTACAAGCTCACGAAGAACGAGAAATGTTAGTTCGGTTTGTCGTAGATGCAAAATTGCCTGAAAAAATAGAAACGATGACGCTTTCATATACATTTTTTTTAGCAACAGATGAAAATGAAATTACAAAACTTTGAATGATTGAAGTTCTATCAAGCAGTTTTTAAGTAGAAATTAAAAGAAGTAAATAACAATAGAGGAAAAATTATGTCTGATTCTGAAACTTATTTTATTCCAGAACCAAGTCCTTGGCCGATAGTTGGCTCCCTAGCTTTGTTCATCGCCTTTGTCGGTGGGGCATTGTTTTTGAATGGATCTATGCCGATGTTTGGAGCTTTTGTTCTCGGATTAGGCATTGCTGCCATTATTTACATGTACTATGCCTGGTTTTCAGACGTAATCGATGAAAGTTTGGCTGGTAGCTATAATAGCCAAGTAGATATTAGTTTCCGGTGGGGTATGGCATGGTTCATCTTCTCTGAAGTAATGTTCTTTGCTGCATTTTTTGGTGCCCTTTATTATGCGCGTGTATTATCTGTTCCATGGTTGGGTGGTGAAGGAGCAGGTCTTCTGACTAACCAAGTATTATGGCCAGATTTCGCACCAGAATGGCCAATAGATGTTGTTCCGGATTTTGGTAAGTTTACTGCTCATATGTATGACGAAGTTATTCACGCATGGGGTATACCTGCTATTAACACAGCGATACTTCTGTTGAGTGGTGTTACTGTTACTTTCGCTCATTGGGCACTTAAAAAGGACAATCAAAAAGGGCTTGTTAAATGGCTGTTGATTACCGTGTTGCTTGGTATCTTTTTCGTATACTTGCAAGCTGGTGAATACCATGAAGCGTACGCTGAATTAAATCTTAAAATGTCTTCAGGCATATACGGATCTACATTCTTTATGCTTACCGGCTTCCATGGTTTCCATGTAACTATGGGAACATTGATGCTCGCTGTGATCATGTTCAGAGCAATGAAAGGTCATTTCTCACATGAAAATCATTTTGCATTTGAAGCTGTTGCCTGGTACTGGCATTTTGTGGATGTGGTTTGGTTAGGATTGTTTATCTTTGTTTATTGGTTGTAGGAACCAAATCAAAGATTGAAAAAAAAGCGCCTATATGGCGCTTTTTTTTAGATGTTAGAAAAGATAAATGAGTTTTAGTCTATGTTGTTTTGTGAGTCAGTACGCAATCTCCAATTGATCATAAATACAGAAAGTAACTTAAACTATGGCTACAGTTAGTGGAGGGACTAACATGTGGTTTGCAGTGTTTTATGTTTTAGCTATTTTAGTATTGATCGCACATTTCAGTGGTTGGTTAGCAAGAAGAAATCTGGAATGGGTCGTTTTGTTACTTGGGATTCTAGTGTTTCCTGCTGTGATATTTCTCTAAATCTCTAAAGAAGGGGTGGGTCGCCATCCTTAGCAAGATGACTTCCTGTCAAAGGCCATCCTTGGGAGCCTGCTTCCTGCTGCCACGCCCACCTGAATAGGGTAACGGCAGGCGTGACAATTACTTTAAGCATGATTCGATATTATTTTTTAGTCTAAATTTTTCCGTCTAAGCCCATCTGATAATATTTATGAGTTAGTGAATCCTGATTTTCTAATAACCAATCAATAGAAGGTTCATTATTCATCGCTTTATGTATTGCTTGTGCTGTTGCTTTACGATGAATATCAAACAAGATTTTATGATCGAGATTGTCATCAGTAGCAACGGAAGGGTTTAACCACACTGAAACTATGATTCCTAGATCATTTGCTTTTTCTTTTGGGATATCCCCAGCTCGAACAGCATCTAAAACACCATTAGCAATAGCACCTTGAACCGTACCCATTAAAATATTTGTATAACGGCTATTGGTCACTGTTACTTTGCTAACCATCAATGTAACAGGTCTAACTTGAATGTCAGTATTCATGATTGCAAAGACTCGTGAATGGCCCTTAACTTGATCACCTGTCAGTGTAGCAAGCGCTGTCCCTACAGGGCCATCAAGCTCACCTATAATTATTTCAGGTTCTGCTGCTGTGCCTGGAGGACCTCCAGCTACAAGTGCTTCGCCGGTGCGCATAATGATTCTTTCACTCATCTAAACTCTCCTAAAAATCAGCGATAGTACCAGACGGTGAAAAGTTTTTGTATTAGATAGAAAGATTAAACGATAAAAGTTGTAGTAATAAAGAAAAGTAACAGAAATGTAAATTTGATTTTAGATATTTTTAAGTGTTATTTAATGTTGGTTTTTATTTGAAAAATGTCTTAATTAACGGATCCCAAGCGTAAATTTTCTTAATAGTATTTATCGATGCTTATAAGCTTAATGCTAGAAATTCTAGGGAAAATATTTACTGCCAAGTGTAAATAGTTACTATGTGCCTAGTTGTTCTGGATAAATTATACAAAAAGCTAAGGGAGTAATTTTGGTTTCATGTAATTAACAATTTGCCAAGCACCAGATTGAGCAGAATGATCCATGTCACTTAACTTTAGTACTGTTATTGCAGCCGTAGGCATCAAATTTCCAGTTGCTTGATCAGGAATTTTATTTCCACTGAGGTATAAAATTAACTCATTTACCCCTGGGTTATGGCCAACGAGCAAATTAATTTTATCTGGTTTTAAATCAACAGCTATGATTGCTAATAATTGAGAAAGGTTTGCATTGTAAATGGAATCTTCCCATTGAATCTTTTCTTGTTTTAGCTCCCAGGAATTTGCTACTAAACTTATGGTTTCTTTGACGCGTTGAGCAGGTGAACAGATAACATGATCCGGCGTATAATTTTGATCAACAATCCATTGCCCCATGCGCGGAGCATCTTTGTTTCCTCGATCAGATAAGATCCGTTCAAAATCAGTTTGATGACCCGTATTCCAATCAGATTTAGCGTGGCGCATAATGAGCAGCAATGTTGAATTCATAAGTAAAGGTTATCACAGAAAAAAAAGCACTAGTAATCTGTATATTTGATGCTGGCATGCTTATTTAATAGTTTTAATAATATTAACCATACAGAGAACTATCATAATAAAAATTTGGAGATAAATATGAAAATTGAAACACTCGCGATACATGCCGGATACGAGCCGGATCCAACAACAAAATCAGTTGCTGTACCCATTTATCAAACGACATCTTACGCCTTTGATAACACTCAACATGGGGCAGATCTTTTTGATCTAAAAGTTGAAGGGAATATTTATACGCGAATTATGAATCCAACGACTGCGGTTCTGGAACAACGTGTAGCCGCAATGGAAGGTGGCATCGGAGGTCTGGGATTGAGTTCTGGTATGTCAGCAATTACCTATTCAATCATGACGCTCGCGCAAAGTGGATCAAATATCATAAGTACGTCTACTCTTTACGGCGGAACGTTTAATTTATTTGCGCATACACTGCCGCAATATGGAATCGATGTTCGATTTGCAGCATCTACCGATCTGGACAAAATGGCAACGTTAATCGATGAAAACACCAAAGCAATCTTTTGCGAGTCTATCGGTAATCCAGCAGGAAATGTTGTGGATATAGAAGCTATTACTGACATGGCGCATAGCCATGGACTTCCGGTTATTGTCGATAACACCGTTCCTACACCGTATTTATGCCAACCAATTAACTGGGGTTGCGACATTGTTGTGCACTCTCTAACCAAATACATGGGCGGTCACGGAACCAGCATAGGAGGCGTATTGATAGACTCAGGTAAATTTGACTGGGCGGCAAATAAAGAACGTTATGCCTGCTTGAATGAACCGGATCCTTCCTATCACGGCGTCGTTTATACAGACGCATTAGGGCCAGCAGCTTATATTGGTCGTGCGCGCGTGGTTCCACTTCGAAATATGGGAGCAGCGATTTCACCAATGAACAGCTTCCAGATTTTACAAGGCATAGAAACGCTACCAGTAAGAATGGACAGGCATTGTGAGAATGCACTGGCGGCAGCAAAATATTTGCGCGATCAGCCACAAGTTGAATGGGTTAATTATTCTGGTTTGGACGATCATCCAGATCATGCTTTGGTTGAAAAATATATGGGTGGCCGAGCAGCCGGACTTATCTGTTTTGGAATTAAAGGCGGCAAAGAAGCAGGTGCAAAATTTATCGATGCACTTAAATTGATCACACGACTGGTTAATATCGGTGATGCTAAATCACTAGCTTGTCATCCAGCCAGTACAACACACAGACAATTATCAGAAGACGAACTAGCAACGGCTGGAGTTAGCGAAGATCTGGTTAGACTCTCTATTGGTATAGAACATATCGACGATATTATTGAGGATATTGAGCAAGCTCTTGCCGCTGCAAAATAATGCAAAAAACGTTCTTTTTGATCGTCGTTTTACTGAGTACACCTGTTTTAGCAATTGATGCTGAAACAGGTGCACAGCACGCTGCAAAAGGAGATTTCGCAACCGCCTACAATATATGGAAGGTTTTCGCCGAAGAAGGCGATGCGATGTCGCAGTTTTATCTGGGTGTGTTGTACGAAAAAGGCAGCGGTGTAGAAAAAGACTATCCTCAAGCATTATTCTGGTATATCAAATCTGCTGAACAAGGTGTCGCAAAAGCAAGCTATAACATCGGCAATATGTTCTTTAATGGTCGCGGAGTAAGTAAAGACTACAAAGAAGCAGAACGGCGTTTCAGGCATGCAGCGGATCTAAATTACCCACCGGCACAATTTAACCTTGCTTATATTTTGGATAGAGGTTTAAACGGTAAAAAAAATCCAACAGAAGCATTTAACTGGTATTTAAAATCCGCCGAAAATGGTGTTCAAAAAGCTCAATCTAAAGTGGGGAAATTGTATGAGACCGGTAGCGGTGTCGCTAAAAATAAAGAAAAAGCGATCTACTGGTACAAAAAAGTCGCACATAATAATCCTGAGATCAGGATCCGTTTAGCCAAGTTATATCTTAAAGATCAAAAAACGCTGGAAGAGGGTATACGTTTATTACGATCAGGCGCGGAAAACGGAGATAAATTAGCACAATATGAACTTGGCTATCTTTATGGCCAAGGAGAAAAAGTTAAACAAGATTTTGAACAAGCGACTTTTTGGTATCAACGAGCCGCGAAACAACAAGTCCCAGAAGCACAATATCTTTTATGTCTTTCTTACTCTCTAGGTAAAGGCGTCCCAGTAGATTTTGCTGTCGCTCAAGTCTGGTGTGAGGCTGCCGTATTAAACAAAGCAGAAGGTGCAGAAGCAGCGTTAGGAGAGATCAAAGAAGCGATGAGGAGAGCTGAGTAGGTGAAAGGAGAGCTGAACTCTACCGATGTTGAATCGAGGATAATAGTCGAGTAGGTCGGCTTAGCGATAGAGCAAGCCGACATTTGATTTTAATGAGCATTACTACGTTAAGTTTTGTAGTCCTTATTATTTAGAATGAAATTTTAGATTGATCGTGGAAAGAATTTCTTGTCGGTTTACGCTACGCTAAACCGATCTACGAGAGTTAAAAACAATATCTCACTGTTTATCAGGTACCATTTTATCCGTAAGATTTACTTTAGATAGAAAATCTAAAAAATGCTGCTTATTTATTTGAAACGCTCCATCCATGCCTAAATAGGCCACAAGATAAGAACCTTGAGAGGATGGTAAAAAAGTAATTTCTTTGTGGAGTTGTGACTGCTTGTTGTAAATATAAAAACTTTCGGATTTATTAAACCCTAGTGATTTGGGTTTTATTTTAGAACTTATATCAAACTGAGTAAGCCAGTAATTTTTAAATTCTTCCGTATTCTGTGATGGCGAGTGAATAAACATCAAAGTTGATTGAGAGCGCCCTGCTTTAGTTTTATCTTTTACTGCACCTGTAGAAATACTAAGTAGTTGGGTCTGCATTCCATTGGTGGCATTGAATTCATTTATATTTCCTATCATGAAATAGTAGGGAAATCTTACAGACCAAGAGCCGTGTTTTGACTCAACCCTATACATATCATTTACAGCAGATATTTTAATGCCCTCACTCACTTTTATTGACGCCGGCATAGCCTTAGATTTTTTGTTTTTAACCTTGTTATAAAAAAGGTGTGCCCCAAAAACATCTAATCTCTCAGCCCATGATAATAGTGCTTCTAAAACAAGATCATTCTCTTTCGGAAGAATTATTCCATGTTTTTTATTAAGTTCAGATACGTATGAGCCTAATAAATAATAAAGGTGTTCTTTCGCCCCTTCTATACTTTGAGCATCTAGTTTCGAGTAGTTTTCGTTTAACCAATTATTGAAAACTGTAGAGTCAACAATAACTTTCGCATAGTCGAAAACTGGATCATTCAATGGGATTATTGAGTACCCATCCATAGGTTTATATTCATTCGAAAACGTGTTTGATGTGATGAATATTAATAAGATAACAATTAAATTACGCACATATCCTCCGTGCTGATAGAGTGGAGAACTACAAATACACCACTAATTTATGGATTGAAAAACATTTTCACATTAAGCTTGACTAAATTGAAAATAACCATCCCAAATTTGATCTAATTTTATTCTTGCACCGGCAGGTGGAACTACTGAGATTTGATCGCCGTTTAATTTTATCAATTCCAATTCTTCTAGCTTTCTAAGCGCATCACTAATTTCAAAATCTAAGGAGTGTTGATACTTTTCTTTAAACCAATTTTCTATGGAATGATCAAGCTCTTTAGTAGTAAGACTATTATCTGATCGTAATAAAAAATAATAAGCAAGAATCGCTTCTTTGCATTCTTCCTCTTCGGCGGCATCAATCAGCTGATGAAAAACGCCGGTGTTATTATCTAAATTTTTAAAATAAAGACTGTCTGCAAGCGTTTTCATAAATTTTATTTTGCGGTTTTTGAAATTGCTAAATTGTTTCCACAAGAAAGCGCCGAGTGTTCCGAAGCCAGCGACTAGTCCAAGTAAAGCAGCTTGATCAAGCACGACAGGTTCATGATGAAGACCGAACCAGAAGGCCAATAATGATCCCGTTAATATTAGCGTTGCGCCTAACTTTGTTGCAAGCATAATTATTCCACCGACTGCGGCGGGCACACCGATGATCAATTTGTCGATGGTTTTCATTTTCACTTTAGTGTTGGGGAACAGCATTTCAAGATCTGATCGCGGAATATTCTGGAACAGTTTTATTGTCGTTGATCCTGGTTTGAAAAATAAATTTTTTCGTTGCTGCTGATCAAAATATTTCTGATCTTTATATTTCACATAGATCACAACGCGATCATAATTAATAAATGAAATCGGTTTCTTTTTTAATCCAAAAAAACTTACTAAGGTTTCGTGTTTTTCAGATTCGCCACGCCGGAAAAAAAGTACTTGTTCAAAGTCATTAAAATCAACATTTAAACGGATCTTGAAAAGTGATTCTTCTTGTAAAGCACGATCTAAATCTTCCTGATTGATGACTTCAAAATTAGCGGTATTCAATAATTTTTTTAGCTCGGAGATTAAAACCGCTTCCATTTGATTTTTTTGATCGCTGGTTTTTTCATAGACTAGCTTCGTGTCAGCATCTGGATTAACTGCGGCGTAATTATCTTTCAGCAGTTCCAAACTTTTGTGAAATTTAAAATGAAAAATACTATCCAGCAGTTTGCAGACATCTTGAAATTTCAGAAGATCATCATTAGACAGATGACCTTCTTCACAACACATTGAGACAATGTCCGATTTTCGATAGGGGATAAAACGTTGTTTGCTTACCGTCATACTTTAAGGAACCTCTGGTCGATCTGTTTTTATTGTTAACTAAGCAGAGAATACCTTACAGATGCAATGTCCTTCCATCAACGCTTAAAGACGCTTCATGCATCGCTTCGGATAAAGTTGGATGTGCGTGAACGGTTCTGGCGATATCTTCCGTACTTGCTTCAAATGACATCGCGAGCACGGCCTCGCTGACTAACTCTGAGGCATTAGGGCCAAAGATATGTACGCCGAGCAATTCATCAGTTTCTGCATCGCCGATCATTTTTATCAAGCCTGCGGTTTCGTTCATCGCGCGAGCGCGTCCGGTGGCGGCAAATGGAAAACTACCAATGCGAATGTTGCGACCTTCTGCTTTTAGTTGTTGTTCTGTTTTACCAACCCATGCAATTTCTGGCCAGGTGTAGACAACCCATGGAATATTATCGTGGCTGAAATCCGGTTTTTGGCCATCGATCAATTCTGCAACCGCTACGCCTTCTTCCATTGCTTTATGTGCGAGCATTGGGCCGTGGATCACATCTCCAATTGCAAAAACATTTTCCAGATTTGTACGACATTGATCGTCAGTTTCAATAAATCCTCGCTGATCAATTTTCAAACCAACTTGTTCAGCATTTAAACCTTCCGTATTTGGCTTTCTTCCAATGGCGACGATCAGTTTATCTACTTCAAGGTCGTGCGATTCGCCTTTTTGATCATACTGAACTTTGACTTTTCCATTAGCTTTTTCACAACTGGTCATTTTTGCACCGAGCTGAATATCCAGACCTTGTTTGATCAAATTCTTTTGTGCTTCTTTTGCGATATCTTGATCTGCCGCGCCCATGAATTCATCCATCGCTTCGATAACGGTTACTTTCGAACCAAGTCTACGCCAGACACTGCCGAGTTCTAAACCAATAACGCCCGCGCCGATCACGCCGAGGGTTTCCGGAACTTCCGCAAAAGATAAAGCACCGGTTGAATCAACAATTTGATCATTATCAACTGGTGCAGGTGGTAGTACCGCAGGAATTGATCCGGTTGCGATGATAATTTTTTTCGCGTTGACAGTTTGAGTTTGGCCATCAATAGTTTTTACGACGACTTCCAAATTTGATCGCAAACTACCAGTTCCTTCCAATAGAGTGATGTTGTGTTTTTTGAATAAGCCAGCCACACCCATTGTCAATATCTGGACAATTTTATCTTTGCGTTTGAGCATTTTGCTGACATCCATTTGTGCATTCTCAACGCTGATGCCGTGATCTTTTGCGTGCTTATTTATGTCTTCAAAATGGTGTGAGGAATCGAGTAATGCTTTTGAAGGAATACAACCGACGTTGAGACAGGTTCCACCGAGAACGGTTTTGTTTTTATCACTTTGCCACTTTTCAACACAGGCGGTTTTCATACCGAGTTGAGCACAACGAATAGCAGCCACATAACCACCGGGACCACCACCGATTACGACGACATCATAATTATCCATCTTTCTTCACCACCTTTATTTTCTATCTTAGTTAGATCTCAAGAAACAGCATGGCTGGCTCTTCTAATTGTTTTTTGATCGACACCAAAAATGAGACCGCTTCACGGCCGTCAATGATTCGATGATCATAAGATAATGCAACAAACATGACAGGTCGGATCACAACCTGGTTATTTTCTGCAACGGGACGATCCTGTATCGCGTGCATCCCTAAAATCGCACTTTGCGGAGGATTAATAATCGGCGTTGATAACATCGATCCAAATGTTCCACCATTGGTGATTGTGAAAGTGCCGCCAGTGAGGTCATCCAATGCCAGGCTTGAATTTTTGGCTTTATTACCCAGTTCACGAATTTTGCCTTCAATTTCAGGAAAAGACATTTGATCCGCATCTCGCATGACGGGCACGACTAAACCTCTGGGCGAACTTACAGCGACGCTAATATCGTAAAAGTCGTGATAGACGATATCCTGATCTTCGATCGATGCATTGACCAGTGGAAATTCTTTTAGCGCATTGATCGCAGCTTGCACAAAAAATGGCATAAAGCCCAAACGATAACCGTATTTTTCTTCGAATTCAGGTTGGATTTTTGCGCGTAATTGTTTGACGGCAAGTAAATTAATTTCATTAAATGTTGTCAGAATCGCACTTTCTGACTGAGCAGATAATAAACGTTCAGCTGCGCGTTGACGCAAGCGGCTCATCGGCACGCGTCGTTCTTGTCTTTCAGTTATGTGAGACTCTTTGGTCTCACTATTTGTTTCATTAATACTTGCGTGGACTTGTGTCGTTGCAGTTTCTTTTACTGGGACTTGATTTTGCAGATGTGTTTGCACATCAGATTTTGTAATTCGTCCCTCTTTACCGCTACCTTCAATTTCATTCGCATCCAGACCTTTTTCTGTGATTAATTTGCGCACAGCCGGGCCGGAAGCGGGGGTGGTTTTGGAAACTAAATCTGAAGTATTTTCATCGAGAATTTCGATTGTAGAATTCTGGATAGATTTTGGGGCAGATGTTTGAGCAGCTTCTTGATCAGAATCTTGAGCGGGCATTTCTGCATCGGTATCAATGATCGCAAGAATATCACCAGCAACAACGAGGTCACCTTCATTTTTTAAAATTTCTTTAAGAATGCCTTCGTTTAGTGCTGCAACTTCCAGAGTCACTTTGTCGGTTTCTAAATCGATCAAATTTTCGCCGCGTTTTACAAAATCGCCAAGTGACTTTTGCCATTCGAGTAGCGTTGCGTCTGCAACAGATTCGGCTAAGGCCGGTACTTTTATTTCTTCTAACATTATTGATCCAGTTTTAGTGCTTGTTTAATTATAGCTTCTTGCTGTTTGATATGTTTGGAAAGATAACCCACCGCTGGTGATGCTGAATAAGGTCGTGCGACACGTGTTAATTGATGATGACTATCTAAAGCGCCAGACAAATGTGTTCGGCCTAATAAATAAAACCAGCTACCCTGATTGACTGGCTCCTCCTGAACCCAGACGACTTCTGTAGCATTCGGGTATTGAGCAATTAATGCTTGAACTTCTGGTTTAGGAAACGGATACAGTTGCTCAATTCGAAGAATAGCAATATCGTCAATCTTATGTGAACGTCGCGCTTCGAGTAGATCGTAATAGACCTTGCCACTACAAAATAACAAACGTGTGACGTTGTCTCTATTCAGATCATCTTTTTCGTCTAAAACGTATTCAAATCGCCCGTGAGTGATGTCTTCTACTTCAGAGACAGATAACTTATGACGTAACAGACTCTTTGGCGTCATTACGATCAATGGTTTACGGTAAGGACGCAAGATCTGGCGACGGATCATATGAAACATTTGCGCTGGCGTGCTCGGAATGCAAACTTGCATATTTTCTTCTGCACAAAGTTGTAAATAACGCTCCAGTCGAGCGGATGAATGTTCAGGACCCTGGCCATCATAACCGTGTGGCAAGAACATCGTCAGGCCACAATGGCGTCCCCATTTTGCTTCGCTCGATGAAATAAATTGATCAATAACGACTTGCGCACCGTTGGCAAAATCACCGAATTGCGCTTCCCAGATAACCAGGACATCGGGCTCGGAGCTGCTGTAACCAAATTCATAAGCAAGAATGGCTTCTTCGGAAAGGATCGAATTGATGATCCGAAACTGTGCTTGATCAGGTTTTATATGCATCAGTGGGACAAACATATCCCCATTATTCATATCGTGGATAACCGCATGACGATGGGCAAATGTGCCACGTTCGCTGTCCTGTCCGGATAATCTGATCGGATAACCAGCTTCCACCAAACTTGCATACGCGAGGCTTTCAGCAAAGCCCCAGTCCATATCAATTTCACCGGCAGCCATTAATTTTCGATTGCTGAGAATTTTTTTGACGCCACGATGAGCCGTAAAGCCAGTCGGTATTGTGGTTAGTCTTTCACTCAATAGATCCATATGAGATTGGCTAATGGTGGTGGCGACCTCATCTCGCCAGTTTGTACCAAGATAGGGCTGGAAGTTGGTTTTAAACTCTTCTTCTCCAATAGAGCATATTTGCTGTCCAGAGACAGATTCATTTCTTTCCAGTGCCGCAATATAGCTCTCTTTCATCTCACTGACTTGTTCAGGAGTGACAACTTCTTCATTGATCAATTTTATTGAATAGATCTGACGTATATTTGGGCGATTTTTGATCTTTTGATACATCAATGGTTGAGTGATCATCGGTTCATCCGCTTCACTATGGCCGTGTCTTCTGTAGCAGATCAAATCGATAACAATGTCTTTATTGAATTCTTGCCGATAGGCAAATGCCAGAGAGCCTGCGTAAACAACGGCTTCAGGATCATCACCATTGACGTGAATGATGGGTGCCTGAACCATTTTTGCGACATCGGTGCAATATAAGGTCGATCGTGAATCAAGTGGATCACTTGTTGTAAATCCGATCTGATTATTGATCACGATATGAACGGTGCCACCTGTTGCGTAACCTCGTGTTTGCGACAGATTGAACGTTTCCATGATCACGCCTTGACCAGCAAATGCCGCGTCGCCATGGATTAAAACAGGCATTACTTGATCTCTCGCAATATCGTTTCGTCGGTCCTGGCGTGCTCGAACCGAACCTTCGATGACAGGGTCAATTATTTCTAAATGAGAAGGGTTGAAACCCAGGGTAAGATGCACTGGACCGTGGAGTGTCTCCATATCTGAAGAAAACCCCTGATGATATTTGACATCTCCGGTTCTGGATTCAGTATCACCTCTGCCTTCAAATTCATCAAACAGATCCGCGGGTTGTTTCCCCAAGGTGTTGACGAGAACATTGATTCTTCCTCGATGTGCCATACCAATAACAAGTTCTTTAACGCCATTTTCAGCGGAGTCATCTAAGATGTTATTAAGCAATGGAATGAGGCTTTCCCCTCCTTCGAGAGAGAACCTTTTCTGACCAACATAACGACTATGAAGATATTCTTCAAGCGAGCTTGCCGCAACGATTCGCTCCAGGATTCGGCGTTTTTTCTCAAAGGTAAATTTTGGATCGCCTCGATCAACTTCCAGGCATTGCTGGATCCAACGTTTCTGCGAAGTTTCATTTATGTGCATATACTCAATACCTAAGGTCCGGCAGTAGGTTTTTTGCACAATATCGACAATTTCTCTTAAGGTTGCTTGCCTGATCCCTTGTAAGGAACCGGTATTGAAAACGGTATCCATATCCGATTCAGTCAGGTTGTGATATGTCGGCTCAAGTTCAGGAACTTCAGGACGCTCGTAGATTTGTAATGGATCTAGATTTGCTCGACGATGGCCACGAAAACGGTAGGCATTAATCAATTGTAGAACGGAAACCTGTTTACTGGAGTGACTTGCAAGTAACTCATCGGAAAGTTCGTCTAGTTGTGAGCTAGCCGAATTGAATTCTGTTTCGCTATTTCCTGTGATAGATGTCAGGTTCTCTAGCGTGTTTTGATCAAAATACGCTTTCCACTGCTCATCTACCGCATTAGGATTGTCCAGATAGACTTCGTACAAAGACTCAATGTAGTCCACATTATTACTATTCAGGCAATTTGCCATACGATCTGATCCTGATAAAGGGTTAAAGATTTATACCGATTGAACGACTAATAAGTAGATTATGCTATACTTTATCGTTTTACCATTGCCAATTATTATAATTCCGATAGCAAATACAATACCAAATTAGGTGGCGAACTAAGTGGTAAGTATAGCTATGTAACAACAACATTTTGCTGGAGTATTTTTAATGACATCTGAGACAGTAACCATCACGGATAATTCAACAGGAAAGACGATTGAATGCCCGATTCTTAAAGGAACCTATGGAGCACCAGTTATAGACACTGCTGCACTATACAAAGAGTTAGGAATGTTTACCCTCGATCCTGGCTTTACGACAACTGCAAGTTGCCGTAGTGCTATAACTTATCTCGATGGAGAGCAGGGTATTTTGCTACATCGAGGATATCCTATTGAGCAATTAGCAGAAAAAAGCTCATTTCTAGAGGTTTCCTATCTACTGCTGCACGGCGAATTACCGACAGAAACTGAGTTTGCAGCGTACGAAGGTAAGATCAAGCAATACAACATGGTGCATGAGCACTTAATGCGTTTTTTCAATGGTTATCGTTATGATGCACATCCAATGTCCATTATGGTGGGTGTTACGGGTGCAATGGCATCTTTCTATCACGAAACGGTGAATGTAAAAGATCCAGAAGACAGATTGAAGATCGCGATGCGTCTGGTCGCTAAGATGCCGAACATTGGATCAAAAGTTTATAAGCATGGCGTTGGTGAGCCGTTTATCTATCCTGATAACTCATTGGGCTATATAGAAAACCTGATGAACATGATGTTTGCTATTCCATCACAACCGTATGAATTACATCCAAAAGCAGTATCTGCGCTTGATCAATTAATGATTTTGCACGCAGATCACGAACAAAACGCCAGTACTTCTACAGTACGTCTTTCTGGTAGTTCTGAAGCGAATCCATTAGCTGCGATTTCGGCAGGTATTTCAACACTTTGGGGTAAAGCTCACGGTGGTGCAAACGAAGCGGTTCTGGAAATGCTTGAAGAAATTGAAGATGTGAAGAATATTCCTAAATTTATTGCTCGGGCAAAAGACAAAGACGACGGTTATCGTCTGATGGGTTTTGGACATCGCGTTTACAAAAACTTTGATCCGCGCGCGACAATCATTAGTAAAGCATGCCACGAAGTATTGGATGACATGGATGAAAATTCAGAGTTACGTCCATTGATGGAAATTGCGATGGAATTAGAACGAATCGCTTTGGAAGACGAGTACTTCATTGAACGTAAGTTGTATCCAAATGTGGATTTTTATTCAGGTATTATTCTTCGCGCATTGGGCATTCCAACAAATATGTTTACGGTATTTTTTGCAATGGCACGTTCTGCTGGCTGGATAGCAAACTGGCACGAAATGATGGGAGATTCTGATTTCCGAATTGGTCGACCACGTCAACTTTATACCGGTTCCGCAACGCGTGAATATATTGCAATGGATAAACGCTAAGATTGATTAAGCTCAAAAGGGGTGTACTTACTGAAGGCTTAATTTGTTTTAGTATCATTAATACACAAGAGCATCTCATCAAAAATGAGGTGCTTTTTTTTAAGTAAAGATTAAGGGAGAGTTGATTATGAAAAAACCCGTTCAAGTAGCAGTGACTGGTGCAGCAGGCCAAATAGCGTATTCAATATTGTTTCGAATTGTTTCAGGTGAGATGTTGGGTCCTGATCAACCAGTCGTTTTACGATGTCTTGAAATCACACCAGCCATGCAAGCACTGGAAGGTGTTGCGATGGAGATTGACGACTGTGCATTCCCATTATTAGAAGGAATTGTACTTAGTGATGATCCAAATGAAGCATTTAAAGGTGCTGACATTGCGATGTTAGTCGGTGCACGACCGCGTGGACCAGGGATGGAACGAGCTGATCTGCTGGAAGCCAATGGTGGGATCTTCAAAATTCAGGGTGAAGCAATTAACGGCAATGCGAGTAGTGATGTAAAAGTGGTTGTCGTTGGTAATCCAGCAAACACCAATGCGCATACTGCAATGCGTTTTGCGCCAGATCTAAATCCACGCAACTTTACTGCCCTCACGCGACTTGATCACAATCGTGCTCTTTCGCAACTCGCTGCAAAAACAGGAAGCAGTACGCGAGATATTAAAAATATGACGATTTGGGGGAATCATTCTACAACCCAATACCCAGACATCAGTAATACAACGATTGATGGAAAAGCGGCGAAAGATCTTGTTGATCAAACTTGGTATGCCGATGAATATATTCCACGTGTTGCTAAGCGTGGTGCTGAAATCATCGCTGCGAGAGGTGCATCCAGTGCCGCATCTGCTGCAAACGGTGCAATTGAGCACATTCGTGATTGGGTTCTTGGAACGCCTGAAGATGATTGGACCAGTATGGCGGTTCCAAGTGATGGCAGTTACGGTATTCCAGAAGGCTTGATGTATTCATTCCCAGTTCGTTGTAAGAATGGTGACTATGAAATTGTAGAAGGATTAGAAATTGATGAATTTAGTCAAGCCAGAATGGATCTAACGCAGAAAGAGCTTGAAGAAGAACGCGATGCGGTTCAGGAGCTTGTAACTTAGTCAGCGGTAAATAATGCTAATGCAAGGAAGCATTGGCATATCTAATCTTATGAAAATCAGTATTTTTAACTTCTGCGATTAAGAAATATCTCAAAAATATATTCGGCTGTCTGCTTATTCTTATAGGCTTATTGGGAGCAGCCATTTGCCTAGATTCAGCTTTTGATCCTATATCTGCACAATTAGCTAATGATCCTTTTGGTGAGCCAGCTTCTAAAATTGTCGGTCTTGCATATTCCTTGATCTATTTTGGTGTTGCAGTAATTGGTTGGCTAATTGTTTCGCAGGGTCGACGCCACTAAAAATTAAGACTCTGGATATATCTTTATAATTTAGTCTCTAAGACTCATAACCTCCCAACCACGTGTTTTTGCAACCTTTTCTAGTTCCGGATCAGGATCAACAGCAATTGGATTATCAACTTGTTCAAGTAGTGGAATATCGTTACGAGAGTCGCTATAAAACCAGCTACCTTTTAACGAATGATCTCGATTCTCAAACCATTCTTCCAATCGGGTGATTTTTCCTTCTGCGAAAGAGGGCGTTCCCGCGACATTGCCAGTATATCTACCCTCAATAATTTCAGGTTCTGTTGCAATTAATTCATCAATTCCAAACAGCTGAGATATTGGTTCCGTAATAAAGCGGTTTGTCGCCGTTATGATCAATAATTGGTGATTTTGTTGACGATGATGATCGACTAAGGCCTGAGCTTTTGGTAGCAAGATTGGTTTGATCATTTCCTTTAGATAATCTTGCCTCCAGGCATTTAACGTTTGCATATCGTGCTTGCCTAAAATTTCTAACTGGAAGTTAAGGAAATCCATAATATCCAGGTTACCATCGAGATAATCCTGATAATAATCAGCGTGTCTGCGAGTATGTTCTTCTACGTCTACAATACCTTTTTTGCAGAGGTAATCTCCCCATAAGGTATCACTGTCACCACCGATGAGTGTATTGTCTAGATCGAATATTGCGAGTGTCATAAGTTGCCTATTGGACGAAATTTTGAAAGAATCATCATATGATAGATCGTGATGGTTTTAGAGCAAATGTTGGTATCATTTTGACAAATGATAACGCAGATGTATTTTGGGCGCGTCGTGTTGGTGGTTCTGATGCATGGCAGTTCCCTCAAGGCGGTATCAAACGCGATGAGACGCCAGAGATGGCTATGTATCGAGAATTGAATGAAGAGGTCGGACTTGACCCAGAACATGTTGAGATAGTCGGCTCTACGAAAAAGTGGCTAAGGTACCGACTTCCTAAGCGTTTTGTTCGGCGCCATCAAAAACCGTTATGCATTGGACAAAAACAGATCTGGTTTGTTTTAAAGTTAGTGACGGATGAAATCAATGTTGATCTAGGTATGGCAAACAAACCCGAATTCGATCAGTGGCAGTGGGTTGATTACTGGCGCCCTCTGGAGGAAATTGTTTCGTTTAAAAAGAACGTTTATCGAAAGGCATTATCCGAACTCGCGCCATTGGTTCTACCAGAATCCAGATCTGAAACTTTATAGTTGATCAAATTTTTCTAGTCTAATCTTCTTACTTAGACTTCATTTGCATCAGATCGTTAAGCAATTGCTGGGAGCTTTTTTGCGAAGACTTACGTAAAAAGTAGCGTCTGAAGTCTGGATCAAGCTTCATTTCTGCCAAGCCATTGTCAATTTCAGAGAGCGTTTTCTTGCAGCTTTCCATTGCTACATCCGCTACTTTTCTGAAATCTTCATATTTATCTACATTTGCTTTTGCTTCTTTTTGAAGGCAAGCATCATAAGTGTCTCGGTAAGATATCATTGTTGAGGTTTCTTTCTCTGACAGATCTGATGGGTAGCGATAACTTGTTTCAGTGCCGTTCGCTGCTATGACTTGCAGGCTAATAAAAGAGAGAAGTGCGATTAATAATTTCATAATTTTATTCCACAAATGATACTACTTTAATTTCCCAGGTTTGGTCTTTCCCATCTACTTTTGTACAGCCTAATTTCACGGGTTTTCCGTCCGCTTCAATAGTACCCATCGCCATTCCTGCTTGTCTCTTTCCCGCGAATAAGCGGTTAAATCGATATTTAATGGCTTTATCAGGGTGATTATTCTTAACAACTCTTAGTTTGCCTCTGGTACTTAAATTCTGACATCTACCATCATTAACAGATTCAAACTCAATGAACTCATCAGGTGCTTCATTTTGAGTTGACATCGACTCTTTTTTTTCATCACAGGGAGCGGAAAATGCGTTTAATGAAAATAGCCCAGCGACTAAAAAGAACACATAAAAGGTATTTGATTTATTTTTCATGGCGAGATCATAGTCAATCAAGGGAAACTGTTCAACGTTTAGATAGTGTATCTCAGGATACAAACAGGCTATTTTAAAACGTTCTGACAATAATTTTTTGATCAAGTTCATTTATCTTTGCTATGGAGCGGTGGCAAGCAGTGTTGCTCTTCTTGGAGCAGGTAAACCTTCGCAAGTTTTATCAGAGTCATCAGGATCTAAAAAATTAGCCAGAGAGTGATTCGGCATCCAGTCAGTAGAACGTTGTTCTTCGGTACTGGTTTTTGTGATGTCGATGAGTTGAATATTTTTATAGCCACATCGTTTTAGCCAGCTTTCCAGAGTCAGACACGTAGGTAGAAACCAGACATTACGCATCTGGGCATAACGATCTTCTGGTAATAAAATCTGTCCTTCATCACCTTCAATGACCAGTGTTTCCAAAACCAGTTCTCCGCCTGGTTTCAAGCAACCGAGTAGATCATAAAGGTGATCAATCGGCGAGCGGCGATGATATAAAACTCCCATGGAAAAAACGCTATCAAATATTTTCGATTTAGGTGGTAGATCTTCAATCCCTAGTGGTAATACATCAACAGGAATATCGTTTATAAAATGTTTGATAGCCTGAAATTGCATTACGCTCAACATGCCTGGATCAATTCCGATGACATGCTTTGCTCCAGCACCAAGCATTCGAAGGCAGTGATATCCACCACCACAGCCGACGTCGAGGACTAATTTATTTTCTAGTGGTTTTATATGCTGAGATAAGCGATCCCATTTCCAGTCTGATCGCCATTCTGTGTCGATATGAATTCCAAAAAGATCGTACGGACCTTTTCGCCATGGAATAAAATTGCGTAGTAATTCTTGCAAGTTCATAGTCGTATTTTCGAGATCCTCAGAACGACCAATTTGAACAGTTGCAGCATCTAGATTGATCTTAGAGGGTTTGATGTCTGGTAGTTGTTCTAAAGTTTCATACCATCCAGGCAGATGTCCATGTGAAGAAGGCGCAAGTTTTTGATCGATTATTTCGGGTAAAACCTGTGCCCATTCTTTCATAGACGAGCCTTCAAGATACTGATAAAAAGAATCAAAACTGATCATGTGTTATTTATTCTTTAAGCGCGATCAAAGAGGCGAAGTTGAAATACTGAAACCAGACTTCTGCACTTTTAAAACCGACGTTATTAAGCCGCTGTTTGTGAGCTTCCAAGGCCTCAGGAATTAAAACATTTTCCAATGCAGATCGTTTTTGGCTGATCTCTAGTTCAGAATAACCGTTATTTTTTTTAAACATTTCGTGCATCTTTATATGTAATTCATTTTGATCAGGATCTTCGTAATCTAATTTTTCTGACAGTATGAGAATTCCGCCAGGTAACATACCAGCAAAAATATTTTTCAAAAAAAGCTCGCGATCTTCTAGCGGGATAAATTGCAGTGTGAAATTGAGTACCACAACAGAGGCGTTGGTAACGTCGATATCTCTAATATCACCACAAATCAGATCAACTTTAACATTGCTTTCTTCACCGGAAAGTATTTTTTGACAATCCTTGATCATAGCCGGAGAGTTATCGACTGCAATTATCTTATCGATTGTTGAGTTATCTCTATGTTGTAAATGATGTCGCATTGACAATGTTGCCGCTCCCAACGAACAACCAAGGTCATAACATATGCTGTCAGGTTGAGCGAACTTATCGGCCAATAGACCAATTGCCGATATAATAGTTTGATACCCGGGGACGGATCTTTCGATCATGTCGGAAAAAACCTTGACAACATTCTCATCAAAGGCAAAGCCTGAAATGTCGTTAAGTGGTTTTGTATAGATCGTGTCGCGCGTCATTATTACAGTTAGATTACTAAAGTATTATGAAAAAAGTTGATCAATGGATTCCTGAATACTGGAACACTTCCCCTATGTTCTCTGATCACCGTCGATTTATAGGTCAAGCCATAGATCAAAATAGTGAAATGAAGCACTGGGAGTACTGGCCCGATTGTAATGAACTTAACCAATTGTGGCCACACAAAAATAAAACGTTATCAGGTTATGATATCAAATTTATTCCACAGGATTCGCTCAATGAAGGTGCGGTTTATTATGAGGAACATATTTTTTCTAGTGGAAAAATTCCAACGAGAGATAAAAACTGGCATGATTTTTTTAATGCACAAGTATGGCTGCAGTTTCCTGAAACAAAAGCGGTGCTTAATGCGCAGCATGTAGAAGAAATTAAAAAGCACGAGCGAAATATCAACAAAAAAAATAGAACTGGAAAGCGAGATGCTTTAACGCTTTTTGATGAGTCTGGTGTTATTTTTGTAACAGATAAGGTGCAGGTTATCGAAGACTTGCGCTCGCACCAGTGGAAGGAGTTATTCATACAAAAAAGACAGCAGTGGTGGGAATCAATTTCCGTTTATATTTTTGGACATGGCTTGTATGAAAAAGCATTTTCGCCTTATGTTGGTATGACGGGTAATGCAATGCCGATAATAGTTGAGGAATCATTTTTTGATCAGGAAAGAAGCAAACAAATCAAAGTGCTTGATCAAAAAATATCACAAGGCATACAAAGCCAGAAAATTTTAGAAACATCTTCTAACCTAAACCCATTACCTTTACTTGGGATACCCGGGTGGTGGAAGGAAAATGAGAATGAAAGTTTCTACGATAACAAAAATTATTTCAGGCCCAAAAGAAAATAAACGATAGTCTTTCAATGACATCAGGAAAATAATGAATACTAAAAAAACAATTATAAATAAGGGGTTCTATGTGGCACTTGTTAGTTTGCCGGTGGCCGCAATTGGGATACTCATTTTACAGAAAAATCTTCCAATGGGGCCGATCGTACTCGCAATGACAGTCATTCCAATAATGGGATTATTGATTGCAAAACGAGAAGTTGTAAGCGCAGTCCCAGATCTTATTTTCGGTGCGATAGATACGGGGCTTTTGACAATTCCTGTATTAGCCGGTGGCATTACATTTGGTGTTGCAGGAGCCGTTGCGGGCGGTGTGATCGGAGATGCTTTGAGCGATGGCATTGCTGGTTTTTTTGAAGGATCTATTGCTGAATGGTTACGTGAAAAAGGGATTGAAGAATCACGCGAAAGCGTAACGACAGGACTGGGTAAAATGGCTGGCTGTTTACTTGGCAGCGGTCTGGTTTTGAGTATTGCTTTATTGTTTGGAATAGATCCAGGTCGATGAGTTTTCTTGCTTATAGCACGCTTAGTATACTTTTATTATTTGTAGACGGGCTCTAATTTTTTCTTATCTTTCCATTCACACAGATCATAAATTGGACACTCTTCACATTTAGGATTTCGAGCGATGCAAGTGTATCGACCGTGTAATATCAACCAATGATGAGCATCAACTTTAAACTCATCAGGGATAAATTTAATTAACTTTTTTTCGACCTCTAATACATTTTTTCCTTGACCTATTTTTGTACGGTTTGAAACGCGAAATATATGTGTATCAACAGCCATTGTTGGATGACCAAAGGCAGTATTGAGGATCACATTTGCCGTTTTTCTACCAACGCCGGGTAAAGCTTCTAGTGATTCACGATCTTCAGGCACTTCGCTGTCATGAAGATCAATTAACATGCGACAAGTTTTAATGACATTTTCTGCTTTTGTATTAAACAAGCCGATCGTTTTGATATACTTTTTTAAACCTTCGACACCAATTTCATAAATTGCTTCTGGTGTGTTGGCAATTTTATAAAGTGGTGTCGTCGCCTTGTTAACGCTAACATCTGTTGCTTGTGCTGAGAGAATAACAGCGATCAATAATTCAAACGGACTGCTGTAATTTAATTCAGTCGTTGGGTTGGGATTTTTTGCTCTCAACCTTTCAAATATTTCGTGACGTTTTTCTTTATTCATTTCATTAGTTTTTTATTTATTTTATCTAAATTTACTTTTCATATTTATACAAAAAATCCATGCCAGAATTTGTGCCGGAATCTGCTTCAATAGACCAACGTTTTGATAAATCATAACGTAATTTTAATTGTGCAACCGAATCGAAAATACCTATTCCATAACTAATATAAAGTTTTGGTGTAAGATATTTTCCAAGCTTAACCGAAGCATCATCAGCACTATCTCCATCAATAGAAAATTCATCAAGCCCAAACTGCTGACCAATATTTTCGGTTAGCATTTCGCCACCTTTAAATCCCAGCGATTGTGCCGCACCAACCAGAAGAGAACTATCGCCAGAAGTCGCTTCGCTTAATGGCCGACCAATCATCACATAAGAAAGTATATCGTCCTGATTCATTGATGGTTTCGAAAACAGAGTAAGAACAGGCTCGGTTGCGGGACCGGTTACATGCACACCCGCAGTAACACTCTTTGCTTTTCGAATGGCTTTTAAATCAAGATTTGGTGAATCAATTGGACCGCCTGCAAATAAAATTTTGCCACCATCAATATCTAATTTTTGACCATAGGCGGAGTATTGGCCATCAACAATATTTATCTCCCCAGTTCCTGTTATGGGTTTATCAGGCATACTCACTATATGTAAATTTCCTTTGAGAGCGCCACTGAAACCGGTTGAAGCAAGAGAAATCTTATCTCCCAGGGTTACTTTAATATCGGTTGTAATACTCATTCCGGTGGAGCCTTCTTCTGGGGTTTCTTGCTGATCAATAATAACCACATCTTTTGACACAGGAACTGCGCTGGCTATTTGTTGAGGCTCGAGATTGGCTTCTGGAATTGCAACTTCCCCTGTAATATCTAAATTATTGTTTTGACTGATGATATTGATTTTTGGAGACATAAGTACCCAAGCTTCGGGTAAGTTTAGCAGCTCAAATCTGTCGCCTTTAATTTCAAGTTTGACAGGGAATTCGCTTTTAGTTTTGGAATCTGATGTGAGAGAGTCAAGACCAACCGTTCCGCTTAGATCAAGTTGACCTTCACCTGATTTCATTTGAGCTTGTAGTGCTAATGTTTTGTTATTGGGACTGGTCACATCGAGTTTTATGTCTTTTAGTTGAATACCGGCGCTGGGCAGAAAGACTTCTGCGGCTAGTTTTGTATGCCCTTTTATTACTGGTTTGCTAACGGTGCCTGTCAGGCGCAAATCAACATCTAAATTGCCTTTTAGATCCTCAACTTCCGGCGTAAACACCTGAATAAAGCCCAGGTCTTCAATCTTAGTTGTAACTTGACCGCTAAGTGGTAGTGTTTTGAAATCGACATTGGCAGGATCAAATGAAGTAGTTTCAATGCTTGCTTTTATCGGACTGTTCGTCGGCTGGACAAGATCAAAAAGTAAAGAGGCTTCGGTTTTGCTCGCATCCATAACAACCTCTAATGACGAAGGGTTATATTCAAAACGATTTCCATTTTCAGGATCGGCATTCGCTAGTGTAATAGAACCTTTTGAAGTAGTGAGATTTAAGTTTGCGCGTATGTTTTTGCTTCCCACTCCAGAAGCAGCTAATGTCGACGAAACTGTTCCAGCAAGGTTCATATCTTCAGGCATGAAAGCGCTGAGTAACGTTAATGGTATTTGAGTTAATTCTGAATTTGTATTCCATCCGCTATCGATGTTCCAATGCAAGCCAGCACAAAGTGATGCTTGCTTTTGGGTCAGGCAAAGTTTCTCAAGATCGACTTTTTGACTTGACGCGATCAGTTTTTCTGGTGAAGTTAATTTCCAGAGACCAAGTTTCGATTCTTTGATCGATATTTCTTCAATTACACCGCTCCAAACTTCATTCTTTAAACCACCTTTAGTGACAAATAAAAGATTGTTCTGATCTTGTTCTACACTTACTTTTAATGTGTGAGCAGCGAGAGAGCCAGAAGTCGTTAGATCTATATCATCAATATTATTTTCACCCAAAGTTAATCGCGAAGAATGGATTTGTATATCAAATTTTTGATCGTCGTTAAGATTTTTATTTTCATCTTGCGAGAGATCTAAATTAATTTTGGAAGTAACTTCTCCGATTTGTAGATCCGGTAATTTTATATTTCCCACTTTCAACGTTGCCGCGACAGAAGGCGAAGTCATAGAACCTTTAACAGTGCCTTGAGCATTTAGTTGACCATCGGCTTCAGGAGCAATTTGTTTTAAATCGGGGGAGTCTAAAGACCAAACAAGATCAAATTTTTCTCCAGCCTGACCGCTGGCTTTTAACTCGGAATTGCCAGACAGAAGTTTGAGAGTTTTTATATTTATGAGATCATTTATAAGCTCAAGTTCAGCTAAAGCATTAACAGGATAGCCACGTAAATCGCCGTTGACTGACGTATTTTCAACAATAGCCGAAAGTTGCTCTCCAACTTTATGTCCTGATATAGCGGAAGATATATCCAGCTTTCCGGGCCATTTGTTTTCTAATTCTCCCGGCAGTTTACCGGGATCAATATTTTTCCCCTCAAGTTGAAAATCCCAAACTATTTTTTCACCCCAACCAACTTTTCCAACCAGATCAATTTCACCATTAAGGAGATCTGCATGCAGTGAAGAAAGATCAAAATCAGAACTTGTTCCTTTACCAGAAATGATCAAATCATTAACGACTATTTGTGGATGATCGACCGCTGTTTGTAGCTTGATAAAATAATCTTCGGGTTGACCTGAAACTTTAAAATTTCCATTTGGACTTTTTATAGATTGAGTATCATTTTCTACGGTTTGTTGCCAGACAATATTGTCCCAGTCACCTGAAAGATCAAATGACATGGGAGCTTCTCCCCAATTAACTTGTCCTTTTGATTTGAGCTGTCCGGATAAAAGTTTGCTGACGAAATCATCAATAATAAATTTTTGATCATCACCATGACCATTTAGACTAAGCGTAACATCACCAATATCTGCTTGATTGATAGAGGTTTGAAGATTTATTTTATAATTTTCAGGACTACCGCTAAGTTGCAGCGTTCCTTGATCAGTTTTTATATCTGGCTCACCATCTAGTGGCCAACGTAATTTTTGCCAGTGACCATTGAGATTTAGTTGAGGAATATCAGTAAGTTGAACTTCACCATTTAGATCTATAAAAGCCTCAATTTCATTAGACTTGATGTTTAAATTATTTAGTTTGATTTCATTGGCTGTCGGTTGTTCCAGGTCAATATTTCCATTCCAGATACCAAATTCTTCACTGCTGATCAGATAGTCTCCAATAAGCTTTATTTGTTCAAGATTACCGCTGGCTTCTAATCCCGTAGCAAAAGATATTGCAGGCAAATCTGCTTTAATTTTTTGTATTTGAAACTGATCAGCTTTAACAATAGCGTTCCAATATAAATCGGTTAGTGGTTGCTTTATTTTTGCGTTAACTGAAAGTTCTTCGGGTGAAATTAAACTTTGAGAAATTATTAATTTTTGAAGATCGCCAGATAGTTTTCCTGCACCAGTTAATTCAGGAAGATCGGGTAACTTGACATTCCACTGAATCTCAAAATCTAATGGGTAATGATCACGCGTTTCAACAATGCCTGAAATTTCAGTTGTGATTTCGATATCCCCCGTTTTCATTGCTATCTGGAAAGGATCAATCTGGATTGCTTTTTGATCTGCGTCGAGTGAAAAAGTTATTCTATCGAGTGTTTGAGTCGTGGTATTTTTCTGTGAATAATACGCTGCATTTGTAAGCAAAAATTTTTCTATCGTAATCGGAAAAGGTAACTGAAAATCAGGTAATTCAAAGGGTTCATCTGAAGGTGGTTTCGTTGAGTAATCATTGATCTTAATACTATCAACATTGATTAGATTGATATGTAATTCAGGAACGAGTTTTAAATTCAACAAGTCGGCCGGTTGCCATTCAAATTCAAATTTGTCGATAGAAATTTCGAGCTCATCGAGAGAAATTTTCAAGTCATCGAATTGTAATTTGTCGCTTAATCTACCTTTAAAACCAGATGCGGATATTTGATCTGAATATTGTTCGCTAATGGTTTTCCAGACGAGTTGTGTACCTTTTTCTGTACCGATAAAAAGAATGCCGATCAGTAGCAATGTGATCAGAATAGCCAGCGTAGTTAGTACACGCCAGATAATCACAGATCTGGCCCAATCCTGATATGTAGACGAACAGGCTTATCTGGATCTGAAATGCCTGATGCAAGATCGACTCTGACAAGGCCAACAGGCGAGAACCATCGGACACCAAAGCCGACGCCATATTCAATCTCATCATCGAAATCATTAAAGGAATTACCTGCGTCAACAAAACCTGCTAACGCCCACTTCTCTTTAATGCGGTGTTCATATTCAAAGCTTCCGACGGCTAAATATTTACCACCAACGATATCTCCATTGCTGTCTCTGGGACCGAGATCTTCATAGTCAAAACCACGAATACTATTATCACCACCGGCAAAGTATCTTAGGGATGTTGGCATTTTGTCAAAATCGCTGACACTGGTGGCACCGATATTTCCGCGTACAATTACACGACCATTCTTCCAAAAAGACCGAATGTATTTGCCATTTAAACTGGCTTGTATAAGCGTCACATCAGATAGGATATTTTCAGAGGCACCACGAATATTAAGATCAACATGAAAACCATTTTTTGTGTATGTCGGGCTGTCTGTTTCAGTCATGCTCCAGGTGATGCCCGGGAGTAAAAGTTGAGAGCTTCTTTCAGTTCTGCCGATTTCAAAATTTTCTATCAAATAAGAAATATTGATCGCTTCATCCCAGCCCCAACGTTTTTGTCGGTAATTTACCGCTAAATTTAATGTGTCGCTTCTACTGGTGTCTGTGTCTTCTCGAGAAAGACCGCCACCAAAGTCCAGTTCAACGCCTTTTTTAGGAAAGTGTGGCAGGGTGTAATTTGTTGTCATGGTTGATAAAACTGGCGATA
Organism: Gammaproteobacteria bacterium; assembly: GCA_045110495.1. Taxonomy (GTDB): domain Bacteria; phylum Pseudomonadota; class Gammaproteobacteria; order CAJXQU01; family CAJXQU01; genus CAJXQU01. The sequence goes on from JBGCGE010000010.1 coordinate 112,847, forward strand.
GTTTTATATCAGCACTAGCTCGATGGCCGTACTCATTAATATAGCGACTTTTCCAGCCGAACTTTATTCGAGGACCCGTATCAGTTCCGAAGCCGACTCCAGCAGTATAGCGATTGCGTTTTTTCGGCGTTAATTTAACTTGAACAGGAACCGAATTCTTAGAGATTAGTTCTTGTTTTGGACGGACTTCTACATCTTCAAAATAGTCTGTGTTTGATAAGCTTTGTTGCAGTTTCACCAATAAGCTATTTTCATAAGGCTGGCCTTCTTCAAACGATTGTAGTTTTAGCAAGGTCGCGTAACTGATCGGCGATTTTGAATAACGAACCTCACCAAACGAATATCGATTTTTACTATTAAAATGAAGCGTCACTTTTGCCGTATTCTTTTCCAGATCAACTTCAACTTTATTTTCTGAGAAAGTGGCATCAAAGTAGCCACGCGATGCGGCTAAACGTTGTATGTCTTTTTTACTCTTTTCATATAAACCATGGTGCATTACATCACCAGATTGAATGGGGAATTTCGCACGTAGTTTTTCAAATGCTTGATCATTATTTGCATCACCGAAAAATTGTAGATCTAATGTACCAACCGTAAGTGGTGCTCCAGCATCAATTTCGTAGTGAGCTTGCCAGATTCCTTCAACTTTATTGAGTTCGGATCGGATAGTCGGTTTGTAATAACCCAAAGCTTGTAAAGCAATTTTGATCTCTCGCTCAGCTTCTTTATGAAGCTTTTTGATACTGCTTTCGGTTAAACGTGGATTATCTTTTTGTCTTTCTAAACTCAGGGAAGTTAGAATGTTTTCTAGCAGTGAATCTCCGACACCACCAATAGTAATACTGACATTTTCTTTGGCGTATGCAGCCAGAGCTATACCTGAATTAATAGACATACTAATGGCTAATATAAAAACGATTCTATTTATAAGAAAGAAATTTTTAACGTTCAAAACAACTGGTTATTGATCAGTTTTATTAGATGATGTGATTTTTAGAAGTTTACTTAAAGCAATTAGTAGACCGAGACAAATAAACGCACCCGCAGGTAATGATGCCAGAATAAAGGCTTTATTATTTTGTGCAAGCTTGAGGGAAAATATTTTACCAGACTCACCAGTGAGTAATTCTATGTCTTTAAATAAGCTACCGTGAGCAATCAGTTCTCGAAAAGCGCCTAACACGACTAAAACCAGAAAAATTGCAAAGCCATGAAAAGCCGCATCTCTAACAGATCTTATAATGTTGTTTTGTGATGCAAAGACAATGATTCGATCAAGGATAAGGCAATTGACGGCAATAATGAGTAGATAAATACCAAGTGCAGATCTTAAATCTGGAAACCAGGCCTGCATAAGCAGATCAATAATTGTAACGAGTGTTGCCGTTATCAAGACATAGCAGGGGATGGCTGCGGGTGGTGGAATAAAATAACGAGTGGTCGAGACAATTAACGATGTGATCGTCAGAACGATAAAAAAAATAATACCGAGACTGATGCTTAAGGTAAGTGAATATGAAATGGCAAGCAACGGACTCAAACCGATCATACGAAACAAGACGGGATTGTCATGTAATAAGCTGCGGAAGGTTTGATCTTTCATGGTTTTGTTACCGATTGGTCTGGCACAGGCATAGCCCAGATTTTTTCTTTTTCACGATTATAAAATGCAAGGCATTTCTCTACGGCTTTAATCACTGCATTAGAGCTAATAGTAGCACCGGATATGTGGTCAACGTTTAAAATTTTATCTTCATCAGTGTAAGCATGAGATGAACCAACAAAGCGTTTTAACCAATCTGAAACATTTTGATCGATAGCATCCCCAAATCCGGGCGTTTCGTTATGTCCGAGTACCTTTATTTCTAAGATTGTTCCTGCATAATCTAAACTGATCGCTAATTGAATGAGGCCATTGTAGCCATTAGGCGCAAGCGGAAAAATAACGATCCCTTGAGGCAGGTTTTTATTTCTCGCACGATAAACAGGCACAGGATTAGCCGACCCTAAATCGCCCAGAGAAGCCAATTCAATCTTGTCGTTTATAAGATCATTATCGTATTCCAAAGGCATTAATTTTTTGATCAATGAATGTTGTTGTTTTGTTTGAATCTGGCTGATGGGAAGCCGTGTGTCATTATAAAAATAATGCGCGATCAAAAAGCCAGATAAGATAAATAACAGCAATGGTAAAATTAATGAAATCCGAGAAAAATTCATAATGAATTAGCCAAACTTACTCAGGTGCTTGAGGCCGAAAAAAGTGATCAAGCACGGGAGAAGCCGCATTCATCATTAAGATGGCGAAAGCTGCGCCTTCTGGATATGCGCCCCAGGTTCGAATCACATAAATAACGATACCGATCGAAAACCCATAGATAAAACGTCCTTTTTTAGTGCTCGGTGAGGTGACTGGATCGGTTGCAACAAAAAAAGCACAGAGCATCGTTGCGCCACCGAATAAGTGAAAAAAGACACCAGGATAATGATCGGCATCAGAAATTTGAAAAAGTACTGAAAAGAAAACCAGTCCGCAGAGAACACCAACTGGAATATGCCAGCGGATAATCTTTTTTTGAATCAAAATTAATCCACCGATCAAAAAGCCGATGTTGATCCACTCATGACCGGTAGAAGCAAAGCTTCCAAAAATGCCTGTGTTCTGGATCTCTGAGAGCATGTTTGAAAGTCGTAGGCTGGTTTGCAAGCTATCTAAAGGCGTTGCACTACTTTGACCGTCAATAATGATTGACCATTGATTCATTTCTGCTGGAAAGCTGATCAATAGTGCAACAACACCTGCCATTGCAGGATTAAAAATATTGTTGCCCGTACCACCATAAGCATATTTTGCTAGCGTGATCGAAAAAGTGATCCCGATTAAAAGAATCCACCACGGAAGAAGAGGAGGAAGGGAAAGTGCAAAAATAAGCGCCATCACAGCACCGCTGCCGTCGAAAGAAAAAGTTTGTAGATTGTTGCCGCGGAGTTGATGCAAACCCACTTCCAGGATAAAGCCAAAACAAATTGCGAGAACTATGTTGATAAATACACCGTATCCAAAAATAAAGGTGCTCAACAAGGTTCCGGGGATAAGGCAAAAACCGACCATAAACATGGCCCGCTGGACAGAGGGGTTTACCAACCAGTAGTCTTGAATCTGCAGTATCTTCTGCAAGCCGTCAGCTTGTTGATCTGTGCTTTTCTGCATAAGCGAAATGTACCATTTTTTTGCTGATATAATCAGTACTGCGTTAGAATGATGATATTTTCTTTGAAGGGAAGGAAATTTTATGCACGGAATCAAATCGCGCCGGGATTGTGTTGGCGTTAAAGTTGGTGAAATTACCATTGGTGGAGACGCACCTGTGGTTGTTCAATCAATGACCAATACTGACACCGCCGATGTGCTTGCAACTGTGAAGCAGGTGCAACAACTAGCAGCTGCTGGATCAGAATTGGTTCGGATCACCGTCAACAATGAGGCTGCCGCAAAACAGGTAGGCAAGATCAAAGACATGCTTGATGCGGCCGGATGTGCCGTTCCATTGGTTGGCGACTTTCACTATATCGGTCATAAATTACTCACCAAATATCCCGAATGTGCTGAAGCACTGGCGAAATACCGAATTAATCCCGGCAATGTAGGATTTGGGAAAAAACGCGATTCTCAATTTGCTGCCATGATCGAAACCGCGATTGAATATGAAAAGCCTGTTCGTATCGGTGTCAACTGGGGTAGTCTGGATAATGCATTAATCACCAAAATGATGGACGACAATGCAAAACTACCAACACCAAACTCTCCTGAATATGTTACTCAAGAGGCGCTGATAGCTTCTGCTATTGACAGCGCAAAACTTGCGGAAGATATCGGTTTGCCACGTAATAAGATAATCCTTTCGTGCAAAGTCAGTGGCGTTCAGGAATTGATCTCGGTTTATTCTGAACTCGCATCACGTTGTAACTATGCATTACATCTTGGCTTAACTGAAGCGGGTATGGGATCAAAAGGAATTGTTGCATCAACCGCCGCGATGGGTGTTTTATTACAGCAAGGAATCGGTGACACGATTCGTGTTTCATTGACGCCAGAACCCAATGGTGATCGAACAAAAGAAGTAATTGTGGCACAAGAAATTTTGCAGACGATGGGGATCCGATCATTCACTCCATTGGTTACAGCATGTCCGGGCTGTGGTCGCACGACCAGTACTTATTTCCAGGAATTAGCAGATTCTATTCAGGCTTATGTTAGAACCCAAATGCCAATATGGAAGGGTAAATATGAAGGAGTAGAAGATATGAGCCTGGCAGTAATGGGTTGCGTTGTGAACGGGCCAGGTGAAAGCAAGCAGGCCAATATCGGAATTAGTTTACCTGGTACTGGTGAAGCGCCAGTTGCGCCAGTATTTATTGACGGTGAAAAAGTAGTAACTCTGAGAGGCGATAATATTGCCGAAGAGTTCCAGGGAATGGTGGATCAGTATGTACAGACAAATTACTCATAAACCCGTTATTTCAGGATTTATAACTTCTAGAATAATTTTAGTTGGGCTACTTATTCTAATATCATTCTCGACCATCGCAACTGAAGTTGTTAAGCGAGAGAACAACCTTTCTGACGAATGGATCTACACAGTTAAGCAAGGGGACAATCTCTGGAATTTAACGGAAGATTTTCTGGTTGATATACGCTACTGGCGCAAGCTACAAACGCTGAACAATATTAATCAACCATCAAGAATGCGTCCCGGGTCGACCTTACGTATACCGCGAGAGTGGTCGCGTATTCGTCCATCAGAAGCAACAATAAAAAGTTTTTCTGGTGATGTAATCGTCACGGCTTCAGGAAACGAAAAAAACGTCTCAACTGATATGAAATTGGTCGCAGGAGATCAAATCCAGACTGGCTCTGAGGCTTTTGCAAAATTGATATTCGAAGATGGATCTATGCTTATCTTAAGAGAAAATAGTGAATTGATTTTGCAGACATTAGAATCCTATGGGAATAAAGATGTCTTTAATACCAGATTGGAACTCAAACGTGGACGATCTGACAATCAAGTTAATCCTGATAAAAAATCAGGATCTCGTTTTGAGATAAATACACCTTCAGCGACGGCTGCAGTACGCGGAACAAGTTATCGAATAAATGTGATTGATCAAAAATCGATGACGACGGAAGTTCTGGAAGGTGAAGTTAATGTTGCAAATGAAACAGGAAAAACTGGAGTTGAAGGTGGTTTCGGCACGCTTGCTAAAAAAGGCGAACCTCCAACGCCTCCAGTCGTTTTATTACCGGCACCTGTGTTATCCCAATTATCTGGCTCTGTTGATCAATTACCGATTAAATTCCAGCTGCCTGAGATAAAAGGTGCACAAGCTTATCGAGTTCAAGTAGCGTCTGATTCTAAATTTTTAGCATTAGATTATGATGATTTATCACTAACAACATCCGCCAGAATTAATGAACTTAGCGATGGTAAATATTTCATGAAAGTTCGCGGTGTAGATATAAATTCTATCGAAGGTTTTGATTCAAAACATGTGTTTGTATTGAATGCAAAACCGGAAGCTCCACTCATATTAGAACCGCAAAGTGGGCAAACTGTATCAAGCAATCACCGCAAATTTAGCTGGACAAAAAATACCGATGCGAAGGCCTATCACTTTCAGTTGGCTAATAATCTAAACTTTGATCAACCACTTATTGATGTTTCAGATTATAAGGAAACCAGCACTGACATTTCGCAGCCTTTATCACCAGGTAAATGGTTCTGGCGTGTCACAGCACTTGACGCAGAAGGCGCAGGCCCCGATGGAAGTGTAAATGAATTTCGAGTGATGAAACCTGGAGCTAAAATGGATGCCGCTTCAATAGATGAATCAGAAATTATTTTTCGCTGGTCTGTTAGTGATGAAAGTGATCGCTATCAGATCCAGATCGCAAGTGATAAAAACTTTGAGAAATTGCTCGTGAATAAAGAGCTTGATAAAGCCGAGTATATTTTTCCAAAACCAAAATCAGCAAGCACAATATTTGTACGTATAAGAGTTATCGAATTTGATGGGTTTAAAGGTGCCTGGGGATCTGTGCAGCAGCTTAATATTCCGGGTGAAACTCTATTATGGCTACTCGGTCTTGTACCGCTTTTACTCTTTTTGTAATGAAAATAATAAAGCGCAGTTGTAGATCATGAAACCTGATTTAGATCGAACAGGTAAAATATTACTTGGGCTGTTTTTGATCCTGATCACAGCCATTCTAAATTACTCACATCTCACTCAAAAACTTGATAACTTTATGTTTGACTCGCACCTGAATTTTTGGTCGAGAGCGGCTTCAGAAGACATAGTGCTGGTTACGATTGATGATCGTAGTGTTGATCAGTTAGGACGATGGCCATGGCCGAGACGTTTCCATGCAAAGCTTTTAGAAGCTTTAGAAGACAGTAAAGCGGTTTCGTTAGATATCATTTTTTCTGAAAATGATACGAATGATTCGGAGGGTGATCAGATCCTTGCCAAGGCTATTTCTAAGCATGGCAAAATAGTGCTACCAGTTGCGTTAACGACAGTTAGCTCAGAAATTCTTAAAGAAGGAGTTCCCGTTCTTAGTGAATTAAAGTCATTACCTGTTTTTGATCGTGAAGCTGCGGGTAGAGGACATGTTGATGTCGAGTTAGAGGATGGAATTAGTCGCAGTATTTTTCTTAAAGGGGGAATGAACATACCAACAGTAAGTGCCTTGCCGTTGGCGATGATAGAGCTATATGATCAGATTGAAATTCCAGGACAGAGGAATACAAAACTGGAAATCGCAAAAAAGGATCGCGATAAAATTGAGCGGATTAATAGATCAGCTGAAAATAATTTAGCCGAGAATAAATGGATCAAAAACAAGTGGGTAAGAGACTATCGAATCTTATTACCTTTTCCTGAAAACCCACAACATTTCAAAAAAATATCCTATATAGATGCTTTAGACCATCAATTTGATCGAAACATATTTACCGATAAATGGGTTTTGGTCGGTATGGATGTTACCGGACTAAGTGATCGCATTCCTACACCAGTCACTCACTCAGCGCAGTCTATGGCGGGTGTTGAGTTTGAAGCACATGTTCTGGATATTTTATTAAACGATCTTTCTATTCAGCCATTAAATGATCATCAAAACTTCTTATTGTCTCTACCATTTTTAATTGCACTTGTATTACTGTTACATTTTTTTCGCGCTGAAAAGTCCTGGCTAGCAACGTTACTACCCGTACTCGCAATTATAATGTGTTGTCTTTTGTTATCTCGATCAGGTTTTCTTGGAACACACTTCTGGTTTAGACCAGGGTCCGCTTTAGTTGCACTTTTTATTGGTTATATTTTATTGCATCGGCAGCAATTGGCGGGCTTTCTTTTCTTTTTGAGACAAGAGAAAGAACATGCAGAAGTTGCGTTATCGACAGTTAGCAATGCCGTTGTCATAACCGATAATCTTGGAAGCGTGGCTTTTATGAACCCTGTCGCTGAAAGGTTAACGGGTTACGCATTTAAAGAGGTGCGAGGACAACCATTGTCGGATGTGGTGCAATTTCAAGATCATAATGGAGAGCCTTCGCAGATTGATCTTTTTGCAAAAAGTCAAAGCACTCAAGACACAGTTGATCTCCCTGAGAATTACTTTCTCAAACAGCAGTCTGGGAGGCTCTTAGCCGTAAAGGCAAATGCGAAACCTTTTGCAGGTGATGAGAAAGAGAATACAGGTGTCGTGGTTGCATTTGATCAAGAAAATTTACAACAACTACAAACGACGGATGTCATTGACACACTTACCGGATTACCTGCATCGTCTTTACTAAACGATCGTTTAAAACATGCAATTTCTATCGCAAGCCGAACAAAGCGTTTAATCGCTGTTTTATATCTGGATATAGATAACTTTAAAAAAATTACGGATGGCGTTAGTACAAAAAATGTTGAGAGTTTACTAAAAGAAGCTGCATCACGGTTGACGGCTCGTGGGAGAAGTTGCGATACAGTCGCCAGAATAGAGGATGCGAATTTTGTTGTGGTATTAGAGAATCTAGAAGATGTCGATTCTGTAGCTTCGGTAGCAATGTCCTTACTTGATGTTTTGGGAGAGCCTTTCAGGATTATGGATCGGGCGATTAGTGTAGAACGAAATATTGGTATCAGTATTTATCCTAAAGATGGTCTGGATGCGGATACGTTGAAAAAAAATGCGTTAATAGCAATGCATCGAGCACGTAAAAGTCAGAAAGAAAATACCCCACAGTTTCGATTTTATTCACAAGAGATGAATAAAACGACATTGAATCAAATGTTATCAAAAAAAGATCTACGCACTGCATTAACTGAGGATAATTTTGAGCTTTATTATCAACCTCGACTAGATTTACGTACAGGCAAAATCGTTACAGTAGAAGCTCTTATTCGATGGCGCCGAAAAACTGAGGATGGTGAAGAATTGCTTTTGCCCGGCAGTTTTATTCCATTAGCTGAGCGTTGTGGTTTGATTTCAGAGATCGGATCCTGGGTTTTAGAGACAGCATGTTTGCAGGCAAAGAAATGGCAAGAAACTGGTTTTCAGCACCCACGTATGGCGATCAATTTATCGGATAGACAATTTTTGCAGCATGACTTGCTGGATACAATTGCCCGTGTTTTAGACAAGCTGGCGTTAGAACCACAGTTGCTTGAACTGGAAATCTCAGAAAGCACGCTACTCAGAAATGCGGATAGGTGTATTGAAATCCTTAAAGAGTTTAGAGCAGTTGGTGGCAAGGTTTCTATCGACGATTTTGGAGCAGATTATTCATCATTAAGTTACCTTGAAAGCTTTCCTGTAGATACATTGAAGATTGATAAGGTTTTTATCGACGATGTGTTACTAGAAAAGGAGCATCAAGCAATCACGCTGGCTGTTATTAGTATGGCCCATAGCCTTAATTTGCGTGTTGTTGCCCAAGGTGTAGAAGCTAAGCCACAGTTTGATTTTCTACGTGGGAAAGGCTGTGATGAGTTACAGGGTGATTATTTTTCTAAGCCCTTGTCAGCGTTTGAGATGACAAAGATGTTAGAAAAAAATCAGGATATCGAACTTGAGGACATTTTTGAACAGTTGGGGCACACCTTATTACTAGTTGATGAAGATAATGAAACATTGAGTCGCACTGGGATGATGCTTGCGAACGAAGGTTATCAAATATTGATGGCTAATAGTGCAGAACATGCATTAAATCTACTGGCAAAGCACACTGTTGGAGTCGTGGTTTGTGAGGCAGTTGTAAGGCAAATTCAAGGTGACGAATTGCTTGAGAAGATCAAAAGTTTATATCCAGAAACAACCTGTGTATTACAGATGGGTTCGACTGATCGTAAAACAACGACGCTAGAAAAAGAATCCGTTGTTATCTCCAAGTTTATTACTAAGCCAATATCAGAGCTCGAATTCAAGGACCTGCTCCGAAAAAGTTTTAATCCTGATCTTTAAATTCCCCTTATTAACGTAAAGTAAAGTACGTCCATTCTAGAAAATTCACTTAACTCACTGATAGTTGTAGTCACGTCAAATACTTATAAACATCAAGAGTGTCAAAGTGTTAAATAGGGAATATATAGCACAATATATAGTTGAAAAAATACTGCAAACACAATATATTGTGCTTTAACAGGCGTTGGGGAGAAATCGGCGTCGTTTATCTGAAAGTGCTGTTCTGTGCTTTTACGTGGACTATAATAAAACAATGAAAGGGGAAAGTATGGAATCTGCATCTGTTGTTATCGTTTCCGACGAACAAGGGGGGGTTGATCTACAGCCTGCATCACTCGATATCTGGGATAAGAAATATCGCCTGAAAACGAAAGAGGGAGTCGCTGTTGATCAAGATATCGATGCAACTTATCGGCGTGTCGCTAAGGCACTTTCAGATGTAGAAGAGACGTCAGAAAAACAAACGTTCTGGCACGAGAAATTTCTTTGGGCATTACGCCATGGTGCGATACCCGCGGGTCGAATAACTTCTAATGCTGGTGCTCAAGCCTACAAGCCCGCAACCTCAACAATAAACTGTACCGTATCTGGTGTAGTTCGTGATTCTATGGACGATATTCTCAATAAGGTGCATGAAGCGGGTTTAACCCTGAAAGCCGGTTGTGGTATTGGTTATGAGTTTTCCACTTTGCGACCTAAAGGAGCTTATGTTTCTGGAGCTGGTGCCTATACATCTGGACCACTGTCTTTCATGGATATCTACGACAAAATGTGTTTTACCGTCTCTTCAGCAGGTGGTCGTCGTGGCGCGCAGATGGCGACGTTTGATGTCGGCCATCCTGATGTTCTTGACTTTATTCGTGCGAAACGCGAAGACGGTCGTTTACGACAGTTCAATTTGTCTTTATTGATCACTGACGATTTCATGCAAGCCGTAAAAAGTGATTCGCAATGGAAATTAGCATTTCCTCTGGATGATAAAGAAGTTGAGCAAGATGGAATTGATCTACACGATCAAAAAGAAGTGATCTGGCGCGAGTGGCCAACGCATAAAGGCTACATCGTTAATGAAACAGGTAAAGTTGCCTGCAAGATCTATAAAACAATTCCTGCTCGACGACTTTGGGATGCGATCATGTCATCTACTTATGATTATGCCGAGCCAGGTTTTATTTTGATCGATAAATACAATGAAATGAATAATAACTGGTTCTGCGAAAATATTCGTGCGACCAACCCATGTGGTGAACAAGGGCTGCCACCTTATGGAGCATGTTTACTTGGTTCGATCAACCTGACAACTTTTGTTTCTGATCCGTTTACTGACAAAGCTGCATTTGATTGGGAAACTTTCCATTCAGTAGTTCGTGTTTTTACACGTATGCTAGATAATGTCGTAGAAATTAATGGCCTGCCACTTGAAAAACAGCGCGATGAAATTGAGCGCAAGCGTCGACACGGTATGGGTTATCTTGGCCTGGGCTCAACATTAACTATGCTAAAACAGAAGTACGGCAGCGATGAATCTCTAGTATTCACCGAACGCGTCAGTCGTGAGCTAGCCATGGCCGGATGGAAAGAGGCACTAAGCCTGGCTGAAGAAAAAGGCCCCGCACCAGTGATGGAAGAAGACTTCGAAGTCACTACTGAAATGCTCAGTCGCCGACCAGAAATGATCGACGATGGATTCAAAATTGGTGACAGCGTTAAAGGCAAAGTACTGCATGCGAAATATAGTCGTTATATGCAACGTGTCGCGAAGGAAGATCCTGAACTAGTCAAGCAACTAGCCGAAGTGGGCGCTCGCTTTACACACCACAGTTCTATCGCACCGACAGGAACAATTTCCTTATCATTAGCGAATAATGCCAGCAATGGAATTGAGCCGAGTTTTGCACATCACTACTCACGTAATGTTATTCGTGAAAATAAAAAGACTAAAGAAAAGGTTGATGTTTTTTCATATGAACTATTGGCTTATCGTACTTTGGTCAATCCTAAAGCGATGCCTTTCTCTGAAAATCCAGAAGAACAATTGCCGGATTATTTCATTAGTGCAGATTCTGTAGTGCCGAAACAACACGTCGATATTCAAGCAGCGTCGCAAAAATGGATTGACTCTTCTATTTCGAAAACAGCCAATGTGCCGACGGACTTCGCTTTTGAAGAATTCAAAGACATTTACGAATATGCCTATGATAAAGGGTTGAAAGGTTGTACAACCTTCCGTTTCAATCCAGAAGTTTTCCAGGGTGTGTTGGTCAAAGAAACAGATCTGGAAAACACCACCTATCGTTTCTCACTGGAAAATGGTGACGTGATTGAAGCAAAAGGTAATGAAGAGATCGAATACGATGGAGAAATGCATACCGCTGCAAATCTGTTCGATGCACTTAAAGAAGGCTATTACGGTAAATTCTAATGACGATTAAAATAGACAATAAAATTGTAGGTTACAAAGTTTTAAAAGAAAATGACGAAGCTTCTGAGGTAGAAGAAGCGTCTGAGCTTGAAGATAAGCAGGAAGATAACGTTGTGCAAATGCATGAAAAAGTTGAACGGCCAGATATGCTTGTGGGTTCAACCTACAAGATCAAAACGCCATTAAGCGATCACGCACTTTATATTACAGTAAATGACATCCTTCTAAACCCAGGTACAGAGCACGAACTGCGTCGTCCATTTGAAGTGTTTATCAATTCAAAAAGTATGGATCATTTTCAATGGATTGTCGCATTAACCCGGATTATCTCAGCGGTTTTCCGTAAGGGCGGTGATGTTACATTCTTAGTTGAAGAATTACGATCCGTTTTTGATCCAAGCGGTGGTTATTTCAAACCCGGTGGTAAGTTTATGCCATCGTTAGTTGCAGAGATTGGTGACGTTCTGGAAAACCACATGCGTTCAATTGGTTTGATCAAGGACACCGGGCCAGATAAACATCAAAAAAAAATGATCGAAGAAAAAAGGGCAGAACTAAAACAGTCACAAAGCAGTGACGATGAGGGAGAGTTTCCACCCAGTGCAACGCTGTGTAGTAAATGTAATACAAAAGCGATGATTCAGATGGACAATTGTCTTACCTGTCTGAATTGTGGCGAGTCAAAATGCGGTTAACAGATGCCTGTTTTGGATCGTCAGTGAATTACTTTTATTTTTTTGAAAGCAATTTCTGACGATCATTCTTTTTAAAAAGGCTGATCATAAATATCTCATAAACTAATTTTCAAGTTGTTAAATTCATCAAGCAAAAAAGCGTGTTGTTGATAAAGTTTATTTATGAAAACCATTTATGTTTTTGCTTTTGTTTTTCTTTTATTTTTAATCTTTTTCTCATCTTACTTTTTTGTCGATGAACCTTGTTTAGAATTAGATCAAGGGCTACGGGTTTGTGCTGCCAGCGATATTGCGAAGATCACTCGAACTGGAAAAATACCTTTCGAAGTTGATGCCCTAGATATTTCAAAAGGAGAATTGATTCTTGATGCTGCCCGTAATGAAACTATCGCTTTTCAGCTTCTTTTAAAAACTAAAAATCCAGAACTAACCACAGAAGTAAAAGTCAGCGTTGATGATTTTATTGGATCAAAAAACACAACTATTAATTCAGATAAAAATGTGCGTCTTTTCAAAGCGCATTACCACTGGGTTGAGTTTGGTGGATACAATTGGGGAACGAAAAGTGAGGTGTTGGATTGGCCTGACAACTATCCTGATGCGTTAATTCCATTATCTGAAACCTGTTCAAATTTTGATCGAGTTTCCGATCAGAATAATAAAGAAATTTCTTCTAATACTATTTCTATTCCTGAAGAGAAAAATGAAAACCAATCAGTCTGGATCGATATTTTCATTCCAAAAGATCAACCGTCCGGCGAGTATAAAACGACTATAAAAATTCAGTCAGGAGAGTTTATTAAAACGATTCCTTTAACAGTCAAAGTTTGGGACGTGACTCTACCCGATAAACCAACAATCGAAGCCGTTGGTGAATTATATGACAGTTATAAGCAAGAAGGATTAGGTAGAGATTTTACTCAAGGGCAATGGAAACAAATGTCGCATTGTTATCAACAGATGGCGCATAGACATCGTATGGTTTTTATTGAGCGTCTTTCGGTAAAACAAGATCAGAGCTGGCAAGAATACAATAAAATTTATGATCCAATTTTGAATGGTAGTTTATTCACAGAACAATATGGATATGTTGGCCCAGGAATAAACACACCTGTTTCAATATGGCGCACACCTTGGCCACAAAATTATAATGCCAGAGTTGCTAAACCTATAGCTGATCAGAAGATAGTAAGTTATGAACATTTAGCTAAAAGTTGGTTAAAAAATATTGAGAAAAAAAAGTGGGATCAAACTGATTTTTTTGCTTATATTTTCGATGAAGTCGATGGTGCAACTGATGAAGATGAGCTAGGTGATGTAGGTGATGATTATATTGAGATGGTGCACCAACAAATGGATCGTGTACAAAAAGCAATCGATAAAGGCATGCAAGAATCTAAAAACAATAAATCTATAGATTTAATCTGGACCAGCCATACAGATCCGCAGACATGGGAAGGAATTGACAATGAAGATCTAAAAGATGTTATTCGTTTATGGTCACCAAGCGCGAATAGCGCAAATGTTGATTATTTAACCAAACGCAAAAGCGAGGGCAATAAGATCTGGTTTTATCACAGCGGCCATCCAGCGGTTGGAATTCATAGTATTAATACTTCTGGAATTGAGATGAGAACCTGGGGAGTAATCACGGCAAAATATAATTTCGACGGTCATTTTATGTGGGCTTTAAATTTATCAGATCAAGAACAACCGTTTCGTTATCCGAGTTATAAAAAAGACGATGACCGGTTTGGAAATGGAACGATGGTTTATGCCGGGAATAAACTGGATACGATCGGAATCGAATCGAATCCAGGACCAATTCCAACCATGCGTCTAAAAGCCTGGCGGCGTGGTTTGCAAGATGCAGAGTTGATTTATCTTGCCAGAAAAGCAGGTTACGAAAAGGAAGTTAATCTATTGATAGAAGAATTAATCCCTGCCGCTTTATCTGAAGGTAAGGGAAGCGCTAACTGGTCTGATAATCCACAAGACTGGATAAAATTTCATCGCGATTTATTGAACTTGGCTTCTGATAAAACCAACAAAAAAATAGCTGAAAAGTATGATTAATAAAAAAGGCACATAACGTACCTTTTTATTTGCATTTAAAATTAATGTTTAGTTATTTATTCTATAATTTTTGAAATAATTTCTTCAAGTTTTTCATCCGCGAGCTCATTTTTGATCTGACATGTACCCGCATTTAGATGGCCGCCGCCGGCGTACTCCAGGCAAAGCTCACCAATATTAATATCAGAAGATCGATCGATAATGGACTTGCCAATTGCAAACACAGTGTTTTGTTGTTTTAGGCCCCACATAACATGAATAGAAATATTGGTTTCAGGGAACAATGCATAAATCATAAAACGATTGACTGCATAAATGGTTTTTTCTTTTCGTAGATCAAGCACCACCAAATCGTTATGAACTGTAGAGCAACGTTGGATCTGTTCTTTTGCTTTTTCTTCATGATGTTTGAAAAGTGTAACTCGTTCCTGAATATCAGGTAACTCCATGATTTCATCAATTGAAAGTGTTTTACACAAGTCGATAAGATCCATCATTAATTGATAGTTAGAAATCCTGAAATCATGGAAACGGCCAAGGCCTGTACGAGCATCCATTAGAAAGTTAAGCAAGGGCCAACCTTCAGGATTTAATATTTCTTCCTTACTAAATTGTGCAGCATCACCTTTATCAACTGCAGCCATCATTTCTTGCCAGCCTTCAGGGAAGCGATCATTTCCACCATAATAGTCATAAACAACACGAGCGGCGGAGGGTGCATCTGGGTTAATGATGTGATTTTCTTTCTTACCGTTTCGAACAGTTTCACTCAAATGATGATCAAAAGCGATATGAACCCCTTCAACATAAGGTAGATTAGTCGTAATGTCATTATCGGTGATATTAACCTTACCATCCTGCATGTCTTTGGGATGTACGAATTTTATTTCATTAATAATATCCAATTCTTTAAGAAGCACTGCACAAACGAGCCCATCAAAGTCGCTTCTTGTTACTAATCTAAAATTCGCATCAGTCATGTCTAATCTCCAGAAATTGTTTTGTTCCTTATTCAAACTTTATCGACGGGAAATGGGTAATCTTTAGTAAAAGATCAACCAATTAGTCCTTTATGATCGATCAAATTATTACTGATCTGACGCTTACAGATCTGTAGAATAACGGACAGATATAAAACATAGTCTTCAGGGATCAAAAGTAATGGAAAAGAAATTCGAAAATATTCTCTACTTATCACGCTGGTTACTAGCACCGATCTATTTTGGATTAAGCTTGGCTTTACTCGCTTTATCAATAAAGTTTTTCCAGGAAATCGTGCATACACTGCCGCACATTTTTGAAATTAAAGAGACAGACTTAGTGCTATTAGTGCTTTCTTTAGTCGATATTTCACTTGTTGGCGGTTTGCTAGTAATGGTTATGTTTAGTGGTTACGAAAACTTCGTTTCACAGATCGATATTGAAGATGGAAAAAAAAATCTCAGCTGGCTAGGCAAACTTGATTCCGGCTCACTTAAGCAAAAAGTAGCTGCTTCAATAGTCGCCATTTCATCTATTCATTTACTAAAAGCATTTATGGATGCAGAACAAATCGATAATGATAAGCTGATGTGGTACGTGATTATGCATATGACGTTCGTATTCTCAGCTATTGGAATGGCATTTGTGGACAAGATGAATAGTAAGGTTAAGGTAGGCTATTGAGATGGAACCACAGGTCTGATTTTGTACTCAGACCTGGATGTTGAGGTCCAGTTAAACGGTACTTAATACTAAAGTTTAAGGGATATTTTAAAACGGAATATCATCATCAAAATCATCAATTTGTGGCGCGGAAGATGATGGTGCTTGTTGTTGCTGAGGGGCCTGATTTGTTGCCTGGCTGGGTGCATTTTGATGAGCGGGTTCGAAATTAGCTGAAGATCCACCTTTGCTATCAAGCATTTGCATCTCGTTGCCGACGATTTCTGTGGTGTAGCGATCCTGGCCATCTTTGTCTTGCCATTTGCGGGTTTGCAATCGACCTTCAACATAAAGTTTTGATCCTTTATGTACATATTGTTGGACGATTTCTGCCAGCTTTCCAAAGAAGACGACGCGATGCCATTCAGTTTTTTCTTGTTGTTCACCGGTTGATTTATCGCGCCATGTTTCACTGGTGGCCATATTGATATTTGCCATCGCACTGCCGCTGGACGTATAGCGTACTTCGGGTTCAGCTCCGAGATTGCCGATGATCATTACTTTGTTGAGTCCTCTGGAAGCCATGTTATTTCCTCTTTGAGCTTTTAATTTTTATTATGGATTTAAATCCAATTATTCGTGTTTTATGTCTTGGTTAACGATACCGTTTTTTAAGCGACACGTCACTATTCTTGTGATTACAAAGCTTAGTGTTTTGCAGGTGTAATCTGCATTGGGACAATGATCGCAATCCAGATAATGATCAAAATTGCATTAACTAAAAATACATTTCCAATTCCGACTTCGCCATATAACCATCCGCCCATTGTTCCGCCGATAAAGGCACCGAAAAACTGCGAAGTCGAGTAGACACCAAGAGCGGCACCTTTTCTTTCGGATGGTGCGGTTCTGGAAACCAGTGAAGGTAATGTCGCTTCGAGATAATTAAAGGCGGTAAAAAAAGCCAGCATCATAGCGGAAAGCCAGATTGTGGATGTGTAGCCTTTCCAAAGTCCGAGTTCGGCGAATGCTAATAAAATAGTTGCACCAATAAAGATTGGTTTGGCCAGGTTCTTTTGCGCGTTTTGTTTTTCTGCTAATCGAATGAATGGGATCATAAATACCAGTGAAAGTAGCATGACGGGTAAGTAGGTTTTCCAATGTTGTGCAGAATCTAAGCCGGCATAATCGCGCAACGCAAGTGGTAGCACAACGAAACTGGCGGTCAGGACTAAATGTAAGATCAGAATACTAATATCCAGTCTTAAAAGTTCTGGATTTTTCAGAACCGCCAGAAAATTTTTCTTTTCGGGATCTGATTCAATTTCTTTTTGGTCCACATCATGAACATTAGGCACCCAGACAAAAAGTACGCCAATGGCCAGCAAACCAAGTAAAGCGGCCATCCAGAAAAGGCCATCAAGCCCAAGCCAGATATCCAGAACGGGTCCAGCAATGAACGACAATGTAAAAGCCATTCCAATGGTCACACCAATAATCGCCATGGTTTTTGTGCGCTGACTTTCGCGGGTTAGATCAGAAGCTAATGCCATCACTGCTGCGGCGATTGCGCCTGCGCCTTGTAGTGCGCGACCGAGGATTAGAATATAAATATCATCTGATAAGGCGGCGATCACACTGCCGAATGCAAAAATAAGTAAGCCAATGGCGATAACCGGTTTACGCCCAAAACGATCAGAAAATATACCGAACGGGATTTGCAACATGGCTTGAGTCAGCCCATAAATACCAATAGCGAGGCCGATCAAAAGTGGTGTCGCGCCCGACATTGCTTCGGTGTACAAAGATAAAACAGGCAAAAGCATGAATAGGCCAAACATGCGTAAAAAGTAGATCAGTGCAAGCGAGGTGGCAGATCTGAGCTCAAGTGGCGTCATTTTTTGTTTATTTTTATTCATGCCATGTATTTCTGAAACATCCTTGCGTAAAAACGAGTATATTAACAGGTTGCTTCCAATTCGATTAAGGAAATATGGATAAAATTTCGATCCGCGGTGCACGTACTCATAATTTGAAGGGCGTGGATCTAGATTTACCTCGCAATAAACTGATCGTGATCACAGGCTTGTCTGGGTCCGGTAAATCGTCATTGGCGTTTGATACGATTTACGCGGAAGGACAACGCCGCTATGTCGAATCGCTATCGTCCTATGCACGCCAATTTTTGTCGATCATGGAAAAACCCGATGTTGATTTGATCGAAGGTTTATCTCCGGCGATTTCGATCGAACAAAAATCCACCTCGCATAATCCACGATCAACGGTCGGGACGATTACTGAGATCTATGATTATTTACGTCTGCTATTTGCCCGTGTTGGTGAACCGCGCTGTCCTGAACACGATAAGATTCTTGAGGCTCAAACCATCAGCCAGATGGTTGATAACGTTCTGGAGTTACCTGAAGGGAGTAAAATGATGTTGCTGGCGCCTTTAGTACAAGGGCGAAAAGGTGAACATATTCAATTGCTTGAAAGTCTGCGTCGCGAAGGTTACATCCGTGCAAGGATCAATGGCGAGGTGGTTAATCTTGAAGATGCACCTGAGCTTGATCTGTATAAAAAGCACGATATTGAAGCAGTGGTTGATCGTTTTAAAGTACGCGAGGATATGAAGTTACGTCTGGCCGAGTCGTTTGAAACGGCACTTGCACTCACAGAAGGCATTGCAAAAGTTGCCTGGATGGACGAAGACAAACCGGATCTCATTTTTTCAGCTTTATTTGCCTGCCCACACTGTGGATATAGTATTAGTGAATTAGAACCGCGGATTTTTTCTTTTAATAATCCGGCCGGAGCTTGTCAAGATTGCGACGGGTTGGGTGTGATGCAATTTTTTGATCCTGACCGAGTTGTACAGCATCCAGAATTATCAATGCCGGGTGGAGCTATTCGAGGATGGGATCGACGGACGGTCTATTATTATCAGTTGATTTGTGCGCTGGCGGAACATTATAAATTCGACGTCGATATTCCTTTTCAAGATCTTCCAAAAAAGATCCAGGAAGTGATCCTTTACGGTAGTGGTGAAACTGAAATTAAATTTGATTACGTCGATTCCAAAGGTAGCAAGCGTAAACGAAAACATTCATTCGAAGGTGTGATCAACAATCTTCAACGCCGATATCGAGAAACTGATTCCAGTTCGATTCGTGATGAGCTGGCAAAATTTTTAGTCTCGAAACCATGCTCCTCCTGCCAAGGGCAACGTTTAGGCGTTGCTGCGAGAAATGTTTTTGTTGAGAAGAAAAACTTACCCGAAATTTCAGATATGTCGGTAGGAACGGCGCAATCATTTTTTGATGGGTTGAAGCTAGAAGGCCAACGAGGAGAGATTGCAGAAAAGATTCTTAAAGAAGTTTCTGAACGATTAAGTTTCCTGGTCAATGTGGGTCTTGATTATTTAACCTTGTCGCGAAGTGCAGAATCTCTTTCGGGAGGCGAAGCGCAACGGATCCGTTTAGCCAGCCAAATTGGAGCCGGTTTAGTCGGGGTAATGTATGTGCTTGATGAACCTTCGATTGGTCTGCACCAGCGAGATAATCAACGTTTATTAAATACCTTATATCATCTGCGAGATCTCGGTAATACGGTCATTGTTGTTGAACATGACGAAGAAGCGATTCGAGCGGCTGATAATGTTATTGATATTGGTCCGGGTGCTGGTGTTCATGGTGGGGAGATTGTCGCGCAAGGAACAATGGAGGATCTTGAAGCGAGTGAACGATCACTCACTGGGCAATATCTATCAGGCAAACGGAAAATTAAGGTGCCTGAAACGCGCCACTCCGTCAATCCAGAACGACTTCTACGGGTGGTAGGAGCAACGGGGAACAATCTGAAAAATGTCACTTTGGAAATTCCCGTAGGTTTGATGACATGTATAACAGGCGTTTCTGGATCGGGTAAATCCACTCTGATCAATGACACACTATATAAGGTGGCCGCGTATCAACTAAATCGGGCAAATACAGAACCAGCCAAGCACAAAAAGATCGAAGGATTGGATCAGTTTGATAAGGTGGTTGATATTGATCAAAGTCCGATCGGTCGTACACCGAGATCAAATCCAGCAACTTACACGGGAATTTTTACTCCTGTTCGCGAGATGTTTGCAGCAACGCATGAATCGCGCTCACGGGGGTATAAACCGGGGCGTTTTAGTTTTAATGTTAAAGGTGGCCGATGCGAAGCTTGTCAGGGTGATGGTGTGATCAAAGTCGAAATGCACTTTTTACCGGATGTGTATGTGCCTTGTGATATTTGTAAAGGAAAACGTTATAACCGTGAAACGTTGGAGATTCGGTACAAAGGAAAAAATATCCATGAAGTGTTGGACATGACGGTTGAAGAAGCGCGTGAGTTTTTTGATCCGGTTCCGACGATTAAAATAAAGTTACAAACCTTGATGGATGTTGGTTTGACCTATATAAAACTGGGTCAAAATGCGACCACACTTTCTGGTGGAGAAGCGCAACGAGTAAAATTATCACGAGAATTGTCTAAACGAGACACAGGTAATACTTTGTATATCCTCGATGAACCGACAACTGGTCTACACTTCTATGATACAGAGCAACTTTTGCAAGTACTGCATCGTTTACGCGATCATGGCAATACAGTGATCGTTATTGAACATAATTTAGATGTAATCAAAACGGCAGATTGGATTGTTGATCTTGGACCAGAAGGTGGTAATGGTGGTGGCGAAATTCTGGTTTCAGGTTCACCTGAAGAAGTAGCGAAGCACAAGGTATCGCATACGGCGAAATATTTGTCTCCGCTATTGGAGAAATGATCATGAAAAAACACTTCTTTTTATCGAGCTTATTTTTCTTTGTATTTTTGTTTTACGCAAAAGTGACGCTTGCAAAACCGGTTAATTGGCCGGCAGAAGGTTTACCTGAGCCTTACGCAACGCCTTCAGCAAATAGGGGAGCGAGGATTATTGATCAACCTGATAGTGCTGAATTAAAAGTACCTGAAGGTTTTCAAGTAGAAGAATATATGTCTGGGTTTGTCAGCCCGCGATTTATGATCCTGGGTTCAAAAGATGAAATCATTTTGTCGGATACTTTCGTCGGTAAGGTCTATGTAATAAAAGATAAAAAGAGAAAATTATTGATCCGTGATTTGAATAATCCCTATGGATTAGCATTTTATAAAAACTGGTTATACATTGCAGAAACAACCGCGGTACGTCGGTATGAATATGATCCTGATTCATTAGCCGTCACCTCGGAAGGCGAGATGGTTGTCGATATGTCAGAATTTAATCGAGGACATATTACGCGCTCAATTATTTTTGATCATAAGGCAGACAAGTTTTATTTAAGTGTTGGATCTCGATCAAATGTTGACCCTGGAGAACCCACAATGCGGGCGGCTATCAGCCGGTTTAATCCAGACGGTAGTGGTAAAGAAATTTTTGCATCTGGTATTAGAAATGGCGTGGGGTTACGTAAGTCAAGTGTACACGATCAAATATGGGTGACATCACACGAGCGCGATGGGCTGGGTGATGATCTTGTTCCAGATTATTTAACCAGTGTTAATAAGGATGACTTTTTGGGTTGGCCATATGCCTACATAGGTCCACACGAAGATCCTCGAAATGCCGGATTAGCTCCTGAGTTGGTGGCGAAAACTCGCTACCCAGATGTATTGTTAGGTTCACATGTTGGTGCGTTAGATTTTATTTTTTATAATGGAGATCAATTTCCAGATAAATATCGTGGCGGTTGTTTTGTTGCACTTCATGGTTCGTGGAATCGCTCAAAACTGGTGGGATATCGTCTCGTGTTTGTCCCATTTACCACAGGAAAACCAATTGCTGGGCCCGAAGATTTTCTTACAGGTTGGTTGCTACCTGAAGACTCAAATAAGGTTTGGGGTCGACCTGTAGGTCTTATGGAATTAAAAGATGGATCAATTTTAGTGACAGATGACGCGGCTGGAAAAATCTGGCGAATTTCATATTCTGAATAATGATCATGTGGAGTCTGTTACGAGATTTTACGTTAGTATTTAATTTAAAATAGGTAGTAAACAAGAGGAGTTTTTATGTCAATTTTGGTTTGTGGATCGTTAGCGTACGACAATATTATGGTTTTTCCTGACAAGTTCAAAAATCATATTTTGCCGGATAAGATCCATATGTTGAACGTTTCTTTTTTCGTCCCAGAAATGCGCCGAGAATATGGAGGTTGTGCTGGAAATATTGCTTATAACCTTAATCTGTTGAGTGAGACACCGGTATTAATGGCGACTGCAGGAAGTGATTTTGCACCCTATGCTGAGTGGATAGATGAATGTGGAATCCGTCGCGAAAATATTACTATAATTGATGATGCATATACAGCTCAGGCCTTTATTACTACGGATCTGGATGATAATCAGATTACAGCTTTTCATCCGGGCGCGATGAACATGTCGCATGTTAATCGTGTTGATGATGCATCAGATGTTGTCATAGGTATTATCTCTCCTGATGGTCGTGACGGAATGATCCAGCATGCAGAACAGTTTGTGGAAAAAGAAGTACCGTTTATTTTTGATCCAGGCCAGGGCATGCCGATGTTTGACGGTGATGATTTGAAGAAATTTATTGATCAAGCAACCTGGGTGACAGTAAATGATTATGAATGGCAAATGATGCAGGAACGAACGGGCTGGTCAATTGATGATGTTAGTGAACGAGTCGAAGCCTTAATCGTCACCAAAGGAGGTGAAGGCTCATCAATTTATTGCCATGGTAAAACGATAGAAATACCATCAGCTAAGATTGCTGAGAATAAGGATCCAACGGGTTGTGGTGATGCATATCGAGCTGGATTACTCTATGGGTTAAAAAACAATCTGGACTGGGAAATTACTGGACGAATTGCCTCTCTCATTGGTGCAATCAAAATCGAACAACACGGTACTCAGAATCACAAGTTTACTAAACCAGAATTTAAGGCACGTTATGAACGTGAGTTTGGAAGCTCTTTTAAGCATTTTTGAAACAGACATGACAATATGAATATATTACTTGCAAACCCCCGAGGTTTTTGTGCCGGCGTTGACAGAGCAATTGGGATTGTTGATCGTGCTCTAGAACTTTTTGGTGCACCTGTTTATGTACGACATGAAGTAGTGCATAACAAATATGTTGTTGATAATTTGAGGGAAAAAGGGGCTATTTTCGTTGATGATTTAGATGATGTACCAGATGGAAATACCGTTATTTTTAGTGCTCATGGCGTTGCAAAATCGGTACGGGAAGAAGCAGGGAAAAGAGATTTACAAGTCTTTGATGCAATTTGTCCACTGGTGACGAAGGTGCATATGGAAGTAAGTCGATATCAGAAAGAGGGACGAGAATGTATTTTGATCGGTCATATTGGACACCCTGAAGTTGAGGGTACATTAGGGCAATACACGCGTAACGATGGTGTTGGTGGAATTTACCTTGTTGAGACGGTAAAAGATGTCCAGAATCTTCAAGTTAAAGATCCTGAAAATTTAGCGTTTGTAACGCAGACCACTTTATCGATGGACGATACAGCTCAAGTGATTGATGCGTTAGTGGAACAATTCCCGAATATATATGGTCCAAAAAAAGAAGATATTTGTTATGCAACTCAGAACCGTCAGGATGCTGTAAAAACACTGGTCGAAAAATCGGATTTGGTGCTTGTTGTTGGCTCCCAAACTAGTTCTAACTCTACAAGATTAAAAGAAATATCAGTTAAGAAAGGTATACCTGCATATTTGATCGACGGTGCTGATGAAATACAAAAAGAATGGTTAGATGATGTAGGAACTGTAGGCGTGACCGCTGGTGCTTCAGCCCCTGAGATTCTAGTGACAATGGTCGTGGATCGATTAAAAGAATTGGGTGGAGTTTTTTCTGAAGAGCTTGAAGGTGTAAAAGAGACCGTTGTATTTAGTCTTCCAAAAGAACTTTCTAAGGTAGTGAATTCGTAGTCACCTTTCCCAACAGAATGCATTCTTAACTGATCTTCTTCCGTCTGATGCTTGAGTGAATTTTTCGCAGTCTGTATCAGCTGATTGTATGGTGCCGTGGACTTCAAGCGTTAGAGAAAAACAGGTTTCGATGGGACAACTACCAGTGGGAGTATCGACTGATAGCTGATAGTAACCGTGTTTAGAGATAGCAGGATTGGTCTGATACCCGAGCATTGTTGTAGTCGACGCGTAAGTATTATTAGTAGAAAAATAACGTTCTTGATCTGCAACGGCTTGTTCGAGCATTGCCTTTCCTTCCAGTCGGTTCTTTCTCATAATATGTTTGTTGTAGGATGGATAGGCTATCGCAGCGACAACCCCAATTATGGTGACTGTAATCATAAGTTCAATAAGTGTGAAACCAGCAAATTGTTTTTTATAGGCTCGAAGATTCATCTGTTTATTCCGTTCGATTTGAGACAAGTTGTTGATAGTTTAGTAACACAGCATCTATAGCATTACTTGACATTGCATTATGTACCATAAATTGTTGATTTTACCATGCAATCAATTGAAAAATCGTAGAAAATATTAACTAATATGTACTAACAAAATAGTGAATGGAGAGAGTGTTTGACAATTGATTGTGTAGTTGTAGGGGGAGGGGTCATTGGAATGATGACTGCACGGGAGCTTTCCATCACTGGGCTCAAAGTCCAAATTATTGAAAAGGGTCAAGTTGGAAGGGAGGCTTCCTGGGCTGGTGGAGGTATTCTCTCTCCTATATCCCCGTGGGATGCTGCGGAAGAAATTTGGCCAATGGTAATTGCCAGTCAAAGAGTATATCCCGAATTATGTGCGGAATTGATCGAGGAAACAGGGATTGATCCACAATGGATTCGATCTGGAATGTTAAATTTTGATCATATTGATGCTGAAAAATTAGTACGTTGGCAGGATAAAACAGGGTCAGGTATTGATTATCTCGATAGAAAGCAGATCTGTGAGATAGAGCCATTAGTAAATGAGAGGTTTCAGTCGGCACTCTGGTTATCAGATATCGCGCAAATTAGAACACCACGATTATTAAAGGCATTAAAGAAATCACTACTCTTCCACGGGGTAGTAATAAGTGAAGGGGTTGCTGTAACAGAAATAAGCAAGGCTAAAGCTAATATTAATGCTGTTGAAACAACTCAGGGGAGAATAAATTGTGGAGCTGTTGTGATTACCGCTGGTGCATGGAGTGGGAAATTTCTCAAAAAGAAGTCCTTGATAAAGCCAATCCGTGGGCAAATGTTACGAGTTGAAGTCCCAGAAGGTTTATTAAAAAGTATTTTATTAAAAGATGATATTTACCTCATTCCCAGACAATCGGAAATGATGAAGGATCTTTCTGAGAAAAAGCAGCAGATATTGATCGGCTCAACATTGGAAGATGTAGGGTTTGATCAAACAACAACAACAGAAGCAGCAAAAAGCCTCTATGCTGTGGGTATCAAAGTACTACCAAGTTTAAATAAGTTTCCAATCAGTCAGCAATGGTCAGGATTAAGACCAGGTTCCGAAAAAGGAATTCCAGTTATTGATGCGATAGAGAATATTGAAGGACTGTTTCTTAACAGCGGACATCATCGAAATGGGGTGACGCTCGCACCTGCAGCAGCGAAAATAATGAAGGACAAGATTATTAATTATTACTAGAGACGACTTGCCAGTTAGTTTCAGGAAAGGAATTGATCGTGTCACTACTGATGACTGAAATACCACTTAGATGGTTTATTAAGTTATTTCCAGTATCGGAATTTTTCCATAATAGATCGGCTTTTCCATCATTGTTATAATCACCAGTCTGTGTCAGTTTCCAGTTTCCGATCAGGCTTCCTAATAGATCGTTTTGAATAATTTGTGTTCCGTTCATCAGATAAGTCCAAACAAGGCTAGCTGACTCATTGCGCCAAATAATATCATCTCTACTATCACCATTAAAATCACCCGTGCCTACTATGTCCCAAATAGTCGAAGAGAACGCGACATGCTCATTAGCACTGATGTTTGATCCATTCATTAAATACATCCAGACTCTTCCATGAGTTTTGTTTCGCCATAAAATATCGCTTCTACCATCACCATTGAAATCACCGACATTTTTTATTTCCCAATCGAGGCCGGTATGAGCAATAAGATTGCCTTGACCACTACCATTGATAATTGTTGACCCACTCATGAGATACAACCATACAGTTCCTGTGACACTGTGATGCCATAGAATATCGTCATTGCCATTGCCATCAAAATCTCCTATTCCATTTACATGCCAATTTGTATCTGCAACGGTCGTAATATTGCTAATTTGTGAAATTTGAGTTCCATTCATGAAATAAATCAGATTTTCACCAGTGAGGTTATTGCGCCATAAGATGTCTTGTTGACCATCTCCATTAAAATCACCCGTACCTGATATTTGATACAGAGTTGAAGGTGCAGTTAGTGTTGAGCTAAGGACAACATCATGTCCAGCAACTATGTTTGTCTGATATTGGCCGGTTACAATATTACGCAAAAAAATAGTTATTGAAGATGAAGGCAGGTTTGAACTGGTAGGATCACTGCCACTCTGAAATTCTTGTAAGTTTGTTAAACCATCTCCATCAGGATCAAGTGATGCATCGCTATTATCTAAGGGGTTGAGTCCATGAGCTGTTTCAAAGTTGTCACCCATACCGTCATCATCAGAATCAGTTGTTTCAGAGGCATTAGTTGGGAAAGCATCACAAACATCACCAGCAGAATCACCGTCGGCATTTGATTGGCCAGCGTTTGAAATAGAAGGACAATTATCGCTTGCATCGAGAATTCCATCACCATCAAGATCTCTATCGAATCGGGCAATGATACTTTTGTAGTCATTCATCGTGACAGTGCAATTTTGACCGGAAGTAGAATTACATCCACTCCAGCTAATAAATGTATTATTTGAATCTGGGGTTGCTGTAACCGTGACGTTAGTTCCATCAGAATAATATCCACAGCTTACGGAATTATCACCACAGTCTGTGCCTGATGAGCTCAAGGAGAAACTACCTGATCCGGTCCCTGAACTTGTGATAATTAAATATCTGTTACTCACAATATCAGGATTTTCAGAAAGGTAGACGTCTTTCTGTCCATTGGAATCATCTGTGATCAAATTAGAAGAGCTGCTGGCAAAAGCAACGTATTGACCTTCGAAAGAGATACTTGATATGTCATTGCTCGCATCTGCTTCAATACCCGTTAATGATTTCACACTCATACGGAATGTTTCAGATCCATCACGATCTCGAACAAAAATATCGTCAACCCCATTTGTGTCGTTTGTAACTAGGTCCAAATTTGTAGCAATACTTGTGAAACTGACATAATCACCACTCGCAGAAATCGAAGGTTCGATACTGTCACCGTTTGCCTGGGCATTAAACGAATCAACACTTAAACGAGTGGTATTTCCCGACTGTCGATCATGTAAAAAAATATCACTGCTAGAATTACTATCACCGCTGATCAAATTAGTTGCGATACTGTCAAAAACTACAAACCTTCCATCACCAGAAATGTCTGAGCGGAATGAATCGTTATTTGCCTGACCGGAGCTAGAATCAACACTAATTCGAGTCAGGCTATCTGATGCTAATTCATAGACAAAAATATCACTCGAAGAATTGGTGTCTCCAGAGATTAAATCCGTTGCGTTACTTTCGAACGAGACAAAGCGTCCATCGGCAGAGATAGCAGCACGTTGACTAGAATTATTACCCGAATTACCTGAACTATTTTTACTCAGGAGTTTTAGACTATCGTCATTTCTGTCGAATAAAAATATATCGGTAGATCCATTTGAATCACCAGTCACCAGATTCGAAGCATCACTTTCGAAAACGATATAACGTCCATCGGAGGATAGAGCAGGAAGACGGCTTTCGCCATTCGCTTCAGAAGCCTCGCTAGTCAGATTAATTCGAGATGTTGTTGATGACTGTGTATCATGCAAAAAGATATCTCTTTGTGAATTGGAATCCCCAGTGATCAGATTTGAAGCGTAGCTATCAAAAACCACAAAACGGCCATCACCAGACTGATCCGGGTTTCGACTATTCCCATTACCTTGCGAGCCACTAGAAGAAACACTGATCAGAGAATTACTACTTAATTGTTTGTCATAAACGAAAACATCCAACCAACCATTAGTATCATTTACAATGAGATCAGTAGCGAGACTATGAAAAGCTATGTACCTGCCATTAGCGGAAAGCGATGGATTATCACTCTCATGGTTCGAGTTATTTCCCGAACTATCCAGACTCACTCTTGAAGTAAGGAAGGATACGACAGGTGGGCTTGCTGCAACGGGATCAAAATCAAATTCGAAGAACTCAAGCATGCCGTCTTCATCACCATTATGGTTGACTGTGAAGGTATAACGCTCATCTGCAAAGAAGGTTGTGTTGATGTTGGTGAAATCTTGAGAAGAGCCGTTTTCATCATCCCTTCCTTGTAAGCCTGATAAATTGACTCCTAAACCCGTAATATCAAAGTCTGGGATATCACCGGAGTTTGAGGTATAAGAAGGTGAGCTAATGCCGTCAAAAATGACCGAATTGAGTATAACGTTATGATCAAAAACAAGATCAAAAGTATGACTGATATTAAAATCACCGCTAAAAGATGAAATGCTTGCATGGCCGGAAAAGAATCCGTGAGCTAGCGGAATAAAGGATTGGTCACCACTGATATTTGAACTATCGGGCTGGCCCGAAGAACTACTTAAATCTGGAGTATTATTATTATCTCGTAAAGTTGCGGTAATGCTGAGGGGATTACCTTCAAACGTTGTAATAAAGGTACTTTGATATCCATCCGCGTATTTATCCGCACCATCTATATTGTATGCAGTTTGATTACCTGACGTAGTAACGCCATATGCTTTATCCGGAGATAATGTAAACAGTAAGGCATGAGCCTGATTAGCGACCAGTATACTGAAAAACAGGAAAAATAAACCCGTGTAGACTTTACTGCATCGTAAGTTGTGTGAATTTTCTCGGAGTGAGAATTGTTGACCGACATTCCTGTGTATCATTGCTGAATCAATTTAGTCCGTAAAGTTGGCAAATCATCTGAATCGTAACAGCCGGGGGATTATAGCTATTAATTAAGATCAAATAGCAGACAAAAGCCTCATTTTTAACAACTTATTACGCATTAAATATACTATCGGCATAACCAGGCGAAAACTTTAGGAAATTTTTAACATATGTTATTTATCTTGTTGAATAAAAAGAAAGATCGGAATTAGATAAGACGTGGATATTACTATTATAATTTCGGGTAATTTGATCCTCGACTATCAATCTGAAACAACATCTCTGAGCAAAATGATTACATGTGGTAACACGGAATTTTCTGATCAAAACTTGCTAGAACTTTTGTTTGGATTTTTTGGAATTAAGACTGATCTAAAAGCTGATTTACCTGTGGCTGCAATTACCGCACAGGTTGATTTAGCAGATTCCTCCGATCAAAATTTATTACGAGCAGATCCGGTGATCATGAAGGCGGACATGACTTCACTAAGACTTTTTGATAGCCAATATTTTTCATTGGAGTCTGAGGTCATGTTGAAAATTATTTCAAGACTCAATGCGCTTTTGGAAGAAGATAATTTAAAAATAACTTGCGGGGAAAACCCTCACCGTTGGTATATCGGCTTAAAAAAGTCACCGGCGATAATTACAAGCTCACCCGGCGATGCAAATGGGCAAGACGCACGTGAATTTTTACCAAGGGGAGACGATAGTAAATTCTGGATACGTTTGATGAATGAAATTCAGATGATTTTATTTGATATATCGAATCAAGAAGATCAAGAAAATTTGCCGATCAATAGTCTCTGGTTTTGGGGTGCTGGAGAGGTTCCTGACCTAAAAAATTGTCTATTTGATTCTGTACTCAGTAACGACGTGAACGCGGCAGGATTAGCGAAACGGGCGAAAATTCCTTGTTACTCGATCGCAGAGAATTTTCAAGAGAATTTAGATCAGTGTAAGGATGATAAAAAAATATTAATCGTTTTGTCGCAGGGAGATATAGCCATCTCTAGTTTTGATCCATTTAAACAAGTGACATGGTTGGGCGAAATGGAAAGTAATATATTTCATCCGATATTTCGATTAGTAAAAAAAAGAAAGATCAAACACCTGAAGATTATTAGCGAAGATCAATATTGCAGCCTGAAACCAATTCATCTTTACCGTTTTTGGCATAAAAAAATTTAGAACACGAGTTTATAAAAATTTAGAGACTAAATGAGTATAAAAATAATAAGAAGATCAATTTCTCAAACTGGTAAGTTTGATAATTTGCACCCTGTGTTAGAGCGAATTTATGCCGCAAGAGATATAAAAAATCAGTATGAACTTGATTATGGCTTAGCAGGATTGATCAATTTTGGTGAACTCTCAGGTATTGAGTCTGCCGTTGCTCTTTTGGTTGATGCGCTAGCTCAAGAACAGCGAATTTTGATCGTTGCTGATTTTGATGCGGATGGTGCCACCAGCTGTGCGCTTGCAGTTCGTGGATTGCGCGCGATGGGTGCAAAAGATGTTCGTTATGTTGTACCGAATCGTTTTGAATACGGCTATGGTTTAACGCCCGAAATCGTTGAAGTGGCGGCCAGAGAAAACCCCGATTTGATCATCACTGTGGATAACGGAATAGCAAGCAATGAAGGTGTTGCGGCGGCTAAAAAGCTGGGGATAAAAGTGCTAGTAACAGATCATCATTTGCCGGGTGATCAATTACCCGATGCTGATGCAATAGTGAATCCGAATCAGCCGAATGATGTTTTCCCAAGTAAATCACTGGCTGGCGTCGGTGTCATGTTTTATGTGCTGATGGCGTTACGATCAAAATTACGAGAGATCGGATGGTTTGAGCAACAGAAAATTTCTGATCCTAATCTGGCTCAGTGGTTAGATATTGTCGCACTTGGAACCGTTGCCGATGTTGTGCCACTGGATAGAAATAATCGAATTTTGGTTTCTCAAGGTTTGGCGAGGATCAGAAAAAGTGCTGGATGCGTCGGGATTCGAGCGATATCTGAAGTGGCAAAGCGGGACTTTCAGAATCTCACATCAACTGATTTGGGATTTGCGATTGGCCCACGTTTGAATGCTGCGGGGCGTCTTGATGATATGTCGCTAGGGATTGAATGTTTGCTTAGCGACGATCAACAAAAAGCGAAGCAGCTTGCGATACAACTTGATCAATTAAACCATACGAGACGCGAAATTGGAGATCAAATGTTGGAGGAGGCGGTTCAGATTATGGGAAAACTGGATCTTGACAATAACGCAATACCTTTTGGATTATGCTTGCATGATCCTGATTGGCATCAAGGTGTGATCGGGATTCTGGCTTCGCGTATAAAAGAGCAACACCACCGCCCAGTGATCGTCTTTGCTACTGTGGAAGAAGGTGAGTTAAAAGGATCAGCACGCTCAGTTAATGGTGTACATATTCGAGATGTGTTGGATGCGGTTGCCACACAAAACCCGCATTTGATTAATAAGTTTGGTGGACACGCCATGGCGGCTGGTTTGACGTTAGCTCCTGAGCATTATGAAGATTTTAAACAGGCGTTTGATTGGGAAGTGCGGAAACACCTTAATAAAGAAGATATGCAAAATGTGATCAAATCCGACGGTGAGCTAAGCGCGGATCAAATTACTATTAAGCTTGCCGAACAGCTTCGTTTTGCCGGTCCGTGGGGGCAAGCATTTCCAGAACCCGTTTTTGATGGTGTCTTTATAGTAGAGAATGCGAGAATTGTCGCCGAGAAACATTTGAAAGTTCTGCTTAGAATTCCTGATTCGGAAACGCTCGTTGATGGTATTGCCTTTAATATAACGAATCATGACTGGCCGAATAATGTTTCTAAAGTTGAAGTCGCATATCAGTTGGATCTAAACGAATTTCGCGGGAATCTAAATGTACAAATGTTGATCAGGCACATCTATCCTATAGGGTAAGTATAGGATTAGCTGACAGAAGATTGTCACAAATTATTAATTAAACGGTCTAGCTGTTTACATGCGCCAATTATCCATTACTATGCACACATGTATCAGGTTCTTGGACTGGAAGTCCCGATAAAGAACTGCTGATAAAGGATTATCAATTTTTATTATAAGGAGATACACCATGAGATTCACATCTAAAAAATTAGTTCCAGCTATCGTTTTAACCCTGTCATCAACTATAGCATTCACAGCACAAGCGACTGTTTATAGTTTCTCAAGTGATTTTAACAATCGACCAATGGAAAGCTATACCACATCTTGGAATACAGAAAGCGAAGTACTTAGTTTGTCTTCCAGTTTTAATAATAGTAAAGGCAACGTTGATAGAATTCAGTTCACTTTAACAGACGGTGCGATGCCAAATCGTGCAAAGCAATACTTCACATACAATTTAGATTTAGTAAACAACAAGGTTGTCGTTGGAGATTACTGGAATGGCGGAAGACAAATAGCGTCTTTTGATAATGCTATCGATATTCAAAATGGTAGTTTTTCATTGAATCTTGATCATTCTGGATTTGACAATAAATATAACGTTGGTTTTGGAAACAAGCTTGGTATCTGGCATTTTGTATACAGCAACGGTCGAAAAATTGATCAAGTTGATAAAAGCCATGTGACAACTACTAAAACGAATCCTCCACCAGTACCACCAGTTGATGTATCTGAGCCAGGCACTTTAGCATTGTTGGGTTTAGGTCTACTAGGCATGGTTGGTCGTAGAAAACTGGCTAAAAAATAAAGCAAGAAAAATATAATAATAAGAAACTCAATACTAAGCGTTCATTTAGTTTCAAATATCTAAAAGCCGAAGTTAATCTTCGGCTTTTTTTTGTCTATAGTAGCTAGATTTATTCAAAGGCGGTCTTAAATTTTAAACTGACAAATTACCTAACTTTTTTTGTTTTTTTATTATCAATAATTCAGATCCAAAAAAGATTTCAGTTTAATTCCTAAAACCTGGTCGAGGTTAAATACTTAAGGAAATCATCAACATTCCGATAAGAGGTACAAGAAATAATTTCGTGTGCTTTTTTAATTTGGGGAATGTTAAATGTATAACCATAATATATCTGGGAAACTTAGTAGAGTTGTTATCTTTTTCACAGCATTACTTGTAAGCCCTCTATCATCGGCTGTCACTCTTGAAGAATTAGCAGAGAAAATGGATAAGCTCGAGGCTGAGAACCATGAGCTCAGAGGAGAACTTCAAGAGCTCAAGTCAGGTCAGGTGAAGGTGATGGAAAAGCAGGAGTCACAATCTGCACGAGCTAGCAAGGCAGCAAGTGGAGGCGCGGACTTTGTCAATGTAAAACATAAATACAGTTATGACATGCTTGATCCAACCACTAAGATCAATCGTAAGCAATTACACATCCTGGAGCAAAAACAAAGTGGTGAGTTGCAAGACAATAGTGTCACTCTAGGTGGTGCTGTGACAGCGATTGCAGATATACAAAAGAGTGATAGAGACAGTAAATTTGGATATTTGATGCGACACCCAACATCATCAAATCAGATCGGTAAAGATGTGTCTGAAGCAGTCGTTCATTCCGTACAACTGGGTATAACCGCAACTTTGGGTTCATGGTTTACTGCTTATAGTGAGATCCTTTATGACCCGGAACAAAGTTTTGGCCAAGGCACAATAACGGATTTGAACAGAAACCAATTACAATTGCGTAGAGGTTATGTATTGATCGGAAATTTGGATAAGTCACCGTTTTATTTGAGTCTGGGTAAAATGGCTACACCTTTTGGTTTGACCGATACTGTCAACCCTTTCACCGCCTCTACAGTGTGGCATGCCTTCGGAGGTCTTTCTTACGGGATTAAAGGTGGTTACTACAAGAATGGTTTGAATATAGAGTTGATGGCTGCACAAGGTGGTGCTCAGTTCCGAGCTGCAAATACATCGGTAAATGGTACTAATATACCAAGTAAACTCAATAATGTTGTTGCGGATATTAATTACACCTTTGGCTTTGGGAATGAAAATGCGGCAATGGTTGGCGCTTCCTACGAAAGAGGTAGTCCTTATTGCCAGGGATTTCCTGTTGTTCATTTTACCGCTTGTGAAGACAACAATGCTGCCTATGACTTTTATGGACAATTAAACATGGGTAATTTTGAAATTCTGGCGGAGTACGCAAAAACTGCGAAGGAGTGGCCGGGTACGTTTAATCCAGCAATTCCAGAATTTTCTGCACACAAAGTTACCAGTTGGGGGCTTGGTGGTAAATACAAAACAAGTATGATGGGTAAGCCATTAGCTCTTTCAGCAGAGTTTAGCCGCTTTGAGGCCGGCCCAAGTGGTGCGCCTTGGGACAGACAAGATCAAACCGTTTTAGGTATTGCTAGTTTTGTGACATCGAGTGTGAAACTGTTCGGCGAATATATCCATGTTGATGGCTATGCTCCGTTGAACTTTGTCAGTGGTGGTAACTTAGGGGTAGGACAAACGCATAGTGATCGAGACGCGGATAGTGATATTCTCATGTTTGGTGTAAACGCTGCGTACTAAAGCTTCAAAGTAGAAAATTTGAAAGAGGCTGCTGATTATCAGCGGCCTTTTTTATTAGGTAAAGAAAATCCATATACTTTTTAAAAAATTAGTAAAAAGTCATTTGCCTGTTTCTACAAATCTATAAATCGTTTTCCTTGCTCATTTATAGTACGATCCGACGCTTTTCAGACACGGAACGCCATCATGTTGGAACTAAATAGTCTATTTACCCGCATCAAAGAGATGCAAGAGCGTGTCGATGCGCTCAGGGGGTATCTTTGACTACGATCTTAAGTGCGAAAAACTAACAGAAGTTGAGCGTGAATTAGAAGAACCGACGGTTTGGGACAATCCAGATCGGGCACAATCTCTAGGTAAAGAAAGAGCTTCTTTAGAAAAAATTGTTCAAACTGTAAAGACGCTGGATAACGGTTTGAGTGATGGTATTGAATTCCTCGAAATCGCGAAAGAAGAGGAAGATGAAGACACCGTCAACGAAGTTGTTAAGGATCTAGATGAGATGGAAAAAGGACTGGCTGAATTAGAGTTTCGCCGAATGTTCTCTGGCGAGACGGATGAATGCAGTGCCTTTTTGGATATCCAGTCTGGGTCGGGCGGGACTGAGGCACAAGACTGGGCTGAAATGTTGTTACGAATGTTTCTACGTTGGGGTGAGCGCCACGGTTTCAAAACAGAATTGATGGAAGTTTCACCGGGCGATGTCGCGGGCATTAAGAGTGCGACGATCAGTTATCAAGGTGAATATGCCTTTGGTTGGTTAAGGACTGAAACAGGTGTACATCGACTGGTACGTAAATCACCTTTTGATTCAGGAAACCGCCGACATACTTCGTTTGCCTCGGTTTTCGTTTCTCCAGAAATTAATGATGAAATTGAGATCGAAATTAATCCAGCCGATCTACGAGTTGATACTTATCGAGCCAGTGGTGCCGGTGGGCAACACGTCAACAAAACTGATTCTGCAATTAGACTGACTCACGAACCAACGGGAACTGTGGTTCAATGTCAAAATGATCGATCACAACATAAGAATCGTGCGAACGCCATGAAGCAACTCAAATCGCGTTTATATGAGTTGGAGATCCAAAAACGTAATGCTGATCAACAGGTGTTAGAAGAAGGGAAGTCAGATATTGGTTGGGGTAGTCAGATCCGCTCTTATGTTTTGGATCAGTCAAGAATTAAAGATCTACGAACCGGTATAGAAACGGGTAATACTCAAGCTGTACTTGACGGTGACCTGGACAAATTTATAGAAGCAAGCCTTAAGAGCGGACTTTAGCCGCAGCGGATGATTAACAGATTATGAGCGACAATAAAGACAACAATAACGAAGCGAATAACGAAATTGACGAGCGTGATCAGATCGCGCAACGTCGCGCAAAGCTGGCTGAATTACGTAAAAACGGTAACGCATTCCGAAATGATTTTCGTCGTGATTCTTTATCCGCAGAATTGATCGCACGTTACGAAGAACTTTCCAAAGAGCAATTAGCGGAACAACCGATTAGAGTGAAAGTTGCGGGTCGTATGATGACACGACGAGTCATGGGTAAGGCTTCGTTTGCACATCTTCAAGATATGTCTGGTCAGATCCAATTATATGTCAAACGTGATGATTTGCCGGAAGGCCGATATGCCGAATTCAAACGTTGGGATATTGGAGATATTATTGGCGCTGAAGGTGTGATGTTCAAAACTAATAAGGGCGAGCTGTCGGTAATGCTCGACGATATTCATATTCTCACCAAAGCATTGCATCCATTGCCTGAAAAATTTCATGGTTTGACCGATCAAGAAACGCGTTATCGTCAACGCTATCTGGATTTGATCATGAATGCTGAGGCGCGTGAAACGTTCAAAAAACGATCAGCAATTATCGATTATATTCGCCGCTATTTGATGAAAAAAGACTTCATGGAAGTCGAAACGCCAATGATGCAAGTCATTCCAGGTGGCGCGACTGCCCGACCTTTTACGACACATCATAATGCGTTGGATATGCAGCTTTATTTGCGAATTGCGCCCGAGCTTTACTTGAAGCGTTTGGTAGTAGGTGGATTTGAAAAAGTATTTGAGATCAACCGTAACTTTCGAAATGAAGGTTTATCCACGCGACATAATCCAGAATTCACTATGCTGGAATGGTATCAGGCCTATTCAGATTATCGCGATTTAATGGATCTCACAGAGGACATGTTGCGATGTCTCGCGAAAGATGTGTTGGGGTCGACCACGGTAACATCTGAAGGGAAGGATTATGATTTATCCAAGTCTTTTGAACGCATGACCGTCAAAGAGTCGATTTTGGCTTTCAACCCTGATCTAAAATCTGAGCAACTAGAGTCGTTAGAATCAGCGGTAAAAATAGCTGAAGACTTAGGCATTCCGATCAAAAGTACTTATGGATTAGGTAAGATACAGATCGAAATATTCGAGAAAACGGTAGAAGCAAATCTTGATCAACCAACCTTTATAACTGCTTATCCGACAGAAGTTTCTCCTCTTGCGCGGCGGAATGATGACGATCCATTTGTCACTGATCGATTTGAGTTTTTTATTGGTGGTCGTGAAATTGCGAATGGATTTTCGGAATTAAATGATGCGGAAGATCAAGCGGAACGATTCAAAAAACAAGTAGAAGAAATGGAAGCTGGTGATGATGAAGCAATGCATTTTGATGCAGATTATATTCGCGCTTTAGAACATGGTTTACCGCCTACAGCAGGGGAAGGAATAGGAATTGATCGTTTAGTGATGTTTTTAACCGACTCACCTTCTATCCGCGATGTGCTGCTTTTTCCTCACATGCGACCCAAAGCAGAGCACGACTAAGAAAAGTGCTGGAAAATTTTTAAACTTAATCCAGTACTTCTTCTAATATCTCAATTTCAGCTTCAGCTTTTGCGGTTAGAAGAGGGGCTGTAGTTATGCCTAAAGTCATTGTTTCTTCTGCATGCTCTTTTTGCTCAATAGTATAGCCAGGAACGACCTCAATATTAGTAAGATCGTCATCACCTTCATTATTCGTTTTATGAGACAACAAGATATTTTTCACCATATCTGTCTCTTTTGAAGGGACAAAACGACTGGCTGAATAATAGTAACCATGACTCTCATCATTGATCATTATCATCAATCTATTGACGGATGACACATTGCCAGCACGACGGTAAACATCCTCATTTCGAAGATACTCTTCCTCATGCACCCATAGGCAAAGTGATAGATCGGTCTCAACGACGAGCCCGTGCTTGGTTGTTACCATGTACTCCCACATTTTGTAATTTTCTAGTTCTATATAGCGAATACTTGATGGATTTTTTTCAGATGACACTTTGCAACGGATTAGTTTTTGAGATTCCTGGTAAGGATGAATATTCAACATTTTGTTTTTTTCCGTATCTTTTAGTTGTACATTTTGTAAAAACCAGTAGCGAACCTGATCATTTGTTAGGTTAAGAAAGCAAAGGTTATGCCATAGATTAAATATCTTTTAACAACAACTGAGAACTTTTTAAGTATCTCTAAGTCAATAAGACTGAAACCAGAAAATATTTAGTTAAACCCGTAGTAACAACCAATTAATATCTTAATGAGGAATTTATAATGTTGAAGAAAAATGCACTTAAACCTGTTTCTGCAATTATGGGAACTGCTTTTGCTGTTTCACTAGCCGCTTCTCCACTTGCAAACGCTACTGAGAACCCGTTTGGAATGTCTGAACTTTCCAATGGATATATGGTTGCAGATGGCCATGCCGAAGGCAAATGCGGTGAAGGTAAGTGTGGCGAAGCGAAAGAAGCTGAAGGCAAATGCGGTGAAGGTAAGTGTGGCGAAGCGAAAGAAGCTGAAGGCAAATGCGGCGAAGGTAAGTGTGGCGAAGCGAAAGAAGCTGAAGGCAAATGCGGCGAAGGTAAGTGTGGCGGAAGTAAGTAATAGTTCTGATTTATATTACTTAGCTATTCTGTAAAATTAAGAACGGGTATGTTTGGAAAAGCATATCCGTTTTTTTATACCTGCTGAAAAGTACTATACAAGTCTGCTTTCAATGTGGAGGTGGGTGTTCAGGAGTTAGATCAAACTGGATCTCTTATGCGGTGACAGTTATTCTAAAAAAGCTGTGCTCTGATTTTAGTAAATTTGTTGTCCATGGAGCACGTCAGTCATATTTATAAAAGTTGATTTTATTTGCGGAGAATATAAAAAATGTCTAAAAAGAATTCTATTAAACCTGTTGTTGGAATGCTCGGAACAGCCTTTGCTGTATCTTTGGCTTTTTCACCGATAACAAATGCTGAATCTAATGTTGGATCTGATGTTGAATCAAACCCTTTTTCATTAATTGAACTTTCTTCAGGCTACGAAGTAGCAGAAGGAAAATGCGGTGAAGGCAAGTGTGGCGAAAAGAAAGCAGAAGGCAAGTGTGGTGAAGGTAAATGTGGTGAAAAAAAATGCGACCATAAAAAAGCCGAAGGTAAATGTGGTGAAGGCAAATGTGGCGAAGCTAAAAAAGCCGAAGGAAAATGCGGTGAAGGCAAATGTGGCGCAGGTGAGTAAAAGTACTAACTTTTAGTACTTAGCTACTCAGTAAAATAGAACGGATATGTTTTAAAAGAGCATGTCCGTTTTTTTATGCCTGTTTTTTTGTATCTATGGATAAATAATACGGAACTCTACTACAAGTCAGAAGTCGGACGTTAAGGTATAGCTTATTCAGTCTGGCTTTCTAGCTTGGGGGCGGCTATCCTACAAAAGGATGTGCTCTGATATTTACGTCATAATCAAGGCACACCAACCATTTAATAATATTAATTATTGCGGAGAATGTCGAAATGTCTAAAAAGAATTCTGTTAAACCTGTAGTTGGAATGCTTGGAACAGCCTTTGCTGTATCGCTGGCTTTTTCACCTGTCACAAATGCTGAATCTAATCCTTTCTCATTAAATGATCTCTCCACAGGCTATCAAGTTGCTGAAGGTAAATGCGGCGAAGGTAAGTGTGGCGAAAAAAAAGCTGAAGCTAAATGTGGTGAAGGTAAATGCGGCGAAGCTAAAAAAGCGGAAGGTAAGTGCGGTGAAGGCAAATGTGGTGCTAAAGGTGTAGACATGCAAGGTAATGTTGTCGAGCTAGGAAATTTCACCTACGGTGGTGATAACATGGCTACATATTCTGGTGGTAAATTAGCTACAGGTGCGAAAGATCCAGCAGTTTGTGGGACTTTCTCTTCAGCTAAATGTAGTGTTGGGCATGTTAAATAAGCTTGTCCAAA
>JBGCGE010000011.1:0-99987 GCA_045110495.1 Gammaproteobacteria bacterium
CGTACGCTTTAGTTTCTCCACCATATTTGCTCGCTTGATGTGTCGTTATTGCTGCCGTTAATGTCGTTTTGCCATGATCGACGTGGCCGATCGTTCCGACGTTTACGTGTGGTTTCGTTCGTTCAAATTTTTCCTTAGACATCTTGAGGCACTCCCCCGAAATTATTTACAAATGTTCTTTATCGTTAACTACATTTAGAATTTAATATTCAAAATTACAAATTTGTCAGTCAGCTCTCAAACCCAGTAAGTTTATGGAGCTCATAACCGGACTTGAACCGGTGACCTCTTCCTTACCAAGGAAGTGCTCTACCACTGAGCTATATGAGCTACGAAGCTTACAGCACCTCCTATTTGGAGCGGGTGATGGGAATCGAACCCACGTGTTCAGCTTGGAAGGCTGACGTTCTACCATTGAACTACACCCGCATCGCCAATCGCTATGCTTCAAATTACTTTCAACGTACATTTTGTGTAATCTTTGCACCGCAACCCACTTTCGATCTTTATCTCCATCAATGGTGGAGGGGGCTGGATTCGAACCAGCGTACTCTGAGAGAACGGATTTACAGTCCGTCGCCTTTAACCACTCGGCCACCCCTCCAATCGACAGCCGGCTATTATCAAAAATATTCAAAACCCTGTCAACAGGAAATCTTGACTAAAATCAAGTATTTTTGTGATTATTGGTTGTTATCTGCGAATTTTCCCTGTTTAAGAAAATTAAGCGCATGATCAGCTACAATTTTTGACAGCAATAATCCGGTGTGTGATGTCGGAACTTGAATGTGCTCGGTCATATTTTCAAGCTCCGTTTCTTCAACAGAGACCGTTCCATCATTAGGTTCTTTTAGATCTGGAAATATAAACCCCATTCCAAAACCGACATTTCCAGCAATAGATCCTAATTCCCGACTACCAGACCAAGGTGGCGCATTCCCCAAAAGCCCCGTGTTCAGACTTTCACCAAGAATTTTAGAAGTGAAATCATAGCAATTTAAAAAATGTGCCACATTACTACCATTATGAGGTGAACCCAAAGTAACCACCCTGCCTTTAGGTGTGCTTGGATAACTCTCAAGGAAGTGACGAATGACAAGACCACCAAGACTGTGTCCAACATAATGGATCTTATCCGCTTGAATACTCTCGGTTAGCTTATGCAGCTCAGAGGTAATTTGATCAATATTCGTGCTGGTTGAGTGATACGAGAACTGGTGTGTATAAAAACCACCATCAGAAATTCGTGATCGCAGTAACGACATATCCCAGCCATTCATAAAAAGACCGTGGATCAAAACCACGGCTTCAGTATTGTTAGTCACGATCAGGCGTCGTTATTGCCGTAAATTACATGCCCTTGAGATTTTGAAAAATCAAGCAGGCGAGTGATAGCATTAACTGCTTTTTCACG
Source organism: Gammaproteobacteria bacterium (assembly GCA_045110495.1). Taxonomy (GTDB): domain Bacteria; phylum Pseudomonadota; class Gammaproteobacteria; order CAJXQU01; family CAJXQU01; genus CAJXQU01. The sequence goes on from JBGCGE010000011.1 coordinate 1,415, forward strand.
CACATCTTCTTCGACGAAGATCTCATTAGTGCCTTGTTCCAAACAAGCGGCTAGCTTAGTCAAATTATTCATCGCCATCCAAGGGCAATGTGAACAACTCTGACAGGTTGCGCTTTCCCCTGCGGTCGGTGCTTCAAGAAATACTTTCCCTGGCGCGGCTTGTTGCATTTTATGGAAGATCCCACGATCAGTTGCAACGATAAATTCTTTGGCATCAGAATTTTTTGCATAGTTAATGAGACCGGTCGTCGATCCAACAAAATCTGCAAGATCAATCACATTCGGTGGGGATTCAGGATGTACAAGAATTTTAGTTTCTGGACGCGCTTTTTTCATTTCAGCAAGTTCCGATCCCTTGAAGGATTCATGAACAATACAAGATCCATCCCAAAGCAACATGTCCGCATTTGTTTGCCGCTGAACATAATCACCAAGATATTTATCGGGTGCCCAGAGAATTTTTTCTCCTTTTTCTTGTAAATGGTTTATGACATCTACTGCGCTGCCTGACGTCACCATCCAGTCTGCGCGTGCTTTGACTGCCGCACTTGTATTAGCGTAGACAACCACAGTTCGATCAGGATTTTCATCGCAGAACTTGGAAAACTCTTCCGCTTCGCAACCCAGATCAAGTGAGCAATTCGCATCTAATTCTGGCATTAATATTCTTTTTTCTGGGTTTAAAATCTTCGCCGTTTCACCCATAAAACGTACACCGACAACCACTAGCGTCGACGCATCACTTTCAGTTCCAAACCTTGCCATATCTAACGAATCCGAAACATAACCGCCCGTTTTTTCGGCAAGAATTTGCAATTCTGCATCTACATAATAATGTGCAACAAGAACAGCATCCTCTTTCTTAAGGAGTTTCGCTATTCGATCATAAAGTTCTTCTTTTTGATCATCACTAAGATCTTCTGGAATTGTTGTCGGTACATCAAACGGCAAGTCCCGATCTGCAAACCCTTCTGTTACTTCACATACATCTACCATTTCTATAACTTCCTTTACCAGCTGTAAATAACCCACGAAGGCACGACAAAATTAGAATATATCACGCTCATGTTGGTTTCCATTTTTCCATCACCATCTTGATCAAGTATGTAATAAGAAGGACCAAATGCTGGCGTGATTTTAATCATATAAAGATGGCCATTCAGTCGATACTCTTCAATAACCTCTTCTTCTTTATTTATGATGGTAATTTCCGGTTCCAATGTTTCACCCGAATCTACTACATCAGGAGGACGCGGTGCATCCGGTAATGGTTCTAAATTTGCAGGCTGTTCTGCTTGCAAACCGGTTACTATCATTAACATCATTGTGAAAATAGATAGTCGTAATTTCTTCTGCATTTACCTTTACCTCTTCAGAGTTGCAGCAGTGCTTCCTGCTCTTCACCAGATGGCTCAAAGCCTCGTTGTTCATAATATTCAAATATCGTGTTGACTACATCGTCCGCTTTATCGACGACAGAGAATAGATCTATATCATTGGGGCTGATCGTACCATTTTCAACCAGCGAATCCTTAAACCATTGCACTAGACCTTTCCAAAAATCAGAGCCCACAAGAACGATCGGTATTTTTGCCGATTTACCGGTTTGCACTAGCGTCAATATTTCAGCCAGTTCGTCCAACGTCCCGAAACCACCGGGCAATACGACATAAGCCGAAGCATATTTCACGAACATCACTTTGCGCGAGAAGAAATGTTTAAAGGTAATTCCAATATCTTGATACGGGTTACCTGATTGCTCGTGTGGCAATTCGATATTTAAACCAACGCTGGGTGATGGCCCTGCAAATGCGCCTTTGTTGCCAGCTTCCATTACACCAGGCCCACCGCCGGTAACGACAGAAAAACCTGAGTCGGAAAGTTTATAAGCAATTTCTTCCGTCAATTTGTAATACTGATGATCTGGGCTAAACCTGGCCGATCCAAAAATACTCACTGACGGTTTAATGCCAGAAAGTTTTTCGTAGCCTTCAACGAACTCGGCCATAATCTGGAAAATTTTCCATGACTCTGGCGTAGATACTTTGCCTTTTTCTTTTCCTTCCATTAACCGAGAGGCATGGAGGCTTTTTGTTTGATCATTCATAATGGCTATTTTACCCGAAACCAATGAAGACAACACTGTGAAAAAAGATACCTTTATATTAGTTGATGGCTCGTCCTATTTATTCCGCGCTTTTCATGCACTTCCACCACTGACAAATTCCAAAGGTCAACCCACTGGCGCAATACACGGCGTGATGAATATGCTGAGGAAATTGATCAAAGAATTTGATCCAAAATATCTGGCGATAATTTTCGACGCAAAAGGCAAAACGTTTCGTAATGATCTTTTTCCTGACTACAAAGCAAATCGCCCCCCAATGGATGAAGACTTACGTTGTCAGATAGAACCATTACACGAACTTATCCGCGCCAGCGGTTGGCCATTGATGGTCATCGATAACGTTGAAGCAGACGATGTCATCGGCACACTTTCAGTTCAAGCAAGCAAACAAAATCTACGCACGGTTATTTCGACAGGTGACAAAGACATGGCTCAATTAGTCGATGACAATGTTTTTTTGATCAACACCATGAACAATGGAACCTTAATGGATCGCGATGGCGTTGTAGAAAAATTTGGAGTGAAACCTGATCAAATAATTGACTATCTGACCTTGATGGGCGACAAGGTCGACAACAGTCCTGGCGTTGAAAAAGTAGGCCCAAAAACCGCGGTGAAATGGATCAACGAATATGGTTCTCTCGATGGCGTGATCGAAAATGCCGAAAATATAAAAGGCAAAGTGGGTGAAAATTTACGCGTCGCTTTAGATCAACTTCCTTTATCAAAACAACTCGCAACTATTGTTCTGGATGTCACGTTAGATCGAACACCGACAGAGTTAATCCCGACAGCAGCAGAAAAAGAAACCTTGATCGATTTATACACTCAGCTTGAGTTTAAAACCTGGTTAAGAGAATTATCCAGCGATCAAGATTATACGCCACAAGCTGGATCGGATGATGATGAATCTGAACAAGAAAAAAATGAATCGATCACTTCTGGTTACGAAACTATTCTTACTGAAGATCAATTAGATCTATGGATCGAAAAACTTAAAAAAGCTGATCATTTTGCATTCGACACCGAAACAACCAGTCTCGATTATATGCAAGCTGAAATCGTCGGCGTTTCTTTCTCGGTAAAAACCGGCCAAGCCGCTTACGTTCCATGTGCACATGATTATCCCGGTGCACCAGATCAAATTAGTCGCGACGTTTTACTCGAAAAATTAAAACCAATTTTAGAAGATCCTGATCAGAAAAAAATTGGTCAAAATTTAAAATACGATAAAAATGTTTTAGCCAATTACAGCATAGAACTTAACGGAATTGAGTTCGACACCATGCTCGAATCCTATGTGTTGGACAGCACCGCAACGCGACATAATATGGATGCACTAGCATTAAAATATTTAGGTTTGAACACAATCCATTTTGAAGACATTGCCGGCAAAGGTGCTAAGCAACTCACCTTCAACCAAATCCCTTTAGAACAAGCCGGGCCGTATGCTGCCGAAGATGCTGACATAACACTACAACTTCATGAACGACTTCATCCCGAATTAAGAGCTCGAGAAAGTCAAACGGCGGTGTTTGAAAAAATCGAATTACCTCTCGTCTCGATCCTTTCTCGCATTGAACGAAATGGCGTGAAAGTTGACGCAAAAATGTTGAAAGATCAAAGCCAACAATTAGCCAAACGTATGCTAGAAATTGAAGAGCAAGCCTACGAAGATGCAGGCAAACCTTTCAACATGAATTCCCCAAAACAGATCCAGGTAATTTTATTTGAGGAAAAAGAATTACCGATCATTTCCAAAACACCAAAAGGCCAACCATCCACCGCGGAGAATGTTTTACAAGAACTCGCGCAGGATTATTTGCTTCCAAAATTGATCCTCGAAAACAGAAGTTTAAGCAAATTAAAATCGACCTACACAGATAAATTGCCGCTACAAATAGATCAAAAAACTGACCGCATTCATACTAGCTATCATCAAGCAGTTGCGGCTACGGGGCGACTCTCTTCATCCGATCCAAACCTACAAAATATTCCGATCAGAACGGAAGAAGGTCGGCGCATAAGACAAGCGTTTATCGCGCCGGAAGGTTACAAACTAATGGCCTCGGATTACTCGCAGATCGAGTTACGCATCATGGCGCATTTATCCGGCGATGCACGTTTACTCGAAGCATTCAAAAATGGTGAAGACATACATAAAGCCACAGCCGCGGAAGTGTTTAATGTCGAACTTGCAGACGTAGAAACCAATCAACGCCGCGCCGCAAAAGCGATTAATTTTGGTTTGATCTACGGCATGTCCGCATTTGGATTAGCCAAACAATTAGACGTCGCACGCGGGGAAGCGCAAGACTATATAGATCTGTATTTTGATCGTTATCCCTCAGTAAAAACATTTATGGATGACACCCGCACACTCGCTCATGAACAAGGTTTTGTAGAAACCGTTTTTGGCCGCCGCTTATACCTGCCCGAGATCAATTCCCGAAACGGCCAACGCCGACAATACGCCGAACGCACCGCGATCAATGCGCCCATGCAAGGCACCGCCGCCGACATCATCAAACTTGCAATGATAAAAGTTGATCATTGGTTAAACGAAGAAAACATCGATGCGAAAATGATCATGCAAGTTCACGATGAATTAGTACTCGAAGTGGCAGAAAAAGAAATTGAGCCAGTCAAAGAAAAAATCGAATCGATTATGACTTCGGCAGCAGAACTGAACGTGCCATTAGTGGTTGATACAGGAATTGGAGATAATTGGGATGAGGCGCATTGATCGCCTTACGCTATGAATAACAAAAAATTATGTCAACGCTCCAGCCATTTCGACATGATCAAAATATAGTGAAATATCTATCTGATTATAATCAGAATTAAGCTTTGAATTGGCTAAATTATTCATAATATAAGAAGCTAATGAGGTTGGAGGTTTACAAAATTCATATAGTTTGTCTTTATCATCTAAAAGTCTTAGTGTATGCATTGAACTAATATATTCCCTAGCAATTCTTTCTACAGACCATTGTTCATCAAAAGCTGGTTCACCATAATGCTTCATAGCATCATAAAATCTGCGCATAGTATCCCCACCTATAATTAGCTTTTGTCTTAACATATCTTTATTAATGTCGGCGAAAATCATTCCTTTAAGAAGGTTTTCTCGTATCCACGTTATAGAACTGCTGTCTTTGGCTTGTAAAACGAGTAATAGCAATAGAAATGGCCCATCCCATATTTTTTCTTCAGAGCTTCCAAGAACAGCCTCAAGTCTTACCACTACTTGATTCACAGATCGTAGCGATAAATCATAATGTTTTGAATAAAAGCCTAAAAAAGATGATAGCGACTCCTTTGCCTCCCAGCCATTTGGTTTAGGTTGGAATTCATTGTTCAAATTCCATGGCTGAAAGTTCTCAAACATCAACTTGTCTGAATAATGGAAATCATTAGTAATAAATTTACAGTAAGCTAAGTAATCAGGTGATGGGAGCACATACTCCTGTTCAAAGAATCGTCGAAGATATTCTCCGCCGTCAAAATCATTCCCATAGATTGCTTTTATAGAATGTTGTAGTTGCTCACTATCAGTTGCAATGACAAAAATCACTCTATCGACCGAAAATAAATGCTTTACTATTTCAAGCAGCTCTATAGCGTATGTAGGCCGACATCGATCAAGCTCGTCGATAAAGAGAAAAAGTGGAGGTTCTAGATCACCCTCTGTTACATCTGAAACCAACTTTGCAAGCGCAATTTTAAATTCTAGTATGGATCCTTTTTTTGTTTCATGATCTTCTAATAACAACTCCATAGATTTTTGAGCGACGTTTTCTATATCTTCGTCAGTTACTGGCAATGACTCTACTATCTCTTTGCCAGCTTCTTCTCCTAATGCCTTATGAACCAATCCTTTTGTAATAACTGGAGCTAAACCCCGAACAAATCGACCAGCCGACTTTAGGCGGTTTGTAAACGCTTTTCGAGTTTGCTCTTTCTCTGGAAGGTGTTCTACTATTTGTTCATGGATGGCAGAAATAACAGCCACTAATGGATCATCGGAAAAATCACTTTCCCATGCATTTACATAAACAGTTGGATACCGTGTTTTTATAGATTCTCGCCAATGCGTTAGAAAATATGTTTTACCAGAACCCCAACGCGCATTAATATTAAGCACAAAAGGATCTTGTTTATTACATAGATATCCCGTCAAAAACTCAGCATATTCTTTCCGATCTAAAAAATCCTTAGGATTTTCCCAAGGTGTTTCAATTTCGTCCATTTTCTTTATTCTCCAAGTCTCTCTATAAACGAGTTGGGATACTTACTATATTTCCTTCTTTGACAAACACAATACTTCCTAAACATCTGATCAGCTACAATACTAATATAGCCCAACTGAGATATGAATCATGCTTGAGCACACCGAGTATCTGAAAATGCTGATCAGTTTAATCGCTATCGTCAATCCTCTTGGCGCTATTCCTGTATTTCTAACTTTGACACTTCATTTGAGACGCCTATTGAGCGAAAGCGCATCGCTAAGACGACAGCAATTTCTGTTTGTATTATCTTGTTGGTATCACTTTCTTAAACGTTTTTCAAACTGTATACTCACTCAAATAACGACAATAAAAAACGATATTTTCAAACTCTATTTTTTAACTGATAATTAACAAGAGAGCCTTTTTTATGACTATTCGAAAAGTTTTCAAACCTACAGCGTATGCCGTATTTCTTTTTTCCACATTTTTAATTGGTGCCTGTTCATCTGATAAGGGTGAAGAAGTCTCAGAAGAGGCTGTAAAAGAAAACACAGCGCCCGTTGGTGAAGTCAAAGTTGCGAGTGAAAGTGGTGGTGAAGCTGCCAGCCCAGCAGCATCCGGTGGTAAAGGACAAGAAATTTACGATGGCGTCTGTTTTGCTTGCCACGCTCAAGGATTGGCTGGTGCTCCTATGCAGGGTGACAAAGCAGCCTGGGCTGATCGACTTGCCCAAGGTAATGACAAATTATATTCAAATGCAATTAACGGCTACACCGGGGCGTCAGGTTCTATGATGCCAGCGAAAGGTGGTCGTGCTGATCTATCTGATGATGATGTTAAAGCGGCAGTGGATTATATGATCAAAGCGGCTGGCGGAACGGTTGCAATGGCAGCTACGGCCGAGCCAGCGGCAATGGCAGCAAGCAGTGGTGGTGCTGACGGAAAAGCAGTTTATGACGCTAGCTGTGCTCTATGTCATACAACTGGCGTTGCTGGTGCGCCGAAGTATGGTGATGCGGAAGGCTGGAAAGCCAGAATCGCACAAGGCAATGACACACTTTATGATCACGCTTTAAATGGCTTTATGGGTAAAGGCATGATGCCTCCAAGAGGCGGTAATGCAAAACTGACTGATGAAGAAGTTAAAGCCGCGGTTGACCATATGGTGGCAGGCAGTCAATAACCCTCACAGTTCGTAAAGAAAAAAGGATGTGAGGTCTATCTCACGTCCTTTTTTTATGCCTTTTTTTCACTCATAATTCTACTCAAGAATATTTTTAACATCGCGAGTTAACTTTAATTTCTTCAACAAGTTATTTATTCAAGATGAACACAAATAGTCAAAAGGTAGAAAATCTGATCAATATAGGCCACAAGATTGCTGGCCGTCTAAATGATGTAGGTATCTTTACAGAAGCTGACTTAGAACAGCATGGCGCGGCTAGTGCTCATCACTTGATCAAAAAGAAATATCCAAATGAAATTTTGCCCGTTTGTTATTATCTCTATTCTTTCGAAGGCGCTTTAACAGACACTCACTGGAACGAAATTCCTGAAAAAACAAAAATAAAACTCCTGGAAAAGATTAAATGACAACGCGGTATTTCAGTAACGGCACCTTTAAATTTCTTAAAGAACTGGAAAATAATAATAATCGTGACTGGTTCAACGAAAACAAACAGCGTTACGAGGATGAGGTCCGTTCACCTTCTTTACGTTTCGTCGAAGACATGAGCGAAGTTTTACCTTCTCTATCACCACGCTTTCGAGCCATTCCCAAAAAAGTCGGTGGATCATTAATGCGTATTTATCGGGATGCTCGATTCTCAAAAGACAAAACACCTTACAAAATTAATATTGGGATCACCATTCGGCATGAGTCAGCTAAGGATGTTCATGCACCCTGTTATTTTATTCATCTTTCTAATGAGCAATGCTTTATCGGGCTTGGTATCTGGCGGCCAGAAAGTCCTACCTTAAGAAAAATTCGTGAATGTATAGATGAAAATCCGCGTGCCTGGTTAGTAGCAAAAAATGATCCTGAATTTTCTACCAACTTCAGGCCTGGTATTGATACGCTTAAAAATCCGCCGCGTGGTTTCAATAAAGATCATCCTTTAATTGAAGATCTGAAACGAAAAAGTTTTACTGCAATTCACGATATGAAAAAATCAGAAATGACCTCAAAAGATTTACTCGAAAACACCGTCAATATACTTTCAACTGGTGCTCCTTTTATACGCTATCTTTGCTATGCCGTTGAACTACCGTTTGATTAATCTTTCAGAAATAATCTTAGCACTTATAACAAAAGCAATCGGTCGTATGATCATTCACCATTCCTACCGCTTGCATAAACGCGTAACAAATAGTCGTCCCAATAAATTTAAAGCCGCGCTTTTTTAAATCTTTACTCATTGCGTCAGACTCAGCTGTTGAGACAGGAACCTCTGCTAATGTCTTCCAGGTATTTATGATTGGTTTACCATCGACAAATTGCCAAAGATAATCACTAAAGGTTTGTCCTTCACGCTGGATTTCCAGCATTGCTTTTGCATTAATCACCACACTATTCACTTTTAGTTTATTTCGAATGATGCCGGGGTTTTCGAGAAGATCAGATATCTTATTTTGATCATAATGAATAATTTTTTCAGGATTAAACTGATCAAAAAGCTGTCGATAATTCTCTCGTTTTCGAAGTACTGTGATCCAGCTCAATCCTGCTTGCGCACCTTCAAGAATTAGCATCTCAAATAACTTATGATCGTCATATACGGGAACGCCCCATTCCTGATCATGATATGCAACATAAAGCGGATCATTAACCGGTACCCAGCCACAACGCGTTTTCTGCAAAATAAGTCTCCTTTTAGTCAGATCAATTTATCAAAATAAATGGTAGTATTATGAGTCATTATGACGACAAAAAATGATATAAATATAAACATTGATACTGCTTATCTAGAATCACAATCAGTGCCGGAAAATAACCAATATGTTTTTAGCTATACCATCACTATAGCCAACGTTGGTAGTGTCGCGGCCAAACTTCTTGATCGTCACTGGACGATCACTGACGCAAACGGAAAGATTGAAGAAGTGCGAGGAGAAGGTGTTGTCGGAGAACAACCTCTTTTACAACCGGGCGAAGCATTTCGGTATACCAGTGGTGCGATATTAGAAACATCGACGGGTTGTATGGAAGGAGAATATTTAATGATCAATGATGATAAAGAACATTTTATGGCCAATATTCCACCCTTTTCCTTAGCGGTTCCTAATACACTACATTGATCCAAAAGTAGCGATTTTTAGATTTATTGTTCGATTGCTAACCCGCAAATTCCTTATATACGTTAAGAGCATGTTCTCGAGCTTCGGCGTGATCGACGATTCTATCTGGATAATCCACACCTGATTTTATCCCCGCCGCTTCTAATGTTTCAGATCCTGCAGACCATGGTTGATGAATAACTTTATTTGGTAATTTGGAAAGTTCTGGTACCCACTGACGAATATAAATACCGAGTGGATCAAACTTTTCCCCTTGAAGTGTAGGATTAAAAATTCTGTAATATGGTGACGCATCAGCACCCGCGCCACTCACCCACTGCCAACCCATCGTGTTGTTAGCAAGATCAGCATCAAGAAGCGTATCCCAAAACCATTTAGCACCTTCCCTCCAGTCAATCATTAGATCTTTTATCAAGAATGAAGCAACGATCATCCGTACTCGATTATGCATCCAGCCTGTTGCCCAAAGTTCTCTCATTCCTGCATCGACAATCGGATAACCCGTCATTCCTTTTTGCCAGGACTCCAGATGTTTTTGGTTTTTAATATACGGAAAACCTCGAAATTTTTCTTTTAACTCTGTGTCAGGAGTTTCCGGAAAATGGTGAAGAAGTTGGTGTGCAAATTCACGCCAGACCAATTGTCGAAGATAGCTGTTGCTGTCTTTTGGTTCGTGCATTAAGCCCAAAGACGTGCTTCTACTTCTTACTGCATGCCATATTTGTCGAGGGCTTATTTCACCAAAATGTAAATAAGGAGACATGCGTGATGTCCCTTTCTCACTGGGTATATCACGACCAGAATCATACTTATCTATAGCACTTAGTGCTGACTCGCCAAGAAACTCTTCAAGAATCTCTGTTGAATATTCGCAACCTATTTTCCAGTTATGATCAATTCCTCTTGTCCATTTAATTTTTGGTTCTAACTCAAGATCAGAAATATTTAATGTACCAGGCCACGATGATGGGGCCATAATTGAATCTGGTGCCGGTGCTGGTAGATTAGGTTCACCCAACTTCAAGAATTTTTTCCAATAGGCGGTAAAAACCAGATAAGGTTGACTCTTATTGTTCGTGACTCGAACAGGTTCTCTCAAAAGACTTCCATTAAAACTGTTTACGATCACACCAACGTTAGATAACGTTTTTTCAATATCACGATCTCGATTGTAGATTAAAGGTTCATATCGCTTATTCCAGCAAACATCTGAGGAACCCGTTTCGTCCAGTAATTTGATCAATTCTAGTTTGGAATTGCCACTACGGATAATTAAATCTGATCCGAGTGCTTTAAGCATTTTTTTTAAGTTAGCCAGTGAATGATATAGCCAATAACGACTCGCACCTCCCGCAGACCATTGGTCTTCATCTTCCGGCGACCAGATATAAACTGGATAAACTGGAATATTTTTCCTGGCCGCATGCGCTAGCGCAGGGTTATCTATCGTACGAAGATCCTGCCTAAACCAGACAACTATTCCGGGCTCATTATTCATGTATTTCTTTTAACCTGAGCTTATCGACCATATTGCTGATCGCATCGATAACAACTTCTGGCTGATCCAGGTGAATACTGTGACCGCTATTCTCAACAACTATCTGTTTGGCATCTGTAGAAAGTTCCGTGAGAGAACGCTGAAGATCCAACCATTCTTTTTCAAGGCCGCTATTTTTATCAGTACTATCAGCTGGAAATGATCGCGTTAAAACAATCATCGGAGTATTCGTTAGAATTTCTGCATTGCTTACAACTACGCCACTTTCTCTGAAGTTTTTTATTTCATTCATCTGGGCAAAAATAGCTTTTCTCTGCCGATTCAAAAAAGCTCCTCTTTCTAGTGCCATAGATTGAAAACTTTCTTCTTTTACACTTGTTCTAATCTTCATCGGGTTAATTGAGTTACTGTTCGAGCCCTTACTTAGCAAAGCTTTAATATGTTTATTCTGTTCCGGGTGCGAAGAATCGACAAGAATAAGACCTGCAGTTTCATCCGCGTGATTCTGAGCATGGTATAGCGCGATATAGCCTCCAAAAGAGTGGCCAACAAAAATATAAGGTGGTTTTATTTCTTTTTTATTTAGGATGAACCTGAGTTCTTTCACTATCTGAGAAACATCTCTGGCCCCAGGTCCAGGATCACTCCAACCATAACCACCACGATCATAAGCACATGATTTTACCTGGCCAGCAAGTTTCTGTTGAATATCAAACCATTCTAGTGATGAGCCTCCGATTCCTGGCTCAAAGATAATCGTTGGTCCATTTTCACCAGTGCAATAAAGGTGTAATCGATGATCGGCTAAACCGACATATTCTCCTACAGGCCCATTAAATTGATCAGCAGGTTCTGCGGCTATCACTCCACTACAACAGAAAATAAGTAAACATGTTTCTATAATTTTGATCATTTTTAATTTTTCATTTGACTGTGTCATTAGCTAAACACTTAATATACAATATAGATATAGATATTGTATAGGTATTAAATTGATCAAATGACAGTATTAAAACAAATAGGAACTGTTTGCGAGCAAACCGGCATTAATCCTGTGACGCTTCGTGCATGGGAACGACGCTATGGCTTAGTACAACCACAAAGAACTAAAAAAGGTCGACGACTCTATACAACTCAAGACATCACAAAAATTAAAAAGATACAAAAACTCATTGATGAAGGTGTGCCTGTCAGCCAAGTGTCTCCTTTAGTTGAGACCACTGTTCCCAAACTGCATGGAGAGAATAATCCTGCAAATACACAGTGGAATCGGTATATACAACAACTGCTTGTAGCAATTCACCAATTCTCAGAGCACGATTTAGAAAACACTTTTAACGAAGCGCAATCGATATTTCCCATTGATAAAGTAATGCAAGAACTTATCGTTCCAGTATTGCTTACGCTTGGTAAAAAATGGGCTGATAGTGGAGAAACAGGATCAATTGCAGAAGAACACTTCTTCAGAGTTTTTGTCAGAAATAAAATTGGCGCAATGCTACATCACCGAATGCACAAAACAACTGGTGCACCTTTGATAGCGGCCTGCTTACCCGATGAGAATCATGAATTAGGCTTGCTAATGTTTAGCCTTGCTGCTGCAGAAAATAATTTAAGGATCATAATGCTCGGTGCAGATACCCCTATTGAAGAATTAACAACTGTCGCCAGCCGTGCAAACAGCCGAGGTATTGTGCTTTCACTGGGTTATAAAAAAATAGACAGTGACGACAAAAAACGACTTAAAAAACTTACGCAAAAATTATCAATCCCTGTCTTTATTGGTGGTACTTCTGCCTACGCTCAAAAAAGTACAATCGAGACATGCGGTGCAATTTGTCTTGGTAGTGATCTTGTAGATGGCATTACACGTATGAAAGTCCAATTGAAGAAACATAAACACCGCTTATGAACAGCTTAATTTTGATCGCACACGGTAGTCGTCTCGCTTCATCTAATGAAGAAATCATAATGCTAACGGAATGTTTACAAGAAAAACTGGCCGATGACTATTTTTATATCTCACATGCTTTTTTAGAACTGGCCGAACCTTCCATTCCAAGAGCAATTGATATGTGTATGGATTTAGACACCAGAAGAATTGATCTCTTTCCATATTTTCTGACCGCAGGCAAACATACAACCCAAGATATACCCGCTGTTGTTGAACAAGCAATGCAAAAATATCCCGGGGTAGATTATGAGATCAAAAATTATCTTGGAATGCTAAAAGGTATTACCGATATGATTGCTGAGACCATGAGTAACTAAATTGATCCATCGTCTTTTTAAGGACGATGGATCAAAAAGTAAAAACTTCTCTTGCTTATTTCAGGCTTGGCTCCTGTTTATCCTGCAAGTTTAACTTCAACCAGATTATCTGAAAATGTCGGGGCGTGGCCCATATCAACAAACTCAGCTGAACTAATACTGTTAACCGTCCCAGTATTTAACTGGCGCCAATAACCCAGCGTTGCAACAACAATACCCGCATTCACATCATCTGTGATTTGAGCATCACCTTCAAAAGCACCGCGGTCATTGAAGACTTTTACCGTATCACCTTCTTTAATACCGCGCTGTTCTGCATCAACCGCATTAATCATGACAAACTGCTCACCTTGTCCTTTGATCTTGTTATCAATGTTTGCATAACACGAGTTCAGGAAACCATGACTCTTTGGAGAAACAATATTAAGAGGGAATCTCTTAGCAAGCTCAGGATTTGTGTCAGGAGTCTCTCTTGATGGTACATAATCCGGTAACGTATCAAGCAACTCACCTGGTTGAAAGCCTTCATACATTTGACGGAATGGACCTGCAACAAAGTTAGTCGCGCCGTCAGCAAGTTTGAATTCACATTTGCCAGATGGTGTCGGAAAATTACCTTCTTTATGCGGTGCACGATCATCCTTGGTTCCAACAGTCAGTCGAGCATAACCATGTTCTTTCATGTAATTCAGATCAATTCCATCACATGCGGGTGAATCCCAATCCACATAGTTTTCAAGACATTCTGTATCTGACCATTTGAAGTTTTCTTCTTCAAAGCCCATACGCGCAGCTAAACGTCGGAAGATTTCATTATTCGGGATCGCTTCCCCCGGAGAATCAATACATTTAGCGTTATAAGTCAGATAGAGATGTCCCCATGACAAGATCATATCTTCCATCTCCGCACCCATCGATGCAGGCAAGATAATATCCGCATAGACGGCAGTGTCAGTGATAAAGTGATCTGCGACAACTGTAAACAAATCTTCTCTTTTCAGACCTTCAACAATTTTATCTGTCTCTGGCGCTTGCGTGACTGGGTTTGTATTCCAGACCATCAACGACTTGATCGGGGTTTCGAGCTTAGTTTCCCCGGTGAGGACACGGCCAGTATGAAGAATATTAACCACCTGTGTTCCTTCAGGGATCAAATCTGGGCGACAAATCACATCAAATTTATAAGGATGTTCCCAAACTGGGAATTGCAAAATACCACCACCAACATGACGCCAGGCACCTGTTAGTGCCGGAAGACAAGTAACGGCACGAATTGTCTGACCACCGCCGTAACTTCTTTCCAAGGCAACACCTATACGAATAGCCGAGGGTTGTGTTGTTGCGTATTCTCTGGCTAATGTACGTATATCGTCCGCAGAAATGCCGGTGATTTCAGCCGCCCATTCTGGCGTTTTGTCTTTAGCGCGCTCAGCAAGCTCTGCATAGCCGACTGTATAGTTATCAACATAGTCTTGATCAACTAATCCTTCTTCGATAATCACCTGCATCATTGCCATTGCAAGTGCACCATCAGTGCCGGGTTTTGGATCAATATGCCAATCAGCTGCTTTAGCAGTTCTTGAAGCAAAAGAATCAATGACAACAACTTTTGCACCACTTTTCTGGGCTTCTCTCACAATGTGCCAGTGATGCAAGTTTGTACTGACCGAATTACATGCCCAAATGATGATGTATTTTGAATGAATAAAACTTTCCGGATCAACACCTGCGGTAGGTCCCACAGTAGAAAGCCAGGCTGTGCAAGATCCTTCTCCACAAAATGTTCGTTCGCCGACAGTCGCACCCATTCGGTTAAAAAATGCATCACCACCATTTAAACCATGAACCAGCCCTTGATGACCAAGATAACTGTTCGGCATGATCGCCTGCGGTCCATCTTCTTCGATAATCGCTTTCCATTTATCGGTGATCGTGTCTAGCGCTTCATCCCAGCTAATTCTTTCAAATTGCTTACTACCTTTTGGCCCTGTTCTACGCATTGGATACAAAAGACGATCAGGATGATAATGACGTTTTTCGTAATCTTTCAATTTAACGCAAAGACCGCCACGGGTCATTGGATGATCAGGATTGCCTTTTACACCGGTAAGCGTTCCATTTTCTACTTCAAACACCATGGAACAAGTATCAGGGCAATCGTGCGGACAACCACCATGAGCTGTTGTTTTCATTTGTGCTGACATAAACTTCTCCTCTAGATCAATTATATTTAGGAATTACTTTGATCAATTTTTGATTTTTTTATTCGTGATTATAAATTCATATCTGATACTACACCCAATAATTAACCATTTCCAATAACGGGGCATTGTTCAAAGTAGTGCTGATATTAAGGACTTCCAGGGGGTGCTATTTAGATCTTCAAGCAATATCAATTTTTTAGCATATAGCTATAACATGTCTTTGAAACGAAAGGTAGGGGTCTAAAAAGGGAGCGAGATAAGACATGCCGCAAATTAAAGACAACATCCCTTCTTCGACTCGAAAAATACTAATTAAACTTTAAATCTTATAATATTGGTTTTAAGTTCTTCCGATAAATTAGCCAAAGACTGGCTTTCGGAAGATAGCTGGTTCGCCACTTCTGCATTTTGTTCAGATATATTATTAATGCTAAATAGACTACGATTGATTTCTTCTGCTACAGTGCCTTGTTCATTGGCCGCGACCGAAATTTGAGTTGTTATATTCTCCAAATCCGATACCTTAGACTCTATACCAGATAAAGCTAATCCGGTCGCCCGAGCTTGATCAACGCTTATAATAGCTTGCTGTTTTCCTTCATTAATCACACTTACCGCTTCTTTCGAACGAGATTGAAGGCTGTTTATAATCATTTGAATTTCTTGAGTTGAATCTTGAGTTCGACTAGCTAACAATCTTACTTCGTCTGCAACAACGGAAAAACCTCGTCCTTGTTCTCCGGCTCTTGCAGCTTCAATTGCTGCATTGAGTGCCAGCAAGTTCGTTTGTTCTGCAATACCCTGGATTACATCCAATACGGAGCCAATACTTTTACTCTCCTTTTCAAGCTCACTGATGACATCGCCGGCTCTTTCAACATTAGCTGCAAGCGAATTGATTTCCGATATCGTTTCTTCGACTACTCTTGAACCAAGTGCTGTCTCCAGATCAGCTTCTTTAGCTAACTCAGCACCATTTGCGGCATTTTTTGCAACTTCTTGAGCAGAAGCTGTCATTTGTGTCATTGCCGTAGCTACTTGTTGTGACTCTGATCTTTGCAGGGCTGTACTATCTTTAGCGTTTTGAGCAATCAAGGATAACTCGTTAGATGATTCAGCCACATGTACAGTTGATTCTGAAACGCGCTGTATGATCTTAGCAAAAGCATAAATCAATTTATTTACTGCACCTGTCAAACGAATACGAATAGGGCTTTTACCAGATTCGAGTTGCCCAGTTAGATCATAATTTCCTGAATCTACACCATCAGAAATATCTTCAACAGAACTGACAATGTAATCAATTATTCCAACTATATAATTAGCACACATGCCACCGATAATTAAACATAAAACACCTAGCACAGAAATTCCTGCCAAACCCCAATGAAATATTTTTTTGGTAAGAATTGCGCTTCCAGCAAATGCTTCAGATTTATCAATTTCACTCATGATCACCCAGTCTAATCCTTCAATGCTCAACGGCGCATAAGCAGACACAACTTCAATACCTCTATAATCTGTAAAAATCCCCGTACCAGATTCACCTGCCAGCCCTTTTTTTGATCCTGATGATTCAACGGACTGCATACCAATATCTGTATCTTTCAATTCAATCTTTTTGATTAGCTCAGGATCAAACCCTGTGCTTTTCAAGGTGGTAAGATATCCCTGTCTATCATCAATAATAAACCGACCAAGACTTCGCATTTTAGAATCAGAACCAATTAAATAGGTTTGGCCAGATTCTCCCATACCTTTCTCCACCCAGTTATGATCGTAAGTCATAATGTTATTAATTCGATCTATTGGCATCTGAAAAATCAGCACACCAACTTTACGCCCATTATCAAAAATGGGTGATGTAATAAAGGCAGCCGGATCTTCATATGAAGGGGTATAAGATTCAAAATCTGTTAAAACGACAGTCGAAGCCTCCGTCAGCTTATTCGCCGCATTAAACGCTTTGGCAAGGCCACTTTTTGCATACGGTCCATCGATCAAAGACGTCGTGTAATCAAGTTCCTTGTAAACTGAATAAATAACATCACCGGTCTCATGATCTACCAGGAAAATGTCGTAGAACTCAAATTTTTGTAGAAAATCCCGGATATGCGGATGATATTTTGCATGTATTGCAGAATATTCTGAGGCATCATTTGCGGAAACCAGAACATCTTTTTCACCCAAAGGGTTAGGATTAGCTGAGATATACTGATGTTGCAAGGCAATGGAATCAGCATCGAGTGAATTTAGTACCTCATCAACATTGAAAGTAATATCTTTGTTTCTTGTTTTATATTTCGCCAGGAACTGATCCGTATAATAAGTTTTCAATTCATTTTTAAGTTGCTCTATATCATAAATACTACCTTCGTTTCGATAAGCCCCAAATGCGGTTTTAAATTCCGACATGGCATCTATGATCATTCTGTTATTTGAGTAGGTCAAAACCTGATTTTTTAGAGTTTCAAAATATGCTTCTATCTCAGATTTTTTAGCTTCACGCTGTGCAATGAGTTTCTGAACTGCCTGCTCTTCAATTTCTTTATGTCCCAACTCTATCGACATCCATCCAATAAATACTGCAATAGCAAGCGATGTGCTCATACCAATTAATGCAGCCACAAGAATTATTTTTGTTTTAAGAGATAAAGTAAGCACTATTTAATTTCACTATATTTATTAGATTATGGTACTAGTTATCGCTTATTAACGTTTAAACTTTAATTAATGAAAAATCACAAATATCTAACGACTACTCTTCCTACATTGATATATAGTGCTATCAATTTTTCAATCAATGTGGGCTATAAGTTTTATTTCATCGTTTTAGTTTTAATCCACAGTCTTTGTAAAACAGTTAGATCCGATTCACAGGAGAAAAATCATGATCTTTGAAGGACGGTGCTTAACCGCAAAACCTCTCTCGAATGGAATCGTTGAACTCAATTTTGATCTATCAGAATCTTCAGTAAACAAACTCAACCTGGAAGCTCTCGCTGAACTGAAAAAAGCTGTCGCGGCACTCACACTAAAAAGTGACTCAGTGAGCGGACTTATGATCAGCAGCAATAAAAAAGATTTTATCGTTGGTGCCGACATCACAGAGTTTTATGGCTGGTTCGATTTACCCGATGAAGATTTTAATTCTCAGCTGCTTGATGTGCATAAAACATTTGCCGCCATTGAAGATCTTCCTTTCCCAACAGTTTCCACGATTAATGGACTCGCGCTTGGTGGCGGGTTTGAATTATCGTTAAGCTCTGACTATCGGGTCATTACAAATAATTCTAAAATTGGGCTACCAGAAATTAACCTTGGGATCTTTCCAGGTTGGGGTGGGAGTTTTCGCTTACCTCGTTTAATCGGATCAGATACCGCGATGGAATGGATCGCCACGGGCAAACTTCAACGCCCACAAGTTGCTCTTAAACAAGGCGCGGTTGATGCCGTAGTCGAGCCAGATCAATTACAAGATGCGGCTCTAACAATCCTTCAGCGTTGTCTTGATGGCTCACTCGATTATAAATCCCGCCGCAATGAAAAACGTCAACCGTTACGTTTGAATAAACTTGAACAACTCATGTCTTTCGAAACTGCCCGAGGCATGGTCTTAGCTAAAGCAGGCCCTCATTATCCAGCTCCAAAAATTGCGCTTGATGTCATGCAAACACATGCAAGCCTTCATCGGGATGAAGCGATGAAAGTCGAAGTGGCTGGATTTATTAAAGCCGCAAAAACGGGGGTTGCAAAAAATCTTGTTGGCCTTTATTTGAATGATCAGCTTTTAAAGAAACAAGCAAAAGTAATACTTCCAAAAGCTGCCGAGATCAAAAATGCCGCCGTAGTTGGTGCAGGCGTAATGGGTGGCGGAATTGCTTATCAAAGTGCTTTCAAAGGTACGCCGATTGTCATGAAAGACATTAATGATGACGCGCTACAATTAGGTTTAAACGAAGCCAAAAAACTACTCGGCAAACGTGTGAGTCAGGGGCGTATGAAACCTGAAGCAATGGCCGATACGTTAACGAGGATCAACTCAACATTAACTTATGGCGATGTTGCGAATACCGATATCGTAATTGAAGCCGTGGTCGAAAATATCAACATTAAAAAATCGGTACTTGCTGAATTGGAAAATGTTGTTGATCAAAAAACGATCCTCGCCTCTAACACCTCAACGATTTCGATCACAGAATTGGCCACCGCAACTAAATATCCCGATCGCGTATGTGGAATGCACTTTTTTAACCCAGTTCCGATCATGCCTTTGGTGGAAGTAATCCGCGGTGAAAAGACTTCTGACGAAACTATTGCCACCACCGTCGCTTATGCACTTGCGATTGGTAAAAGTCCGATCGTTGTTAATGATTGTCCCGGCTTTCTGGTTAACCGTATTCTTTTTCCTTATCTAAATGCTTTTGAACAACTGCTGCATGATGGCGCTGATTATTTGCAAATTGATAAAGCGATGGAAGGGTTTGGTTGGCCAATGGGTCCGGCTTATTTATTAGATGTGGTGGGTACCGATATTGCCTGTCATGGAGCCGCAGTGATGGCGAAAGGTTTTCCTGATCGACTCAGTTTAAATTTCAAAACCGTTTCTGAGTTGCTTTATAAGCAGGGTCGACTTGGACAAAAATCAGGTAGTGGTTATTACAAATATGAAACTGATCGTCGCGGTAAACCAAAGAAAAGAATTGATCGAGATGCAATTGATCTGATCAATAAAGCCACACCAGAATCGCGTGAATTTACTGACGATGAAATCATCGAACGAATGATGGTCGCGCTTTGTTTAGAAACGGTTCGTTGTATGGAAGACAATATTGTAGATAGCCCAACGGCTGCTGATATGGGCTTGATCTGGGGAATTGGCTTCCCTCCTTTTCGTGGTGGCGCACTACGCTATATTGATTCCATCGGCGCGACTGAATTTTGTACGGTTGCAGATAAATATTCAGATCTCGGCGCGGCTTATCACCCACCTGAATTGCTACGAAAAATGGCTACTACTAACGATCTGTTTTTCGCATAAGGGGAGACGAAAAAATGAAATTAAATTCCAAATTATCTGCAAGAGATGCAGTCATCGTCGATTGTGTACGAACTCCCATGGGGCGATCAAAAAATGGCATGTATCGCGTCACGCGTGCGGAAGATCTTTCTGCGCATTTAACCGAAGCATTATTTGATCGAAACCCAGAACTTGTTCCTTCGGAAATTGACGATGTGATCTGGGGTTGTGTCTATCAAACATTAGAACAAGGATTCAACATCGCGCGAATCATGTCTTTAATGACACGCATTCCGCACAGCGTTCCGGCACAAACTGTCAATCGGCTTTGCGGCTCTTCCATGCAAGCTTTGCATACCGCCGTACAATCAATCCAATCAAATAACGGTGATTTTTATTTGATCGGCGGCGTGGAACACATGGGTCATATTCCGATGACACACGGTGTCGATATTAATCCAAAACTGACAAAACACATCGCGATGGCATCAAATGCAATGGGGCTCACGGCGGAATTACTCGCTATGCAACACGGTATTTCGCGAGAACAACAAGATCAATTTGCTGCACGTTCACATCGATGTGCGCACGAAGCCACGCTCGAAGGACGTTTTAAAAACGAGATAGTCGCCACACCCGGACATGATGAAAACGGCGTCCCAATGATGTGCTCTCAAGACGAAGTTATTCGTCCAGAAACTACTATCGAAACACTTTCAACATTGCGCCCAGCTTTCAATCCAAAAGGCACCGTCACCGCCGGAACATCTTCAGCATTATCAGACGGCGCATCCGCAATGGTCGTCATGTCAGCCGAAGCTGCAAAAGAGGCTGGTGTAGAACCCATTGCAAGAATTGTATCCATGGGACTGGCAGGAGTTGAGCCCGCAATCATGGGTTATGGGCCCGTTCCTGCTTCACAAAAAGCATTGAAAAAAGCAGGCTTATCCATCGACGATATTGATGTCTTTGAACTCAACGAAGCCTTCGCAGCACAATCTCTACCCGTCATAAAAGATCTTCAGTTATTAGATAAAATTGATCAAAAAATAAATTTAAATGGCGGTGCGATCGCGCTTGGCCATCCACTTGGTTGTTCAGGATCCAGAATTTCTACAACCTTGCTAAATCTCATGAAAGAAAAAGATGCTACCTTAGGATTAGCGACTATGTGTATTGGACATGGACAAGGGATCGCTACTGTTTTTGAACGGGTGTGAGTGTTCTCCTTAATAAAAAAACATGTTGTACCTAAATCTGAATAGTTTTTTAATAATAAATACAAGGACTAATCCAGCTAACTAGTTAATATTGCTTATAGTTGATATTTAAAATGTGGATCTACCGGAGCTTGAATCCACTATTATGTTGACCAAGCAATGTCACTGTATTCAACTAACTTTAACAAGAAGACTAATTCGTTATCAATTCCATCAATATTTAAGAGAACCTTTAACTTAACAAAATCACCTTTTGATAATTTACTAACATCAAACTTATCTGAATCAAATAACTTAATACCTCCTGAAAAATATCCCTTATCACTTTTTTTAAGAGTGACTATTTTGTTTAACTCAAGAATGTTTTTTTTAGAACCGTTGATCAATACTGCGCTTTGAACCTTAACATCTCTTTTTTCCAAACTATAAACTCTCAAATAAGATTCAGGAACGGGATATGAGATCGTCAATTTATTGAAGAAAGGTACAAATAAGACATTTTCAAAAGGAAGTTCTTCTGACATTTCTATATCGCTTATAGAAACTCCTTTTAATAGCCTCTTAGTTGGTTCATGTTCAAGTTGGAAATAATTCACAACACATCCCGTAGATAAGAGACAAATAAAAACACCTAAAAGTCTTATTATTTTTTCAAAAATCATGTGCATTGACATGTTTACTCAGACCCCTCACATTTCCACCTATAATCCAAGATGCGCATTCAACTATTGAATGCCTATTCTCCAGGAACCACTTTTTACAATCCCATTTATTTTTTCTTATATCAACCATAAAATGAATAGTCCGCCGAAGCTTAGTTAGCCTTTTCAATATGAATAAGATATTACCTTGCCTTATAGTGGTAACAATACTAAACGAATCAAGCTATAGGTACTTAAAATTCAGATCTAAATTTATATTTCACTAAGTAAAATAATTTTCCATGATTGCAAAAACTAAACTCTACTCCAAACTCGATTCGTTAGAAGCTCAGTTAGTCGAAGAATTAATTCCGCATCTAAAAACTGCAGCGAAAGAAAAAAACGACTTAATATTTTGTGTTTCCAACTTTAATCCCTTTCCAGAGTTAAAACACAAAACCGATAAACAAACCGAAGAGCTAGTTGGCATCGGTGCACAAATCTTGTCACTTAGGGAAAAGCTAGGTGAGTCATCAAAAGGATCTATTGCGGAACGTATTTGTTGGTATTGCCGTGAATGGGGGAAGTCAAATAAGCACGATAGAAAATCGTCGACTCTCCTTGCTAAACAGTTCTTGGAAGAAATTGAATGCCACCAAGAGGAACAAAACTAACAGCGAGAAAAGTAACCTGTCGCCTTAATATTAGTGTAGGATTTCCACTCTACCCTTACCATTGAACTCAACCACCGTTTCATCAGGTAATTACTAATATGACTGATCAAAACTCTAAACTTATCATTGGCTCTGAAGAATGGTGCGCATTCCCTGAACTCGGTATTCCTGCTATAAAAGCACGTGTCGATTCTGGTGCGAAAACATCATCCATCCATGCATTTAACATCCAAAAATTTCGACGTGATGGGTTACCCTGGGTAAGTTTTGAGGTTCATCCATTACAAAACAATCGGCGAACTGTCATCCGATGTGTACGCCCCATCGTAGATAAAAGAACAATAAAAAGCTCTAGTGGTTTTTCTGAAACACGCTATGTCGTCAGTACGACTGTCAAAGCCGGTGACGATCAATGGGATATAGAATTGACACTGGCAAACCGTGATTCCATGGGTTACAGAATGTTGTTGGGTCGCGAAGCAATGAACGGTCGTGTTCTCGTTGATCCATCAATTGCTTTTTGTCTGGGAAAAAGAACTTCTGGGGAGCTTGATCAATTCTACAACAAAAAAGAAACTGCCCGAAGTGGTTTGAAAATTGGCGTATTAGCCAGTAATCCAGATCTATACAGCAATCGACGGATCATGGAAGCAGGCGATGAGCGCGGTCATGAAATGATCTTTCTCAATATCAAGCAATGCTATATGAAACTCGATGCAACTGAACCTGAAGCACACTATCGCGGCGGTAGAATCCTTAATGATCTTGATGCGGTCATTACTCGCATTCGGCCCAGTATTACTTTTTATGGTTGTGCACTTGCGCGTCAATTCGAAAGTATGGGCATTTACAGCATCAACTCGTCAACGGCGGTGACACAATCAAGAGACAAGTTATTTTCACTACAGCTAATGCTAAAAAATGGTATTAGTATTCCGACCACAGGCTTTGCTAACTCTCCGATTGATACTGGTGATTTGATCGAAATGGTCGGCGGTGCTCCTTTGATCGTGAAGCTTCTGGAGGGGACTCAAGGTCGTGGTGTTGTCTTAGCAGAGACAAAAAAAGCAGCAGAAAGTGTTATTAATGCGTTTAAAGCCCTGCGGGCAAATTTATTGGTGCAGGAGTTTATTAAAGAAGCAGATGGAAAAGATCTAAGATGCTTTGTGATTGACGGTAAAGTTGTCGCTTCAATTCAACGAGAAGCAGCACCCGGTGAATTTAGAGCCAATATACACCAAGGTGGCACGGCATCCATTGTCAAAATTACTCCTGCTGAAAGAGCACTGGCGATCAAAACTTCAAAAGTATTAGGGTTAAAAGTGGCCGGTGTCGATATTATTCGATCAAAAAATGGACCCTTGTTATTAGAAGTTAATTCTTCCCCTGGACTTGAAGGGATTGAAGGTGCCACTGGGAAAGATATTGCTGGCATGATGATCACATCTATAGAGAAAAAATTAGGTTGGGTCAGAACATTAAGCGTTGAAGATTTCTGACAAGAGGATTATAAAAATGACAGAAAAAATAAATAGAAATGGCTCACGCATTTGCGGTGCAACAAAGTTCAGTATCAAAAATATAAGTGGAAGTGTGTGCTTGTCATTGCGACACCTGTCGGAAATGGGGTGGTAGTGCTTTTATGTCAGTTGGCTGCGGGACGGATATTTCATTTGAGAGTGAAGAAAATATTTCGATCTTCAATTCTTCCGATTGGGCGGAGCGCGGATTCTGTATGCAGTGTGGCAGTCATCTTTTTTATCGATTAAAAGAAACTAAACAACATTGGGTGCCAGTCGGCTTGTTCGAAGATCATGAAAATATGACATTTGATCTGCAAGTTTTTATCGAAGAAAAGCCAGATTATTATTGCTTTTCAAATGCGACTGAAAACATAACAGGAGCCCAACTATTCGCTAAATTTTCACCTCCAGAATAATCAGATTGCTAATGATTTTCTGATCACAAAAAACGTTTTTTTTCCTTACCTTTCCTGTGAATAAACTTATTAAGTCTTTCCATAAACCGCCGATAAATGTTCAACATGAGTATTCCACGCCCTGGCTCGTAAAATTATGTCAATAGGAACTACTTATAATTGAAATAAAACTAATTGGTGTTTTAATATTCATAGCGTCATGGATGGCCAGGTTACATGTATTCAATTCACAGTAGTTTGCTGTGGTTTTAGTCTGCAGCATTTCCCATCTACGCGATCAAACAACTAACCAGAACTATATTGTTGAATATACAACGGGGTCTGCATGCATAAACTTATTCTATTATTAATCTTATTCATTCCTGTGAGTGGCTTTTCAAAGGCTTTACCTTCAGAAAAAATCATCAAGGACTTCAAAGCATCCTCAATTGAAAAGAAAAGCGGTGCAGTTATACTTTTTAAAGATATTTTTCATGATGTTAAAAAAGATGGTAAAGACAGCGGTTATTTTCATACAGCTATTGCAGTACTTGATGAGAAAGCGGTTAATGATTATGGCCAAATTGAAATTCGTTATAATGCTTATTACAAATCAATAAAGCTCGATTACGCAAAAATTATTCACCAGGATGGTTCTGTTCAAAAAGTCTCGCCTGACGCATATCAAGAACAAAAGAGCGGTCAAGATCAATTTTATGACAATAGTAAAGTGATCAAATTTTCTCTGCCGGGTTTACAGCCTGGATCAATCATAGAATACCGATACAGCTTTTCTGCATTAAAGCCTCAAATAACTGGGGAATGGATGAAGCTTCAAAGGTTTCATTATGTTCAAATAATTCCTGATATTAATTGGCCACGTGTCGATCCCACGCGTTATTCTCGACTCGAAGTCAAATTACCTCTTTCTATGCCGTTAAAAACTTTAGTACGTAATGCCAAAAACAATGAGAAATATACTAAAGAAAAAAATTCGCACACTTATGTTTGGAGTGTAGAAAATCTTCCTGCGCTTAAAGTAGAAAACAACATGCCAAGCTTTGATAAATTACTACCTTATGTTGAAGCGAGTTCCGTCAAAAACTGGAATAAGATCAACCAATGGGTGACTGGCCTGGTCAAACCTTCAGTTGAAATAACACCTGAAATTTCCCGCATTGCTGAGAATATTAAAGACAAAAATTCCTCAAAAGATGCAAGAATAAAAGCGGTTTTTGATTATGTTCAGGACAATATTCGTTATGTTTACGCTCATGTCGATTCCAATGGTTATACGCCACATAAATCCAAAGAAGTTCTATCAAATAAATACGGTGACTGTAAAGATCAAAGTACATTGATAGTGACACTACTCAAAGCAATGGGCATCAAAGCTTATCCGAGCCTTATTAATACTTACCCTAGTGATCTTAATCAAGGTTCGCTACCTACCTTGAGTTTTGATCACATGATTGTTCATGTGCCAGATCACTCAACACATCAATGGTTGGATACAAGTGGCGAGACAGGCGCCTTTCCAGGAATTTCGTCTCAACTTGATGGTGAGTACGCTTTTATTTTGGATGAAAAGAAAGGAAAGCTTCAACCTCTCAGACATAAAAGTTCCAATAATGTCCTCTATCTTGTTAATTATAAATATAGCGATGATTCAAAAATTTAGATAGATATCTCCTTAATTTTAAATGGCAGTTTTGATACATATTTTCGAGCCTGGTATAAAAACTCTCAGGATAAAAAAATGAATTACATAATATTGTAGAAGGTCTTTTCAATAAGGTAGAAGTATCTTCAGCTTCGGTTATTAATGAAAAAAATCGTGAAAAACCTTTCACTATTAAGGCAACACTTTCTTTGGAGGGAACACGAGAAGAAGATAAATTTGCTTTTGCCTCCTCTGCAATAACCTTGATAAATACATTTACAAATCTGAATAGTCTTCCCTTACCAGAAGAACGTGAACAAGCTTTTAAGAGTTCATCAAATTATAAATTAAAATCTAAAATATCTTTTACAAAACCAGACAAAACATACCTTCCAATTATTGTGAAAAGTGGCATTAACTATAACAACGACTTTTTCACACTAAAGCATGATTTTATTAAAACCAAAGAAGATATTGTTATCACATTAGATTTTGAATCAATAAAACAAACAATCGAAAAAAGTCAGTATCGCAAATTTTATGATTCGATCAAAAATGCAATAAAAGGTTCTGAATCTATCGTCGTCTATGAAAAAAAAGTATCAACGAACAAACCATCCTCAGTCGTCACTAACAGCAACGAAAGTAGTGAATTTACAAAACTACTCAGTGAAGCGAGATCATCATTGGATAAAGCAGATTACGAAAATGCAAAAATAATGGCTGAAAAAAGCGTACAGATAAATGCAAAAAGTGCAGAAGCTTATTACATACTTGGTTTAGCTAACGGTTTTTTAGATGACTATGATGCATCCGATAAATTTCTTAAGAAAGCCGAAGACTTAGGATACCAACCATGAAAAACTTATTAATCTTTTTTTATTTTGTGATCACACTACTATTATTAGGTGGTTGTGTTTCTAATCCAACATCGCCTTCAACTTCTGATCCTGAAATCCTGGCGTTAGAAGCTCAGGTAAAAGAAAATAATGAGCCTTATTTGATAGGCGAGCTTGCTGATGCTTATTTAAAAGATTATGAAAAAAATAAAAATCCTGAGAGTCGTCGACAAGCGATTAAATACTACAAACAGTTTCAGGAATTTTCTCCAGAACATGTAGGTGTGCAAGTAGCTATTTACTCTCTAATGTCTGAAGAAATATATAATCAGAAAAAAACCGACCCGGCAAGCTACGCAGAACTTGAAAAAAAGTTTCAAGATTCAGAAATAATTCGCAGAAATAACTTAGCAAGCCCATCGCTTCTCAAAGCTCTTTGGTTACTAAAAAACGGCCGCACTGACAATGATCTAAAAACTGTAATGAGCTATTTAAAAGATAGCGTTAAAGAATATCCAGACAATCCAGCTCCTTACATTTTAATGTCCGAACTGCAATCACATTTAGGACAAGAAAGACTGGCTCTGGCAACATTAAGACAAGCCGTACGAGTTTCACCAGATAATGTTGTTGCTAATAAGGCACTTGGAAATAAAATTTTAGGTGATGCTTATGCACAGCATTGTGTTACTCAGAGTCAAGCCCAGCTAAATGAAGCTGTAAAAGCCATAAAAAAGGTCATAAAACAAACTCCTAATGATTTTGAATCACATGAAAGCTTAATGGAACTTTTTGGTCTACTCGGTAAAACCAAATTACGGCTACATGAAGCTAATCTAATACATAAAAGCAAAAACGATAGGGGAAGTAAATATGATCTCGCTTTTTCACTTATATCAGATCAACAACCAAAAAAATCTGAACCCTTATATCTTGAATTGTTAGAAAAAAAACCAAATGGGATTCCTGTCCTTAATGAATTAGCACAGATGTATACAAACACTGGTCAATGGGATAAGGCAGATACCTTCTGGAAGAGATTCTTACAAAACGAAAAAAAACCTACGATCTACCATTATTTGTATTTATAGCTATGTGGTTTTCTGGAGATTGGGCTCTGAAGATAGTACCAAGTTTTTTTCACTAGGAACAAAGTCACTCAAACTCAGTGATTGGGGAAAAAAATCTACGTGATTATCGGCTAAATAAAATCAGTGAAAATATCCTTCTAGACAAGACTAAAAATGTTTGCGAAAAAACAGAAGCTGAATTTAATATCGCCTATAAATACTGGTTAAATGAAGATAATGCTCTCGCTACCAAACATTTCAACAATGTAATTGACCTTAAAGTTTATCCATTCAGAGAATACATCGCAGCTAAACAAATATTAAAATTATTAGATATTACTAAATGATTATCAAATTCCCGTATCACAGGCCCGCAGAGCACCTGATTCAATTCCGCGATTAAACCATTCCATACGCTGTTTGGATGAGCCGTGTGTAAACGCTTCTTTACGAGGCGTTCTACCAGCCTTGCGCATGATTTGATCATCACCCACCGCAGCGGCGGCACTCATTGCTTCTTCGACATCACCACGTTCTAAAAACTGAGTTCGGTGTTGCGTGTGGTTTGCCCAGACGCCGGCTAAACAATCAGCTTGTAACTCCATTCGAACCTGTAACGCGTTTGATTCAACTTTAGACGCTCGTTGCTGTGCCTGTCTTACTTTTGCTGAAGTTCCAGTGATAGTTTGAATATGATGACCCACTTCGTGCGCTAAAACATAGGCAACGGAGAAGTCTCCTTTCGCACCCATTCTTTGTAATTCGTTTAAAAAACTAAGATCAAGATAGACTTTTTGATCACCCGGACAATAAAAAGGTCCAGATGCTGCTTGACCTGTTCCACAAGCGGTTGGTGTCATGTCTGAATATAAAACCAGTTTTGGTGCTTTATACTGAGTTCCTGCTTGCTGGAAAATTTTTGACCAGGTATCTTCAGTATCAGCGAGTACAACACTGACAAAACTGGCTACACGTTGTTCTTGCTCACTTGCTTGATATGGCCCTTGTTGTTGTGGTTGCTGTTGCGTCATATCTTGCAATACTTCAGCTGGATCTTGCCCGAGCAAGAAAATAGCAACCAATGCCATAACAATACCACCACCGCCAATCGCTGCTGTTTTACCACGACCTTGCCCACGGCGATCTTCCACATTTGAACTTTGTCTTCTATTTTTCCAGCGCATGACATTCCTCTTAAAGTACTTACTTATGTATTTGTATTATTGAGCAGGTTAATTAAGGCGCAGATTACAGTCAAGGAAATTCCATATTTTAAGCTTTAATAATAATACGTGATATATTTGTCAAAAATATGTCTGGGTGGTGTTTTCAAATTATGGAATGGTTAAAAGAGATTGATCTAGCGAATGTACAACTACAAAACCTTGCTGTAGTTGGCATAGAAATTATTGCCTTAATCGTGTTGTACTTTATTTTGAGCATAGCGATCCGTTTTATTCAAAATAAAGCGCAATCTTCCACTTCGCTCATGCAGCATGAAAAAAGAATTACTGGCTTTTGTAAACTTTTCAGGCTAATTCTCAGGCTGCTGTTGTTTGTCGGAATATTAGCCGTTGTTGGTTTGAATGGTTATCAATGGTACCTGGGAAATGATCTCAAAACTTATACTTTCGATCTAATACAGAAAATTCCACCAGACTTCTGGAAAGGTTTAGCTATTAGCGTAGCGAAAGTGATCGGCCTTATTATTGCCGCCCGCTACTTTATTCGCTTCAATGAACGTGGCATCAATTATGTTTCTGATAAAGCAGTCAACTTTGATCAAATCGATGACAACGATGATAGTGTCGCTTTCTTTTTTAGCCGTTTAAATTCAATCCAGAAAGTTGTTGTATGGTTACTCGTTCTGTACGCGGCGAATTTATTGTTTGGGCTACCCAGTACTATTGGTTCCTATATTCTGATCGCACTTAAAGTTTATTTAATCATCTCTGTTGGTTTACTGGTGGTGAACGTAATGTCAGTGATTGTTGATACTTTTGATGGCATAAGCAGGCGTTACGCAGAGTCAAATAATCAACTTCTTTTTTATGAAAACTTACGACACTTAATTCCATTACTTAGAAAAACGCTTGAATATATTCTCTATGCAGTCGTTGCAACAATGGTTCTATCGCAACTTAGTTTTATTTCACATTTAGCCGAATACGGTCCAGGTATTATTCAAGGTATTGGTTTGTTTTTTATCGCACGTGTTGTTATTGAAGTCGTTAATTTATTGATCGATAAAGTCTCTAATGACGAAACGGAATCTGAAGAAGAACAGCAACGTAAAGCAACTATTTTTCCACTTTTCAAAAGCGTTCTTGCCTGGCTTATTTATTTTGTTGTCTTCGTTTTGATCCTGCGTGGGCTTGGTTTTGATCCCATTCCATTGCTTGCAGGTGCAGGTATTTTAGGCATGGTAATCGGTTTAGGAGCACAGTCTCTCGTCAACGATATTATTTCTGGATTCTTTATTATTTTTGAAAATACATTGCGGGTTGGAGATTACATAGAAGTACAAGAAACTGTCGGCACTGTTGAATCGATCGGTTTGCGAACCACTAAAATTCGTGGTCGAGATGGCCAACTTTTTATTCTTAGAAATGGTGATATGAGCGACGTCGTTTCCTATTCTCGAAGCTTCTCAAACGCTGTCGTCACTGTTGGTGTTGATCACGAATCTGATATTCAAAAAGTATATGCGGTTTTGAATAACATTGGTGATCAAATCAAAAAAGAAAATGCCGATGTTTTGGAACAAACTCGAATTGATGGACTCGAAGATTTTAATGGTCCGGAACTTTTGATCAGAACGGTAACTAAAGTTAATCCTGGCTGCCACGAAGAAGTCGAACGCGATTTAAGAATGCGTATGAAAGAAGCGTTTGATCAAGAAGGTATTATTATTCCATTTGATAAACGCTATCAGTTGGCTTGATGAATTGATGAAAAAAGAAGAGACAATACAGAACTACAATTCTATCGCAATCTTTATACATTGGTTGATTGCAGTTGGCGTTTTCGGTTTGTTTGGTCTCGGTCTCTGGATGACCGATCTTGGCTATTACGACGCCTGGTATCAAACCGCGCCCTGGTTGCACGAAGGAATTGGTGTAATGCTTTTTTTGTTTTTGATCGTACGAATTTTATGGAGCCGTATCAGTTCTCCACCGGAACATTTATCGACGCATAAACGCTGGGAAAAAATTGCTTCTCGCCTAGTTCAGAACTTACTTAACATTTTACTTTTTGTGATATCGATCTCGGGTTATCTGATCATCACCGCAAAAGGAGATCCGTTACCGGTTTTTGATCTTTTTAATATTCCGGCTAGTTTTACTGGTATAAAAAATCAGGAAGATCTCGCTGGTGAAATTCATTTGTTTCTCGCATGGGTATTAATAATCTTCGCAAGCTTTCATGCGCTTGCTGCGTTAAAACACCACTTTATAGATAAAGACCGAACTCTAAAACGTATGTTGGGTCTATAATCTTTCATTTAGAAAATAACAGGGGAAAATTATGCGTAAATTAATGATCGTTTTATTAGCGGGATTAATGAACTTATCGGCGATGAATGTAGTGCAAGCTGATGAATATGTGGTTGATACTGAAGGAACTCATGCGTTCATCCAGTTCAAAATAAAACACCTTGGCTTTAGTTGGTTATATGGTCAATTTAACCAATTCACAGGTAATTTTAGTTACAGTGAAGATAATCCTTCAGCGGCAAAAATTGAGATCGATATTGATGTTGCAAGCCTGGATTCTAACCATGCCAAACGCGACAAACATTTGCGTAACGAAGAATTTTTAAATGTAGAAAAATTTCCTACGTCATCATTTAGATCAACTTCTTTTGAAGAACTCGGTGATGGAAAAGCAATCATGAAGGGTGACTTCACACTGCATGGCGTTACAAAAAATATTACTATCGATATTGAACATATCGGTCACGGCAATGATCCATGGGGCGGATATCGTCGCGGCTTCTACGGAACAACTAGCATTAAACCTGCTGAATTCGGAATAACTGGAATGGAAAAACTTGGTCCACATTCTGAGGTGTTACATCTGGAGCTAGCGATAGAGGGTATTCGTCAAGCACCTAATCCTCTAAAATAAGTTTGCTTAAAAACTTTCTTATTCAATCAATTCTGCAAGATCTGTTTCTGACTTTTTAGTAGATCGATTAAAAAGCGTTTGCAGATCATTCAGGATCAAATATCCAGTCGGTACAAGGATCAAACTGAGCAAAGTCGCATAAAGGATCCCAAAACCGAGTGAAACTGCCATAGGGATCAAAAATTGTGCCTGAGTACTCTTTTCCCATATCAGGGGGGCAAGCCCTGCAAAAGTTGTAATGGAAGTTAATAAAATTGGTCGGAAGCGTGCGCTTCCGGCCATTCTTACTGCTTCGGTAATTTTTACACCCTCAGCTTTACGACGGTTTATCCAGTCAACAAGTACCAGCGAATCATTTACA
This sequence comes from Gammaproteobacteria bacterium, assembly GCA_045110495.1. Lineage (GTDB taxonomy): Bacteria > Pseudomonadota > Gammaproteobacteria > CAJXQU01 > CAJXQU01 > CAJXQU01. The sequence goes on from JBGCGE010000011.1 coordinate 34,585, forward strand.
ACCACACCGGCCAACGCCAAAATTCCCATCGCACTCATGATGCTCAAACTCATTCCAAGCAACATGTGTCCGAGAATCGCACCGACCAGACTAAATGGGATTACCAGCATCACTACAATCGGTTGCAGATAAGATTTCAACGGAATCGCTAATAATGCATAGATACAAAAAAGTACAAATATTCCACCGAATCTAAGACTCCCAAAAGACTCCCGTTGCTCACGCTGTTCACCTTCAAGCGTGTATCGAACTTCGGGATAACGTTGCCGTATTTCTTCTAACAATGTCGTCAAATCAACGGTTATCTTATTTAGATCGACTGTCTTTTTATCAATATCGGCCGTTACATTCACCGCACGATGTCGATCAACTCGTCGGATAGTTGAAAACCCTAGTCCCGGTTTTATCTCAGTCACATTTCCGATCGGGATTTGTTGTCCGTCTGCCGTTCTAATCCGCATCTTATCCAGGTCGCCTATAGAACGGCGTTCTTCCTGCGGGTATTTGATCATTACTCGCACATCATCACGACCACGCTGGATTCTTTGAGCCTCCGCACCAAAAAATGCGTAGCGAACTTGGCGACCTAAATCGGATGATGAAATACCGAGTAGTTCAGCTTCCGGTCTGATAACAAGCTCTATCTCAGTTTTACCATCTTCAAGCGAATCCTGAATATCAAAAACACCTGGGTACTCACTTAATCGTCCCCGGATTTCTTCGATCACATCCTTAAGGACAGTAAAATCATCGCCGGTCAATTGAACATCAATCGGTGATCCGCCACGACCCAGCTCTGCTCGTAAATTTAATTCTTTTACGCCTGGAATCGGCCCAATGGCTTTACGCCATTCTTTAACAAACTCAAATGTAGAGATCGGTACCTTACGTTGTTCCGGTGGAATTAATTCCAGACTTACCTGGCCTAATTCTGGATCGCCTCTGGAGATCCCACCGCTGTGACTTCCCCATGAAGTCCAACCAACACTGGTCATGATATTTTTTATCGCGGACTCACCAGACTCCTCATCTGTATATTTCCCTTGAAGTACTTCGGCGGTGGCATTCATTTTATCCACATACTTTTTCGTCACTTCAGCACTGGTTCCAACTTGCATTCTCAAAGTCGCTCGAACGATTTCACTCTGGACTTTTGGGAAAAAGGTATAACCATAACGGCCACTTATTACAAAACTCAAAATAACAAAAGACACGGCAATAAAAATTGCAAAAGTAAGATAACGATAGTTCAAAGCTAAACTTAGCAATGGCCGATATAAAAATTTCATAACTCGCTCTAAACCGTCCGCAAAGACTTCCTGTAAACGTGTCAGTAAACCTGTTTCGCTGGCTGGCTTAATCCGAATATGGCTTAGATGTGCTGGCAAGATCAATTTTGATTCTACCCATGAAAATAACAAAACCGGGATCACGATCATTGGGATTTGAGCAAAGATTGCACCTCGAACACCTTCAATCATCAGCAGTGGAGAAAATGCTGCCAGTGTCGTTAACAATCCAAAAGTCACAGGGACAGAGACTTCTTGTGCACCAGTAATAGCTGCTTCAAGGCCTTGTTGTTTACCCTTTTTCATATGTGAGTAAATATTCTCACCCGTGATGATCGCGTCATCAACAACAATTCCCAGCACCAGAATAAAAGCAAATAAACTGATCAAATTTAGCGTTGTACCCATCTCTGGCATGATCGCTAATGCGCCCATAAAACTGATCGGGATTCCTATACACACCCAGACAGCAACCGAAAAACGCAAGAAAAGTGTCAAGCACAAAAATACCAGCAAGCCTCCTTGCCAGGCACTTTTAGTCAGAGTTTGTAGACGTTGTTTAACAACCTGAGAACGATCGCGCCAGTAGTGCAGTGTCACACCTGCCGGAAGTTGATCATTTTTTACCAGTACATAATCACGTACCGCTGCTGCAACCTCGATGGCATTTTGTTGACCCGTTCGAAAGACTTCAACCATGACCGCCTGCTGGCCATTGAAAACGGTATTTTTCGCTTCTTCTTCAAAACTATCTCGAATTGTTGCGATTTCACCTAGCGATAAACGCGTACCATCTGGACGATTAATCACACTAATTTGCGCAAAATCTTCCGCATTGTAAGCTTGCCCTTTTGTGCGTAATAAAATTTCGCCTGCATTCGTTTTAATTGATCCTGCGGGTTGATCGAGCGAACTGCGCCGCACTGCTTGCAGAACTTGATCAAATGTCAAGCCATAACGATCAAGCGTATTCTCACTGACTTCGATCGCCATTTCATATGCGCGTACACCTTGTAAATCAACTAATGAAATTTCTGGCAATGCAGCAATATCATCTCGGACTTGCTCACCTAAATCACGAAGCTTTTTTTCAGGCAAATCTGCAACAACAGCAACGCTGATGACTTCTCGAGTACGTGATTGAATTTTGTAGTTTGGTTTTTCAACATCGGTTGGAAAGCCGATAATCGTGTCAACACGATTTTTGATCTCATCGAGCATATCCCGAGGTTCAAGGTTGCTTTCAATTTCGACCATCACTTGCCCAACACCTTCATTGGCTGATGATGTGATCTGTTTAATGCCTTCCAGATCTGCAATCGCTTCTTCAATTCTTATTACGATAGCTTCTTCTACTTCCGTCGGCGTTGCACCTCGGTAGCTCATCGTGACAGTAACAATATCACGTTCAAACGAAGGGAAAACCTCTAAAGGAATTCGGCTTGATAATGACCAGGCACCTAATGCCAGAATAGCAACCATCAACAAGTTTGCAGCCACTTGATTGCGCGCGAACCAGTTAATCATGCCATGCATTTTATGGGTCCAATTTAGCCTGGTGATTGTCTGGCTGATCTTTGTCGTTCACCCGATTTTCTACCTCACGTTTTTTCTTGGTAGATTCTTTTGGGTCAGATTCTTTTTGAGCTGTTACTTTTTCAACTACCTTTCCCTTAACACCTTTCTTTTTAGCCAGCCCAGGTGCAACCTGGATTTCTGCTCCATCTGTTGCGTAAGGCATTGATGTAGAAATAACCAATTCGCCCGCGTTAAGCCCAGAACCGATCACAACACTTTCCGAGTCTTGCCAGACTATTTCTAATGATCGATATCGAACATGATATTTGTCTTCTTGATCTTTAACTGCGATCAAAATTCCATCGGTGCCAGACAGAACTGATCTTGGCAGCACATAAACATTATCTAACGTTTTTCCGGTAATTTGAGCGCGAACAAATTGTCCGATTTTAAGTGGTGGACGATCTTGATCGGATCTGGCATAAGGATCGTCGACCTGGGCGATAACAAACAGCTGCCTACTCTGCGTATCAATAGCGCCTTCTGTGCGAACAATTCGTCCTTGCCATGAATTGATCTTGCCACCTAGCTCGGTGGATAGTCTAACGTCTGGTCCTTCTTTTGGGTTGACTTCACCGCGATAACTTTCGGGTAGATCAACATAAGCTAATTGTCGATCAGTCAGTGGCAAACGTACCTCGACATAGTCTGTTGCGTAGATGTTTGCGAGCGTCGTACCTGAAGAAACAAACTGCCCAATATCGACACGTTGATCCATTATTCGTCCAGCATAAGGTGCGATAATTCGTGTCCGTTCCAGATCAATTTGTGCTCGTTTCACTTTTGCGTTTGCTGAAGCCAGCATTGCTCTTGCCTCGGCAAGTTGTGGTACACGCATGGCTAATGCATCTGGCTTGCCTTTCATACCCAGTTTTTTCCAGTCACTTTTTGCCTGTTTTGCTAGCGCTTTTTCTTCAGTCAGAGCCAATTTCATTTTTTGTATTTCTGCTTTTGCTGACGTTAAAGCAAGTTCATAATCAATTGGATCTATCTGTAGCAATTCGTCATTCGCTTCGAAAAATCCACCCGGACGAAAATGATCGCTAATACTTAAAACTCGTCCAGAAACTTGAGGAATTAAGCTACTCGTCGTTCGAGGGCTAACCGTTCCACGAGTTGATAGTTGGACAGAATAAGATTGTGGCCGTGCTTCGATAACATCAACCAGAGGGATCATTTTTTTAGACGGCCGTCGTTCAGTTTCTGGTGCAGTTTTTATAAGATCCATTCCAAAGTAAATCCCTGCTGCTAAAACAACGACGGTCAACATTAAATGGATGATTTTTTTTATCATAGATTTTGAAAAATTATCTGATCAATTATTTTGATTATCTTCTTGTTCATTACCAGGTAGCAATCTCGCCTGCGATGATGAAAACTCACCTCCCAATGCTAAGTATAGGGCAATTCGATTGTCCAATTGTTCCCGATGCACGCGTAATAAAGTACTTTCTGAATTAAACGCACGCTGCTGTGCTTGTAATAAGGTAATGATATCAATCAAGCCATTTTGATACTGGGATAGTGCCAGATCTGCACCTTCACCTGCTTCATACACAGCCAGTTGCAATTGTACAAGTTGACGCGCATATCGATCTTCCGCAGCCAGTGCTGTTTCTACTTCTCGAAATGCATTGAGTACAGCCTGTGCATAATTTGCCCAAAGTTCACCATGTCGGGCTTTAGCCAGTGCTTGTTCGGCATCAAGTCTACCTCCCGCATAAATTGGTTGTGTAACACTCGCAAGCAAGTTCCAGACAAGACTATCCCAATCTAATAATTGATTCAGCTCAGCACTTCGAAGACCTCCACTACCTGTCAATCGAATTGCTGGCAAACGATTTTTGCGTGCTTCTTCTACTCTCTCGCCCGCAGCACTTAAACGATTATCTGCTGCCAGCAAATCTGGACGACGGATCAAAATATCAGCGGGTATTCCAACCGGAACCTTTTTAGCCAATATGGGGAGTTGCTTTGCTATAGCCAATTCTGCTGCCGGATAGCGACCCAAAAGCACATCCAGTCGACGTAAAATCGGATCTTTCTGACGCGTTCGTTGGGTTGCCGCATTCTCTGCATTTGCCGCATCGGTACGCGCTAGATGTACATCCAATGCCGAATTCAATCCGCGTCGATAACGTTCTTCGATCACGTCTAAATTTTGCTTGAAAGTCCTGGCATTTTTGATCGCAAGGGTTTCTTGTTGTTCTGCTTCAATACTTGCGAACCAATTTTGAGCAACATCGGCGGCAAGCGATAACTTTGCGGCATGATAATCTGCTGCAAAAGCCTGTTCATCATTAATCGCAGCGCGTTCCGCATTTGCTAATCGACCCCAGACATCTGCTTCCCAGCTGGCGCTGACATCAAAAGAAAAATCATCACTGCTAGTTTGATTTACACGACGCCGTGCAACATCACCACCGACTTCTACATTTGGTTTTAAAGGTGCGCCAGCTATCTCACTTTGCGCTTGTGCCGCCTGCCACCTGGCCAATGCAGCTTTGAGTGGAAGATTACCAGACAAGGCTTCTTCAACAAGTTGATCTAAAACTGGCGAATTCAGATCTTCCAGCCATGCTTGAGGCTTATCAACATCTGCAATCAAATTTTCTGCCTGCCAGTTCTCGGGAAACTCGGCATGCACTTCCTGTTCGACAGTTATATCTTTCACACATCCAGCCAGCAATAAAAAACCGAACAAAATTAGAAAGTAATAATTTAACCTTTTAAGGCACATTTAGTATTTTATATTGTGAAAATTACTGACAGTTTACAGTAATCACAACCATCAAGATCTAAGCCAATGTGAAGAGATTATGAAATTTTGTTGATTGAATACTTCAACATTAAAAATATTGGACTAAGAATCGCTCGTAAAAACCAGTTGACTGGATATAAAAGTACAAAAGCTAACAAGGAAATTCCGATCAATTGTGCAAGCATTGGGTGTATTCCAATTAATTCACCAGCCTCAGCCAAAAAGCTGGTGATCAAACTTGGATGTTTGATCAGCAACCAGCCTGTTCCTGCAATGGCGCTAACTTTAAACAATTGACCGGCGAAACCACTTTTCAATAAACGCGATCCAAACAGACTTGTTTGACGTGTCAGGCTGATCGATTTCCCTGAACGCGCAACTTGCCGACTTGCGCGCAATAACTTCAGTGTTCCAGCAACGGCCAACACATCAACACTTGCCCAAAGTAGATTGTTGCCGGTAATTTCCTGATCAGTAACATAACGTGTTTCAAGTTCCCGAACACCACTGGTAAAAAACGATGATACACCTTCCACCACCCGTTCGGTTTGGATCCACTTTACTTCGCCTTGAGGGCTAATCGAAAACTGGCCAAGAAAATCATGGCCACCATTTTTTATAAACTGGATCGAATACCAGGCTTGTTTTTTATTGGTTAGGTTTTGATCTGAATTTATATCTGATTCTAGTAATTCTAAAGTCTCTTTTTGATCTTGATCATCTGCTACTTCTCGACTCCACCAATCTTTAAAATCATGTGCAAACTTGCCAGCATTATCCATAAACTTGATCGACTGCTTAATGTCCGTGATCAAAAAATAATTGATCACCGGAATTACAACTTCTCCGTGCTCAAGAAAGATATCCTTAAATGAATTTTCAGATCCAAACTCTAATAATACTGTGCGCGTTTGCTGAGGATATTTGATCAAAGCAATTTGCGATTTCAAAATCAATTCTTGATCATCCGAATAATCCAAAAGTACCGCTTGCAGATCTACAGATTCTTTTTGAATATTTTTGATCGAATCACCTAATTCGTTCTCAGCCTCAAGCCGGATCAATTGTTCATCAAATTGATCCGCTGGCCAAAGAAAAATCATGGCTAAAGCCAGAAGAATAGAAAATATGATTTTAGTTTTGTTTTCTTTCATCGAAATAATCCTGCCATCAACATACGATGTTATTCAAAATAATTCTAGGCGATAATACGACAATACTAAGAATGGGAGACGCAAATGACTCAATTTATGATTACTTATCTAGGCGGCAATCCGCCTTCTAGTTCAGAAGAAGGTCAGCAACATATGCAGAAATATATGAAGTGGTTGTCTTCACTAGGCGATGCTGCGGTCAGTCCGATGAATCCTATTAAGAATACCCATACGATAAATTCTGATGGTTCAGTGACTACTAGCAGTACAACGTCAATGTCGGGTTATACCATTATTGAAGCAGATTCTATGGATATCGCATTGGAGATTGCAAAGGCTTGCCCGTTTCTTGATGTCGGTGGTTCGCTGGAAGTTTCTGAGTTGGTGCAGATGTAACGTAATGCATAGGAAAATATGGCGACTATAGCTAGAACAAAAGCAAGTTTAAGAATCTTTGGAGATGATCTCATTCCTGATGAAATCACCGAGCTATTAGGTTATCAACCAACTAATTGTCAATACAAGGGAGAGGTGATTGTTGGTCGAAACACAGGGCGTTCACGTACCGCAACAACCGGCAGCTGGAGACTACACGCTGCCGAGTCCGAGCCGGGTAACATTGATAAGCAAATAATGGAAATATTTTCTAAGTTAACAAACGACTTAAGTGTATGGGAAGAAATTTCATCTAAATATACGATCGATCTATTTTGCGGCCTATTTATGAATGAAGAAATGGAGGGCCAGGATATTTCCCCAGAGTCTTTATTGATATTAGGGCAACGTAGAGTTTTAATCGGATTAGACATATATGCACCTGATACAGATAAAATCGCATAACTAATCAGTGTTTATGTGTCATGCTGCTGGTGAAATTCAAAGACCATTTATTTGTGAGAAAGATTGCTTAGTTATGGAAGCTTCATTTCCAAGTCAAAGTGTGACTGCCACATTATCAAAACTTTAAAGCTTATTTCTTCTCAAGAAGTTTAATCGGTTCCATTCCCAAGTTTTTCATTTGTTTTAGTATCCAACTTTGTCGTTTATAAACTGTATTTGAGGGTTTATTTACTTTATAAATTTTCGGGTTTGGAAGTACCGCAGCAAACATTGCTGACTCTCTTTTTGTAATTCGTTCTGCGGATTTTTTAAAATATATCTGGCTTGCGGCTTCTGCTCCATAAACGCCATTACCGAACTCTGCAATGTTTAAATAAAGTTCTAGAATTCGTTTTTTATCCAACAAAATTTCAAGCCATAAAGTAAACCAGATCTCTAAGCCTTTTCTAAAATAACTGCGGCCTGACCATAAAAAAATATTCTTAGCCGTTTGCTGGCTAATGGTGCTAGCTCCTCTTAGTCGCTTACCTTTTTTATAATCTCCCAGCACACGATTGAGTTGCTTGAAATCGATACCATGATGTTCTGGAAAACGTTGATCTTCAGCGGCGATCACAGCAAGACTCATGTTATGAGAAATTTGATCCCAGTCTTTCCATTCATAAGTTATCTGATTTTTTTCTTCTGCAAAGAATTTATGTCCAAGCATAAAAGCGGTTGTCGGTGGATTAGCCCAACGAAGACTAAGTACAAGGAAAATTGAAAGCAGCATCAGGCTTAAAACAATAAGACCAATCTTGATCAAAACTCGCTTTATTTTTTTCATTAATGCAGCGGCAACCAAGATTTTAAAGCATCAGAAATATAGACTATTCAAGTGAACTCAGCGTTAATTTTATTTCTTCTCTAACTGAATCAATCGCCTTTACTATTTGATCTACTGAATTTTGATCATCCGTCATCTTATCCCAATTCACTGCCCATATTTCTTTTAGTTTGTCAGCCTGGTTTTCTACAGAAGTGGTCGTAAGTACGCTTAAGTCATTTATTAAACCAACTTTTACCCAGCCCTTTCTTGGGTTACCTTCTTGCGTGTCTTTATCATAATGCGCTGCGTAAACTAACTGCTCTAAAGAAGATAGTTCTAACAACATCTCGAAACAGGCGGTTCTGTTATTACTATTTTCTTCAGTCACTTCCATTCGCCATACATTGTATGAAAAACCTAATAGCGCAAATAACACACTGAAGATAACGGTTATTTGATATAGTTGGGCTTTATTGAGAGCTTTAGTCTTCATCGGAATCTCTAGATCATTTTTTCAATATTATGTTTGTAAATCTTACAAAGACTACTTGTTTTCAACTATTGGTTCTTACAAGATTTTATTTTTAGTTTTATCGCCAGGCCAAGGTGAAAATGGATAAGGTTTCTCATCTGTTATAAAAGTCAGATACTCAATTAATTGTGATGCATATCGAGCTATATTTTGACCCAGACTCAACAATTGATCATTCATTTTGCCCGTCGCGATTCTTAATACAAATTGAATGACCATAATCGCATAAATCACAAATTCGGAAACGTTAAAAAGTACCGCAAATAAAAACATGTAAAGTAGGCGCATCAAATCACTTTCATCATTTGTTTTTTCTAATTCATTCATATAGGAACCTAATTCTCTTAAGAAGCATGTAAGTAATAATATAATGCCTCAAATATTAGATTTTACAAATGAGTAAATTTGATAAAAATAAATTTCTCTTAAAAGAAAATTAAATTGTGCTTTTAATCTTTGAAAACGACTGGCTGTCGTCGGGGAAGAGGCCACCGTTAAACCCATATATTAGCCATTGCTGTCGCCTTCCGCATATATAACAGATCATTGATCAAAATGGATGTAAGTTCACTCTGAGACAATACACTTTGAACTTCAATAATGTTTTTCCGTGTGGTTTTTGACTTATTCTCAAGCTCTATTTATTTTCGATCTATTGAAATAAATAGAGCTTTTACCCCCTTGGGTATATTTCTATTCATCCATTAACATTGGTCTTATTTTAGCACCTTGATAGAGTGGATGTGCCGGCTCACCAGATTTATTTAATTTGAGACAGTACAAATTTGATATCAGTTTTTTTACCTCTATAGAGCGTTCTAAATATAAACCATCATTGCCCCACGCAGCCACGATCAAATCTGCATCTTTAGCTAACTTTTTTAGCCACTTGTTATTTTCAGGACCCACAGGATCTTTTGCTGCCTTCATATCCAATGGTTCTGTTGCGCGGAATGCAAATAAGTTTGCAGTACAAACACCACCATACCCCCATGCCTTTGCAAAGTTGATACATCGTCTCAAGGTAGGATCATCCGCTTTTTCATCTGCAGTTGATGGGTTAAGACAAATAAACATTACGTACGGCTTTGAATTATCCCATGTTCGCCACAGCGCATACCGATAGGTTTTACATTTTGATATTTTTGCTGTGTTTTTCAATACTTCATTCAATAGCAAGTAAGCCTATATGCCTCAATTTAAATTTTACGAAAACATACTGTTCAAGTCCCACAAAACGTCGCAATCACAACTTGATCAGGTTCAGGTGTTTTTGCGTAAGAAAGCTTTTCAGGATCAAGTGTGAAAGGATCTTTTAATAAATCCACCAGTTGATTAAAGGCTGAAAAATCGTTTTGATCTATCGCTTTATTGATCGCCTCTTCTACCATGTGATTCCTTGGAATATATGCAGGATTTGTTGAAAACATTTTTGATTGAAGAAGTGATCGATCCACATTGTTTTTATCAAGTTCCACTTGCCATTTTTCTAACCATGGCTGTAACGCTTCTGGAAACTCTATCAGTGAACTTATGCTTTCTTGATCATTTTCTTTTTGGACTAGTTCTGCCAGTCGTCGAAAAGTCAGAGTGAAGTCCAGTTCATGCACGCTCATCAATTGTAATAATTCTTCACCTAAAACCTTACCCGCATCACCATGAATATTTTTATCTAGACCGAGCTTTTTATTCATCCCTTGTTGATATGCTTTGGAATAATATTCTGGGAATTGATTAAGCGTTTCTTGTGCTATTTCTAACGCCTGGTTTTCATTTTCGTCGAACAATAAAAAAAGTGATTGCCCTAAACACATTAGATTCCAATGTGCCATATCGGATTGATTTCCATAAGCATATCGACCTCTTTGATCAATCGAACTAAAAACTGCATCAGGATCAAAAATATCCATAAACGCACAGGGTCCATAATCAATCGTCTCACCAGAAAGCAGCATATTATCGGTATTCATTACGCCATGAATAAAACCAATAAGCTGCCACTGAGCCACTAACGATGCTTGTTTTTCGATGACGACTTTATACAAGTCTTTGTATGGATTGTCAGATTTTTTCAGATCAGGATAGTGGCGTTGAATAACATGATCGGCCAATAAACGCAGCCCTTCAATGTCTCGACGCGAAGCGAAATATTGGAAATGTCCTATACGAATATGGCTTTGTGCGACACGTGTAATAATTGCACCTGGCAATGGAAGTCCACGGTAGACATTCTCACCGGTTGTTACGCAGGCTAAAGCTCTTGAGGTGGGAATATCGAGTGCTGCCATTGCTTCGCTGACGATATATTCTCGTAACACAGGACCAAGTGGAGCTCGACCATCACCGCCACGAGAATAAGGCGTTGGCCCAGAACCTTTTAGTTGAAGATCAAACCTTTGTCCTTCAGAACTTAACACTTCCCCAAGTAAAATTGCGCGACCATCGCCCAGTTGCGGATTCCAATTTCCAAATTGATGTCCCGCGTAAACTGTGGCTATTGGCTCTGATCCTCCAGGAATAAAATTACCAGCAAAAGTTTGCAAACCTTGATCAGATTCTAACCAGCTAGCATTAATCCCCAATTTTTCAGCTAACGAATGATTTATTCGTATAAGTTCAGGATTTGAGACTTCAGTCGGCGCTAGTCGTGTATAAAATCGTTCTGGTAACGACACATACGAATTATCAAAGTCTGGGGAATTATTCTCGTTCAATTTAATCAGCTCTTTCTTTTTAATTTACTTAGTTAATATTTTTCTGGCAAAATATTTCGTTTAAAATATGTTATCTTTAGCCTGTGAAAGAAGCCATTATAACTCCAGAACCTGACCAAGTCCTTGATGCAAAAGGTTTGAATTGCCCGTTGCCGATCTTAAAAACCAAGCTTGCCTTGCAACGCATGGAAGATGGTGAAATTTTGCACGTTATGGCGACAGATCCACATGCCGTGGTTGACTTCAAAGCCTATTGTGCTCGCACTGGTCACGAGATAATTCATCTGATCGAGACAGATGAAGTGATGGAGTTTTACATCCAGCGTCAAGACATCAAAAAATAGTTTGTGGAATTTGAATCACTTTTAATAAAAGGAATATTGATCAAACGCTACAAACGTTTCCTTGCTGATATTACCCTCGATAATGGATCACAAATTACCGCTCATACTCCCAACACAGGCTCAATGCGAGGTTGCAGTGAACCAGGTTCTACAGTCTGGTTAAGAGACACAAAGAATCCTGATCGAAAATATCCTCTCTCATGGGAAATGGTTGAAGCCACATCAAATAGCAATACAAATGTTTTAGTCGGAATCAACACACTCCTCAGCAATTCTTTAGTGGAAGAAGCGATCAGAAATGGAGTGGTTACCGAATTACAAGGTTATGATCAAATCCGACGCGAAGTGAAGTATGGAGAAGAAAATAGTCGTATAGATCTTTTATTGGAACACAACGAAAAACCAGCGTGTTATGTCGAGGTAAAAAATGTCACTCTGGTTGAAGATAACATCGCCTACTTCCCAGATGCAGTCACAAAACGCGGCAGCAAACATTTACGCGAACTCATAGCCATGGTCGAACAAGGTCATCGCGCGATCATTTTTTATTGCATTCAACGCAATGATGTTAGAGAAGTACAGCCAGCTGATGAAATCGATCCAGAATATGGTCAGTTATTACGCACCGCGATCAATTCGGGTATTGAAGCGATTGCTTATTCGGCAAAAATTTCTCCCGTTGAAATTGAACTGGTAAAATCTATTCCGGTTATTTGCCCATAATCTTTTTGATTAAACTAACAAAAACTAAAATGATTGCGCCAGCAGCAATACCAACAATTGCATTTATGAGCAAAGGTCCAATAGCTGCAGCAAAACTTCCGATCACAGGTAATTGTTTAGCTGCTTCTTCAACATGTAAGTAATGTGCATAACTTTCTGGAATACCGTGCACCAAAATACCGCCACCAACTAAAAACATGGCCGCGGTTCCAACCACAGAAAGTGTTTTCATTAACATAGGCGCAAACCATAAAATTGCTTTGCCCAGCCAACGTTTAAAACCGCCCCAGATATTTTGAGCTGTCGACTTGATCAATAACAAACCACCATCATCCAGTTTAATTATTCCAGCCACTAAACCGTAAACACCGATCGTCATAATCAACGCAATCATACAAACAACACCAACTTGTGTTATGAAGGCTGCATCTTTTGCCGAACCTAATGCGATCACAATTATCTCTGCGGAAAGTACAAAATCGGTCCGGATCGCGCCTTTAATTTTTTCTTCTTCAAACGCGACCATATCAACACTTTCATCAGCTAATGCTTGAATCACTTCTTCATGATGCGCTTGATCTTCTTCCTCATGATGTCCAAATTTGTGTGCGAGTTTTTCAACGCCTTCAAAACATAAATAAGCACCACCGATCATTAATAGCGGCGTGATCAACCAAGGAATAAATGCGCTAATCGCGAGTGCCGCCGGCACCAGAATCAACTTGTTTACAGCTGAACCTTTCGCAACAGCCCATACCACCGGTAATTCTCGATCTGCTTTCACCCCTGAAACCTGCTCGGCATTAAGCGCCAGATCATCACCCAAAACGCCTGCGGTTTTTTTCGCCGCAACCTTTGTCATCAAAGCAACATCATCAAGAATTGTTGCCAGATCATCTATTAAAGCAAAAAAGCTACTACCGGCCATCGATGGCTCCTTTTTTATTTTTGTTTAGTGTTAAAAAATACTATTTTAAAAGATTGAATACAAAAGATCATAAAAAATTGATAGCTTGACCAGGTTTTGAATGAAGTATAATTATGAAAGTTTTTGATTACTGATCAAAAATGCTTACATTCCAATTATTGAGATTCCAATGATGAGAATAGCTTTCAACAGATTAGTCGTGAGATTTCTAAAGTTTGTGAGATTTTTTGCACATAACGATCGAGAAACTGAGCAACGTTTTTTTGGGCTTGGCCAGTTTGTTTTATTATTGACTCTCGTCCCTTTCATTCTGAGCTTGTCTCTCTACACCTTCAATAATACCAACCCTGTGGCGTCGCAATATCAATACGATCCACAAAGGTTTATACCCTTATCGTACCCACCAGCAATTATGAAGATATCTGCTAAAAAGAAGGGCAGTTTTAATGCCGCAGATATTTGTCTCGGCCTCTTTGTACCTAAGTTCCGAAAAGCGTGTATGCAGTATCGGGAAGATTTAAAGCAATACACTGAAGAGAAAACAAAATTAGAGAATGGTTCATATCATGATCTCGAATTACCACCCGTTTCCGTTCTCAGTGAATCCAGGTTTTCATTTAACGCCTTAATCGAAAAAGTCGCGATTATTAGCTCATGGCAACTCATTAATGATCCGATCTGGTTTATCGGATTACTGCTGATCTTTCCGACAGTCTGGTTATGTATAAAACGCAAACAGTGGGGGTTGTTGATCTTTGGACTTTCCATACCTGCCTACAACTACATTATCTTTATCGCCGCATTTTTTCTTAAGTCACCAGACCTTTTTGACTGGCAATTAAAACAAGTTATCTTCGCGCAGATCGCATTCATCTGGTTTTTGATAAATGGCCAAATCAGATCCAAATCTATGGGACTTTTTATTTTATGTTTATCTTTATTTGCGTTCCTGCCCGAGGTCACCAATTTTTCTAAAGATCTCTTTTTACAAAACGATGGCTACGAGGCGGTCAACGCACAATTACCTATCGTTATTTTTCTAATGGTGGCAGTTCTTGGCCGACTTTTCGTCAAAGGCGCTAAAGAAAATTATTATTTGTTGAACAATATGGGACTAGCAAAATCTTTACGATCATTTTTGCATTCTCTTGCGCTATGGACTCCACTGGGAATCATTGCGTTATCCAGTTTGTATTTGTTTGAGGTTTTTATTCCCAGACATTTCATCACACAATTACACGAGAACAGCATCCTTAAGCACGGGTATGAACATGATCTACTCGACAATGCATTACTGTCCACCGCGACAAAGGCAGATAGTTCATTATATTCATGGTACGTCTCTATAGAAAAAACAAAAATTGATATTCGTGAAAAACGTGATCAAATTGATTCAAGTGATATTACGGCAAATATCATGGCGTCGTTTAATGAAATTGTGCCGCCCAAACTTGACATAGAAAGAAAAAAAACCGGTGTTCCACTCATCGGCTGGGCAATCGATATTGGAGTAAAAAAATCTCAGGATTCGATCAGTGATGCGTTTGAAAATAGACATAACAAACTAACGGAAAACCTGAGTACGTTTGTAAAAGCAAGAGAAGAAGAATTAAAAAATGAAATCCTTAAACCTGGCGCAGAAAAATCCTTAAAAGTCAGTAATGAAATTTATGAAAAAGGTAAACAAACTATTTTAGCCAGTAACCGAGAGGCGCAATCAACGCTTTGGTGGTGGATCAATTTTATTCGTGCTATTCAACAAATTTTATTTTTATTATTTGTTTTTGCCTGCATCCAAAGTCTGCTTTATGTATTCTCCCGTGTTAGCTTCAGTCGACAGGCTGGTCATTTTATAACGTTGGGCGACAGTCGTTTAAGTGTCGATAAGATCCAAACGGCTAAAATAAAATCCACCGGTTTGGACTATGAAATAAATTCAGATCAAGAAGAAACTTTTTATATTTCACGTCGGTTTCAATGTCGTGGCAAAGCACCAAAACTTTCTGTTCCACAACTTTTTCGCGCATTCTTTGCAAGGTTATTCAGTCGTTCACTGACAATGAATAAAATTGTCATCCAAAAAGGCGATGACACCGTCAGTTGTTCCGCAATTCAGGGAATGCAATTTTATGAATGGCAATTGGCAGAAAATGAAACGGTTATCTTTAAGTTTAAAAACTTTGTCGGTTATTCAGGTGATATCGAAATCTCAACCTTAATCAGCCCACGGATCTCTTCACTTATACTAGGTAAAGTGATTTATTCACAAGTAACCGGACCAGGAAAATTGATCCTGATGGCAAAAGGACGAGCGGATATCACCAACAAAGAAAATACCGGAGGCAGTCTACCGCCCGACCGCATCATTGCAATGCAAAAAGAAGCCAGGCTGCATGTAGAAAGCGAACTGGATCCAGTTAATATATATTTTAGTACCGCCTATGTTCACCCAATCGAAGGCTCTATGATTGTTGATGTGGATACACACCAGGGAGCCATCTCAGGTTTAGGTGGATTTTTTAGACGGTTTATTTTGCCGGTTTGATCAGCATTTTGCTTCTCTGAAAATAACCTGGTTACTAACCAACTCATCTTCACCAAGCCATTTTACGTGCAATACTTGATGAAGTTGATATTGAGCTTGGTATAAAACTAATGCAAGGCATGCCAGCTGTTGATAATAAAGGGCGTTACCTTCATTGGGATAAACTTCGCCACCTGACACCACCAGATGGAATGACTAGCGAACAATGGTGGACAGGAATAAAAGCTGCTAGAAAAAACGTATCTAAGAGCCTTTCCTTTTGTGATAAACATGGCCAAAGCGTCCAATTTGCGGTCACCGATCAGATACTTGCGGAACTACACTGGTTAGATCGAAACGCATCTGGAAGCCTTCAATCTGATGAAGCAATAACTAACCCACAGTCGCGTGATACCTACCTTGTTCGATCTCTTATCGAAGAAGCAATTAACTCCAGTCAACTTGAAGGAGCCTCAACAACTCACGATGTTGCAAAGGAAATGATTCGACAAGATCGTGATCCTAAAGATATTAGTGAACGTATGATCATTAATAACTACCGAGCAATGCAATTCATACGTGATATTAAAGACGAAGATTTAACGCCTTCAATAGTCTTTGAATTACACCGTATTCTTACTGAACACACGATGGAAGATCCAGAAAAATCTGGACAGTTTCGAGATAAATATGATGACATTCACGTAATTGATGATCGCTCTCAGGAATACTTGCACACTCCACCAGAAGCAAGTGAATTACCTGATCGCCTGCTCAAACTTTGTGAATTTGCAAACGCCAACAACAACGCTCAAACAGGAGATACTTTTCTTCACCCAGTAATAAAAGCAATCATCCTACATTTTATGCTGGCATACGATCACCCTTTTTATGATGGTAACGGAAGAACTGCTCGAGCATTATTTTATTGGGCAATGGCAAAACAAGGTTATTGGCTAGTCGAATTCATCTCAATTTCAGAAATCATCAAAAAAGCTCCTGCACAATATGGAAAAGCATTTTTGTACACTGAGACAGATGAAAATGATCTAACCTATTTTTTGATTCATCAGCTAGACGTAATACATAAAGCGATTGAATCACTACATCAATTTTTAGATACAAAAATTAAGGCCGTTTCGGAAGCTGAGGAATGGCTAAATAGAAATGATCGTCTCCGAGGAAAGCTTAACTTTCGCCAACTTGCATTATTACGACATGCGCTAAAACATCCTCGTTTTTCCTATGTCATTGAAGAACATCAAATGTCACATGCATTATCCTATGATGTAGCAAGAAAAGATCTGATAAAAATGTCTGACGAACTAAATCTACTAGTCAAAACAAAACAGGGAAAACGCTACTTTTTTATGGTTCCAGATGATCTTGCAGAAAGGATAGGTAAGCGTTAGCTAAGAAGTGGTTGTTATGGAATTACTCGAAATAAAAATACCGAAAGCAACTTTCCAACAACTGCAAGAATCTGAACAAATCCTTGTCATTCAATTTGGACATGCCTTTAACGAACTAACATGTTTAAGAAAATTACTTGAATCCGTCATTGATTTGGAAACGGAAGGCATTGAGAGATCAGCAATGGTTCATCAATCTTTATTCGTATCAAGAATATTTGTTGGTAAACTCCACGAAGTACATGAAATGATCAGAAAAGTACTTAACTCACAAGAAGAGCTATCAAAATTCATCAATTCGAAATTAAGTGATGATGGCAAGAAATCATATAAGTTACTCAAACAACATCTTAAAAAGAAAAACTTTTTAGCGAAAATACGCAATGACTTCTCATTTCATTACAGTTCAGACCATCTATCAACTCCTGGTGAGTCACTCAGTGAAGAAGGCTTCGTTTTTTATCTTTGTAATGAAGTACACGACAACTCATATTACATTTCATCAGAAACTATCACTACCGAGGCTTTACTTAGAAATATCAATGAAGAAGACTTGCAATCTGCGATGAATAAATACTTGAATGAACTAAGGTTCGTTAGTAATAAAACGATTGCATTCCTCAGTGAAAGTTGTGAAACCGTTCTTGTAGAGAAGCTTGGAGCCTCACTGACGAATTACGATTCCGTGTCACGCAATATAAACCCTAAAATGAAACTTGGAGAAGCTAATATGCCCTTCTTTATAAAAAGATAATTTTGATAACTTATTCATCTTGCCCAAACGTCACCATTCGTTCCGGAATCTCAATCCCTAACTTATCCATACTCGCAACAATATCTTGTCGACAAAGTTGGCTTAGCGCGAGTCGTGATTCGCTTTGCTCTTTTGAATCTGCGGTCATCACTGGGCAGTTTTGATAGAAGCGGCTGTAGGCTTGTGCGATGTTGTAGACGTGTTCGCATAAGTCGCTGGGCATGCGTCGAGTGTGGGCTCGTTGCAGCGCGATTGGGTATTCCAATAATAATAACGCCAGTGCTCTTTCTTCGGGTGCTTCCAGAGTGATTTTTGATCCGGGTTTTAGATCATTTTCTGCGGCTTTGTCGATTAAGGATTGCACTCGCACTGCGGCATATTGAATGTATGGTCCGGTTTTACCTTCGAGTTTGACAAAGGCAGATGTATCAAAAATATAGTCAGCCAATCTTTGTGAAGAAAGATCACCGTATTTCACTGCAGCCATGGCGATGGCTTCCGCCATGTTGGTTAGGTCCTGATCATCTTTGCCTGCAATACCCATTTTTTTCGCGACTTCATCTCTCGCCATTTGTAGCAGATCGGAAAGTCGCATGACGCCACCTTCACGGGTTTTGAAAGGTTTTCCATCTGGACCGTTGACGGTTCCAAAACCTAGATGCTCAAGATGATCTTCATCGATATAACCTGCCAATGCCGCTGCTCGAAAAACTTGTTTGAAATGTAATGATTGTCTTTGATCAACAATGTAGACAATGCGATCAATTTTTTCTTGTCCATCTTTATGTTGGTTTGCTCGCTGGTAAATCGTTGCGAGATCCGTCGCACCATACGTCACTCCGCCACCGGTTTTTTCGAGAATTAAGGGTGGGAATTCTGAATCGTCGTCTTCTCTTGCAACATGGATCACGGTTGCACCATCACTTTCAACGGCCAGGCCTTTTTGTTTTAAATCAGCGATCATTTCTGGCATCGCGACATCGGCGTGAGATTCGCCCAGCCATAAATCAAAATTGACATCGAGTGCAGCAAAATCTTTTTTCACGGAGCTTAAAGAAGTATTCACAAAGTGTTGCCATAAGGCGCGATAACCTGCTCGCCCTGCTTGTAGTTCTGCCGTTGTCACTCGGGCTTTGTCAGCGAAGTTTTTGTCTTCTTTAAAATGCGTTGCCGCTTCAGGATAAAGCTTATTCAGATCATCAACATTGATTGGTGACTCTTCTGGAAAGCTTTCTTCAGTTTTGGAAAAATATGGCCAGTCGGGATGTCGCTCTTCTAGTTCTGCGATCAACATTCCCATCGGCGTGCCCCAATCTCCAAGGTGAATATCGGCGATCACTTTATGCCCTAATGATCGGGCGATACGTTTTACAGAATCACCGATAACCGCCGATCTTAAATGTCCAACATGCAAAGGCTTGGCGATATTTGGACCACCGTAATCAAAGATCATTGTTTCTGGTTCTTCTCCTTCACCGATCACATTTTCAAAATCCAGTTTTGCAAGATTCTCGCTGATAAATTGATTGGTCAGACGAACATTGATAAAACCGGGGCCAGCGACACTGACTTCTTCAAAAGCCGGATCATTCGCAAGATGTTTTTGAACCGAGCTGGCAATTTCGCGCGGATTTTTACGTAATGCTTTTGCCGCCTGGAATGCGCCATTACATTGAAAGTCGGCCAGATCAGGTCGATCACTGGCTGTAAAAACGGCCAATTCTTCAGGAATGTCGTTAGCTTTAAATGCCTCAATGGCGCGCGTATTTAGATAATTCAGTAGGCTCATTAATGATTTTTTTTCGATTTTGAAGCTAGGGATTATACGTTACTTGGATTGTTATGGTTTAGCGTTTAAATAATTTTTTAACCAGGGCAACAAGTTCGTCATTCGCGGAATACTGATTTAAACCGTAGGTTTCATTTCTGTAAAGTTGTCTAAATAATTGGCCGACTTTTTCCGCCCGACCTTGGGTGTCGATTTTTAATCGTGTTCTTCCATTTATTTTTCCCATGCCGGGAGCGCTTCTTTTTACTTTTAGATCAGAAAATTGATCGACAAACTCCACTTGAGGAGCCGCAATTATCGGTGGTGTTATGAGACATTGATAGTAATTAAATAATTCGACCAAATAAGTGATGGTTTCATCTTCATGAATTTGATCAGAGATATTGACCTGTAAAACATGCTGGCGATTGCTTTCTTCAAGCAGCAAACTCGCTTCAAAACCTATTAGATCTGATTTGGCTGTGTGAAGGATTTTGCAATTATTTTCGACATCCATCATGACTAAATCATAGATCAAATCGAATAATAATGCTTTCATATAGCGATGGAGCAAGAAACCCAACCCGTTGAATCCCCCTGCATTCGAAATTGCTGTCTCGATGTAAATGACATCTGTATGGGTTGTTTTCGATCATTATCAGAAATTACTGCATGGGGGATGGTGGACAATGTGCGTCGGCGAGAGATTCTGCAAAATTCAGATAAGCGACGAAAACTGAAATTTGAACGTTAAGTTTTTAATTACCCTTCAGAAAAGGTTTCAAGCTCCATTAAAAAATCACCCTTAACCAGCACCGTGCTCGTCGTTCGCTCTTTACGTTGACTCTTAACCAAACCAATATTTGGGCAATACCAGTCCGAAGATTCTACGGTGACATCAACTGTGCCAATTGTTTTTTCTGCTTCAACACTAAGAGACGTTCCAACCCCAACTACTTTCAAACAATTTTCAAATTGACCTGCAGCTACTTTTACTTTTTGATCGAGACTATCAATGGTGTATTTCATTTTCACTGGTGTATGTAACGCGTAGTGTCTGCGAAAGGGTGCGATGACCACTTCGAGTACTGCAGTAATTGATTCTTGCTCCCAACTGGTGCCGACTTCTAGCGGATATTTGATCACAAAATAATTTTTTTTCTCTAACGTTGTATTGATATCTAATTTTCTTTTTGCGCCTACTCGACGAATACCTTGATCAGAATGTTCAAAATAATATTGAGTGCCGTCATTGATCTTTTTAGGAAAAACTTTATTTCCGTCTATTTCAACCGGCGGCTCATTGATATAGAACTGTTTGTACTTTTTTTCCAGATCCATGTCGTGTATCACAACTCGGTACTGCCATGATTTACCTGCCGCTAATGGGAAATATTCGACATCTGACTGACTGCAAGACGACAGTATTAATGTAAGTGCGCAAAAGATAAATTTTTTATTATTGAATTTCATGAACGAAACTTTATCACGAAATATCATGAATTGGTGTTGAAAATGATTGATTAGATATAGATCTAATCTGGTATGTTTAATTTTCCCTCTGCTACCATAACTGCTGGCCCACCAACACGAATCACCAGATTTTCCGGCTTATTGTCCATCTCAATATTCAACAGGCTATGTCGCGTATTTCTCGTTCCCCGGTCAATAGTAAAAATATGCGTGCCCTGTTTTATATGTTCATGCTTTGACAAATATGCAGTGAATGCAGGCATCGCTGAACCAATCGGTAAGTCTTCCGTAGGACTTATTTCCGGCCCCAATAATCGTCCATGAAAATCAGATTTACCTGTGCCAGAAGTCGGCGTAAAGATTAGAATTTCCTGAACAAGTGTTGCTGGAGCACTGGACAAACTCCACGAAGAAAAATCAAACCGTGCTTTTCGAGCTGCAGCATAATTCTTTACTGGAATGATCAAATAATTCTTTCCACAAGAAACAAATATTGGTCTGAATTTTGGTCCAAAGTTTGGTTTCTCAAGATCTGCTTCAGGTAATTTTAAAATATCTGCCAATTCGTTATTGATGGGTACAAAATTATCAACAGTAGCGTTAACTGGCATAGTAAACGTCACTAACGAAGGTATACCATCTTCAGCAGAAATAAACGCATATTGAGTATCAAGATTTTGTTCAAATACAACGGAAGTGAATTCTTCCTTAAGTTCTATATCGCCAATACTCGCTAACACCCAACCTGCCGCAATAATAGGGTGTCCACTAAAGTCGATCTCTTCTATCGGTGAAAAAACACGTAAGCGACGTTTATTTTTTTTTCGATTATTCGAAAATACAAAAACAGTTTCTGATAAATTCATTTCCCCAGCAATCTGCTGCATCATTTGTTGACTCAAACCATCTGCAAATGGAAAAACCGCGACCTGTGCACCTTGAAAAATGCGCGTTGTGAAAACATCAGCGATGTAATATTCGTACTGCATTAATTTCAATCCTCGATTTGCTCAATAGCCAATTTATCAGCCATTGCCTTATTTTTTACTACCTGTAAATAGCTCTTAAGTTCTGGCCTACAAGAACCGCAATTCGTGCCGGCTTTAACGCAATCTCCAATGGCATCAACGGATGACAAATTCTTCTCGGTTATTGCTTTTTTGATCGTGTTTTCACCGACATTGAAACAAGAGCATACGACAGGTCCTGTATCTTCGGCAGGATCCGCTGGTACACCTGCTAAAATTCTTAGGCATTGAGCAGGTTCAAACCTATTAACAG
Organism: Gammaproteobacteria bacterium; assembly: GCA_045110495.1. GTDB lineage: Bacteria > Pseudomonadota > Gammaproteobacteria > CAJXQU01 > CAJXQU01 > CAJXQU01. The sequence continues at coordinate 57,468 of JBGCGE010000011.1, forward strand.
AAAATTGTGTCAGTAACCATTCACGGTTCGGTAAGGACGAATACTTTTCTGAAGCAAAAAAGCACGTTAATAATTGACCATTCTGAAATAGTGCTGTCCTGTATGTACTGGTGTATTGATCAAAATAATTAACTTGTTCAATATTGTTTTTCTTGAATTCTAATCTCTTATTACCTAGTAGTTCTTCAACCCAGGTTGACCAATCATCCGGCACCGACATTCCTGACATTTCGTAACGCCAGAACCCTTTTTCAATCGACTTTGACCAATATTCTGACGATGGTTGAGTAAGTTCTTTTTTACTTAGCAAGAATCCCGACCATAAAAATTTCTCAGGTCGAATTATTATGGGTGTGAATTTAAATTCTGGTTGACCTGAAAATGGATCCGTCGCTGAGGAAACCAATTTATCGACACGTGCGTTTGAAGAAAAATAATCAGTCCAATGTATGGGTACAAAAAGTTCTTCCTCACGTTGATCATTACTGAGTTTTGCACGAATAATAATTTCACCATTAGTGCTGGAAATGTTGATTAGATCATTTTCTTTCACGCCATATTCAGTCGCTGTTTTGGAATGTAATGTGGCATATGGTTCGACAATATGTCGAGAAAGCGTTGATGCTTTTCCAGTTCGTGTCAGTGTATGCCAGTGATCACGCACTCGTCCTGTATTCAACACTAAAGGGTAATCATCATTACAGCTATTTTTCGGTGGATTAAAATCGATTGATATAAATTGTGCTTTCCCCGAAGCGGTAAAAAATTTTCCGTCATCAAGCATCCTTTTTATTCGTACTTTTGATGACTGATTTACCGATCCTTGGATGGACCGCTGAATAGGCCATTGAATGGGCAATAATTGATCGTAATCTTCTTCACTTAGCAGCCCTAAACCACTAATGTCAAAACCACGATCACCTTGATTTTCAAATCCGGACAACTCAGCATGTTCATTAAAAATTTCTGCTGATGATGAATAATTAAACCCTTCGGTAAAATCCATTCTTTTTGCTACTTGTGAAACGATCCACCAGTCTGGTTTTGCTTCTCCTGCTGCCGGTAAAAAAGAGCGCATTCGCGAAATACGTCGCTCGGAATTCGTCACTGTCCCTGACTTTTCGGCCCAGCCAACTGCGGGTAATAACACAGTCGCACAATCGACTGTATCGGTGTTTTTAACGCAATCCGAGACAACTACTAGTTCGCATTTCTTTAATGCTTTTTTTACCTTATCTGCATCAGGAAGACTGTCAACTGGATTTGTTGCCATAACCCATATCGCTTTAATGTCACCACGATTCACTGCATCAAATAAATCAACGGCTTTAAGCCCTGGAGTCTTAGCTATTTGTGGTGAACTCCAAAATCGCTGTACACGATCTACATCTTCAGTAGAAAAATCCATGTGCGCGGCCAACATATTAGAAAGACCACCGACTTCACGCCCTCCCATCGCATTGGGCTGACCGGTGATCGAGAACGCACCACACCCTGGTCTACCAATTCGTCCCATCGCCAGGTGGCAATTGATAATACTGTTGACTTTATCAGTACCGCTGGAAGATTGATTTACACCTTGCGAAAAAAAACTAACTGTCTTTTCTGTCTTAACAAATTCTTTATAAAAAAGCGTAACATCTTCGACACTAATATCACAAATTTCCGCAACATCCCTAATTGATGGAGCAGAATTTTTTGCAACTGTTTTAGCTTGATAAAATTGCTCCGTAAATTTATCTATATAAGATTGATTGTGTGTATTCTCACTAACCAGATAAGTTAATAAGCCATTAAAAAGTACAACGTCCGTGCCTGATTTTATCGGCAAATGTAACCAGGCGTCTTCGCAAGTTGCTGTTCTGCGCGGATCGATCACAATCATTTTTTGTTGATCATTTTTTTCTGCCGCTGCTTTCATACGCTGATACAAAACCGGATGACACCATGCAGCATTAGAACCGATGATCACGAGCAAATCAGCTTGCTCCAGATCTTCATAACAGTTCGCTACAGTGTCAGAACCAAAAGCGCGTTTATGTCCCGCGACAGCCGATGACATGCATAATCTTGAGTTAGTATCGATATTTGCTGAACCAATAAATCCTTTCATCAATTTATTCGCGACGTAGTAGTCCTCGGTTAGCAATTGGCCTGATACATAGAACGCTACAGAATCTGGCCCATGATTTTTGATCGCTTCTGAAAAACCTGAGGCGACTTTTTCTAGTGCTGTATCCCAGTTAACACGTTCGCCATCGACTTCCGGAAACAACAATCGATCGTCTAGATCAATAGTTTCTAATAGTGCAGAACCTTTCGAACAAAGGCGCCCAAAATTTGCAGGATGTGATTTATCACCAGTAAGAGAGCGCTGACCATTTTCATCCGTGTTGATTAGAACACCACAACCGACACCACAATATGGGCAGGTGGTTTTGATTTCATTATTAGCCACACAAGCCTGCCTGTATTTCGATCATTCCAGCATTAACTCTGATCGGATAACTCTGAACAGATACGGTCTCATCTTCAAGGCATTGTCCTGTTTGCAAACAAAAATGTTGCTTATAAAGTGGCGATGCTACGACTACTTTTCCCTGTATATCGCCAACAATTCCTCGTGATAGAACATTAGCATTACCGAAAGGATCATAATTACTGATCGCATATATTTCCGTACCATCACCCGTCCTGAAAACAGCAACCTGATCAGAACCGATCAGGCAACATACGCCATCATTCAGGGTTATGTTTTCCAAGCGACAAACCTCTATCCAACTTTCCATATTCTGCTCGTTTGCCTCTTCTCTTAGTAACGTCTTTTGCATCCGATAACTTATTAACCTGTTTTTTTAAAGGTAATTTTTTCTTCTTGAGTAGCCGGTCTAATTTGATCGCGCTCTTCAACGAAAACAACATTTGGATCTTTCTCGTCACTGTTAACAAAATGACGAAAACGCTTAACCATTTCTGGATTTTCCACTGTTGTTTTCCACTCGCATTGATAGGTCTTAATGATATGCTTCATCTCTTCTTCTAATTGTTCGCAAAGACCAAGCTTATCTTCGAGAATCACTTCTTTTAGATAATCTAAACCACCTTCCATATTTTCCATCCAGACGGAAGTTCGTTGTAAGCGATCTGCTGTGCGGATGTAAAACATCAAGATGCGATCGATATATTTAATCAATGTTTCTTTATCCAGATCGGAAACAAAAAGATCAGCATGACGTGGCTTGATACCACCATTACCGCAGACATAAAGATTCCAGCCATTTTCAGTTGCAATAATGCCTATATCTTTACCTTGTGCCTCAGCACACTCTCGGGTACAACCAGACACACCAAATTTGAATTTGTGTGGTGCACGTAAACCCTTGTATCGGTTTTCCAGTTCAATCGCTAAGCCCACACTATCGTCAACACCAAACCGACACCATGTACTACCAACACAGGATTTCACTGTACGCAAAGCCTTAGCATAGGCGTGACCAGACTCGAACCCTGCTTCTACTAATTCGCCCCAAATATCCGGTAATTGATCTAATCTAGCACCAAAAAAGTCAATTCGCTGACCACCGGTAATTTTTGTATATAAGCCATATTTGCTGCCAATGCTTCCAAGTACAGTAAGGTTTTCTGGTGTGATTTCGCCACCGGGAATACGCGGAACAATGGAGTAAGTTCCATCCTTTTGCATGTTAGCTAAATATCGGTCATTGGTATCTTGTAGAACGCTATGAGGTTTATCGAGAATGTAATCATTCCAGCACGATGCCAGTATAGAACTCGCTAATGGTTTACATATTTCACAACCACGGCCAGTGCCATGTTTTTCGAGCAATTGATCAAATGTTTTTATCGAATCAACACGGATAAGGCTATAAATATCTTGTCGTGTGTATGGGAAATGTTCACAAATATCCGTGTTAACTGACATGCCCATTTTAGTAAGCTCGCTATTTAATACCTGTGTCATCAGCGGTACACAACCACCACAACCCGTTCCTGCATCGGTACAAGATTTTAGTTTGCCTATCGTTGTTGAACCGGCTCGCACGGAAGCACATAAATCGCCTTTATTAACATTATTACAAGAACAAATTTGAGCACTTTCGGGTAAAGCATCCACGCCGATTCCTGTAAGGCCACCGCCGTCGCGATCTGGCAATATCAGCGCATCTGGAAATTCTGGTAAAGGAATATCATTCAAAACCATTTGCAGTAAATTTCCATACGCTTCTGCATCGCCGATCAAAATGCCGCCCAGTAGAGATTTTTGATCAGCACTCACGATCAATTTTTTATAAATGCCATTCGGTTGATCTATGTATGTGTAATTTAAAGCGCCTTCCGTACGACTCTGAGCATCACCAAAACTTGCAACATCAACACCTAGCAATTTCAACTTAGTACTCATGTCCGCACCATCGAAAACTTGTTCCTCACCGATCAAATGATCAACTGCAGTTTTCGCCATTCGATAACCAGGTGCCACCAGACCAAAAATCTTTTCCTGCCACAAAGCACATTCACCAATGGCATAAATATCCGGGTCACTAGTTTGACAAAAATCATTGATCACAATACCGCCACGCGATCCTACTTGTAGTTCACTTGCACGCGCTAATTCATCATTAGGTCTGATCCCAGCCGAGTAAACGATCAAATCAACATCGAGCATCTCGCCATCTTCAAATTCCATACGATTGGTCGTTGATTCACCTTCACTGATTTTGATAGTGTTTTTTGAAGTATGAACTTTCACACCAAGCGATTCGATTCTTTGTTTAAGAATTGCACCACCGTCATTATCAATCTGTACCGCCATTAGTCGAGGTGCAAATTCGATCACATGCGTTTCTAAACCAAGATCTTTCACAGCTTTCGCAGCTTCCAACCCAAGCAATCCACCACCAACAACTGCCCCTACTTTTGCTGCTTCACCGGCGGCTTTAATGCCTTCGAGATCTTCAATAGTCCGATAAACGAAACAACCTTTGCGATCATTTCCTTTGATCGGCGGAACAAACGGATAAGAGCCTGTTGCGATAATACATTTGTCGTATGGAACTCCAATGCCTTTTTCCGAGAATACAACTTTTCTATCACGATCTATTGCAATCGCTTTATCGCTCAGATGGACTGTCACATTGTTGTTTTGATAAAACCCATCTTCAACCATGGAAAGATCATTTGCTGTTTGCCCATCAAAAAATGATGACAAATGGACACGATCATAGGCATATCTTGGTTCTTCACAAAACGTTATAACTTCAAATTTATCTCGCTGTACTGTCTTCATCAGCTCTTCAATATATCGATGACCAACCATGCCATTTCCTATAATGACAATACGTTCTTTACTCATTTAAATAATCCTTCATTAGTTATACTTTTCATTATTTATGCAGCTAGTATTCGATCTGAATTTTGTGAACCTAAGTCCATTCCCGGACCAAACATTAAAGTATCTCGAATGCCTTCGGTGGATGTTTTCTCAAATACAAGATCAAAATACCAACCGCTATGACTGGTATCGCCATATAGCACCGCCCCAATCAAACGATCATTTTCAATAAGAAGTTTTCGGTAAATTTTATTACGGCTATCATGTAGAATTATTGTTTCAGTTTTGTGGTCTCCATTAAAATCGCCTACTGAAAATAAATCTATTCCTGTTACTTTTAACTTGGTCGAGATAACAGATCCTTGATATGAGCTGTCAACATGGCCAACCAATCTTTGAGCACAAACTTTTGCCATTTCATATAAAGGTGAAACTAAACCATATGTTTGCCCTGCATGCTGAACACATTCACCTAATGCATAAATATCTGGATCTGAAGTCTTTAAATAGTCATTAACTAAAATACCGCGTTCACATTCCAGACCAGCAGATTCTGCTAAGGAGATATTCGGTCTTATACCTGCGGCGATCACAACCAGATCCGCTTTGAGCTCTGAACCGTCGGCAAATTTAACGGCTTGTACTTTCAATTCGCCAGTCAGTTCAGTTGTGGTCGAAGACATTTTGAATTTCAATCCTCGCGCCTCAAGATTCTTTTGTAAAAGCTCAGCTGCATTTTCGTCCAACTGCTTTTCCATAAGACATTCCGTTAGATGTACTACAGTTACGTTCATTCCTCGTTTCATTAATCCATTTGCAGCTTCAAGGCCCAATAATCCACCGCCAATAACGATGGCGTGCTTTAATTCTTTTGTTGCCATTAGCATCATTTCAACGTCTTTAATATCGCGGAAGGTGATCACATTTTGAAGTTCGACACCCGGAACGGGAATCAAAAATGGATCTGAACCAGTCGCAATCACCAATTTGTCATAGGAAAAATGTTCACCTGTATCTGTAATGATCATTTTGCTAATACGATTAATTCCCGTAACGGTACGAGATGTGTGTAATTGGATATTGTTAGCTTGATACCACTCAATCGAATTAATCATTATATCGACCAAATCTTTTTCACCGGAGAGTACTGGTGACAAAAGAATACGGTTGTAATTTCCATGAGGTTCCGCACCGAAAACCGTTACCTCTAATTTGCTAATATCTAATGTAGCCAGTTCGCTCAGAAACTTACCGGCGGCCATTCCATTACCGATAACAATTAACTTTAGTTTTCTAGTAGTCGTTTCCATAAAACCAATAATTGCACACACCATGCCATCCATCTATATTATTGATTTATAGATGTTTTTAGGTTTATAGAAATTTTTTTTCGATTAACCAGGTATGCTTTCTGTGCAAATAAATCACTCGCCGCACCAGTTCTGTGCACAAATAACAAGCTAAAATCACTACTATTAGTGTGATCGATTTTCAACCAATACACACATAAAAAAACCATCAAATATTAATTTGTCAGAATTGATTTAATACCTTTATCAAAATAGAAAACGCAACACCTTTTCCCTCAATGTTGATCACATTCAGCAAGAAAAGTTAATAGCTCTTCGCGATATTTATAGTAATCAGGATGCGACACTAATGCTTTACGAGATCTTGGTCGTGGCAGATCAACTTCCATAACTTTACCAACATTTGCATAAGGACCATTTGTCATCATAACGACACGGTCTGCCAATAAAATTGCTTCATCAACATCATGGGTTACTACAATTGCTGTCACTTTTGTTCGTGTCCAAACTTCCATTAAGACTTCTTGTAGTTCCCAACGAGTCAGTGCATCTAACATTCCAAAGGGTTCGTCTAGCAATAACAATTTAGGTGAGAGTGCGAAGGCACGAGCGATCCCCACACGCTGCTTCATACCATTAGATAAATCTCCTGCTTTTTTATGTAAAGCATCTCCCAAACCAACCCGACTCAGATAATACTCAACAATATCATTTCGCTGATCTGCAGAAGCATGTGGATAAACACGTTCTACACCTAGCTCAACATTTTCTTTAGCTGTCATCCACGGGAATAAACTTGGCGCCTGGAAAACGACAGCTCGATCGGGACCCGCACTAGTTACTTCTTTTTTATCTAACACGATCCCTCCATCACTGATTTCATTCAAACCGGCAGTCATCGACAATACGGTTGATTTACCACAACCCGAATGGCCTATAATCGAAATAAACTCACCTTTTTTTATATTCAAGTTGAACTTATCTACAACGGTAAGCGGACCTTTTGGTGTCGGATAAATTTTCGTCAAATTAAAATATTCGAGATATTTTTTATCACTTATGTTTTCTTGCCCCGCCACTAAAATATCTGGCGTCTCAATATCAGATATCGAATCATGATAGTTATATGCTGTGTTCGGTTTTACATTGGGTAAACTGATCACATTTTTTTGATCTTCGCTACTTTCTTGTATGCCTACATCCATCAAGTATTGTGTTATTTCACTTCGAAGTTTTTTAAATTTGTCATCATGGTTCATCGCCGTTCTGTCACGTGGCCGCGGTAGATCAACAATAAACTCAGGGCCAAATGTCGCATCAGGCCCTGGATTTAAAGGAATGATTCTATCCGCCATGATCAAACCTTCGTCGACATCATTTGTGATCAAAATGACTGTCTTTTTTTCCTGTTCCCAAATACGAATAATTTCGTCTTGGAGGTTTGCACGAGTCAATGCATCTAATGCGCTAAGTGGTTCATCCAATAGTAAAACATGCGGACTCGCGGCCAGTGCACGGGCCACATTGACACGTTGTCGCATCCCACCCGAAAGTTCAGCAGGTCTTCTATTTTTAGCATGTGAAAGACCAACCATTTCGATATATTTTTCTGTCCGAGATTTACGATCTTCTGCTGATAAATCACTAAAAACCGAATCTACCGCCAATGCTACATTTCCAAATACCGTCAACCACGGCATCAATGAATAGCTTTGAAAAACCACTCCGCGCTCAGAACTCGGCCCAGTTACTTTTTCACCTTCCATGATCACTTCGCCGCTGTCGGGCCTGAGCAATCCGGCTATTGTTGAAATTAAGGTTGTTTTTCCCGTACCAGAGAAGCCAACAATTGCAACAAATTCACCTTCAGATATCTCAAGATTAATGTTTTTAAGAACATTCGTTTTATCACGACCCGATCCGTAGGATTTACTAATATTTTTTAATGATATAAATGACATTTTCAATCCTCCTTACATTGCTTCGCCGAATGAGAAATATTTTTGCAGGGTCAACATAATTCGATCAAGTAGAAAGCCGATAATCCCGATCGTAAAAACAGCGACCATTATTTTCCCCAGGGAATGAGAACTGCCATTCTGAAATTCGTCCCAGACAAATTTACCAAGGCCTGGATTTTGCGCCAACATTTCTGCGGCGATTAAAACCATCCAACCAACACCAAGTGACAAACGCAGCCCTGTAAAAATAAGCGGTAATGAACTAGGTAAAACAATTTTTGTTACTGTTTTCCACCATCCCAAATTCAATACTTTTGAAACATTCATAAGATCTTTGTCAATGGATGAAACACCAACAGCTGTGTTGATCAAAGTTGGCCATAAGGAGCATAACGTCACAGTAATTGCAGAAACGAGGAATGATTTTGAAAATGATGCATCACCTTCCACGACGTACAATGCGCTCACCATCAACGTTACGATTGGTAACCAGGCAAGTGGCGATACTGGTTTGAAAATCTGGATCAATGGATTTAGAGCTGAATTCATTAAAGGACTCAACCCACAAATAATCCCTAGCGGTACTGCCAGTAAAGTCGCGAGAATAAACCCAGCAAACACTGTTTTCAAACTCGTCAAGATCTGTTGCGGATAGGTTGGCTTACCTGTGTATGAACGAACTTTTATTTCCGCATCAGGATTCTTTTCTAGTTTTTTTATATTACGTTTGTCTTGTCGTTCATAGAATGCTGTTTCTTTTATCTGTTCCTTTTTATGATCTTCTACCAATAATTTAGTTTCTTCCCATACTGCAGTAGGCCCGGGTATAGCCCCTAAGCTTGTTTCTACTTTTGATGCGCCCCAACTCCAGAACGTTATGAAAATCAAAAACGCGATTACAGGGATACCAATCTGCTTAAAAATCTCTTTAATTTGTTCGGCTGGAGGCTCACCTGAGAATAATTTCACAAATGGGATAAACCAGCTAAACCCAATCAATTCAAGGAAGTTAATTATCTTAGTTGAGAAATTTATTCCATCATTGGAATTTTCTATTGGAGAAATTTGACTTAACTTTTCATCTCCTACTGTGCTGATAATTTCTTCTTTAGCGCTTTTAATATTTTCCATATTCTCATCTTTTAATACTGTATTTGCCTTCATAATGGCCTCACTTCTCCTACGGGCACAAACTTCATTGCCTGCGCCCGTGTTTTAAAATAGTCGTATTGTTACTCGACCAAATCTGCTCCTTTCAAACCAATTGGAAACTGTTCCAAATAGGCATTCGGTTTTGTTCCATCAAATGTGATCTTGTCGATGAAATGCGTTTGTGGATCACGATATCCATTCGTATCCCATGGCATTTCTTCTTTCGCAATTTTGCCTTCTTCCAACAACTCCTTCGCAGCAGCAAAATAGATGTCTGGGCGATACACTTTTTTCGCAATTTCGTGATACCACTCATCCGATTTTTCTTCTGTAATTTGCCCCCAACGACGCATTTGAGTGAGATACCAAATAGCATCTGAATAGTAGGGATATGTCGCAAAATATCGGTAGAAAACATTGAAGTCAGGTAACTCTCTTTTATCACCTTTTTCATATTCAAATGTTCCCGTCATACTATTTGCAATCACATCATAATCTGCACCTACATATTCTGACTTAGCAAGAATACTTACTGCTTCTGGTCGATTTGCATCGTTATTTTCATCTAGCCATTTAGCTGCCCTAATGAGTGCTTTGATGACTGCCTTGTGCGTATTAGGATTTTTTGTTGCCCATGCATCACTAACACCGAATACTTTTTCAGGATTGTTTTTCCAAATTTCATAGTCTGTAATAATTGGAACGCCAATGCCTTTGAAAACAGCTTGCTGATTCCACGGCTCGCCTACGCAATATCCGTAAATTGTTCCAGCCTCTAGCGTCGCAGGCATTTGTGGCGGCGGGGTAACAGAGAGTAGTGCATCAGCATCGATTTGACCTGTAATGTCGGTTTTAGAATAAAAACCCGGATGAATAGCTCCTGCAGCTAACCAATATCGCAACTCATAGTTATGGGTGGACACAGGAAATACCATGCCCATGTTGAAGGGCTTACCTTCTTCCTTGTATTTTTCCACGATCGGTTTTAAATACTTTGCGTGAATAGGATGGATGGGTTTCCCTGCTTCATCTTTAGGGATGTTCTCCTTCATCTGGGCCCATATATCATTCGAAACTGTGATCCCATTACCATTCAAATCCATACTGAATGCAGTAATAATATCTGCCTTCGTACCAAAGCCGATCGTTGCACCTAATGGTTGCCCCGCCAGCATATGCGCACCATCGAGTTCGCCATCAATTACGCGATCAAGTAGAACTTTCCAATTCGCCTGCGGCTCCAACGTCACATAAAGACCTTCTTCTTCAAAAAATCCTTTTTCATAGGCGACTGCTAATGGCGCCATATCTGTTAATTTAATAAAACCAAATTTCAGTTCTTCTTTTTCAAGATCTTCTACCGCCTGTAAAGAGATCAAACTGCTCGATACTGTTAACGTAATCCCTAAAAATAACCTTTTCATTAGAGAAAAGTTTTGATCATTTTTTATATTCACTCTATTACTCCGTTTTCATACTTAAAATATTGATGAAAAAAAACGCCCGTGCAGGTTTCCTCAATTAGAGAAAACTCGCAACGGACGCCATTGTCCAAACTAAAAGACCCGCCATTGGATCTCTATATGGTTTTTGTCCCAATCATGGGAAGTCTAAAAACTTTACCTCATTAATTCTGTAGCGGAAATGACACTTTTCGCCAAATCTACTATTTTCATATTTTTATCCATTGCCATCTTACGCATCGCTTTATATGCATCATCCTCATCAATTTCAGATCGTTGCATGACAATACCCTTCGCTTTTTCGATCAATTTTCTCTCTGATAAAGTATCCTTGGCTTTTTTCAATTCCATCTTGACAGCATGTTGCTCTTTAAATCTGAACTTGGCTGTATCAAGAATAGAAACCATTCTTTTTGCTTGTAAACCATCAACAATAAAAGCACTTACACCGACTTTTATTGCTGAATTAATTACTTCTTTATCATCCGTATTAGTAAAGACAACTATCGGCATAGGTTTGTTTTGAATTATTTGCCGAACAAAGACTAATAATTCTTCGAACTGCTTATTGATAACCACAATCATCATATCAACCGAATTCGTCATAACAGCGCTACTGACTTTGGTTAGATCAGAACAGCTCAGGACTATTTCATAAGAAGATGAGTTAAGTCCTTTTCGAATATCCTCGGTTTCGTCCAGTGAGGTATTATTAAATAGTAATAATTTTGTGCTCATTTTTATTTTCTAATACATCGCTTAATTTTCTAAAAAAAGGATGGAGAAGGCCTAACACTTCTCCATCAAGAGGTAGGCCTATGAACCTAAAATTTCATTTGTACAAATGCCCAGAATTTAGTCGTATCAGCAGCTTGAGCACCACTATTGTTAGAGTTATTGTCAGCATCATAGTCGGCATATTTCAAACCTACAGTGTAGTGCTTACCAATTGTTTTTAGAGCCAGTAGATCAAGTTCATTACCATAATCATAACTACCCTCATCAGAATCCAGATCGTGATATGAGACAACAAACTTCGCACCAAATGCCTTCAAAACAGCCGTGACATAGGTATCTTTTATTCCAGTACCAGGCGTCACAAGGAATCGATCAGCCCAACCTTGGAATGCGTGATTTGTTCCAAGAATGGTAACAAATCGATCAGCCCCGCCATTACCTTCCATCACTTCATGACTCAACTTTAATGTGAGATCTTTGAATGAACCGCCGAGTTTAAAATTCGCACCAACTTCAGCGAGATAATAATCCGCATCAATCGAGTTAGGGTTATCAGCCGAGTCAGATTGTGTCGCATACTCCGCTGTATAAATTGCTTTTACTTTTTCATTAATTGGAATTCCACCATTGGCTCTTAATCCATAGGTATCTGTCGAAAATGCAGCAGCATTATCAAAATCAAGTAGATAGGCATAGGCTTCAATTTTTGTATTTGAAAAACCATCATATTGAACATTTATTAGATGTGAATCACTGTCGAAACTATCCAATGGAGAAGGCGCATCTTCACCAAATATCCGATTAACTTTCCACGAATAGGCATAGCTCAGTGTTGTATCAGGCAAAGAATTATTTACGATTGTAAATGCATCTTGAGTTTGCCAGTTTTGTCTCCATAATATTGTTCCCACATATCGATGGAATGGTGCTTTCCGATACGTAATATTCTGTCGACCGGCCTTGAAAGTGGTATCAGCCAATCCCGTGTAAAAGATATAACTCTGATTAATTTCGGTACCCACAGGATCGACGATAGTCGCATACCCAGGTTCTGGATCAGCCGGATTATTATAAGTACCTCCAAAAATATCTTGAATGTGTTCAACTTGACCATATGCACCAAACCCATGAAACAAACCTGTCTTGTAGCCTAAAGCAAACCTGGCTGTCGTTGCATTTGCTTCATTCGGTTGCAAATCATCATCAACATTTTCATAGCGTACACGTAAACTAAAATCCGTTTTTCCATTTGTTAAAGCTTCCCAGAAAGCATCTTCTGCTGAAACTGCTGTCGGTATCAACATAACGGGGCATACAAGTAAGCTGCATAAGACTGATTTCATACTATTGGTAAATTTCGTTTCCATAAAACTCTCATCCAAATAATTTTTAATTCCATATTCAAAATCATCAAAAAAAATTAGTTGAGTTCATAATCACTCGATCATTTTTACTCACACTTTCGACTTTTTTCTTAACTAATAATTTTGCTCATCACCGCGCCGTTGCAGCTACAACTCCAGCTATTTAAAATAAACATGGTTTGCATATAAACCTATCAGAGCAATCGGTATGCCAATGGAAATTAATACAATTTAATCAATTACTTATATAGTTTATACGTTTTCAGAGAACGCTAGAACGAACCACTTCTGTGCATATAGACCGGTGCTTGTTAACTTTCAGTGCAAACAAATAAATTTACCATTTGCTGAATATATATTTCCTGAGATTAAATTTTGAAAAAAAAACCCAGTTTTAAAACTGGGTTTTTTATTTTGGCTGCGATTAAAGGATCAAATCACAGTTAATACTTATATTAATTAAGAAATTAATTAATCACTTGTTAATGCTCCAGCAAGGGAACCTGAAACCATCCCAAATATTGCGCCAACCACTATTGAAGCTGCGATAGTGATCAAAGCATTATCAGCTGGAACAGAACTCATTAAGTTAGCTAGACTTAATTTTTCAGGAGTTTGTAACAAGAAAGCAAAGGTACTTGCATAACCTAATACGCTTGCTGGGATAGTTGATAAAGCAGGAATATTAGCAGCCATTACCAGAATTATTACGGTAATAGCAACGACAATAGCTGCCCAGACGGGTAAACCACCAACACTGTCAGACATTGGAAACTTCAAAATTATAAAGGCAGCAACCCAGGCACAGACTGCACCAAAGATACCACAAACGATAGTATTGACCATCGCGCCACTATTACCACCAACAGCAAAAAATGCAGCCCATGCTACAAAAACTGCCCAGATCAAAATTGTTCCTGCCAGCGGACCTAATGCCAGCCATGTTGCAACACCACCTAGTACACCGATACTTAAAGATAAAGCTGTTAGACTTTTCATATCATAACCTCCTCTCGGGTTTTATTATTATTTATAGTTGTAGTTATATGCTGATTTCAGCTTATTATTTTTGTGAGCTCTTGCGGCTCAGCAACCATCATGCTCCTAGTTCAAAAACAATTCAACTAAGCGCCTATCTAGTTGCATTTCGGTAAGCGCCGTCAGAAAGCGCATCCCATTCATCATTTTGTATACGGAAGGTTTTGTAATTTTCGTAGACCTTTTTAAATACTGGATCATTCGCGGATTGCTCTTCCAATACCTCATTGGTTAGTACTCGGAATTCCTCTATCACTTCTTTTGGAAATTCGAGAATTTCAACATGCGTATGCTTCTCTTTTAATTCCTGCAAAGCCTGCTGGTTAAGCACATCAAATTCAGCATGCATCCAGACATTATTTGCAGCTGCAGAGACTTCAATAATTTTTTGCAGATCAGGTGAAAGTGAATTCCAGGCATCCAGATTGAGTAATAATTCCAACGTCGGGCCCGGCTCATGCCAACCTGGAAAGTAATAATATTTAGCTGCGCGTTGCAACCCAAGACGTAAATCATGATGCGGCCCAACCCATTCTGTTGCGTCGATTGTATTGCGCTCCAGTGCCGTATAAATTTCTCCACCTGCCATTAGAACCGGATTGCCTCCAGCTTTAGATAGCACCTTTCCACCTAAACCTGGAATGCGCATTTTCAGACCTTTTAAGTCAGCCGTAGAATTGATCTTTTTATTAAACCAGCCACCCATTTGCGCACTAGTATTAGCCATCGGAAATGCTTTTAAATTAAATGGCGCATAAATCTCATCCCATAATTTGAGGCCGTCACCACCATACATCCAGGCGTTTACACCCGTTGCTGTCATTCCAAAAGGAACGGTTGTCATAAACTGCGCGGCGGGTACTTTGCCTGACCAATAATAGGCCGCACCGTGCCCCATTTCTGCACTGCCTTGAGTTACTGCATCGAAAACCCCTAATGGCGGGATCAATTGACCTCCAGCAAAAACCTGAATATCTAAACGCCCATTACTCATGGTTTTTACATCTTCAGCAAAACGCTCGACACCTTCTTGAAAAACAGGAAAGTTTGCTGGCCAGGTGGTAACTAATTTCCATTTATATGTTTTCGTAATCTCTCCACTTGCCGCTTCTACGCCAGAAGATTTTTGATCACTACATCCTGTGAGGAAGATCAAAAGTGTTACTAAAATTGCCGAAAACAGCGGTTTGTTTTTGATCATATTATTTCTCACTAAAACACTCTTATATGAATTACAGTTAACTAACATTATACCGTTTGCAAATTGGCGTATGCGGCGACTAACCATTTTGATCCGGCTTGTTCAAAATTTACCTGTACTCGTGTATGGCTACCCTGACCTTCCATATTTAAGATCACGCCTTCTCCAAACGTATCATGGTAAACACGGCGACCAAGCCCAAGCCGATCTTCATGCGGCTCTTCATCAGAAAATTCTGAAGAAGAAATTGAAGGTTCGTTATTTCCAAATCGTACCGATGATATTAATTCCCCTGGAATTTCACGAATAAATCGTGATGGCTGCGGATAGGTTTCCTGCCCATGTATTCGTCTTACTTCTGCATGAGTGAGCACTAACTTTTCCATCGCCCGTGTCATACCAACATAACAAAGTCGACGTTCTTCTTCGAGTTGATTAATGTCTTGTCTGCTTCGTTGATGCGGAAATAAACCTTCCTCCAACCCAGTCAAAAATATCAGCGGATATTCGAGACCTTTCGCGGCGTGCAATGTCATCAGCTGCAAGCTGTCTTCATAAACATCTGCTTGTCCTTCACCGGCTTCAAGTGCGGCATGAGCTAAAAATTCTGATAATGGATCAAGCTGCGGTTCATCGTCATCCGTTTGTGGCGCTTCGAATTCTTGCGCTGCTGTGACCAGTTCTTCAAGATTCTCAATCCGATCTTCTGCCTTACCCGATGTGTCTTTTTTATAGTGAGCGATCAAGCCACTCATTTTGATCACATTATCAAGAACCTCGTGTAAATCATTCCCTTCGATCTCTTGCGCCATGGCTTCGATCAAATTAATAAAACTACTAAATGCATTTACTGCACGACCGCTCATAGTTTTATGCAGAACAATATCCGCCATTGCTTTCCATAAAGAAGTATTTTCACGACGCGCTTGTTCGCGAACGGTTTCTACACTTCGATTGCCGATCCCACGTGTTGGGGTATTTATGATCCGCTCAAATGCGGTGTCATCATTTCGAAATGCTGCCAATCGCATATAAGCCAGTGCATCTTTGACTTCAGCTCTTTCATAAAATCGGAAGCCTCCATGAACGCGATAAGGTATTGCATTTCGCCGTAAATGATCCTCAAAAACCCGTGACTGAGCACTGGTTCTATACAGCACAGCAGCTTGATCATAACGATGCCCCTGCTGCTGCCAGTCCATTACTTGCTCAATAATATAGCGCGCTTCTTCTTGTTCGTTGTAGGCCGTGTAAATTGGAATCGGATCACCTTCTTCACCATCCGTCCATAGTTCCTTTCCGATTCGTCCAGTATTGTTTCCGATCAAGGCATTTGATGCGGCAAGGATGTTCGCCGTCGATCGATAATTTTGTTCCAACCTTACTAAGGTTGTGTCTACAAATTCGTTTTGAAAGCGCTGCATATTTTCGATTTGCGCGCCACGCCAACTGTAGATAGATTGATCGTCATCACCAACTACAAACATGCTGCTTTGCTTACCGCTTAATAATTTTAGCCAGCTATACTGGATCGTATTCGTGTCCTGAAATTCGTCCACCAGCACATGTCGAAATCGATCTTGATAATGTCGTCGAAGCGCTTCATTATCGCGGAATATTTCAAACGTACGAAGTAATAACTCTGCAAAATCTACCAAACCTGATCGAGTACAAACTTCTTCGTAAGCTCGATAGATATGGATCATTTGTTCTGTGTGGAAATCACCGTCGCTTTTTAAATGCTGCGGCCGCAGTCCTTCGTCTTTACTACCACTGATGAACCACTGAACCTCGCGCGGTGGCCATTTTGATTCATCAATTTCCATGCCTCGCATTAACCGACGGATCATTCGATATTGATCATCGCTGTCCATAATCTGAAAGTTTTGATCGAGATTCGCATCTCGCCAATGTGCTCTTAATACACGATGGGCGATTCCATGAAAGGTACCAACCCACATTGCCCCGACCGAATGCCCGAGAATTTTCTCCAGACGGCCTCGCATTTCTCCAGCGGCTTTATTGGTAAATGTTACCGCCAGAATACTTCCAGCAGTGGCTTGACCCGTTTGTATGTACCAGGCGATTCGGTGGATCAGTACGCGTGTTTTCCCACTGCCAGCACCAGCGAGGACTAAAATATTGCCGGCATCGGCGGCAACTGCTTCACGTTGAGCATCATTTAAGGGATAAAGAATATGGGAGACATCCATTTCAGCTTAATTCCTTAGTTATTCTTCGATTGATTCTGTAAATGATCGATAGCCATCCGCATCCATCAAGTCATCCAGCTCATTTTCATCCTCAGGCATAATCGCAAAAATCCAACCGGCATCGTATGGAACTGAATTAATCAATTCTGGAGCGTCATCTAATTCTTCATTCACTTCTGTAATTTCACCAGAAACTGGGCAAATCAGATCAGAAGCTGACTTGACTGATTCCACGAGTGCGCATTCTGAATCTGCCGCATATGTCTCACCTAATTCGGGTAATTCAACAAATACTAAATCTCCCAGTGCTGATTGAGCAAAATCCGTAATGCCGACTCTTACCGAACCATCTTCTTGTAAACACAACCATTGATGACTCTCTGAATATCGTAAATCCTCAGGTATATCACTCATCAAATTATCCTCCGTAACGACTTCTTTTTTTGTTATAAGAAGAATTATGACATTGCTGTTCGCTTAAAACCATCCATCCTTTATAAGCAAACTGTATAATGTACTAAATGACATTCAAACTGCATCCACAACTCGCCGCCGACTGTTTTGATCTCGGCGAACTTAAACTCTGTCGTTTATTACTTATGAATGACAATCGCTACCCCTGGATCATTCTGGTTCCTCAAAGAAATAATATCACCGAAATTTTTCAACTCGCCGAGTCTGATCAAATCCAATTAGCAAAAGAATCTATTTACTTGTCCAGGAAAATGGCGGATGTCTTTTCCGCAGATAAAATGAATGTTGCCGCACTGGGTAATGTTGTCTCGCAGCTGCATATTCATCATGTCGTTCGATACGAAACAGATACTGCATGGCCAGCACCGATCTGGGGATTGGGCGAAGCGATCGAATATGAAGTTGAAAAATTTGATTTAATAAAATCAAAAGTCGAATCAATTTTTAATGGGTTTTAGGTTCAAATTTATTGGCTTCGAATCTCGATTACAAGCATAAAAAAAACAGATCAAAATTTGCGCAAAAAAATATCATCCATTCCTTTCTAAAAAAGCCACCTAAGCCAGAAACAAAATTGAGACAGAGTTCACCGACGCAGTAAGCAAAACTGTGCAAGATCCTATCCATTGTTGTCGAAAAAGACGACAGCCTGTTTTTTTAATTCTATCGAGTTACTTCAATTAATAGACAAAACGGAGGAAAGTATGGCGCGAATAAACTTCACAAAATCCCTGGCTGTAGAATATCAACGCTTATACGATAGTTGTGAGATCCGTTCCGACAAATTCAATACGATCGATAAACTCATAGATAGTTTAGTTAAAAATCGAAAACGCTATGAAAATGTTGGTCGTAAAGTAGGTGTTCCCTGGTTCTTTATTGCGGTCATACATAATATGGAATCCGGCCTGAATTTCACCCGTCATTTGCATAATGGCGATCGACTTACAGCACGAACTCGTCAGATTCCTATTGGTCGTCCCAAGGCAGGAATGCCACCATTTACCTGGGAAGAGAGTGCTTTGGATGCTTTAAAACTTAAAGGTTTACACAAGATCAAAAACTGGAACTTGCCACGTATTCTATATGAGCTGGAAAGCTATAACGGCTGGGGATATCGGCTTTATCACCCAGAGGTTTTGTCTCCATATCTATGGAGTTTTTCCAGCCATTATCATAGCGGCAAATATGTTGCGGATGGGCGTTGGTCACACACTGCGGTTTCCAGACAATCAGGTGCTGCGATACTAATTCGTCGTTTGGAAGAACGCCATATTATTTCCACGACTACCATCACTGAAACAAAAAAAGTCTTACTTCGGTATAGTCCCAGAGCTCAGGCACGAGCTGACGATCTTCAGCGTTTCTTAAATACTTTTCCAGGAATTCATTTACGCGTAGATGCTATCGCCGGCAAAGTCACATCGGCAGCGGTGGAGAAGGTGTTTGGTTTTAAATTGAAAGGCGATTCACGATCAAAAAAGCCAGATGAAAAAACTAAAAAAGCCTAATAAAAAAAAGAATTTGGAAAACACGCTTGCGATCTAAAACCGACGTTTGAGACTACACCTTCCAAGCTCTAAACTTGCGTCCTTTAATTTTACCATCAGATAAAATTTTTAGTGCTTGATTAACAACAAGGTGTTCTACCGCTACGTATGCCTTCGTATCGAAAATATTGATCTTACCAATGTGCTTTCCGGGTAGATCTGTATTCTTTGTGAGGGCACCTAAAATATCTCCAGCGCGGATTTTATTTTTGCGACCACCATTAATGCCAAGCGTGACCATAGGTGGATATAGTTTGAAATTCTTCCGTCGGTTTAACGATGCAGCATCTTCAATACTCACAGAGTTATTTTGATATTCCTCGATTGCATCTACTCTGTTTTTTTCGGAGACCGTAAACAAACTAATTGCGAGACCTTGTTTTTCTGCACGGCCAGTACGACCAATTCGGTGTATATGTATTTCTGGATCAGGTGATAATTCAAAATTGATCACCGCGTTTAAATCTTTAATATCCAGCCCGCGTGAAGCAACATCGGTAGCGATAAGTAGCGAACTACTTTTATTAGAAAATTGTAGTAATACTTGATCTCGTTCAGGTTGTTCTAGATCGCCATGCAATGCCAGCGCATGAAAGCCCTCGTAATTTAACTCATCAGCAAGTTCCTGACATTTTTGTTTTGTATTACAAAACACAACACTGGATTCAGGCTGATAGTGATGAAGTATCGAGACGAGTGTTTCACTTCTATTACCTTTTTGTACTTCGTAAAAAACTTGTTCAATTTTATTATTGTCATGTAAGCTTTCCACTTGAATATCGACCGGATTATTTTGGAGTTTTTTGCTTATACGATTTATTTCCTCCGAGTAGGTGGCGGAAAATAATAATGTTTGTCTTTCAGCTGGTGTATGAGAAATTATTTTTATAATGTCATCATGAAAGCCCATGTCCAACATGCGATCTGCTTCATCCAGAACAAGTGTCGTTAAATGATCAAGAATTAATGCTTCATCCTCTAAGTGCTTTAAGATTCGACCGGGTGTACCAACGACAATATGAGGACTACGTTCTAGTGAAACACGTTGTGACGCAGCTGGTTTGCCACCACATAAAGTAAGAATTTTTGTATTAGCAACTGGTCGAGCAAGACGGCGGATTTCATTACAGACTTGATCTGCAAGTTCACGGGTCGGACAAACTACCAGTGATTGCGTCTGGTATTTCTGGCTATCCATTTTTTTGAGTAAACCAATTCCAAAAGCTGCCGTTTTACCACTGCCTGTTTTAGCCTGCGCCTTGACGTCTTTACCCCCTAAAATATTAGGTAAGCTTTGCACCTGAATTGGCGTCATTTTCTGATAGTCGAGTGCTTGTAAATTCGCCAGGAATTCCGGTGTCAACGGTAATAATGAGAATGCAGTCATAATTAAAAAAGATATTTTATTTAGTGTGAAGAATTCACAGATGATAACAGGTTTAATAAACAATTCGGCCTATAGGTTGTTATATATATTGCTAATTAAAGTCTACAAATAATGTCTAGCAGATCACATATAATCGATCATTAACTTTTAACGAAAATAGTAAGTTTGTGACTTAAAGAATTAAGCTGGATTAATTAGATTTGGTTTCAAGTTTTACGATCAAAGCTCGCTATTATTAAGATTATAGATTATTAAAATTATGAAATATCATCAGCTTTTGATTGTCAGTGCTCTATACTTGCTTTTGCAAAATTATTCTTGGGCCGAAACAATTTCAATGGAACCAAGCCCAAATAATCCAGATTATTGGAACCCAGAAAGCATTTATTATAGTAATCCCGATTATAGTAAGAGTACTCCTCTCAAGCGTCCGAAAAAAAGCAAAAATAAGACTTTGGCTGTCAAATACCAACAAATGGTTGATGGAATTGAGACTTACGGTGCAAGGCTATATGTAAATATCAATGATGATGGAATTCCATCAGTTAGAGCAAGCACATTATTGATTCCAGATAATCTTTCGCTTGAACCCACTAGCACAGAGCAAAAAATAATATCCATCATTCTGGATTGGGTTTCGAAAAATTATGAAGAGCCATACAGAGGGCTAATATCTCGAAGTGTTTTATCACCTAAACTGAAGTTAATGAAATCTAACACAGTTATAGTTACTGACATTAAGACAGTTATTCTTGTGTGGAACATTAATTTGGGATCCAAGACTATCAGGGTAAATGCGCATACAAGAGAATTTCTGAAAAGTCGAAATAATATTAAGACTCTACTTTAGTTTGGCAATTGAATTTAGGTACTAACTAATACCGATTGAAGGCGATTTCCACTTCAAACTGCACTATTGGATTTACTGTATAAGACACTATTTAATTCAATCTTTTATAATTCTCTTTCATTACCTGGGTAAAATTTAATAAGCAATTTCCTGAAATTCTGATCGCGATTTTTGTTTAAAATTGTATGATGCTCTGTCTCAGTAACCAGAATTTCCGAAAAAGACTTTCGTCATTTATTTCAAAATTTATCCTAAACTGAAAATGAGGATTGTTAGATTATTACCGAATAATAATTAGATCGCTTTCAACTCCCATGCTCAATTCATTTATAATTCCATTACAAATATACTACAACTTACTGGTTCAAAACTTCCAACATTTCATTAGCTTGAAGGCTGTCATCTGCATTAAGAATGTTTAATGCTGCGGATTCTAATTGATTTATTTTACTTTGATTTATGATCTGTTTTATTTCTAGTAGTGATGCTGGGTGAACACTAAACTCTCGCAAACCCAGGCCAAGAAGTAATTTTACGAAACGTGGTTCGCCTGCCATTTCGCCACACATTGCTACAGGAATATTTTGTTCTTGACCCGCCTTTATGGTCATATGGATTAATTTTAGAACCGCAGGATTAAGTGGATCATAAAGATAATTAACTTCATCGTTGACACGATCAATTGCCATCGCATATTGGATCAAATCGTTTGTCCCTATCGATAAAAAATCAAGGTGCTTTGCAAAATGATCTGCGCATATTGCGGCAGCCGGCACTTCAATCATCCCACCAATTTTTAGTTCGGTATTAAATGGAATGCTGTTACATAAAAATTCCTTTTTGATCTCTTCAATAATAGTTAATACTTCACGAATTTCCTGTATATTCGAAAGCATAGGAATCATAACTCGGATCGGATATTCGGCCGATACTCGCAAAATTGCACGTAGTTGTGGTTCAAACAAAATTGGTTCTTTCAAGCAAAGTCGAACTGCTCTCAGACCTAATGCAGGATTCGCTAACAGCGGAATTGTTTCTTCGTCTGTATTGATGATCGTTTTGTCTGCACCGATATCCATTGTGCGTAAAGTCAGTGGTATATTGCCGACAGACTTCATAACTTCTGAATAAATATCATAATGCTCATCTTCAGTCGGTGCGGTATTACGATTCATATAAAGATGTTCAGTTCGATAAAGTCCAACTGCTTTCGCACCGACTTTTTCGACCGTTTGAAAATCTTTTTCTAACTCGATATTTGCCTGTAGATTTATTTTTATTCCGTCTTGCGTAATTGCTTCGGCTTCTTTGAGTTCGATCAGTTCTTCTTGATGATGAATTTCTTCAACGTATTGCTGAAGGTAGTTCGCTGTGATCATTTCATCTGGGTTAACTAAAACAACTCCTTGATTAGCGTCAACAATTAGCATGTCACCTTCACTGATATAGCGTGATCCACGACGCAAACCAACAACACTTGGTATACCTAAACTCCGCGCAAGAATAGCGGTGTGTGATGTCGGCCCACCATGCTCAATTACAAAAGCTGCAATCTTTTTATGTTGCATGAGCACCGTATCCGCAGGACTCAAATCATCGGCTAAAACGATATAACCATCCATTTGACTGTCGGGTTCTTCATGTACCCTCACATCCTGATCAGTCAAGATCCGTTGTACTCGATTTACTACATATTCAATATCCTCTTTTCGAGTACGTAAATACTCATCTTCCATTTCATCAAATACGGCAATTAATGCATCACGCTGTAATTTCAATGCCCACTCCGCATTACACTGCAGTTTGCGAATAATTTTGATAGGTTCTTTTTTTAATGCCGGATCTCTTAACATCAACAAATACGTATCAATAAAAGAAGCAACATTTTTTGGAGTGTCTGGTGGAATATGTTTACGAATCGAGCGGAGTTGTTTTCGTGCTTGTAAAAGAGCACGTTTAAAACGCGCTATTTCTTCTTGTATATCTTCTTCATTAACATGGTATTCAGAAATTTCCTGCTGATTACGTTCAATAACATGAACTCTACCAATCGCAATACCACGAGATACTCCAACACCTTGTAACGAAAAGGTGGTCACTCGTCTTCCTCAAAACGGGCTTTGATCAGCAATTCAAGTTGTTCTATTGCGGGCCGCTCATCGTCACCATCGGCACTCACGGTGATTTCTGTTCCCTTGCTAGCAGCCAACATCATGACACCCATAATACTTTTACCATTAACTGTTTTTTGATCACCACTTTTCATTTCACGATGAATCATGATTTCACTATCAAAACTTGAGGCAAGTTTGACTAACTTTGCTGCCGCTCTGGCATGCAAACCTAACTTGTTAATTATTTTGATCTGTTTCTCTATCATGATGATTAGGTAACTTCAATCACACCAGCACTTCCTCCTTCTAGTGCTTTTTCTACAAGCATATCTAAGTCACATTCCGAATAATTTAAAATCTTGATCAACATCGGTAAATTTAATCCGGTAATAATACGTAAGTCGGGCGTTGTGAGTATACGAGTTGCAATATTATTTGGCGTTGCGCCATAAAGATCAGTTAGCACTAGAACACCATGACCAGTATTTAGTTTTTTTACCGCAATAAGGGATTGATCAAAAATTTTTTCAGGATCACAATTCCAGTCGGCTTCTATAACGTCAATAGCTGGTGGTGATATTTTCGTAGCAACTTTAGCGGTATCAAGTAAAACTTTTCCGAGGTTAGCATGGGTGATTAGTAATAATCCGACACTCATAAATGCATATCTCGATGTGTCGCCAAGACATCTTTATCTTTACTGATGAAATAAGCAGCAATATTTTCTACCATATAAACGGATCGATGATGGCCACCAGTACAGCCAATCGCGATAGTCAAATAACTGCGATCATCTTTTTCATAGCGCGGTATCCATGAGTCTAGAAAAGCAATCAACTCATTACGCGTTTCTAACACTACGGGATATTTCTCAAGGTAATTGATCACTTGTAAATCACGGCCAGTAAAGTCGCGCAGGTTAATATCCCAGTATGGGTTTGGAAGACATCTAACATCGAACATAAAGTCGGCATCTGGTGGCGCACCGTATTTGAAACCGAATGACATAGTATGTATTGATAATGTTCCGGCTTTTTTCCTCGCGACTCTTTCACGAACTTGCTCTCGAAGTTGATGAATATTGGTATGACTCGTATCTATGTTTAAACTGGAAAAATCTAACAGTGGTTCAAGTAAGCGACGCTCCCGCTTAATCGCTTCGGCTAATGAAACATTGTCACTTGAAAGTGGATGCCGACGTCGTGTTTCACTAAAACGTTTTATAAGTACATTATCCTCCGCACTGACAAACACTTGTTCTATTTCGAAACCCGTTGCGCGCAGTTCCTCGATCACTTCGGGAAAATGATTTAAATCTTCCGTGGGATTTCTGGCATCTATTCCTATCGCTACACGTGAGTATGTCTCCCCACCATCTTTACGGATTTGATTAGCAAATTCAGGAAGAAGATTTACTGGTAAATTATCAATGCAATAGAATCCAAGATCTTCAAGCGCATGGATAACCACAGATTTTCCCGAGCCGGACATGCCCGTCAGAATGATCAGTCGTTTCGCCCTTTGATCTATCACTATTAGTTACTCTCCATCATTAGACGCTGCTGTTGCATAAAGTCTTCTGTAGAATTATAACCACTTAATCGTAAAATATGATTACGCGTAGCGCACTCAACCATCACAGCAAGGTTTCGACCGGGCGCAACTGGTAATGTGATTTCCGGAATATCTAAACCCAAAATATTAACAGGACGATAGCTGCCTTCTAAACGATCAACACTTTTCATCCGATCACTATCAAAACGTTCCAGTCGGATGATTAAACGCAAAAACTTGTGCTGTTTAACCGCGCCAGAACCAAATAATTCTCGTACATTAATAACACCTAATCCGCGAACCTCAAGAAAATTGGTCAGTGCTTTGGGACAAGTTCCGTTAATCGTATCGGGCGCGATGCGTTTGAATTCTGGTGCATCATCAGCAATCAATCTATGCCCTCTTGTGATCAATTCCACTGCTAATTCACTTTTACCTACACCGCTTTCTCCTACAATGAGTACACCAATAGTGACTATTTCCATAAAAACACCATGGATGGTGGTAACTTCGGTAAGCATATTAGACAAGTAGTAATCGAGATCACCAATCACCGTGCTGCTTGACCTTTTGGAGGAAGTCAGTGGGATCTGCATTTGTTCACACAAGTCAACGAGTGATGAGGGTGCTTCTTGTCCTTCCGCAAGAATGATCAAATCTGGCTCTAAACCAATTAGTTTTTTGATCGCCTCTTCTCTTGATATTGATCTTAATTCACTAATATAGCTAATTTCGGTTTTGCCCAGAACCTGGATTTGATTTGGATGAATTAAGTTAAAATAGCCGATCAAAGATTTTTTCGGCGACAATTCTATTAAGCTATCTGTAGAAGTTTGGCTGGGCTCAAGATCATCAACAATACTTACATCATCTGAGCTGGACTCGAGTAGAGATATTTTTCTTGTTCCACCTATCCGCCCAGCCTTCCACTGTAGACCAAGCCCTTTTTTATGAGTCTCAAATAATTTTTTGACGGTAATATGAGAAGCCATAGCAGGGATCCCTAATTGTAAGTTCTTAAAACTTTCTAGGTCAGGTCTTTCCTTCCGTTAGCATTGTCCAGATAATATTCGGATCTTTTTGAGTACGTAGTTTGTCAAGAAATGTGTCATTCCTGAACATTTCTACAAGTTGCGCAAGTATTTCTAAATGCTCATCAGTAGAATCTTCTGGTACTAACAATACAAAAAACATGTCTACAGGTAGATTATCGATTGCGTCAAAATCTATACCGTTGGTTATCCTTAAAAAAGTGGCCGTCGTTTTTGAAATTCCAGGAATCCTCGCATGTGGTATTGCAATACCATTACCAAGACCTGTACTACCTAATCGTTCGCGGCTAAGCAATCCTTCGAAAATTTCAATACTACTTGGTTCGGAACCATCAGCCTCCAGTGTTTCAGATAAATGATCAAGCACAGCTTTTTTACTATTCAGGCTTGTATCCAACTCAATACAAACTTGTGAGAGAATATCTTTTACTTTCATTTTATTCGATCAACTACTCAGATTATTACAGTTTACTCCGGGGTGTCTTCCCAGTTTTCGCGATGACCTCGATGGTGATCTTTTAATTTTTCTTTATGCCTTATAATCTGACGATCTAACTTATCTACTAATGCATCTATTGCGGCGTACATGTCTTCACTTTCTGCTTCAGCATGAATGTCAGCACCAGCAAGATGTACGTTTGCTTCTGCTTTTTGTCTTTGCTTTACAACTTCAAGAACAACTTCTACTTTTGTCATATTATCGAAATGCCGTTCCAGTTTTTCGCATTTTGTTTCTACATAACTCCTCAGTGAATCGGTGATATCAACATGATGGCCACTAAGATTTACTTGCATAGATAACTCCTTCTATTTGTACAATTGCCTCGCCAATGCGGAGGATGAAAAATAAACACCTGAGCTCAAACTCATCTCAGAATACGATCTAAACCAAACGTTTACGCTCGTTTGATGGCGGAATCGACATGGATTCTCTATATTTGGCTACTGTTCTTCTCGCAACTTTTATGCCTTTTTCAACCAACAGGTTAGCAATTTTACTATCACTCAATGGCTTTGTTGCATTTTCTTCGGCAATAAGCTTTTTGATCACTGCTCTAATTGCAGTTGATGAACATTCACCGCCCATTGTGGTGCTTACGTGACTGGAGAAAAAATATTTGAGCTCGAAAATACCACGTGGTGTGTGCATATATTTACGTGTGGTTACACGAGAAATCGTTGATTCATGCATACTCAAGGCTTCAGCAATATCATGTAAAACTAGCGGTTTCATAGCTTCTTCCCCATATTCAAGAAAAGCCCTTTGTCGCTCCACGATATTGGTTGCTACTTTTAATAATGTTTCACTGCGACTTTGTAAGCTTTTGATAAACCAGCGAGCTTCTTGCAAGTGTGCTTTAAGTGATGCGTTGTCTGGACTATTATCTGCTCGCTTTATCATGCCTGAATATAAAGAATTTACGCGTAAACTCGGGACTGCATCTGGATTCAACTCAACTTGCCAAACACCTTTATTTTTACGCACATACACATCCGGTACAACATATTCAGTATCAGATTCAGCAAGGTGAGATCCCGGTCGAGGATTCATCGACTGAATTAACATTTCCACCTGTAATAACGCCTCAGTATCCAACTTCATGCTCTTACGCAATTGAGTGTAATCATGAGAAGCGAGCAAATTGAGATGTTCTGATACAAGCTTTGTAGCCTCTTCTAGCCATGCCGTTTCTTCATCCAATTCACGAAGTTGCAAAAGTAAGCATTCACGTAAATCTCGAGCTCCAACTCCAGGTGGGTCTAATGAGTGTACGTGACATAGAACCGCCTCAATTTCATCATCATCGACTTCGAGATCAGAATCCATTACGAGTGTTTGAAGGATTTCCTCAAATGAAGCTGTTAAATAGCCATCTTTATCAATAGCATCAATAATTGCGAGCCCAATAGCTTTATCTTTTTCGTTAAGAATGGACATGTTGATCTGCCATTCAAGATGTTCTGTCAAACTTTCAACTTTTGCATTCCGAAGGTTTTCATAATCCTGCCCGGAGTACTCATTTGCAGAGGAAGAAAGTGACGTTGATGTGTCGTAAGTATCTTCCCAATCACTATCGGTGGCGAGTTCTTCCGGGATTTCTTCTTTACCGACTTCTCGATCGGGGGTTTCCGCTTCAGCTGCTTTTTTTGAATCCGTTTGCTCACCTTCGGTGCTGCTTTTTTGGTCAGTAGAATCCGATGAATTGCTACCAGTGCCGTCATCTTCATCCACTTCCAGCATCATATTGGATTCAAGCACCTGTTGAACTTCCACACTCAGCTCCATAGTTGACAGTTGCAACAGCCTGATCGCTTGTTGCAATTGTGGCGTCATCGTTAGACTTTGGCCAAGTCGGAGTTGAATTGCTTGTTTCATAATTTCAGATAAACAGACCCTTAATAATGATCAATTATTTGATCAGTATTCTTAAAAACAATACGATGAGAATCTTTCCCTTGTAGAATAACCATTGCCCTCATTGTATTTTATACCATGTTCAAGAAGATAGTAGAGTGTTCTCATGTACTTTTGCTAAAAATGACATTCAAACTACATAGTAGCCTTGATCAAATCGTAAAATCATCGCCAAGATAGACCTTACGAACCTGCTCATTATCTAAAATCTCATCGGTACTTCCTGAAGCGATAATTCTGCCATCACTTACGATATATGCACGGTCACATATACCTAGCGTTTCTTTAACATTATGATCCGTTATCAAAACGCCAATACCGCGATCTTTCAGGTGATTTATAATCTGTTTAATATCCGCTACTGAAATAGGATCTACACCCGCAAAAGGTTCATCTAATAAAATAAACTCTGGTTCGCTAGCAAGTGCTCTCGCAATTTCGATCCTTCTGCGCTCGCCTCCCGACAAACTTCCACCTAATGTATCTCTCACATGAGTGATATGAAATTCTCGCATCAATCCTTCAGCAAGTCGCTGTCGTTCCATTTCATCTAACTCTCGACGAACTTCCAGTACTGCAAGAAGGTTCTCTTCCACCGTTAATTTTCGAAAAACTGATGCGTCTTGAGGTAAGTACCCGAGCCCTAAACGTGCTCTTTCTTCTGTTGCAAGTCGGGTTATGTCAGTTCCATTTAATTTGATCGTCCCATTTTCTACTGCGATCAAACCGACAACCATTCTAAAACTGGTTGTTTTGCCAGCACCGTTAGGGCCAAGCAACCCAACCACTTCACCTGCAGAAAGATCTAAACTAACATCCTTGACAACCTGACGTGCGCGATAACTCTTGGTCAGGTGTTTGACCGATAAAGTGCTCATAGGGTTAGGCGTTTAATTTTTCTTTTTAGGCGGCAAAATAACCTTGATCCGACCCGTATTTTTTTCTGCACTTTTCCCAGAGGGCTTATACTCTCCCGTTACCGCTTTTCGTGCGATCATCTTGCTCTCTTCAGTATCGTATTCGATATTATAGGCCTTGAACAATTTCCCATTCTGAAGCAACTCAGCGTCTTCGGTGAGGATCAATTTATTATCTGACGCAAGATAATCTATTTTGACGCCTTTGCCATCTATATCGCCCTTTTCTTTGTCATCTGGCGTTTGTTTGAAAGAAGCTGGTTGTCCTAGCATTGTCGCTGTTTTTAGCGTGTTGTCATCATTGTAGAGAAGGGTAAAACGATTTCCACGAAGCGTCATAGATCCTTGAATAACAACGACATTACCTGAATATACAGTTATGCCGTTTTTATCATCAAGCTCTGCTGCATCAGCTTCAATTTGGATAGGCTGTTCCTGATCGGTTGATAATGCCATCGCCTGAGTGAAAGCCATCAGACCTGATAGCAAAATTGCATTTGAAATTGTCTTAAAAATACACCCTTTAGTGTTTAGGCGAATTATCATAATGTCCTCTTACATCTTTGAGTAGTTTTAGATTTTGTTTCTCAAAATTGGCCTGCATTCCAACTGCGGTAACTTTAGTTTGTCCTTGTATCATCATCACAAAATTGGATGTCTCTGCATAATCACCCTTTAGCAGAATTTTTAGATCTGTGGTGATCACCTCCATCTCTTTTGCCGCTTCAGGTTGCGCTCCTTCCTTATCACGCCAGATATATACTTTACCGTATAGAAATAACTTCTCGCCATCACCACTTAACCAACCACTTTCTGCTGTTACGTGTATGGGTAATGTCTCATCTTTGTTGTAGATCTCCATAATGGGTCTTTCTAACTCAACACTACCATCAAGTGGAAAATGTTTCATCAGGTCAGCATCCAATTGTGTCTTAAGTTTACCGCTTTCGTCCATATCTGAGCGACGAAAATCCCACATAATTGAATCAGGCTCACCACGATCTTTTACCTTAACTACGTCTTCTTCCTGCAATGAATTTTGTATCCAGCTCGTTAGAACGAGTAGAAATAATAGTACAGAAACAATTATCCAGCGGGTCACTAATTAATCCAGCAGTTTTTTATATAGTGGTTCCAATAAGCCTTGAGCATCCATGATCAAATCACAAATTTCGCGCGCGGCTCCTCGCCCACCACAGTTCTTAGTGATCAAATCTGCATGTTGTTGTACGAAATCATGCGCGTCTGCCACAGTAACACCCAAAGCAACATATTTGATCACAGGTACATCAGGCAAATCGTCACCCATATAGGCTGCTTGATCTGGTGAATAACCAGTATCAGCGAGGATTTTTTTAAACACAGTCAATTTATCACTAACACCTTGATAAACATGCTTAATACCTAACTCACGCATTCTTTCCTCAACAATCGTAGAAGACCTGCCCGTAATAATCGCCAGCTCAAAACCAGCTTTTAGCAACATCACCAGGCCCTGTCCATCTTGAGTATAAAAAGCTTTGAACTCCTCACCTTTGTCACCCAAAATTAGTCGACCATCACTCAAAATCCCGTCGACATCGAAAGCGATCAATTTGATCTTTGTTGCACGCTGGATTATCTCTTGTGGCGCTGCCATTAAATAACACCTGCTCGTAGTAAGTCATGCATGTTTAAAACGCCCTTAAGAGTTTGATATTGATCGACGACGACCAGTGCGTTAATCCTTTTTTCTTGCATAAGCCTCAACGCTTCTGCCGCTAGTGTTTCTTCAGTGATCCTCGTTCCACCACTGGTCATCACCTCATTCATTAGTACTTTATGCACATCAACCCCTTTATCCAGTGCTCGACGTAAATCGCCATCTGTAAAAATTCCAAGGATCTTTTTTTGATCATCAACAACGGTTGTCATCCCTAATCCCTTTGCCGACATTTCGACCAATGCATCGGCGAGTGAGGTTTGCTCACGAACCATCGGCATCGCTTGATCAGTATGGATTACATCACTCACGCGCAATAATAATTTCTTACCTAAAGAGCCACCGGGATGCGAAAGTGCGAAATCGTCTTCACTAAAGCCTCGTTCTTCTAATAGTGCAATTGCCAGTGCATCACCCATTGCTAATGCAGCAGTTGTACTCGAAGTTGGGGCCAAACCCATGGGACAAGCTTCTTTTTCAACACTGACATCAAGGTGTGTGTCTGCCGCCAGTGCAAGCGTAGAGCCTGGGTTTCCGGTTAATGCGATCAAAGGTACTGAAAGCCGTTTAATTAAAGGTAATAAAACCGAAATTTCTTGAGTTTCTCCAGAATTCGAAATTGCGAGTACAGCATCCTGCGCAACTATCATTCCCATATCGCCATGACTTGCTTCACCAGGATGAACGAAGAAAGCTGGGGTTCCGGTACTCGCAAGTGTTGCTGCGATCTTACTACCAATGTGGCCAGACTTTCCCATCCCAAGGACGACGATTCTGCCTTTGCAATCAAGCATATGTTGGCATGCTTGGGCAAAACCATTATCCATACGTTTCGCCAGATCTCTTAACGCGGTCGCCTCAGTATCAATCACGGCATAGCCCAATGAGAGAAGGCGTTTTTCCTTATTTTCCAGAGTCATAAAATTAAACTATCCAGATCGAAATAGTACGAATTGATAGATCGCAAATGCGACTAACAAAATAGCACCATGAAGCTTAGTGATTTTACCTGCTTTTCGAAATCCATAAGACATAAAAAACATCAAAATACTTAAAAACAACATTATCGGAAAATCCCGTGTTAACACTTCCCCATCAACCTTAGCAGGGTGAATCAAACCCGGCACGCTCAAAACACCCAGCATATTGAACATATTTGATCCAATAATGTTGCCCAATGCCATGTCTTGTTCACCTTTGATCGCACTCATCAAAGAGGCTGCAAGTTCCGGCAAGCTTGTTCCAATGGCGACAATAGTTAGCCCAATGATCAAGTCACTTACACCCCAAAACTGTGCAATGTTCGATGCACCTTTAACTAGAGCTTGAGAACCTGCAAACAGTAATACTGATCCTAAAATCAACCAGAATACTGCCGCATTGGTTGTTAGATCATTTTCTAATTCTTCTTCAAAATCTATTTTTACTGGATCAAAAACCGATGATTTTTTACCCAGAAAAACGGTAACCATAATCATCAAAAACATACTGACGAGTAAAATACTTCCATCCAATCGGCTTAACAAGCCATCCCATAGCAGAGCATAAGCCAAAAACAAAGCCGCAAACATCATTGGAAACTCGCGCTTGATAGTACCGGAATGAACCAGCAAAGGAGACACAAATGCAGTCGCTCCTAGTACAAGCGCAATATTCGTAATATTTGATCCAACCGCATTACCAATTGCCAGCCCAGTTTTTCCACCCCAGGCAGCCACACCGGCAACCAACATCTCAGGCACAGATGTAGCAAATGCAACAATTGTCAGTCCAATAATCAAAGGTGACATTCCAAGCTTCGCTCCCACACTCGAAGCACCGATCACAAAACGATCAGCTCCATAAGTTAGAAGAGCAAGCCCTATTAAGACCGCTAGAGTATTTATTAACATCCGCCCATTATCACAGATTTTGAAACAAATCCGACAGATTTAAAGATCTTTTTGCCGATTACTCCAATAAAACGATGTTACGAGATGGCAGAATTTTCGAATGCACGTAAAATGCCGCGCATGGATATTCGACTGCAAGCGATAAAAAAATGGCTGGAAGATGATTTAAGAATTAGTGATTACACCATCAAGCCTGCTTCCGCCGATGCCAGTTTTCGCCGTTATTTTCGGATCACTTTTGATGATCAAAGTTTGATTATTATGGATGCGCCACCCGATAAAGAAGATTGCTCACCGTTTGTCGACATCACAAACCGTCTGTTGAAAATTGATCTCAATTCTCCAGAAGTGAAGGCCCATGATGTAGAAAATGGATTCTTACTATTATCTGATCTCGGTCAAGCCATGTATCTGGATAAACTCGACGATGACAATGCAGATACGCTTTACAAAGCTGCCATCGACTCACTGATCACAATGCAAATCGAAACCGATGTCAGTGCTCTTCCAACTTATGATCAAAAATTATTAGCTCAAGAAATGCAGCTTTTCCCAGACTGGTTGTTAAAGCAATATCTCGGACTCCCCTACAAAGGCTTAGAAAATATTTTCAGTTTTCTTACCCAATCAGCACTCGAACAACCGCGCGTTTTTGTACATCGCGACTACCATTCCAGAAACCTCACCTGGCAACCCAATCAAAAACCGGGGATCCTGGATTTTCAAGACGCGGTTCTCGGTCCGGTTAGTTATGATCTCGTTTCATTGTTACGTGACTGCTACATAGAATGGCCGCAAAATTGCATGATAAATTGGGTGAAATATTATTGTGAGACGATGCGAAAAAGAGGCTTTTTAACTGATGTTTCGAATGAGGAATTTCTTCGTTGGTTCGACCTGATGGGGATCCAGAGACATCTAAAAGCCAGTGGTATTTTTGCTCGTCTGTGGCTCCGCGATAACAAACAAGGTTATTTAAAAGACATACCACGAACGTTGAATTATATTATTAAAACCAGTGGCCAATACCCTGAATTACAGGAATTAAAATCAAGGTTAACTGATGAAATTTTACCCGCAATACTCAATAAAGAATTGCCCAATAAGGAAAATTTAGCATGAAAGCAATGATACTTGCTGCAGGTCACGGAAAACGTATGGGTGAGCTAACAGCAAAAACACCCAAACCACTACTTCAACTTGGAGGCAACCCAGACAGCAAAACACTGATCGAACACCATATCGAAAGATTAGTCACCGCCGGAATTACTGACATAGTCATCAACCGCGCTCAACATTCTGATCAATTTGAAGATGTACTAGGTAATGGTGAAAAGTTCGGTGCGCGACTTAGCTATTCTGATGAAGGAGACCAACCACTAAATACGGGCGGTGGAATCTACAAGGCGCTGCCGTTACTCAATGATTCCAGCTTCATGGTCATTAATGGCGATATCTGGTGTGACTATCCAGTTGAAGATTTACTACAAGATCCTGAAGGACTGGCTCATTTAATTCTCGTCCCTAACCCAGAACATAATCCAGAAGGTGATTTTGCCTTAGAGCAAAACAGTGACGAAAATAATCAACGTATTCGACTTGAAGGATCACAAAAACACACCTTCAGCGGCCTGGCCGTTTATCGCCCAGAACTTTTCGATGAATGTAGCGAAGGCAGTTTCTCGCTTGCCCCAATCTTGCGTCATGCCATCTCACAAGATCTGGTTGCAGGCGAATTATATGAAGGCGAATGGCGCGATATTGGAACACCAGAACGACTGGCTGAGTTGGCTGAATTGATTGAAGGTTGATTTAAAAATCAACTCATAAAAAAGCCCGCTTTAAGCGGGCTTTTTTATTGGCCTCATTCTTATCTTAGTAGAGATAGATTGCGTTACAATCCTGTATTTCATTAGTCACATCCCATAAGTTGTTAGTAGCCTCGACACAACCAGTAGCACGCTCTCCTACCGCACCGTAATCGCTACTAGTCTGTACAGTTGCTCTTAATACTCCACTTTGAGGCTTACCATTATCAACTTTAGTATCAAGCTCGGCAAGAATTGTGACTGGAGTCT
Organism: Gammaproteobacteria bacterium; assembly: GCA_045110495.1. GTDB lineage: Bacteria > Pseudomonadota > Gammaproteobacteria > CAJXQU01 > CAJXQU01 > CAJXQU01. The sequence goes on from JBGCGE010000011.1 coordinate 93,247, forward strand.
CTCTGCCTACAATGAAACCTAACCTTGTCGATGCTGTACTTGATGCTGTTGTGAGATACGTATCAGTTGTACCTAGTAAAACTCTTCCTCCAAACGCATTTGCTGGTGCTACAGTATTCACTGTATATACTCCATTATTTGCAGCAACCCCTGTATAGCTATTTGTAAGAAAATTTGCAGCGGTAAGATGCCTCCAAACAGCCGCCGCTTCTGGAAAATCGCCCTCTTCCAACCTACCGTTTCCATTTCCACCAATAGCATAAGATGCACAACTAGCAACCTCCAACTGATTCGCACCAATAGCATTACAAGCATCCAGCGGTAACATATCTCCAGGAACGGACCGGTAACGATCCACAAAACCATAATAAGCTGCTTGGATGCCTGAATTTTGATCCGCCATATTTCTTACACGGGCACTATTGATTAATTCTTGCCCTTTTAAAACCCCACCCAGTAATAAACCAATAATTACTAATACGATGGCGATTTCGACGAGTGTGAACCCTTGTTGTTTTTTTGAATATTTTATTGTGTTCATCAATTCTGCATCCTTATAATTAGCTGTCTCTAAAGCAGGTATTAGCAGAATCCATGCCATCTCCATAAGGCATTGATTAGATTAACAATTAACATGGTTTTACAATACAAAATAGATCATTGTTGACGAGCTGACAACAAGACTGTTGAGATTTCAACAGTTGTTATTTATAAGAGATTTAAAAATCTGAATATCCTGTTTGAGAACACACAGGTTTGTTAATTTGAATTGTTAACGACAAACTTTGTGGTTTCGATAGTGAGATCCTTCGCTATGCTCAGGATGACCTGAAGTTATGTCATGCTGAGGTTACGAAGCATCTCAGAACGAAGCCTGTAAACTTTACTAATCAAATACAATTTTAAGACCTGATCGATATTTCGACACTGGATTACTTTTCTTCGAGTTCTCTGAGACGCTGATACAAAAACGCCTGTTCATTTTGATCAGTTACCTGTCCACTCTCCAACAAACCTCCAAGCAGGATTTTTGCACTTTCGATCTCTCCCATGTCTTCTAGCAAGAAGATCTGCATTTGTTTTGCCCAGCCTGGGACATTATCGCCGGTCGCCTTTTCGGCTAATGACTCTGCAAATTTCAATGCGAGTTTTTGATTTTTCAAATGATGTTTTGCTACAAACGCAGCATGTGCCAGCCATTGCCAGCGTCGGTTTGGATCTTTATGAAATTCCTGTTCGACAAATTTCAACACCTGTCTTTTCCTTTCCATATCCGGCACCTGGCTAAAAACTCTGGCGGCGGATAAAAGTGGATATTGCCCAAGCGGATCAAGATCCAAAATACGCTTTAGCCACTGAGTCAAAATAACATAATCGAGGTTCTTAAACGGAATACTGATCCCCGGTTGGTTATCATGCGCCTGCAACCACAGCATGGTGAGTTTTGATAGTGCAACTGGATCTCCAAAACTCATCGCATTGATCATTTCTTTTGTCGGTGGCGATTTTAGATCAACCATTTGCGCGATGGGATCAGGACGAAAATTATGCCAGCTAATCTGTACAAGTAATGCAATTAACAAACTCGGTAAGATCCATACCGGAATATTTCTTATTGATCGTTCTCTGTTTTGATCGAAAAAATTCATTTTAATTTAAACTAAAAATACTTTTCACAATGTGATTTTTTTGTTTGCCATAAAACAAGAAAGGCGCGTTGTGTAATGGATTTTTCATAGATTTTTTCGATAAAGATCAAACAATCCTGCAGCGATCAAAACGGCAAGATATATCACTGTCTGGATCAAAATTGAACCGATTTGATCTGAAGCTGTATCAAAATAGATCAGCCATTCTGACGGATTAAAACGGTAGAGATCCGGTAAGACCATTGCAATGAGATCTACGATCTTTGTCATAAACACTTGTACAAGTGAATTCGGATCAATTAGTGGTCCACGACTCATTAACTGGATCGCATCAATACTTCTGGCTAAAAGATAAAATGCCGCGACAACCGTAATCGCCACCGTCACTTGTGTGAAGGTATAAACGCACAACATGCAAAGTGCAGAAATGATCAACAACTCGCAAAATAAAGATACTGTCCAAATCAAAACTACTGGTGCTGGCGCATAAAACAAAAGACAAACACCGATCACGATTGTCATGGCTAAAACGATTAATGTGTATCCAAAAAATTTACCGAAATAATAACTGCTGCGAGAAACGGGTAGCGAAAGTGTTAGCTCCAAACCTTTATCATTGATCTCACGAACCAGACTGGTGATAACATAAAGGCTACTAACAAACACGGCAAAAATTCGTAATGTCGCGCCAAGCAAACTGGTTTTAATCGCATGACTTTCAGTTATTGAAATACCGCCCATAAACTCGGCAAACATTATTGCGATCAATATTAAGATCAAAAACAGCCAACTCAGTCGATTGCGAAAAGCCTCCAAAAGAGTAAAGCGAGTTATTGCGAAGATGGCGTACAATAGCGACTCCTGTTTAGCACGATGTGCAAAGTTTATCGTTTTATTTTAGTCTCATTCTTTATGCCACAACAACGACATCAAATGCAATTCAACGGTTTCTGGGTATTAGCAACCATGCTGCTCTTGTTGCATTTTGCGATCTGGAAGGATTTTGACAGCCCATTTTCAAAATCATTAATGCTCGCTCACCTTGGTCTATTTTTTATCTGGCAACCGTTATGGCGACGCGATCAAACCATTGCTTTTCAAGCCGGCATCTTATTCGTACTTTTCACTGGCGGTTTTATTTATTGGATGAACTGGTGGATGATGTGCGGCTGGATTATTCTTTTAATCGGATTGGTTTCAGGGCAAGTTTTAGAAAATATAACTGAGCGGCGTGCTTATTTAATCACCTTAATTTTTCTGGTTTCCGAATTATTGATCCGCTGCATTACAGAACTATTTCAAGTCTCAAATATTAGTGGAAATGTTTACAACTTATTCCGTTATGGATTAATCGCGCTACCCTTCATCATTATTGTTTTAACTCGCAATCACACACCAGAAACCCAAATTCGTGCTGTCGATTTTTTTCGTGCAATCACAATGTCATTGATCGCCGCCATGCTCGCGGTTGGTAGTTTATTAAACATGTATTATTCCGGTGCTCAGTATCCTGTCGCACTAATTCAATCTCTGCTAGTACTCTCAATCTTTTTGTTTACCCTCAGCTGGTTGTCATCGCCAGTCGTCGGTTTCGGTGGTCTTGCACAGCTTTGGGAACGTTCACTGATGAACATCGGTACGCCATTTGAAACCTGGCTAGGTGAGTTAGCAAAATTAGCTGAACAAGAAAAAATGCCTGACACTTTTGTTAAAGCCGCGATGCAAAAATTGGTCGAATTACCCTGGGTGGAAGGTGTTAGCTGGAAGCTGACAAATAATAAAGATTTGCACGGGGTAAAAACAAAATACCGTCTGGATCTTTCCAGCGGCGCATTAAATGCCAGCATCTATACACGCCGCGCTATTGGCCCAACGTTATTAATGCACTGCAAACTTTTGATCCAGCTCGTCCATCATTTCCATACCGCAAAAGCGCGTGAACTTGAGCTTATGCAGCAAACACATTTACAAGCCATCTATGAAACCGGCGCTCGCGTAACGCATGACATAAAAAACCTGCTGCAATCACTACAAACAATCACCGCTGTTCTGGAAACGGATCAATCTCTAAATGGTAAAAATAATAACGAACCATCTCCCGCACAATTATTACTAAAAAAACAGTTGCCATATATTACCCAACGGTTACAACTTGCATTGGATAAATTACGCGATCCGGAAGACGTGACGATTGAACATATGTCGTTGGAAAACTGGTGGAAAAAATTACAAAACCGGATCAAATCCGATGAAATAAAATTCCAGGCTCACGTGAAATCTAACCCAATTATTCCTTTTGATCTGTTCGATAGCGTGATCGAAAACTTACTCGAAAATGCCAACTTTAAAAAACAACTTGATCCTGATCTGAAAATCATCATTTCATTAATGACCGAAGAAACAGAAGTAAAGCTTTCAATCTGTGATTCTGGCAAACCTGTCGAAGATAAAATTGTTGAAAAACTTTTTCAACAACCAATGGATTCAAAAAGCGGTTTAGGGATCGGCTTATACCAGGCCGCGCGTCAGGCCAACCTTAATGGCTTTCGGTTAAAGTTGATCCACAACGAACAAGGACGAGTTTGTTTTCAGCTTTCCAACAAAAGGCCAGCTGGAGAGGATGCAGATCAATATAACCTATTTCCTTAATTAACCTGAGTTCGGTTTAAAAGATTCCTTCTGACAGATTTCAAAATAAGCCGTTTCAACGGCTTCGTTCCATAGATTCTTCTTCCTCGACAATTGCTCCTGCATTGCTCTACTACAAGACATCCCTGTATTTTAACGTCATCCCTGAGCTTTGCGAAGGATCTCGCTGTCGAAGCCACCTATGTTGTCTGCTGAGTTACTAAAGTATGATTTGAAATGTTTTTCATCATTCAGACATTGAAATCAATTACATCAATTGTGTTCTTTCTTTATCAACTTTATTTTCCCCTTTCCAATATCACTTAACATTTGTTCCAGTTCAATTAATTGATCTTCCGGAACACCACATTCGATATTTAATTCTTGCTTATATTCAACATTCAGATTTGCAACACCAACAGATTTCAACACTCTTCTTATCTGATCTTCTAAGGCAAAAGAGGCAGAGAACGTGATCGATGTCATCGCAACTTTCAGCTTCAATGGCATAATATTTAACACCGAAGTCACCGAGCTAGAATAAGCTCTGGCCAAACCACCAGTACCTAATTTGATCCCACCAAAATAGCGAACCACGGCAACAACAATATCTCCGGTTTCTCCATGTTGTAGAACATTCAGCATCGGCATTCCGGCAGTTCCGCTTGGCTCGCCATCATCACTAAAGCCGATCTGTGTGGTATTACCTGGTTCACCGATCAAAAATGCCGAGCAAACATGACCCGCATCTGGAAACTTTGTTCGCAGATCTTTTATAAAACGATGAGCTAGCTCAGGGCTTTCAACACAAGTCGCAAAGGCAATGAAACGGCTCTTTTTTATTTCTTGTTCAAATCGCGTCGTTTGGGCTGGAATTTTGTAATCAGTCATGTATTGGTATGTTGGCTTGAAGTCATTTAGCAATATCGACATACTGTGCCGAATTCATTCTAACAAAAACGAAATAAGCATTAATGGAAGAACAATACACACCCCAATCAATCGAAACAAACGTCCAAAAATCGTGGGATGAAAACGAAACCTTCAAAGCAATAGAAGATCCCTCTCGCGAGAAATTTTATTGCCTTGCGATGTTCCCATATCCGAGCGGGAAGCTACACATGGGACATGTTCGTAATTACACCATTGGTGATGTGATCGCACGATATCAACGTATGCAAGGTAAGAATGTCTTACAACCGATGGGGTGGGATGCATTTGGGCTTCCAGCAGAAAATGCCGCGATTAGCAATAATGTTCCGCCAGCGAAATGGACTTATGAAAATATTGATCACATGCGCCAACAACTTAAACGGATTGGTTTTGCTTACGATTGGGATCGTGAATTAGCAACCTGCACACCGCAATATTATCGTTGGGAACAATGGTTTTTCACTAAGCTATTGGAAAAAGGTCTGGTTTATAAAAAAACCGCGGTGGTTAATTGGGATCCCATTGATCAAACCGTACTTGCAAATGAGCAGGTGATTGACGGTCGCGGCTGGCGATCTGGCGCGCTGGTCGAACGACGTGAAATTCCACAATGGTTTTTGAAAATCACCGATTATGCAGACCAGTTAATAGACGATCTAGACAAATTAGACGGTTGGCCAGATTCTGTTCGCACCATGCAACGCAACTGGATAGGCAGATCAGAAGGAGTTGAAGCCGAATTTGCGGTTCCTGATCTTGATACTTCTTTAGGCATTTACACGACACGACCAGATACGATTATGGGCGTGACATATTTAGCAGTAGCGGCCGAACATCCACTCGCATTGAAAATAGCTGAGACCAATTCCGAGCTAGCCACCTTTATAGAAGAATGCAAAACCGCCGGCACCGCAGAAGCGGTGATCGAAACCATGGAGAAAAAAGGGTTTGATCTTGGCGTTAAAGCGGTGCATCCAATTTCTGGTGAGAAAGTCCCTGTGTTTGCGGCAAATTTCGTTTTGATGGGTTATGGAACTGGTGCAGTGATGTCGGTTCCGGCACACGATCAACGCGATTGGGAGTTTGCGAAAAAGTACGAGCTTGAAATCAAAGCCGTCGTCTATCCTGCTGATGGTTCTGATTGTGATGTATCCGAAGCCGCGCAAACGGAAAAAGGTATCCTGAAAAATTCTGATCAATTTAATAATCTTAGTTCAACTAATGCCTTTAATGCAATCGCGGAATATCTGGAAAAACAAGGCCACGGCCGTAAAACGATCAATTATCGACTACGCGACTGGGGCGTTTCTCGTCAACGATATTGGGGTTGCCCAATTCCGATCATCAATTGTGATGATTGTGGTGCTGTTCCCGTCCCTGAAGATCAATTACCAGTTCTCCTGCCAGAAGATATCGAATTTGATGGTTCCGGTTCGCCGATCAAAAAGATGCCTGAGTTTTACGAAACCACTTGTCCAAAATGTGGTGGCAAAGCGGAACGAGAAACAGATACCTTTGACACCTTTTTTGA
>JBGCGE010000012.1:0-4019 GCA_045110495.1 Gammaproteobacteria bacterium
TAATTCTGACGTTGATGCTTGATAAAATTTTGTTTTCTTTTCAAGGTTTAAAATTCTTATTGCTTCAAGTATTCGCAACGGGCCAATCGCATCTGAATTTGCAGTGTATTCTGGTTCTTCAAACGAGACTGCAACATGCGACTGCGCGGCAAGATTATAGATTTCGTCTGGTTGAACCTCTTGGATAATTCTGATCAAACTTGTGGAGTCTGTTAAATCACCATGATGTAAAATGAAAAGGCGTTTTTGCTCATGAGGATCTTGATATAGATGATCTATCCTATCGGTATTAAATAGCGAAGTACGGCGTTTGATGCCATGAACTTCGTATCCCTTTTCTAGTAGAAATTCTGCTAGATACGCACCATCTTGTCCGGTTACACCAGTGATGAGTGCTACTTTTGCTTTTGACATAGACTTGCTTTTCTTTTTTGCTACAAAAACATCTGTCCATGTGCTTTATTCGCTTTAAATAAGGCCGTCGTCCGACAACGGTTTAGGTGTTACTTTAATACACCAATTTAGTCTTAAGAGGTTACTTCTCTGTATGAGCGAAGTATAGGTATGTGATGTTACGGATTGATAATTAACTCATATATCTATGAACTGATTTATGAAAAACTTAGACTCATGTTCTCCCCACACAATGGTAATCAAACCCTGCTTTTTTCATTTGCTCAGCTTCATATACATTTCGGAGATCAATATAAGCTTTATGACTAATCGATCGTAATATCATTTCAAAAAAGTAGTTTAATGCATCTTAAATTCAGGGAGGAAAAAACATATATAAAAGTTGAGTGGCTTCGAGATTAAGATCCTTCGCAAAAGCTCAGGATGACATTTTGCGTTAGATCCTTTGCAATGCTCAGATAATGACGTTGGCGCGTAGATTCTTCGTTTATCTCAGAATGACTAAGTCTATGTTCACAGATACAATCCGCTCCTACACTTCGATAGATTTCCAGTTTCAGTGGTTTATTCAGGTTCAGGCAAGATAAGTAGCCTTTCGCTGAGCCATATTCTAAATAACATTAGTCAAGCTTTGTTCTCTCAAATAAACAATGCGAAATGGTGGATGAATAAGCTCTCTTATTTTTATCTCGCCAAATTCTGACACCATTATTCCAATATCCAGGTGTTCATATAACGTCTGGCTACATTCCTACAGACTCACTGGCTTTCCACTTCGTATATCTTCTACAATAGCCACCAGCTCTTTTCCGCCACCACGGTAAACCAAATCTCTTAATTTGGTTAGCGCCGATATATCCAATTCACTTCTTGAGCGAACAAGCCTCAATAAATCGGCGTTATCAACAGGCTTATTTTCATCCCCTCGATTTGGAGAAATCGAAGCGGCAAATTTCAGCGTTATTGCCGCTTCAATTGTGGGTACGTTGACAGTGTGTTTGCTGGCTCTCAGAGTATGACAATACTTTTGTACGACCTCTCGAAAAAGAGGGAAATCATCTTTTACCAAGTCAATTCGCTCTGGATCTTTCTGGTTGGATTTTTTGGAATCGTAAGTAACATGATACACCCGATCATGATGTTGAAACTGTGTATACGCTTTCTCGATGACCTCAGCAGCACGAGAAAAATCTACACCGCCGATAATAAAATTAACATCCACAGTCGCGCGAGCAGTTCCTGTGTAGTATGAAAGCATATGCCCGCCGATCAGAACATAGGAGACACGCTCTTTCTCAAAAAGTGCCGCCACTTCCAGCGGGTTTACCGCATCTTCGATTTGTTGGCTTGAAAGCTCGTATGACTTCTGCAGGTTGTCGATATGCTCTGTCATTATGAAATATAACTGATGTTGTCGATGCCTAGCTGGCGCAAATCACTCAATGATTGTTGCGCTTCGGCAATGGAAGCCTGCAATAATTGCCTAGCCGCTTCTTTAGCATCGGCTAGCGTAGCGAATGAATTTTTAGTACCTGGAGGTACCTCGCGGATCAGCGGAGCGCATGAATTAATATCGACAACAATATAAGCGACCTCTGATTCTAAGTACGGATCATCAACAATTTGAACAGGGTTGGTTTGCGCCAAAACAGTCTCGTGAATCTCTTTCGAGACGGTTTTCAGGTAACCAACGGATCGCTTGCTTTTGATAATTTCAATACCTTTGTTGGTGAGATCCATTTCAATTTCCTCACCAGTCTGGATATTGAGATGCTCCATCATCACGCTGGTCATTCTAATACCATGACTGTTTCCCCATTCGGTGACTTTAGTTTTCATAATTCCTCTCATGATATGGATATCCAATGTATATCCATATTAACATTTTCACTAAGATATACAACTCGTCCGCAAGCGAGCCGAGTTTTAGAACTTACCACTTACCACTACAACTTGAGTTCTTAATAAACAGGGAGAGGTCGTTTTCAGAATAATTCGGTCAAGCTGTCCCACGGTATTGTTCTGATATTATGGCGAGTCTGCTTCTGATCTCCCGCATAAATGATAGCTCCTTCCCCCATATATTGTTGCAACTCTTCTCGTTTATCTAAAAGTTTAAAGGCTTTAAAAAATGAAGATGCAATGGTGTGGGAGGATTTGATTTCAATAGGTGCTAATTTTCCATCTTTTTCAAACAATAAGTCGAATTCAATCCCACTACTTTCACGGTAGTGATGGAGCAATGGTTGTAACCCTTGATTAAGCATTCCTTTGTATATCTCAGAGGTAACCCAGGTTTCAAAAATAGCTCCTCTTAAAGGGTGAAGCTGCAGTTGTTCAGCAGATTGTATACCTAGCAAATAACAGAGTAGTCCTGTGTCAAGAAAGTGATGTTTAGGCCGCTTTACTATCCTTTTTTTGATATTGGGAAACCACGCTGGTAATGAAAAAGAAAGGTAACTGGCTTGTAATATGGAAAACCAACTACGAATTGTATTATGTGAAACGCCGATATCACCACCATGTCCACTATAGTTAAGCTCTTGCCCTGAATGAGCTGCAGCAAGTTTAAGGAAGTGAGAGAAGCGATCGAGATCACCTATATTGAGGATCTGGCGCACATCTCGCTGTAGGTATGTTAGTTTGTAGTTAGCTAACCAATCTGAGGGTGACAACTGTTGATCAAAAATTCTTGGATAGCCTCCTCGCCAGATCACTTCCCATACATCGCTGCAGTCAACCTCACTACTTTGTATCTCCTGGAGAGTGAATGATAAAAGCATCAATATTGCAGTTCTGCCAGCGAGTGATTGAGAGACTTTCTCAGTAATCAGGAAATTCTGCGATCCTGTCAGGATGAACCTGCCATGTTCCGGGTTATTATCAACAATCTCTTGTATGTAACTCATCAATTCAGGCGCATTTTGTACCTCATCTAAAATGACTCCACTGGAAAATTGCGCCAAAAAACCTCTGGGATCAGATTTTGCAAATTCTCTATTGTCATAAGGCTCCAGAGAAATAAAGCTTTATCTGGAAAAGTTGCTCTACAGAGTGTTGTCTTACCTGATTGACGAGGGCCGAAGACTGTTACGACAGGATAGTTTCTGGCCGAATCTCTCAATTTTGACTCAAGTTCACGCGGGATCATACTGGTATTTATTTGCTAATTGTAAATAGAACTTACATATTGCAATTTTTTAAAGTTTGATCAACAAGGACGTATCTTGTGACAGGTTTTATCAAATGTGGATTAAGAGCTTACTCAATACTCAGGTTTATTTTCGCCCTACACAATGATAATCAAACCCTGCTTTTTGCATTTGATCAGATTCATATACATTTCGAAGATCAATAAAGGCATTGCCTTTCATTTTTTCTCGTAATTTCTTGAGGTCCATCCCTCTATATGTATTCCACTCGGTCATAAGGACTACCGCATCGGCATTTTCTATTGTTGTCATTATGTCATCGAAATAGTTAACACTATCTGGCAAAAGTTCTTTAGCTTCTTCCATCCCTTTTGGATCGTGTGCATTTATGGTTGCACCTTTTTCGATTAATGTCGGCAAAATAGAGAGTGCCGGTGAATCTCGCATATCATC
>JBGCGE010000013.1:0-100700 GCA_045110495.1 Gammaproteobacteria bacterium
GCGGCCTGCTTGAACCATGCGGTATTTGAGAATGTTTGGGGAGATCCAGACCATCATGTCGTCGTATTCTGCTCCGGTAACCATGCTGATGTCGGAATAGACATATATTGAGTCGTTACCATTGTTGTCGGTTTCAGGAGTTGATGTTCTTGAAGCTAAATCTTCTTTTCCTTGAGAAAAGACTACGACAGGGATTTCATCAACGATCTGGACACTGTTAGCATCGTTAATTGTAATATCCCCAACAGAACAAAGTTCAAACGATACACCAGTAGTAGCTACACCACACCCAGTCCCCGCAAGTGCCACAGGGTCGTCAGCCCATGTACCCGTGACTCGATAACTAAATGGGTTATTCCAAGTATCATGAATTGCATTTACACCGATTGTTTCATAAGGAACTGTACCAAAAACAGCAGTGCAGCCAGCCACACCATCTATAGGATTTTCGATACCATCAGGAGTTGCATCTGTGTCCGGGCATGGTAGTCGCCCGTTTGTAATCGCAAAACCAAATAAAGCATCTTTTATCTGATCAAGTTTATCTTGCGTATCTTGTCGTTGTTTTTGTTCATGACGTGTAGCTATTGGTCCAAGAATTCCACCTAGTAACAAACCTACTATTAGTAGAACGATAGTAACCTCTAGCAGGGTAAATCCTTTGTTTTTCATAATGTCATAACCTATGGTGTTACGATTCGAATTTGATCATTCAAATTTGGATCGTAACCTGTGTCTGGTGGGTAGGTATTTTTAATGAAGTCATCGTCTAAAATAGTGTTATTACTGTTCTCAAAATATGACGCTAATGCGGCAGGGGCAACAGTTCTAGTTTGTCCTGCTAGTTCCATGCCTGCCGAAATTACAATGACTCCTGCATTATTCGGAGATAATCCATCTATCGTCAAGCAATTACTTCCAACAATGCATGTCCCAGAACCACCAGGTGCATGTCCGTTAGACTCGGCTACATATATGAGGTGATGCCAATTATTTTTAATAAACCACTGAGGTATTTCTTCCTGTCCTGGGCTTGCATTTAGATCGTAGCTTATGCCAGTTAGTTGTATGGAACCCGTTGACGGATTTTCAATAGATACAGTTCCCGTAGATATGCCATCAGAAATTTGGATGAGTGGTGTCGATGATGATTGAATTGGAAGGCTGTTTACAATTACATCTCTAGTTCGAACCGATGTTGATGTTGGTGGGTGTATGCCTGGGGTCAACAACGAACCATTAAAAGAGATGCCCTCAGTAAATCCAAAATCGAAAGTATACGTTTTACCACCATTTGTGACGTTTCCTTGGCATTCGATCGTGTTAACACCATTTATAGATGGTGTTGGAGGAGGAAAGGTATCTTCTTTCCAACGGCAACGTCCAGAACTTACAGTTTGCGTTCCAGACTCAAGCTCAGCTTGTGTGATTGCTCCAAGAGGGGTTACATTTGAAGTGAGAAGGTTCCATGTGACATTAAATGAAGTTATGAACTCTTCGTTTTGAATATGGATTGGTAATAGCCCTTCATATGTTAAAGGAATTCCGTCGAAAGATGTTGAGTTTAATTTAGGATCTGAAAAAGGGCTTAGCCAAGGAAACATTCCATCATCAGGTATAGCTGTAGTTAGATTATCCATATTCTGTTGATAGTTTTTTAAGATGGTTGCAGCTTCTCCCAAAACACGTTTTTCAACAGCAGCCATTAATTCATGACGCGTAACTACTAATACTTGATCATTAAAGTTAGAGGAGGCTGGCATTGTTGAGACAAAATCACTGTCGCTATCGTTATTGTCGTCTTCTAGATAATCACTAGCAGTATTGCTTGGTCTATTTTGCCCTTCCAAACTAAAACTTGGAGCCATGATAACAGCAACAATATCGGTGCTACCATCAATTGTGAGCTCTCCTAATGATTCACTATTTAAAGGAAATCTTTTTGGATTATTACGAAAATTATTAGATAGAGAGTACCAAAGTGATTCACCAGAACTGTCTCGTATTTCATCAACCCCAATATATTCCCATGGAAACCTACCAAGTTGAAAAGTGGTATCAGTTAAGGAACCACAAGGGGGATTCGGAGAACCATTACCATTTGTATCTGGACAAGGTAGAAAACCTGGCCCGGCATTTCTATCTGAAAAAGCTGGATTATCAGGATATGTGACGGCAAATCCAATTAAAGCCTCCTTAGCTTTCAACAAAGCCTTCATCGTCACATCATCACGATAATATTGAGTCGCAGCTTTATTTAGTTTTGAAACAAGTAGCGTTGATGCACCGACGACGAGTAGGAGCACAAATAAAAGTAGCGCTGCCCCTTTTTGCTTTTTGGGGTGGTTGATTTTGTGTGATCTAAAGCGAGACATTCTCACTTTTTATTTGTTAGGGTGCTCTAACATTTTTTGATAGGAGTCGGAGATTTTTTCGGCTTTTGGATCGAGTGTCTGGCCGACTTTGAGGCTGACGTCACCGATGTTGATATCATCGACTTCGACATGCACATGATCTCGCCCGATTCGGTTTGGGTTGACTTTGATGTGCTGCGGTTCAAAGTAGCCGTCGTTGGTGTTCATGCCATTAACCCATGCGGTATTTCTTCCTCCTGAGCGTTTAACAAAACCGTTGACGGTGATGTTTGGTATGTCGGGCGCGGGAATGATGACAATTTCAGGTTTTGGTTCTGGTATTGTTTTCACGGCGATCTGTTTTGGTTCTGGCTGGAACTGAAATTGATCAACCACTTCATGTTTATATTTTTCTTGTGGCGGTTCAAATTTACTGTGATCAACGATTGTGATCGGCTCATATATTTGTTTGGTCGTTTCTTGTTTAGGGGCGGGGTTGCGCAGCCTTTCGAGCGTTGCACGTTCACCTGCGGTTGTGAATAAACGTCCCAACCCTTCGGCCTGTAGTTGTGGGGCAAGAAGGACGAGCATCAGTGTATTGATTTGAAAAATGCGCTTATATTTGATCACGCTTTCAAGTGGATTCGTTTTCATAATTTGATCTCCTCATCTGTGAGGTTGAGGCTGTACCATTGTAATTCGCAATCGGCACTGATATTAGATTTTTCCGGATCTATCTGGATATTTTTGTTGGTTCGACTAAAGCGACAACGTTTGATGTTGAACAAACCTGATGCATCTTTATTTAATTCGCTGATCAATTTTGCCAGATCAATTTCATGTAATAAGCCGAGGTTGAGCTTCATGCGGGTGGCGTAGAGTTCATATGAGCCGGTGTTTAATTCGTAATCTGGTTTATAGGGTTTTCTGGATTCGATCTGATAGCGCATTGCTGGAAGTTTGATTCCTTCGCCAGTGGATTGCAGTGTTTCTATCCAGTTGAGTCGTTTTTCTGATCCGATGATGCCGCGATTGTAGTATTCGATAAAACGCGGGTAGTGTTCTTTTATGATCTTTTCATCACCATCGACGGAAAGATATTTTTGGCTGACATCGCGAAAGTGGCTTTGATATTGATTATGTTCAGTTTTCATTTTGTCGCGGAATAGAAAACTGCCTGCGAGTAGCGCACCAGAAAGAATCAGGCAAACTAAAAAAGTGAGTATTGAGCTTTGTAGCATGGACCATTCGATTTTATGTTTCATTTTCGACTCCCAAAACTACGGTTAGCGCGAAAACGGCTTCATGCGTTTCTTGATCACGCGATTCACCCGATAGTTGAGACTCTGGGCTAATGTCCAGAGGCAAGCTGTCGATATTTACATGGTAGACGTTCTCAGCAGATTTCATGGAATTTGCAAAGCGTATGACAATGCCTAATGCGTTCCGATAGTTTCCATCGAATGAAGTGATATGGCCTTTTATGGTCGCTATTTGGTAATAAGAATAATCCCCTTTTTCTAGTGGATCTTTACCGTCCCCAACGAGTGAGATGTTGCTGTCGGGATGGGTATTTGGATCAGGATCGACTATCCAATCTATGCCGTCAATTTGCAAGCTAGGATAACGGCTAAGTACTTTACTCACAGTGTTCATCATTAAAAAAGGCGTTGATTTATGTTTGACCAGTGAATCAATAATGTCTATTGCGCCTTTGATGTCTGATGGTTGCACCGCGGTTGGCGGCAAATCTTTTTTGGCTATTTCGTAGCGTGATTGATAATACTCAGCTTCTTTCGCTGCTTTTATTGACTGATGTTTAAGAGAAATACCTGAAATAAAATTGTATCCGCCCCAGGTGGTCGCACCTAATATCATTAATAAGCTGGCGGCGTATAAACCGACTCGAGCCTGGTGCATGGAGAAGTAATGACGATCTTCACTGGAACCATAGTGATTGTCGGGCGCGTTGGACAACAACATATGCGCATAGATGTAGTCACTAAACGGGGTTGTCAGTACGCCTTCGACACCCATTTCATGATTCAATGTTGAAACATCAACCAGGTGATAACGCGTCATTCCTGTGTCTTTAATTCGCGCTTGCAGATCGACTAGCATTTCACCGTGAGCAAGAATATAAATATCGAGTGGTTCTTCTCGTGACAGCGTTCGCAGGTTATTTAAATAGCGATAGAATTTTTCAAGTTCAGATAGAACGTAAGGGCCGTAAGGTGTTGTTCCGAAGCGAGGTAGTTTCGCTAGTCGGCTGATCTGAATTTGTTGATCACGGAAATAGGTTTGTCGTAGACCGCTTGAACCGCCCATGCTAACAAGCAAGGTGTTACTCGATTTTGCATCCAGTGGTTTGAGTAAGGCTTTACTCATAAGTGGCAAGGAATAAATACCCGCTAGTGGAATTTTATGTTGCTCAAGTAAATTGATCCATGGTGTAACAGCCGCAGGGTTGGTCAGCGCGGTTAATAGAACCTTGTCATCTTTTCGCCCCTCTTTTTCTCGGCCTTGCAGCATGTAGTGAGTGTAAGGCGAGTTGCGGAAATTACGGCTGAGTTTTCTTTCGAGTACGTTTTTGCGATCAGATCCACCGACATGTGGAACGGTGTCATGACGAAATTCTTCTTCGACAACATCAACCAGCATATAGGTTGGAAGTATCGGAGTTTCCTGTATGTAGCGAGTAAAGTGATAGCGTCCAGTATCATCCGCATCAAACTGGAAAGAATCGGTAATCTCACCATCCTGCCAGTGGTAAACCGTCACTGCATCAACGGCGAGACAGACTGCGCGTCTGGGGCCGCGACTAAATTTTGATCTTAGCAATGAGATCATAAATGGGTCCTAATATGGAGAACATTATCCATCCAACCAGTATACCGATCAAAACGGTCAGTGCTGGGCCTATCATTTGCTGTAACTGCTCAACTGATTCTTTTACTTCACGATTATAAAAGTAACTTACGTTCTGTAGTGACTTTTCCAGTGTTCCGGTATTTTCACCTACTCGTAGCATGCGTAAAACCAGTGGTGGGAATAGTGACGTTTTTTCAAATGCGTTACTTATACCTTCACCATCTGCGATCAATCTCCCAGCATCTTTTATTGCACTCGCTACGGCTGCGTTACCAACGATTGTTTCGCCAGACTTTACACATTCGATAACGGTAATACCCGAAGCGTACATAATAGCGAAATAATTTGTAAAGCGGGTCATCACCATCTTTTTCAAGATGGGACCAAATACCGGTATCTTTAATTTTAGACCATCAAACCAGCGGCGAAAGTCCGTACTTGAACTGAGACCAAACATAACGCCGGCAAAAATGATCAGAGGTATCAAAATAAACAGATACCAAAACTGTGTAAAGAAGTTCGACACTGAGATTAATAACTTCGTGTGAAAAGGTAATTCTTCACCCATGTTTTGCATGAACTGCATTAATTGTGGCACAAGATAAAGCATTAAGAAAAAAACAACACCGATGATTATCGTTAAAACAAATGCTGGGTAAATAAACAGCTTTTTTGTATTTGCAGCTTGTTCATCCTGCCATTTTAAATTTTCGGTAATATGTTCCAAAACCTGCACAAGCTCACCACTTTCTTCACCGGCTTTGATCAGATGAACAAATACTGCACCAAACTCATTCGGAAAATCTGCCATCGCTTCGGAAAGACTCTTACCACCGCCGATGGTTTCGATCATGGCGATAATCACTTCTTTCAAACGTGAGCTTTCAACGCTATCGCGAAGATCACCTAACGCTTCTAGAATAGGAACGCCGGCGCGTATTAGCTGCTCAAGATGAAAACAAAAAGTGATCAAGTCGGCGCGCTTAAGTTCCTGTTTTAGAAGAGAGCCCCCTTTATTTTTCTGGACTTGTTTGAAGGAAATGAGATCCAGTCCAAGCCTTGTTAATCTAAATTCAAGATCACCTGGATTTAATGCATCTGATCGCCCATTTACAAACTTTCCTGCTCTATCAATCGCTTTGTATTTAAAAAGCTCCATGAGGATTAACCTATGCGCTCAGTTAGATCGATCACGCGCGAGATTTCATCCAGACTGGTTGAACCTTCAAGGATCTTTCTGATCCCCATATCTGCAAGTGTCCGGAACTCTTTTGCTTCTGCTGCTTCGTGTAGCTCTCTCAATGTAGCATTCGCAGCAATCAGCTCATCAATTTCTTGATCAAACTTGAGAATTTCCATGATCGCTAAACGTCCGCTGTAACCATGATGATCGCATTCATCACAGCCCTTCGCACGATAAATGTTGATGCCTTTTGTACCGGCTTTTACACCCAACAAACGACGCTCAATTTCTGAAGGTTCATAAGATTCTTTGCAGTGCTTACAAAGTTGTCGTACTAACCGTTGCGCCATGACACCGATTATATTTCCGGCCATAATTTCTGGCCGAATACCAATATCGATTAAACGCGGAATCGCACCCATGGAAGAATTGGTATGCAAAGTGGTGAAGACTTGATGACCGGTCATAGCGGCACGAAAAGCCATGGTTGCGGTGTCTTCATCTCGAACCTCACCGACCAGTATGATGTCAGGGTCTTGACGCAGAATTGATCGAATACCACTGGCAAAATCGAGCCGTACGGCTTCATTGACCGACGTTTGTCTGATCATACTCAATGGATATTCCACCGGATCTTCCAGCGTCATGATGTTTACAGATTCAGTATTCAGATGTGAGAGTAAAGAATAAAGTGTGGTTGTTTTACCACTACCAGTTGGACCTGTAACCAGGACAATCCCATTAGGACGTGCGACCATGATCTTGAGTAGATCTAAAACATCTTCATCCAGTCCGAGTTCTTCGAGCTTAACAAGACCTTTTAGGCGATCAAGAATACGCAGGACAATATTCTCGCCATGAACAGTTGGAATAGTCGACACACGAAAATCGATCGGGCGGCCTGAAAAAGTAAGTGTTATTCGGCCATCTTGCGGTTTACGCGTTTCTGCTATGTCGAGTCCAGCCATTACTTTTAAGCGTACTGCAATTGCTGACCAATAGTTTTTATGTAAACTGCGGACTTGTCGCAATACGCCATCAACGCGAAAACGAAAACGCAGGAAGCCTTCTTCTGGCTCAAAATGAATATCGGATGCATTTCGTTTTACAGCATCGGACAATAATGCATTGACTAAACGAACAACGGGTTGGCTGTATTCGTCGGTATCACCTTCGAGACTATCGTAATCAATTTCACCCGTTTCGATCTCTTTTAAAATACCATCGACGGATAATTCAAATCCGTAGAATTGATCAATCGCTTTCTGTATTTCAGCTTCGCCGGCGAGTGAAACATCTATATCGACATCGCCACCCATCAATGCATTTATCTGATCAATCGCGACAACGTTGAAAATATCAGCCATCGCAATACTTAAATGATTACGATTTCTGTCATATGTGAGTGGAAGTAATCTGTAACGGCGAGCGAGTTCTTTTGGAATTCTTTTTATTGCTTCGTTATCGGGCACAACGTTGGAAAGGTCGGTACTTTGTTGACCGAGCGCGCCGCCCAACACATCACGGATAATCGCTTCGGTTGCAAACCCTAAACGTACAAGAATTCTACCCAGATGTTCGTTATGCTTTTTTTGCTCAATCAGCGCGATGCGAAGTTGATCGTTACTGATAACACCATTTTTGATCAGTATTTCGCCAATACGGAGGGAGTTATTCTGAGAGTTCATGCTAAATACAGTCGACGCCTGGATAAGTAAGACGGTTAATTTTTAACAATGCCGGAAAGCTTCTGGATCCGCGCCAGCACTTGAGACGTATTAAAGTTGACTGGGGTTTGCCCGGCCAGTTTTAATGCTGATCGATAGTAATTCAAAGCCGCTTTTGCCTGGCTCATATGATCAAGACTTACAGCGAGGTTATAAGCATAATCTGCATTTTTTTGATCGGCATTGAAGGCATCAAAAAAAGATTGTTGTGCTTCTGGCCAACGCGCCTGTTTTGCATAAAAACTGCCCAGACTAAAGTGAACTTGAGGAGAGTCCGGGTTTTGATCAAGCGACAATTTCAGCTGACTTTCGTTTACATTCCCTCCCGCATTTCCTTGAAGATTAAACAGCGCTGCTTTTGCAATTTGATCTTGTGGATTTTGTTGTAATAAGTGTTGGTAATAGCGATAAGCGGTTTCATAATTACCTTCCATAACAGCAACTGCGGCAATGCCGAGTAACGCATCCCGGTTATCTGGGCGGCGACTCAAAACTTTTCGGTAAGCCGCTTTTGCATTCAAATAATCACCTGAGAGGTATGCACGATATCCTGTGGTGAGATCTGAATTTCCCGGCCGACGAACCTGGCCTCTAGTAATTTTGATCGCACTTTTCGGCATAGTCAGGCCTTCGGCAAAATCTTCAGCGGACATAACTTCGATGGGTTGGTTGCTGATTGTAGTTTGATATTCTTGCGTGTGATTACCTTCCAGCACGGAGTATGTAGATGCAATTGGTGGTGATTGATCAGAACTTACTACCATTCTTTCGTTCATTGTTGTGTTTAGGTTGGTCGTACTTTCAAACGAAGAATCAGGTTGGGAAAAAGTTACAACATCATGCTCGATTAGTGCGTAACTAGGAGTGCTAGTTTCCTTAAGTACTGGGGTTTTAGTCGTTTGTATTGGGGGTACAGTGCGCGTTATCACAGGTTCTGGAGAAATATAAACAGTCTCTGCTACAACAGGTGCTGTATTGTTGTTTTGATCATTCGAAGATAATTGTTGTTCTTTCTCCGTTTTTTCAGCCGAGGGTGTTGTAACCTCTTGGACGACGGCGGTAAGAATGGGATCTACAAGTTCTGCCGGTGTTGTACCTGGTTCAAATGGAGGATCCATTTCTGCCACAGTATTCACATCTACTTCAACGGTTTGTGGTTGTTCGGGTGAATCAACCATTGTTGCGACCGTGGGTAATGTAGGTGGCACATTGATCGAGGTTGGAGTTATGTAGGAATAATATAGTGCTACGGCGCCTAAGCCCAATGTTAAGAAGAGGGTTCCAAGTAGCGCGTATTTACCAAGACCTGTAGATGCTTTTCTGGAGTTGCCCGCAGTAAAAATGGTATGTGCCGTGACATGTGTAGAAGATAGATCTAGCGGTGAAGTGCTGGTGACGGAATGTTCAGTAACATCAGGTGCAATGGCAGCATCTATTGCGCTTTCATCCATCGTAATAGATTGTGATGCCTCGAAATAATCTTTCAACGAGGTCTGGATTGCTCTTTCGGAAGGCAGGGTAGCATCGTGATCAAAATCTGATCTATGTAAATTTGAATCGGTTTTTATCGTTAGATCATCATAAGTTGAACTCACAACTTCTTCAGGCAATTCGGGTACAGGTTCCCTTACCGTTGTGTCATCTAGATCAGGTATTTTATCGTTTGTGGTTAAGATTTCTGGAGTTGAGGTTTCAGGTATTGGCTCGAGTTCTAATTCGCCAGTTTCAAACGCCCAGTTTTCGTCTTGATCAGAAACTGTTTTGAGCGGCGTATGTGTTTTTTCTAAAGGATCTGTTTTCTCTTGCTCAACAGGTGACACACTGTCTTCAGAATTATTTTCAGCCGCACGCTGTTTTTCCCTTTCAGCTTTTTTAAGCGCATCCATTAACAAACTCATACCATGAACCTCTTACTTCGGCACCGGTAGAGGGGTTGTCACATTATCGTGTAGATAACGTCGATATGGTGCTAAATCACCTGTCAGGCTGGCATTATGAATAACGACTGGGCGTAAAAAGATGATCAACTCTGATTTAGTGTTTTGGAAGTCTCTCTGTTTAAAAGCATTTCCGACAACTGGAGCATCTTCGAGCCCGGGTACGCCATTTGTTGTGCGATCATAGTTATCTGTCATCAAGCCACCTAAAATGGCAACCTGACCACTGTTAACTTTTAAGATAGATTCCATCTCGCGAACTGCAATGACGGGAATCAAGCTACTAGGAAAATTTGTAATATTAGACTGAGCAGCAATCAGTTGAGGTGCCGGATCTTGAATCCTAGCTATTATTCTTGATATGGTAGGCCTGACATTCAGTGTAACCGCTTGATTTTCATTGATTTGAGGGGTTACTGCCATAACCAGACCGACTGGGATTGTATGTACTTCTGATTCTATTGCTTGAAGATTTTGCCCTGCGATACTCGTTGACTGACTAATTTGCGAGTCGATGGTGAAATAAACTTCATTCTCGACAACTTTCAGGACGGCTGTTTGATTATTCAGTGTCATCAGCTTAGGACTGGAAAGTACTTTTGCATCACCAAATGTGTTTAGCAATTGTATGGTTGCCCTGAAATCTGCGTCGGTGGTTGAGGTGTCACTTTGAATTGTTGCTTGAAATATGCCATCTGTAGCATCGAAAGCATTCGTTAAGGTTTGCCCAATTTGAATAATATTATTACCACCGATCAAAGCACTCCAATCGACGCCGGCCTGAAACCGATCGTTTAGTGTGACTTCAACAATGGTTGCCTCTATCAGTACCTGACGTTGAGCATTTTGTAAGACCTGATCGATAAATGTTTGAATGTCTAGATGCTGCAGCGATGTTGCTTTGACATTGATGACACCACTTTCAGCATTGACGATAACGGAATCGGATCCTAATTGACCAGATCCAGATGTTGCAGAGCTACTTTCCCCAAGGATTCCAGAGATATTATTTGCGAGTGTTGCCCAGAAATGGTTTAAAGACTCACTTTTAACCGCGGTTGTGGAGTTGTTTTGACCATTGGAACCAGCTCCAGTTGAAGTGACATCTACCGTGCCAGTATTAGCTATTTGTGTTGAAATACTGATCTCACCATCGGTATCTCTTGAGATATTGACGTAATCAACCTTATAGGTACGAAAATAGGGATCATCTGGTGAGATATATAGATTATTTCCTTCGAGTTCATATCGAAGCTTAGCTTGCCTTGATATGCGTTCGAGTATTTGTGGCAGAGTTTGTTCCACAGCATTGAGCGTCACGAAACCTTCAATATTAGAATCTACATCTATATTCAGTGAAGCATCGCGCGCCAGTGCAAACAATAACTCTTTTACAGGAACATCGTTTACAACAACCGTGTACCGCTCAAGATCCTGCTCCACTGGTTGTGGAAGAGGTGGTGGTAAAAAAGCTTTTTGTTCGACAATTTTTGGAATTTCGTCGCTGGCTGTATCAGGCACCTTTGGATCAACCGAGATATGGCCATCTGATGGTTGATGTGGTTCTGGAATACTTGACGCACAACCGGCTACGAATATAGCCAAAATCAAAATATAGAACGGGTAAATTTTAGTTTTTCCCTTAAATATCATATTCATCGCTTACGATGCTCCCCAATCGAATGAACAAGATACCATATTTTTAGTCAGGAATAGAGATCAAACACACAAATTTTCTATCTTCAACAATGTGGGTCAAATTTTTGTCGCCTGATACTTTGAGGCTATTCAAAAGACGTAATTTCTTGATCTAGTTTTTCCCAGGTAGAAGTAGATAATTCTGTCTGCTTAGAATACGGATTTGGATCAGAATTCTGAGCGGCATTTTCCTGAAGAGATTGGTTCTGACTGACCGGATTTTTTCTAATATTGTCATACCACCAGGCGGTTCCAGCAATGAGGATTAGCAATATTACCAGTGCTAAAATGATCAAGTACCTTGAATTATCCGTATCAATGCCTGGCATGCTTGAAAAATCAGAATCGTTAACCGCAGTTTTGACGTGTTTCAAGGTCACGACTCTATCGTTTTCTGCATAAGCGGCCAGGCAGGCTTTGTCACCAAGTATATTGATCCGGCGTAATAAACCTCCCGAATGTTTCCATATTTCTTTGACAGCCTTTGGATCAAACAGATCCATTCCCTGATAGCCACTGGCTCGCATTCGCGAATTCATATAATCACGGACTTCATATTCTTGGAGAGGTGCCAGATTAAAACTATAGGTGATTCGTTCTTTCAACTGTCTGATGTGTTGTTTTGACAGGTTTTCGTCCAGTTCAGGTTGACCAAACAAAACGATTTGTAGCAATTTATCCTGTTTTGTTTCAAGGTTACTCAAGAGGCGCAACTCTTCTAACGTTTCAATAGGCATGCTTTGCGCTTCTTCTACAAACATGACCACTCGCTTGTTGTTAGCGTGTTGATCAACAAGATAATCCTGAATTTTGTGCATGGCCTTGAGTTGAGGATCAGCTGGTTCGACATCGAGGTTCATTTCAAAACCAATCGCGTGTAGCAGATTTTCGGGTGTCAAACTTGGGTTTGCTAGATAGACAACTTCTACATCATTCGGCAAGCTATCCTCCAGCATACGGCATAACATAGTTTTTCCGCTGCCGACTTCGCCGACGACTTTCACGATTCCTTCGCCACTGGTGACAGCATATGTGAGCGCCTGTAAGACAGCGCCTCGATTGGCTCCAGGGAAAAATAGAGTGGTATCCGGTGTAATTTTAAATGGCGATTGTTTTAATCCAAAATACTCTTTATACATAATTATTTTTGTAGTTTATTTAGTATCAGTTTTGTTGTTCTACTTCAATCGATAGGCGCTGTATCTTACTGTATAACGTCGTGCGATTGATTCCTAATATCCTGGCTGCGCGACTTAAATTACCATGGCTATTTTTTAGCGCAATAGTGATAAACCGTTTTTCCCATTCATCCAGTTTTTCATCCAGACGGAAAGTATCTGAATCTAGTAACTCCCGTTCTCCAAGCTGATCTAAATCATTTTGATCGGACTCAGGTACATAAACCGCAAGCTCCATTTCCGCTTCAAGTTGACGAAGATTGACAACCGATCCGGGATGTTTTGATCCAAGACGGATAACAATATTCCTCAACTCGCGTACATTCCCTGGGAAGGCGTATTGTAGCAGCCGATGCTCGGCATCTTTTTCCAGTTTGAATGCGGGAAACGTTGATGCATAGAGTTGCTGGAAATAATCTAATAGGAGCAGGCAATCGTCACCTCTTTCACGAAGTGG
Organism: Gammaproteobacteria bacterium; assembly: GCA_045110495.1. Taxonomy (GTDB): domain Bacteria; phylum Pseudomonadota; class Gammaproteobacteria; order CAJXQU01; family CAJXQU01; genus CAJXQU01. Next base: position 13,406 of record JBGCGE010000013.1, read on the forward strand.
AGGGACTTTGATCGTTAATACACTGAGCCGATGGTATAGATCCTGACGAAAGACGCCTTTTCGAACGGCTTCAGGTAGATCACGGTTTGTTGCTGCGACAATTCGAGCGCCAGAATGCCGAGATTGAGTCTCGCCAATTCGATAATACTCTCCGTTTTCTAAAACTCTTAGAAGTTTTGCTTGTAGCTCTATCGGTAACTCACCAATCTCATCTAGCAGTAAAGTCCCTTTATCTGCTTGCTCAAAGAATCCGGCTTTAGCGGAATCTGCACCAGTGAAAGCGCCTTTAGCATGACCGAATAATTGTGCTTCCAGCAGATCTGCCGGAAACGCGGCACAGTTGATCGTCAATAAAGGATGTTTTGATCGTTCGCTTTGATTATGAAGATATTCAACAACCAGCTCTTTACCGCTACCAGATTCACCTTCGATCAGAACTGGAAAAGGAGTGTCTGCAAATTGTTTAATCAACGCGCGCAGTGTTTCTACCGCTGGACTCTGTCCAATAATACCAAGATCTTCTTTTTTAGTAATGGTGTTTTCTTTCTCAGCATCAAGCAGCATGAGTTGATGTTGCAGTCTTGTTTTAAGCAGATGAACATCACAAGGTTTCGGAACAAAGTCGACCGCGCCAAGAGTCATTGCATGTTGAATATTGCTACGTTTACTTTGGCCGGAAAGGACTAATATTTTGATCGCTGGATTGAATGCTAATAGTTCGTTGATCAAACTAAATCCTTCTTCTGGTGTGTGTGGTGTGGGCGGCAGGCCTAAATCGACTAAAGCTAATGATGGAAGTGATGATAGGTTTTGGAGTAAGCTTTTTGCTTCTTCACGCGTACTTGCGGTGAGTACATCAAATGATTCTTGCAAAACGAACCCTAGCGACTCGATGATCAAATGATCATCGTCGATGAGTAATAACTGAGGTTTGTCAGCGAGATTTGATCCTGCTAGAACGTGAGTGTTTATAGCCATTACTTCTCCCAACTTTGTTGCATAACAAAGCTTGGAATAGTATATGCAATCTTGAATATATTGTCACAGCGAGGAAAAACCTCACTGTGACAGTGTGTGGATCTGATCTAAAGCTTATTAGTAACGATAATGCTCAGGTTTGAAAGGACCATCTACCGAAACGCTGATGTAATCGGCCTGCTCCTGAGTCAATTTTGTCAGGTTTGCATTGATGCGTTTTAAATGAAGCATCGCTACTTTTTCATCTAGTTTTTTTGGTAATGTATAAACATTGTTTTCATAATTAGACGAATTTTCCCATAATTCGATTTGAGCTAGCACCTGATTGGTGAAAGAGTTAGACATCACAAAACTTGGATGACCTGTTGCGCAACCAAGATTGACCAGACGGCCTTCAGCTAACAGGATAATACGTTTTCCATTGGGGAAAATAATATGATCAACTTGAGGTTTAATATTTTCCCAAGTGTATTGTTTCAGGCCAGCGACATCAATTTCATTATCAAAGTGACCAATATTACAAACGATAGATTGATCTTTCATTTTGATCATATGGTCATGGGTGATGACGTTGTAATTTCCAGTAGCAGTTACGAAAATATCTGCTTGATCAATAACGCTATTTAATTCAACAACACGATAACCTTCCATTGCTGCCTGCAATGCACAAATTGGATCAACTTCGGTTACCCAAACGGTCGCACCAAGTCCTTTCAAAGACTGTGCACAACCTTTACCAACGTCGCCGTAACCTAAAACAACCGCAACTTTACCGGCGATCATGACGTCAGTTGCACGTTTGATCCCATCGACAAGAGATTCACGGCAGCCATATAAATTATCGAACTTAGATTTGGTTACAGAGTCATTTACATTGATTGCAGGAACTTTTAGCGTGCCTTTTTTGACCATTTCGGTTAAGCGAAGTACACCAGTTGTTGTTTCTTCAGAAAGACCTAAAACGTCGTTCATGGTTTCAGGATATTTTTCATGCATCATAGTGGTTAGATCACCACCATCGTCGAGGATCAAATTTGGTCGCCAACCGTCTGGGCCAAAGATGGTTTGTTCAATACACCACTCCGCTTCTTCTTCTGTTTCACCTTTCCAGGCAAATACTGGAATATCTTGAGCAGCAATTGCTGCGGCCGCGTGATCTTGAGTTGAGAAGATATTACAAGAAGACCAACGAACTTCCGCGCCGAGTTCAACTAAGGTTTCGATCAAAACTGCGGTTTGAATAGTCATGTGTAAACAACCGGCAATGCGTGCGCCGGCAAGGGGGTTTTTACCTTGATACTCTTCGCGAATAGTCATCAAGCCAGGCATTTCTGTTTCAGCAATGGCGATCTCTTTGTGACCCCATTCTGCTAGTGACATATCAGCTACTTTATAATCAGGCTCGAGGTTTTGTATCGGTTGTGCACTCATATATATTGGCTCCAAATAAAAATTATTTATAGGTCTAGGCTTGCTCTTAGAGCATCGACCTTGTTTGTTTGTTCCCATGTAAATTCATCACCACGACCAAAATGGCCGTAGGCAGCGGTTGCTTTTAATCCTGGTTTACATAAATCCAGCATTTCTGTGATTCCTTTTGGTCTAAGATCAAAGTTTTCACGAACCGCTGCGATCAATTTATTTTCATCGACTTTTGCGGTACCAAAAGTATCAACGCTGATTGATGTAGGTTCAGCAACACCAATCGCATAAGAAACTTGTAATTCACAGCGGTCGGCCAGGCCCGCGGCGACTACATTTTTAGCGACATAACGTGCAGCATATGCGGCTGAACGATCAACTTTTGACGGGTCTTTGCCAGAAAATGCACCGCCACCATGACGAGCCATGCCGCCATAGGTATCAACAATAATTTTTCGACCAGTAAGTCCACAATCTCCAACAGGACCACCTATAACAAAACGGCCGGTTGGATTAATGTAATAACGTGTTTTCTCTGTTAACCATTTTGTAGGGAGAACTGGTTTAATGACTTCTTCCATGATCGCTTCTTGCAAGACCTTTTGTTCAATCTCCGGGTTATGTTGAGTCGAAAGAACAACCGCATCGATCCCGACTGGTACGCCATTTTCGTAAATAAAAGTAACCTGGCTTTTAGCATCTGGGCGTAACCAGGCCAACGTTCCATTCTTACGAACGTCGGCTTGTTTTTTAACGAGTTGATGAGCATAGGCAATCGGTGCAGGCATGAGAACATCGGTTTCATTGCAGGCATAACCAAACATTAATCCTTGATCGCCGGCACCTTGTTCCTTCTCATTACCTTCGTCGACACCCATTGCAATATCGGGTGATTGTTTGTCGATTGAAACCATGATCGCGCAAGTGTCACTATCAAAGCCCATTTCAGAACTGGTGTAACCAATTTCCTTAATTGTTTTTCGAACAACTTCAGGCATATCTACTGTGGCAGTAGTGGTGATCTCACCGGCAAGTACGACAATCCCTGTAGTAATGAGCGTTTCACAGGCAACACGTGCTGCATTATCTTGTTCAAGAATCGCATCAAGAATCGAATCAGAAATTTGATCTGCGACTTTGTCTGGATGACCTTCCGATACCGATTCAGATGTAAAAAGGTGCGTGCTTCCCATAAAAGCTCTCCCAAAGCATGAGTAAAGTGGTGCGACAGTGTATGATATATCGGTTCTAACCTCTATTACTTAATTAAGTAACTGCGTCATATTTTGTGGATTAATTGCTATGGTTTTGCTGGAAACTCCAGTTTGTGAATTTGGCAAGCACGCTATCGACTTCAAACTACCGGGGATTGATGGTAAGAGATGGGCACTTTCTGAGTGCAAAGGTGAGAATGGCCTGCTTGTCATGTTCATTTGTAACCACTGTCCATATGTCAAATCCATTCAGGATCGACTTGTCCGTGATACAAATGAACTTGCGGATATTGGTATAAACAGTGTTGCGATTATGTCGAATGATCCCGCAGACTACGAAGAAGACACATTTGAAAATATGAAATTGAGTGCTAAGCAATATGGTTATCAGTTTCCTTATTTGATCGATACGACTCAAGAAATTGCCATGGCTTATGGTGCCGTCTGTACACCGGATTTTTTTGGCTACAATTCTGATCTGGAATTGCAATTTCGTGGTCGACTGGACGCGAGTGGCATGCAAGCTGTACCCAACGCAAAGCGTGAACTATTTGAAGCGATGAGGCAGATTGCGAAGACTGGGAAAGGTCCTCTAGCTCAAATTCCAAGCATGGGATGCTCAATTAAGTGGAAAACATCGCTATAAATAGTTGCCCGTAATCGCAAGCAAGGTAGAATGTCCGCCCTTTACACCAAATAATTACAATAACTTAGATTGATCAAAAGCGAATGAAATCAACCGAGACAAGAAAAGAACTGGCCAACGCGATCCGAATTCTTAGTATGGATGCCGTCCAAAAAGCAAACTCTGGACATCCGGGTGCGCCAATGGGAATGGCTGACATTATGGAAGTGCTGTGGAACAGCTTCTTGAACCATAATCCGAAAAATCCAGATTGGCCGAACCGTGATCGATTTGTACTTTCGAATGGTCATGGTTCCATGTTGCTGTATTCGCTATTACATCTAACTGGTTATGATGTTTCGATCGAGGACATACGTAATTTCCGTCAGTTTGAATCCAAAACACCGGGACATCCTGAATACGGTTATACGCCAGGAATTGAAACTACTACCGGTCCTTTAGGACAAGGGATTGCAAATGCGGTCGGTATGGCAGCAGCTGAGCAAATCATGGCGGCTCAATTTAACCGCGACAATTTTAATATTGTTGATCACTATACTTACGTTGGACTGGGCGATGGCTGCATGATGGAAGGCATTAGTCATGAAGCGTGTTCACTGGCCGGCACATTAAAACTTGGTAAATTGATCGCTTTTTACGATGACAATGGTATCTCGATCGACGGGGAAGTTGAGGGCTGGTTTACTGACGATACTGGGAAACGATTTGAGTCTTATAACTGGCATGTGATCCGCGATGTGGATGGTCATGATGCTACAAGTATTGAAAAAGCGATTCTAGAAGCACGTGCAATTTCTGATCAACCTAGTTTGATCTGTTGTAAGACTGTGATTGGGTTTGGATCTCCTAATAAACAAGGAACAGAAAATTGTCATGGTGCTCCTTTAGGATCGGATGAAATTGATCTGGTACGAAAAAACTTGAACTGGCCGCATGTAGAATTTGAAATTCCAGACAATATTTATAATGGCTGGAATGCAGATCAAAAAGGAGCTGCAAATGAATCGGACTGGAATGATCAGTTTTCAGCTTATCAAAAAGCTCATCCTGATCTTGCGGCTGAATTTGATCGTCGCATCAATGGAAAATTGCCCAATAACTGGACGGAACTTACTGCGGACTTTATAAGCTCTGTTGATCAAGATGCGGCCTCGATTCCATCTCGAAAGGCATCGCAAAATGCGATTAATGCTTACGCACCAGGTTTACCAGAATTACTGGGAGGCTCTGCGGATCTTGGGGAATCTAATAATACCGTCTGGGCGGATAGCAAAAGTATTTGTCCGCCCTCACCAGAAGGTAATTATGTCCACTATGGCGTAAGAGAATTTGCCATGGCCGCAATAATGAATGGTATTTCTCTACACGGAGGCTTGATACCCTACGGCGGCACATTCCTGGTTTTTTCGGATTACGCACGAAATGGTTTGCGAATGTCTGCTTTGATGGGAATAAAAACTATTTATGTCTTTACTCACGATTCTATTGGGCTTGGTGAAGATGGTCCAACGCATCAACCCGTTGAGCATGCTTCCAGTCTAAGACTAATTCCCAATATGTCGGTATGGCGACCATGTGATGCAGTTGAATCCGCGGTTGCGTGGAAAATGGCGATTGAAAATGATGGACCAACATCGATGTTGTACTCACGCCAAAATTTGGATCATCAAACTCGGACTTCTGCTCAATTAGAAAATATTCAGCGGGGTGGCTACATTTTAGTAGACTGTGAAGGACAACCAGACGCAATTATCATTGCAACAGGATCAGAAGTAGGTATCGCAACTGATGCAGCTAAGAATTTATCCTCGAAAGGGAAAAATATCCGCGTAGTATCCATGCCATCGACGGATGTGTTTGATAGTCAGGATGAAAGTTATCGAAATGGGGTACTACCTCCGAATGTTGGCACACGCCTTGCGGTAGAAGCTGGAGTTAGTGACCTTTGGTATAAATATGTCGGACTAAATGGTCGTGTCATAGGAATCGATTGTTTCGGTGAGTCTGCGCCAGCATCTGTATTATTTGATCATTTTGGTTTTACATCAGCTCACATTGTTTCAGAATTAGAAAGTTTATTAAGTTAATTTATAGAATTGGAGAAGAAAATGCCTGTTAAAGTTGGAATCAATGGCTACGGCCGAATCGGACGTAATATCCTTCGCGCCCTTTACGAATCAGGTCGGACGGATGAGATCCAGATTGTCGCAATTAATGATCTCGGCGACGCTGCGACCAACGCTCATCTAACACAATATGATAGTGCACACGGAAAATTTCCGGGTGAAGTCTCTGTCGAAGGTGATTATTTGATCGTAAATGGAGACAAGATCAAAGTGCTATCGGAGCGTGATCCATCAAAATTACCCTGGGGAGAATTAGGTGTTGATGTTGTACATGAATCAACCGGTTTTTTTGCCAGCAAAGATAAAGCGCGTTTGCATTTAGATGGCGGAGCAAAAAAAGTGATCGTTTCTGCACCCGCTGGTAATGATGTAAAAACAATCGTTTATGGAGTTAACCACGATATCCTCGATTCAAATGATGAGATTATCTCTAATGCATCCTGTACAACGAATTGCTTGTCACCACTCGTGCAGCCATTGCATGAAAAAATGGGTGTTCTCAGCGGCTTGATGACTACCATCCATGCGTATACAAATGATCAGGTATTGACCGATGTTTTTCATTCTGATCTACGTCGAGCACGCTCGGCTACAACTTCCATGATCCCAACAAAAACAGGCGCGGCGGCGGCTGTCGGGCTCGTATTGCCTGAGTTGGCAGGAAAGCTTGATGGCTACGCGATGCGAGTTCCCACTATTAATGTTTCTGTAGTGGATTTAACCTTCCAGGCGGGTCGTGAAACCACGGTTGATGAGGTTAATAGCATTCTTAAAGACGCATCTGAGGGTGCTTTAAAAGGTGTGCTTGAATATAACGATCAACCACTGGTTTCAATCGATTTTAATCACAATCCAGCTTCTTCTATTTTTGAAGAAAGCCTGACCAAAGTAACTAATGGAACCTTGGTTAAAGTTTGTTCCTGGTATGATAATGAGTGGGGTTTCTCTAACAGAATGCTAGATACAACTCTTGCGTTGATGAACGCTTAAGTAGCTTGAGTTTATCAGTTTGATAGCCAGATTTTTAATGGACAAACTTGGGAGAATTAATCATGCAAATAATGAATGATTTTAATCTGAAAGGAAAACGTGTTTTGATCCGCGAAGATTTGAACGTTCCATTGAAAAATGGCGAAGTGTCTGATGATTCAAGAATAATTGCAGCACTACCAACCATTAAGCAAGCGATAGAAGAAGAAGCTTGTGTCATGATTGTTTCTCACCTTGGCCGACCAAAAGAAGGTCAGTTTGACGAAAAATATTCTCTCGCTCCTGTGGCAGAAAGATTATCTGAATTACTTAATCAAAAAGTAATGCTTGCAGAAAACTGGCTTAACGGAGTTGAGGTGGAACCAGGCGAAGTTGTCCTTTGTGAGAATATTCGTTTTGCGATTGGTGAAAAAAGTAATGATGACAGTCTAGCTCGTAAGATGGCCGCTTTATGCGATATATTTGTAAACGATGCTTTTGCCACCGCTCATCGAGCACAAGCATCTACTTATGGGATTGCTAGTTACGCGCCTAAAGTTTGTGCAGGACCATTACTAAAAACTGAACTAGATGCACTTGGAGAAGCTTTAAAAGAACCTGCACGACCGATGATTGCTATTGTTGGTGGTGCAAAGGTTTCGACTAAATTGGAAGTGCTCGAAACGTTGGTTGAGAAAGTCGATCAGTTAATTGTTGGTGGTGGTATTGCGAATACATTCATTAAAGCATCGGGTTACGAAGTTGGTCAGTCTCTCTATGAAAAAGATTTAGTCGGCATTGCAAGAGATTTGATCGAAAAAGCTAAACAACGTGGCGCAGAAATACCCATTCCCGTTGATGTTGTTTGTGCGAAAGAATTTTCAGAGAATGCGAAAGCGACCACAAAACTGGTTACTGAAATTGAAGAAGATGACATGATTTTAGATTTAGGACCAAAAACACTCGAAGGGTTAGCTGCACAACTTAAACGTGCAGAAACGATTGTCTGGAATGGGCCATTAGGTGTTTTTGAATTTGATCAGTTTGCGGATGGGACGGCCAAGTTATCAAAAGCTATTGCTGAAAGTGAAGCTTATTCTATTGCCGGTGGTGGTGATACACTGGCGGCAATTTCAAAATTTCAGATCAGTGATCAAGTGTCTTATATATCTACTGGCGGCGGTGCTTTCTTAGAACTTTTAGAAGGTAAGGAACTTCCAGCAGTTGCTATACTCGAAGAACGTGCAAGGGCTAATCCACAATCGTTACATCCCAGTGAAGGGTATTAGTCTTCACTAATTTTAATATTATTATTGCCAGGTCAAAGCCTGGTAGTTTTGTTTCTGGAAAAATATGAGAAGAACAAAAATTGTTGCAACCTTAGGACCAGCTACTGACAGTCCAAAAATTCTAAAACAGTTAATCTTGGCCGGTGTAGACACAGTGAGATTGAATTACTCACATGGTACTCACGAGGATCAGGAGAAACGCGTCAAACAGGTCTTTGAAGTTACCCAAAAAATGGGGCGTCATATTGGAATTATGGCTGATCTACAAGGCCCTAAAATTCGAATAGCATCATTCAAAGAAGGTTTTGTCGTACTCGATGAGGGAGATGAGTTCGACCTCGACAGTGCTCTAAAAGAAGATGCCGGTGATGAGCATCAAGTAGGGTTAACCTATAAAAATCTCGTCAACGATGTCAAAAAAGGAGACAACTTACTTCTTGATGATGGACGAATAATTCTACAAGTTGAGCGAATCCGTGATACACGTATTAAGTGTATAGTTTTATTAGGAGGTCGCCTTTCAAATAATAAAGGTCTTAATAAAGAAGGTGGTGGTTTATCTGCTAAAGCGTTAACTACAAAAGATCGTCGCGATTTGCGACATGCTATCAGCTTAGGAGTCGATTTCATTGCGCTTTCATTTCCAAGAGATGCGAAAGATGTTGAAGGTGCGCGTCGCTTGATCAAAAAAGAAGGTGGCGAATGTCGCATAATTGCGAAAATGGAACGAGCCGAAGCTATTGAGAATGAAACAGAAATCATTGAGGCAGCCGATGCGATTATGATCGCACGTGGTGATTTAGGGGTTGAAATTGGGGACGCCGCTTTACCACCAGTACAAAAACGGCTAATTAAAAAAGCGCGCAGAATGAATCGGGCGGTGATCACCGCGACACAAATGATGGAATCAATGATCGAGAATCACATTCCAACGCGTGCAGAAGTTTTCGATGTTGCCAACGCGGTACTCGATGGTACTGATGCTGTGATGCTTTCGGCTGAAACGAGTATTGGGAAATACCCTGTTAAAGTAGTTGAAGCGATGGCCAGAATTATTTCCGAAACGGAACGGCAACGTGGTTCGCTGGGGGCGGATTATCGAATCGAACAAAAATTTGATGAGATCGATGAGACGATTGCAATGTCTACTATGTATGCTGCGAACCATATGAAGGCTAAAGCGATTATTGCCTTGACTGAAACGGGTAGCACGACTAAATGGATGTCACGAACTCGATCAGGTATTCCCATTTTTGCCTTTACACGAACAGCGAAAACTTGCAGGCGTATTACATTGTTTCGAGGTGTGTATCCATTTTTATATGACATCACTGGCTCAGACTTTCTTGAAGTAAATAAGGAAATGATCGAAATTTTAAAAGATCATAATGCGGTAGTAGATGATGATGTGGTCATTATCACTAAAGGTGATCTTCAGGGTTCAGAGGGCGGAACTAATGTGATGAAGATTGTGCGTGTTGGCCAGCTAGTAGCTCACCGAAGCTAAAAGTTTAAATTGTTGAGAGTATCATCAGGCAACAATATTTTACGGACATTGCTGCAGTACATATAGAAGTTTTACAGAAGTATTCTTATACTCAGATTATCTTTAGTACACACTTGTAATTTAATTTGTTTAAACAATTAATGTAAAGAACAATCAGGGAAAAAACTAATGGCAGTTATATCACTACGACAATTACTCGATCACGCCGCAGAAAACGGATACGGTGTTCCCGCTTTTAACGTCAATAATCTCGAACAGATGCAAGCAATAATGGAAGCTGCTGATGCGACAGATAGTCCGATAATCGTTCAGGCATCAGCGGGTGCAAGAAAGTATGCCGGCGCTCCTTTTTTAAGACATTTGATGGAAGCTGCAGTAGAGCAATACCCGCACATACCACTTGTTATCCACCAGGATCACGGCACTAGCCCGTCAGTATGCCAACGTTCAATTCAGCTTGGCTTCTCATCTGTGATGATGGATGGTTCTTTAGGCACCGACGGCAAAACACCAACAAGCTATGACTACAATGTAGATGTAACACGTCAAACGGTTGATATGGCCCATGCTTGTGGTGTTTCAGTTGAGGGTGAGTTGGGTTGCCTTGGTTCTTTGGAAACAGGCGAAGCTGGTGAGGAAGATGGTATCGGTGCAGATGTTATACTGACACATGATCAAATGTTGACAGATCCGGAAGAAGCCGCAGACTTTGTTAAGAAAACTAATGTTGATGCTTTGGCCATTGCAATAGGAACAAGTCACGGTGCATACAAATTCACCAAACCACCGACGGGAGATGTACTGGCAATTGATAGAATCAAAGCCATTCATCAAAGAATCCCTAATACACATCTTGTAATGCACGGCTCATCTTCTGTCCCTCAAGATTGGTTACAAATAATCAATGAGTATGGGGGTGATCTGGGTGAAACTTATGGTGTTCCTCTTGAAGAAATTCAGGAAGGTATTAAACACGGTGTGCGTAAGGTGAATATAGATACTGATTTACGTATGGCTAGTACAGGATCAATTCGTAAATTTATGGCTGAAAATCCAAAAGAATTTGATCCGCGTAAATATCTTGGTGTTTCTCGCGATGCAATGAAGGGCATTTGTATTGAACGATTCGAAGCATTTGGAACGGCGGGGAATGCATCAAAAATCAAACCTGTGACGTTAGAGTCGATGTTTGGTCAGTACGAAAATGGTGAGTTAGACGCAGTTGTAACATAGAATTTTTTACTTCAAGTAAATAAAAAAACGGCTTTTAAAAAGCCGTTTTTTTGATCTACCAGTTTGTTTGCTAGCTACTAACTATGCAAACTCTTCCTCAAGTTCTTCAGAGGTTTCAACAACAGGTTTGAAGAGAGATTCCGCGTAATGATACGCATCTTCAAAGTCGATCATAGAAGCCTTTTTGGAATTCTGCATTTGCTCAAATAAACCATACTGAACTTTATATTTAAGGTTTCCAATAGCTAATGGGCCAATGCCACTGAATGATCCAGTCTCTGTTTCAACAGTTACGCCATTATCTTGTGAATCAATACCTTCCACACCACTTGGCGGGACAGCATTGGTGTCTGCGGCAACGATTAACTTGGATGCATGGTTGAGCACTTCAGTGTCCAGAATTCTGATACCTGCCTTCACTGCACAAAGAATAACATCTGCTTCTGCAATCGCGGAAATTTTATCCTTATGTGTTTCTGCGCTTACCCAGGGGACTTCAATATCATAACGTTTACAGAATCGTTTAGCGGCTTTGATATTTTCATCGGCAGTTAGCTGACAGAGGTATGGATTTGCACCTTCTTTTGCAGCAAGTACCGCGGAACACAAGCCAACAGGGCCTCCACCTAAAACAGCAACATTCAAACCCTCAAAACCTTTACCAGTTTTTTGAAGTAAAACTTTTTTTACTAAAGCAACTACACTTGCAGAGGTTGTGTATGCACCATTTGGATCTGCAAAGACGCCAACCTGAAAAGGACCAACCATTGCTTTTTTTGCACTTTCAATCATATCTGCCGCAAGATTAACGTCACGCCCTCCCAGGAAAATCCCTGTATTTTGGAATCGACCAGGTGGTCGGCAAAAAATGGCATCTTGAATTGTTGGAATCACGTCGTTGTTTTGAACTCCAGTCAACGGAAGAACCAGGTCGTAGCCTGAATCGGCTGCAAGAGTGACATCGAATGGGCTGATATTTGAGCCCGGAGCAAGCATGTATAAAATATTTTTTGACATAAAACTATCCCTATTTGTCGTCAAGAGTATGGTTAAAACCACAACTTACCGGTTATGAAATAAAATGGTATGAACGGGTTAGCGACAAGAAAAAAAAATTCTTGAATGAAATTATCAAGATTTCATCATTCGTCTTGCGGGGATAAAATCAGGTTAGTTTTTTTTCGACTTCTTGATATTTATCAGAGGTTTTTTTGAGTATTGCTTCAGGCAGGTTTGGCCCAGGTGGTGTTTTATCCCAATCGAGAGTTTCAAGATAGTCTCGGACAATTTGTTTGTCAAAGCTTGGAGGACTCATACCAATTTCATAAGTATCAGCTGGCCAGAATCTAGAGGAGTCTGGCGTCAATGCTTCGTCGATCAAAAATAGCTTATCGTTTTCATCTATCCCAAATTCAAATTTAGTGTCGGCAATAATAATGCCTCTTTCAAGAGCATACTCCGCCGCCTGTTCATAAAGTCGTAAGCTGACCTCGCGTACATGCGCGGCTTTTTCGGAACCGATCAATTCCACCGTTTTTTCATAATCAATATTCTCGTCATGATCGCCAACAGCTGCTTTGGAAGATGGTGTGTAAATTGGTTCAGGAAGTTGTTGAGCTTGTTGTAAGCCTTCGGCTAATTCAATGCCACACACAAATCCGGAATTTTGATAATCCTTCCAGCCTGAGCCGATCAAATAGCCACGGACAATCGCTTCAACGGGAAGTGGTTTAAGTTTCTTAACGATAATCGCACGGCCGTTCACTTGATCAAATTCATTTTCTGGTAGCAGATCTTTTAAGTTCTGATCGGTTAAATGATTTGGGATTACATGTTTTAATTTTTCAAACCAGAAATTTGAAACAGAAGTAAGCACTTTTCCCTTACCCGGAATAGGATCCGGCAAAATTACATCGAAAGCCGATAAACGATCTGTCGTTATGATCAAAAAATGATCGGCGTCGATTTCATAGATGTCGCGAACTTTACCTTTGTAAACTAGCGGCAAACTTTGAATATTAGTTTCAAAAAGACTTTCGGGTGATTTGTGCATGTAATTCCTGTAATTTCTAACGATTGTTTATTTAAAAGCCGATTTGATCATTTTCCCATATCGTCGCATCGAGTACTATTCCGAAGATGATAGATTGGCAAAAAATTGATAGCGTTTTTTTCGATATGGATGGCACTTTGTTGGATCTGTATTTCGACAGCTACTTCTGGTTAACACATCTTCCGAAACGCTATGCTGAAATTCACAATATTGATGAACATTCAGCGAGAAATAAGATCGTCCCGGAACTGCAAAAAAAAGAAGGCACGCTAGAATGGTATTGCCTTGATCATTGGTCGAATCAATTTGAGATAGATTTGATCGCTTTAAAACAAGAAGTCACACACTTGATCCGCTACCGACCTTTTGCAAAAGAATTGCTTATAAATCTTAAACAAAAAAACAAACGGTTAATATTAGCAACCAATGCACATCGGGATGTTATAGATATAAAGTTTGAAAATACGGATCTCGAAAGTTATTTCGATAATATTTTATGCTCACATGACTTTGGTATTGCGAAAGAAAATTCTGGTTTTTGGGAAGCTGCTTCAAAAGTTGAGCCTTTTGATAAAGAACGATCAGTTTTTATTGATGATAATTTGAATGTGCTACGTCAAGCACAAGAATTCGGCATTCGGCATCTTTTTGCTATTCACATACCGGATAGCCAGTTTCCACCAAAAGAAACCAATGAGTTTTTTGCGATTAAGGATTTTAATGATCTGTTGTAGTTTATGAAGAAACAAAGACCAACAATTCCAATTTATGAATGGAAAGTAGCAGTTCACCTGGAAGCAAGTCGTAAGATTCAAAATCAAAAAGGTACACCAGCTAATGGCTGTGACTGTAAATGGTGTAAAAGTTGGAGAGCTAATTATAAAGAGTTATTACCTGACGATTTACAAGAACAACTTTTGAGAGTTGGTATACAACTAGACCATCCAACAGATTTATATAAGTTTGAAAATAATGAAGAATGTTTTTCTTTTAGAGTCATCTTTCATTTTGTAGGTAAATTCATTAGTGGTCCGAATCAATGGAAAAATAATGAAATGGGAAAAATGCTGATGTACAGAAATGTTAAAAAAAACTTATGTGTCTCTAATGATATTTCCTCAGAATCAGTCTTATGATGCTTCCCCAGAATTAAAAGATTCCTCATTTGGTGAATTAATTAGAATTGATTTTAGGTTAGAAATACCAAAAAGCTTTTCTGAATGAGCTTTAGCTCAACTAGTTGAATTCCACTATTAACCGGAGCAAAACTTCAGCAAGCACTATAAACAAAATCTCTAACTTTATGTCCTAAACGCAAACCTCTTTTTTCATAACGAGTCAGTTGTCGCCAGGAAGGTCTTGGTGCGTAGATTTCTGATCCGGCTAAATTGATCAACGCATCACAGTCTTTTGTAATGTTAATTATATGATCGGCATAATCCTGCCAGTCTGTCCCAATGAATAATCGGCCATGTCTTTTTAATTTTTTTGCGAGCAAGGATAAAGATTTTGGTTGGATTAGACGGCGTTTGTTGTGTCGCTTTTTGGGCCAGGGATCAGGGAAAAAAACCATAACGCCATCAAGGCTGCGATCAGGAATTGTTTCCCGTAGGCATTCCATTGCATCGTCGCGTACGAGTCGAACATTACTGAGATTATGTTGATCAATTTTTTGTAGAATGGTTCCAAGACCTGGAAAGTAGACTTCAATTCCAATGTAATCATTATCCGGATTATTTTTAGCCAGAGAAATGATCGCGTCACCAATACCACAACCTATTTCTAAGAAGCGGGGAGCTTTGCGATCAAACGTTTGATCAAGCTTGAGTAAATCTTGTTTTTCTAACCCATACTTTGGCCATAACGTTTCTATTGCATCAGTTTGGGCCTGAGTGATCCGACCTTCTCGGCGTACAAAACTTTTTATCTCGCGTCGAATTATCGGCCGAACTGGTATTTTTTGATCACTTGATGCCACAGGATTGAAGTCTTAGAAAAAACGCCCATCGAGTGGTGAAGAAGCACTCGCAAATCGTCGTCTCGGCATTCTGCCCGCGAGAAATGCTTCACGTCCAGCTTCTATACCTTTTCGCATTGCTGATGCCATTAACACGGGGTCATCCGCTTCGGCAATCGCCGTATTCATTAACACACCGTCACAACCCAATTCCATCGCAACCGCTGCATCAGATGCGGTGCCGACACCTGCATCGACAATGATCGGAACCGTCGCATTTTCAACGATCGTTCGAATGTTGTATGGATTTCTAATCCCAAGACCCGAACCAATAGGTGCGGCGAGTGGCATAACTGCGACACAACCCATTTCTTCGAGTCGTTTAGCAAGAATCGGATCATCGCTACAGTAGACCATTACATCGAAGTTATCCTTGATCAAAATTTCCGCAGCTTCTAAGGTTTCTGGCATCGCAGGGAATAAGGTCTTTTGATCACCAAGCACTTCAAGCTTGACCAGTTTGTGGCCGTCTAGCAGTTCTCGTGCAAGTTGGCAGGTTTTAACTGCGGAATCTACGTCATAACAACCTGCTGTATTCGGTAAGATTGTATATTTCTCAGGACTGATCACATCGAGCAAATTGGGTTGATCAGCATCCTGACCAATGTTTACCCGGCGTATTGCTACGGTAACAATTTCGGCTTGACTCGCCTCGATTGCATCACGGGTTTCTTGAAGGTCAACATACTTCCCTGTCCCAACTAACAATCGAGATTGGTAAGTTACTCCTGCAATTTTCATATGATCTTTTGACAAGCTCGTGGTTCCATCAAAAATAAAAAGATGGAGTATAACCTAAACACTTAGGGACATCTTTACGGTAAATTCTAATCTAACTTAGCCGCCGCCGATGGCGAATACGATTTCAACTCGATCTTCACTCAGTAGAAGATGATCAGAATGATTGGAGCGCGGAATAATTTCGCCATTTACATCAATAGCGAGTCTTCCTTGAATCTTTAGTAAGTCGAGAAGATCGATCAAACTGGTGTTTTCGGGAATGGTATGTGGGTCACCATTAACAGTGATCTCAATATGATCAGGCATCGTCTTTAATGCTTAAAAGAATGTAATCCATATTATTTGAAGATAAACGCTGGCGGACACTATTAAGTTTAGATTGATCTTTATAAGGTCCAACACGAACGCGGAACCAGATCTTCTGACCATTGATCACCACGCGCTGAATTTCTACCGGAAAGCCAAGTAACGCTAATTTGGCTTTTACTTTGTCAGCATCAGAATGTTTTTGGAATGAACCTACTTGAAAGACAAACGCGCCTGTTTTAATTTCTTTGCCACTGGCTGTTTTTACTTTTGGTGGTTCCCATTGTGGGACTTTAACTTCTCGTTCCGGGAGGATTTTATAAAAATCGAAGGTTACTTCTTCCTCTTCAGGGGTAATAATTTCTGGATTAGAAGAAAGCGTCTCAACTTCAATCTCTGGAGCTGGATGATTAATTGCAGAACCTTTCAAATAGACCACGAACGCAATAAATAGACCGATACTAAGACCAGTAATGAAAGGCAAGATATTTCCCTGTTGCTGTGCTTGTGAGGATCTTCGATTGGTTTTTGTATTTCGCGCCATTGCTTTCTATCAATAATTTAAAGTAATTTATAAAGAATATATTAAATCGATTTAAAATTTAAGTATATTTAAAGCAAGTTTTCATATATTAAAAAGTATCTTGTGGATCAATATCGAGAGACCAGCGTAAGTTCGCTGGTTTTTTCAACGATTCTATCAGAGGGATCCACATATCTATCATTTGATGTAATTGTTGACGTTTGGTGGATTGAATAACCAGTTGTGCACGATAACGACCGGCTCGTCTCTCCATCTGAGCAGGTACTGGGCCCCAAATCTCAATTTCATCTGCTATAACAAGTTGCGTTTTTGCTTCGTGTAAAAAGTTTAGCGCATGGCCCGGTCGAATAGAATCTGCGCGGATAATCGCCATCGACGAAAATGGTGGCAAGATGGCTTCGGAGCGTTCTGACATTAATTGCTTAGCTAAGTCAGAGAAATCATATTTTGCGAGTGATTGTAAAACCGGATGGTCAGGGTGATGAGTCTGGATCAAAACTTCACCAGGATGTTCAGCTCGTCCCGCCCGGCCAGCAACTTGAATGATCAACTGCGCTAACCTTTCTGTAGATCTAAAATCTGATCCATACAAACGATTGTCCGCATCGAGCACGCCGACGAGTGTCACATTGGGAAAATGATGACCTTTGGAAAGCATTTGTGTGCCGACTAAGATGTCTGCTTCATTACTTTGGATCATTGCCAGCATGCGATCCATTTCACCTTTTCGACTGGTGCTATCGCGATCTATACGTAAAATGTTTGCATTCGGAAAAAGACTCTCCAATGTCTTGGTAATTTGTTCAGTGCCTTGTCCCATCGGTGTTAATTTTGAATCTTCACATTCTGGACAATGTGTCTGCGTTCTGTGTTGCATGCCACAATGATGACAACGCATTTGCCCTGCGGCCTGATGAAAAGTCAGGTTTGCGTCACAATGTCGGCAAGCTGCAATCCAACCACAGTCATGACACATCATTACTGGTGAAAAACCGCGTCGATTCAGGAATAATAAAGCTTGTTTATTGTCTTTCAGACAGTCTTCAATTTTACTGATCAGAATTTTAGAAAGTCCATTGATCAAATCTGCTGATTTAATGTCCAGAAATTTAATTGGTGGTTGAACGGCATTTCCTGCACGCTCGGGTAAGATCAAATGCTGGCATTTTCCCTGTTGAATATTGTTTAAAGATTCTAAAGATGGTGTCGCGCTTCCGAGAAGTATTGGGATGTTTTCATACTTGGCTCTAACTATGGCGATATCTCTGGCAGAATAACGAAAGCCATCTTGTTGTTTGTAGGAGCCATCGTGTTCTTCGTCGACAATGATGATGCCCAGATTCGACATCGGCGTCCAGATTGCGGATCGTGTTCCGATAACAATCGACGCTTTTCCATCGCGTGCGAATAACCAGGCTTTAAGTCGTTCTTGATCGCTGAGGCCAGAATGAAGCACAGTAATTGGACAATGAAACCGTCGTTTAAATCGATCAATTAATTGTGCGGTAAGCCCAATCTCGGGGATTAAAATTAGTGCCTGACGTTTTTCTGATACGACTTTATCGATGATACGGAAATAAACTTCTGTCTTACCACTTCCGGTTACACCGTCCAACATGAATGTATCAAATTTTTCGATAGCGGTTGAAATTTTTTCGACTGAAGCTGCCTGATGCGTATTTAAATCAGGTCGTGTGGGCTTTTGATCAGCAGTTAAATATTCAGAAGCTAAGCAAACGCTTTCTTTTTCAAATTCTTCGACCCAACCTTTTTCTATCAAACGCTTAATAACATTTCGCCAGCCTGTTCCGGTTTTGATCAAGCTCTCAGCTGATAAGCCATCAGGGTTTTCTGTCAGCAAATTAAGTAACTGCTTTTGCTTTACTGCGCGGTTTAATGTTGAGTCTTGAATTGAAAGTGCCGAAGGAGTGATGCGCCAGAATTGTGTAGCTGGTAAAACTGCAGGCGTACCTTTACGGAGTAAAGTTGGAATAGCAGAAAATAAAGTTTCACCGATGCAGTGGTGATAGTAAGCATTCGCCCACAGTAATAATTTAAGTTGTTTTTCTGTGAATAATGGGACTGTATCAAGAATCTCAGAACAGATTTTTAATTTGCTTTGATCATATTCGGTCGAACTAAAAACTTCTAGCAAGATACCGACACGGCTACTTTGTTTTTTTGAATTACCAAAGGGAACTTTGAGACGAATTCCAGGCTTTAGGTTAGCAGGATCAATATCTTCAGGTGGTAAATAATCAAAAGCTCGTCTAAGTGGAATAGGTAGCGCTATCCGTAATAATGTCTGGGGAAGTTGTTTGTTAGACACGTTCCGACAGATCTAAAATAACTGCTCAGGGATCCCGTTTTGAGTTTCTTCTCCAGAATCAGGATCGATAATGACTGAATTTTGATCAGGCGCATTTTCTTCCCGGAAAAATTCAAGATAAGAACCTTTTTGACCCAGCTTTGCAGGTAGACCTTTTTGTCGATCGACATTAATAGTCACCATGCCCGGTGGTTCGGTGGGTAATGATTCAGGCATGCCTTCGAGGGCGACACGCATATAATCGATCCACATTGGAAGCGCGGCTTTGCCGCCTGTTTCTGCGGAACCTAGTGGTCGGATTTGATCAAAGCCGACCCATGCTGTCGTGACGACATTGGTATTAAACCCTGAGAACCACGCATCTTGCTGATCATTTGTTGTACCGGTTTTACCAGAGAGATCTCCCCGACCAAGAGCTAAAGCACGTTTGCCGGTACCGGCTCTGATCACATCCCTCATCATTGAGGAAATAATATAAACGTTACGAGGATCCACTACCTGTTTTGCTAGTCCCGGAGTTTGTTCTATTTCTTGAGGACTACATTCACGACAAACACGGTCCGGTATTTCTTGAAATACAATTTCTCCATTCGCCGTTTCTATTCGTTGAATAAAATATGGCCTGGTCAAATATCCGCCATTGGCTATAACCGTATAAGCACGGGCTAATTCCAAAGGGGAAATAGCACCGCTACCCAATGACAAAGAAAGATCCCTTGGCAATCGTTCTGTGTCAAAACCAAACTTAGCAATATGTTGCATAGCGGTATTGATACCGACGGAACGTAGCAAACGGATTGAGATCAAATTTCGAGAATGAGTCAGTGCTGAGCGAAGTCGGGTTGGTCCACGATATTTACCACTGTAATTTTCTGGGCGCCATGTGTCTTCAAGTCCTGGGTCATCAAATACGACAGGGGCGTCATTCACAAGACTTGCAGCGGTGTAACCATTTTCTAATGCGGCTGAATAGATAAAAGGTTTGAAGCTAGAACCGGGTTGTCTGTGTGCTTGAACAGCACGATTAAATTTACTGTGATTAAAAGCGAAGCCACCTGAAAGGGCAAGCATTGATCCATCTTCTGGGGAGAGTGAAACCAAGGCGCCTTCGATATCGGGTAGTTGAGCAAGCTTCAAACCTTCATCTGTTTTAGTAATTCGTATTAGATCGCCTGTTTGAAATAATTCGATCGCTGTTTTGGGTTTTCCTTCGCGTTTATTTTCATCAATATAACGACGTGCCCAGTTCAAACCTTCCCAGCCAATTGTGACGAGACCTTCGTTTTTGAGATAAATATCGGCAGATTGATCATAAACGCTAATTACTAACGCTGGGTGTAAACCTCCTAGTACAGGATAGCTTTCGAGCATCTGGATCCAATCACTTTCTCCAGCACTTTCTACTAGATCATAATGGTGCTCCGGCCCTCGATAACCATGCCGTGCATCGTAGTCAATCAAGGCTTTTCGCAATGCTTGATCAGCGGCCTTTTGGAGTGGGTCACTTATCGTTGTGTAAACACGGTAGCCTGTTGTGTAAGCTTCTTCGCCGAATTGTTCCACCATATGGCTACGAACCATCTCTGCAACATAGGGAGAACTGGTGTCTGGAACTTTATGGTGGATCCGTGCAGTTATCGGTGCATTCAGGGAGACCTGGTACTGCTCGTCAGTGATATTGTCTAATTCAAGCATGCGCCTTAGCACATAATTTCGCCTCTGCAATGCGCGTTCAGGGCTTGTGATTGGATTAATACGAGAAGGTGCTTTAGGGAGGCTGGCCAACATTGCTGCTTGTGCGAGGTCTAGTTCCGAGAGTGGAAGGCCGTAATAGAGTTCTGAAGCAGCGACTATTCCATATGATCTATGACCCAAATAGATCTTATTGAAATAGAGTTCCAGAATACTTTCTTTATCAAGTTCGCTTTCTATTTTTAGCGCTAACAGAATTTCTCGTAATTTCCGAGTGTAAGTCCTTTCTGGCGTCAGGAAAAAGTTACGTGCAACTTGCATCGTAATCGTACTACCACCTTGTGCGCGCTCACCGGTCTGGATCAAAAGCATTACTGCTCGGGCAATACCTTGCCAATCAACGCCGGGATGTTCAAAAAAGCGATCATCCTCCGCTGCAAGGAATGCATTTATAACCGAGTCAGGTACGTCTTTATAAACAACCGGCAGTCGCCGTTTTTCTCCAAATTCTGACATGAGGGAGCCTTCGCGGGTGTAGACACGCAATGGGACAGAGAATTGAACATCTTGCAAAGAGTCGGTTTCAGGTAAACCGGGAAGGAGATAGTAAAGGCCTGCTGCAATAGCGACAACCCCAGCTAAGCTCATGAAAAATATTGAATTAATGAGGAATCTCATGGTCGTTCCATTTTCAGATTTACCAAAATTAAATACTTGGCCTAAATTTTGCGTTCCATTTTTTGTGAAAAACTAAGAAATATGAGAACGATACGAGGCGTAATACTACAGGATTATAGGAATTAACCGATAACTTGATTAGCGCACGTGTTAATGATCTCACATTTCAGCGTTATATGTTTTAAATAATTGTAGATACTTTAAACGAATTTAATTTTATTGATCATTTTTATAAAAATCATCAATACAGAAAGGGAATTGTAATGTCTTTCTTTAGAAGTAAATCTAATTCAATGCTTGGAATTGATATCAGTTCCACATCTATAAAGCTCCTTGAGTTATCTCACTCCGGGAAAGGTTATCGTGTTGAAAGCTATTCTGTCGAACCGCTCCCACCGAGTTCAGTCGTAGAAAAAAATATTACTGATGTGGAGCTCGTGGCCGAAGCCATCTCAAGGGCGGTTAAGAGATCTCGCTCAAAAACAAAATCGGTTGCTTGTGCGGTGGCTGGTTCAGCAGTGATAACAAAGATTATTAGCATGCCTGCTGATCTCACTGAAGATGAGATGGAAAGACAAATAGAAGTTGAGGCTGATCAATACATACCTTATCCATTAGAAGAAGTCAGTTTAGATTTTGAAGTTTTGCAGCCTTCTGCTACTGAAGCAGGTCATGTGGATGTACTTCTTGCTGCATCACGCAGCGATAATGTGGATGTACGAGTTGCAGCGATTGAATTAGCAGGGCTTAAAACGGAAGTTGTTGATGTTGAGGCATTTGCACTTGAAAACTCGGTCAGGTTGTTAGTGCAGGAAACAGGCATTGTTGATCAAAACGAAACCATCGCAGTGGTTGATGTTGGAGCAACAATGACAACGTTAAGCGTGCTGGATAATCTCAATATCATTTACACACGAGAGCAGGTTTTTGGCGGTAGACAACTGACGGAAGATATCCAGAAACGTTATGAGCTTTCATATGAGGAGGCGGGACTGGCTAAAAAGCAAGGTGGTCTCCCAGAGAATTACGAGTCAGAAGTTTTAGAACCTTTCCGCGAAGCCATGTCTCAGCAAATAAATAGAGCTTTACAGTTTTTTTATGCTTCCAGTAACAATATTGACGCTGTGGATCACATTATTCTTGCTGGCGGTTGCGCATCTACGACAGGGATTTGTGAACTAATAGAAGCAAAAACAGGCGCAACGGTAAATATTGCTAACCCCTTCAAAGATATGCCACTCGCGTCTGGAATTCATTCTGATGCTCTTAATAGCGATGCCCCCGCCATGATGATCGCTTGTGGATTAGCGTTGAGGAGTTTTAGTTAATGTCTAACATCAATTTATTGCCATGGCGTGAAGAACGTCGCGAGGCACGAAAAAAACACTTTCTTACCGCACTTGGAATGACAGCCTTTATGGGAATCGTTGCAATTGCGTTGGGACATCTCTACTTCGACAAATTGATCTCAAATCAAAATAGTCGAAATGCATATATAGAACAGGAAATTTCTGCACTTGAAGAAGAGATATCTCAGATCAAAAGCCTGGAAAAAGAAAAAAGAAGCTTGATTGCTCGAATGCGTGCCATCGAAACTTTACAAACGAGTCGGCCGCTCGTCGTTCATTTATTTGATGAACTCGTGACGAGTTTACCGGAAGGAATTTACATTACTGAAATTCAACAGCAATCCGAAGTTTTAACAATAAAAGGTTCTGCACAGTCAAACGCACGTGTTTCAAACTTTATGCGTAATCTTGAAGCGTCTAAATGGTTAACTGGGGCAACCCTGGAAATTATTGAAACTAAAGAAAAGACAGAAGATCGTTCCAACCAGTTCACCTTAAAGATTCAACAAGTTCCGGTTAATACGGAAGAAGATTTAGAGGAGGTTGAATCATGAACATGGATACCATAAACAATCTTGATTTTGAAGATGTCGGTAGTTGGCCTTCCTCAGTAAAAACGATAACAGCACTTCTTTTATTTTCCATCATTGTTGCGGGCGGCTGGTGGTTCCACCATAAAGATCAAAATGAACAACTTGAACTTGTAAAAGCAAAAGAACTGGAATTAAAAACAACCTTTGAATTTAAACAGAAAAAAGCGGCTAATTTAGAGGCGTTAAAACATCAGCTAGAAGACATTAAACAATCTTTCGGTGATTTGCTAAAAAGATTACCGAGTAAAACTGAGGTCGCAGGTTTATTAGTTGATATTTCTCAGCAAGGCCTGGGTTCAGGGCTTGAATTTGAATTATTCAAACCAGGTAAAGAGACGCAATCCGATTTTTATGTTGAGCTGCCTATTCAGATCCGTGTGGCGGGTGAGTACCATTCTTTTGGGCAATTTGTCAGTGGTGTGGCAGATTTGCCAAGAATCGTGACCCAGCATGACATTAAAATTTATGTTGAAGATAAGGAAGATAAGGATGTTGAGCAAAGATTAATCATGGAGAGTGTTGCTAAAACTTACCGATATATGGAAGACACAGATGAAGAAGGTATTGAGGAGGTTGCATCACAATGAATAAGCGGTGCCTGGCAATAATTGGATCAAGCGTTTTATTGGGTGGTTGTATCTCTGATGATATGGCAAGTCTGCAAGCTTATATTGACGAAGTGAAGTCTCGTAAAGGGGGTTATATCGAACCGTTACCAGAGATTAAACCGGCAGAACGTTATTTGTATCAATCAATGGAAAAGCGAGATCCTTTTTCTTCCCGTTATAAAGATGAAGAGGAGACTGAGTCGGTCGTTATTAATTCAGAACAACAGCGAAGGCTACATAGAGAGATAAGAGAACGAAATAAAGAAGAGCTTGAACAATTTGAGCTGGATAGTCTTCGTCTGGTTGGAACCTTGGAGCAATCTTCTGGTTTGTGGGGAATTGTTAAAGATCCAGACGGCACAATTTATAGAGTTAAAGAGGGGAATTATCTAGGTAGGAATTACGGCAAAATCCTGTCTGTCTCCGAAGAAAAAATTGAGTTAAGAGAAATTATTAAAGATTTGCAGGGAGCTTGGGAAGAAAGGCAGGCATCCATCGCATTATCAGATGATGAAGTATGACAGAATATCTAGAGGCACAAAGAAAATGAATATCAATACAATACGAGTTAAAGTTAAAAGTCATCTAATGATTGAGGCGCGCAATATTTTGATGCTGGGTCTTCTGATCATGTTGCAAATCGTGTTTCTACAAAATGCACTCGCTGGACCGATGTTAAATGATATCGGTTTTGTTTCTCTACCGAGTGAACGAGTTCAGATCAGGATGGACTTTTCGGAGACATTGCAAAAAGAGCCCCTTAGTTTCACTATTGATAATCCTTCTAGAATCGCTCTTGATTTTCCAGGGGCGACCTTAGGCTTAAAAGACAGAACACAATCTATTGGTATTGGCTCTGCAAATAGTATTACCGCCGTTGAAGCCAGTGGTCGTACACGTGTCGTTTTGAACCTGAAACAAATGGTTCCTTATGAGTTAAAAGTGACTGGTAATACGGTCATTATGACCCTGGATAGTGCAAACGCTACTGCTTCTCCAGTTCCAGTTTCACGCGTAGGTGATATAACTGCTGCTAGTGATAATCAGCCAACTCAAGTAGCGAGTTCGTCTAAGAACATGGCAATGCCTAAGGTTCCGCAGATCAGCAATATCGATTTTCGTCGTGGACCAAAGGGTGAAGGTCGTGTGATTATTTCGTTATCTGATCCAACAATTAATCCTAATATCAGAGAAAAAGGTGGCAAGATAAATATCGATTTTGAAGGTACAACTTTGCCTACAAATCTTGATCGCAAATTAGATGTGCTCGACTTTGCGACACCGATTAAAGAAATTGACACATTCCCGTACAAAGGTGGTACTCGAATGGTCGTCACACCACATGGGAATTATGAACACCTGGCATATCAATCAGATGATCAATTAACGATTGAAGTGAAGCCTCTAACCAAACAGGAAGAGGAAGAGCTGAAAAAAGAAAAGTTTGGGTATTCGGGTGAGAAACTTTCCTTAAACTTTCAAAACATTGAAGTTCGAGCAGTTTTACAACTGATCGCAGACTTTACCGGTTTGAATATGGTTGCCAGTGACACTGTTGAAGGAACTGTTACATTGAGACTGAAAAACGTTCCTTGGGATCAGGCTTTAGATATCATCTTGAAATCTAAAGGACTGGATATGCGTAAAAATGGGAATGTCATTATGGTTGCCCCATCAGAGGAAATTGCAACCCGTGAAAAATTGGAGCTAGAAGCTCAACTTGCTCTTGAAGAGTTGGCTCCATTACATACAGAATTTATGCAGATCAATTATGCCAAAGCGGCAGATATTGCAGATCTATTAAAAGATGATTCGAATAACTTGCTTTCAGAACGCGGCAATATCACGCTCGACGAGCGTACAAACACTTTGTTAGTACAAGATACAGCAGCAAAACTGGAAGATATGTACAAGGTGATTTCGACATTGGATATTCCGGTTAGACAAGTACTGATCGAATCTAGAGTGGTGATTGCGGATGAAGATTTTGCAAAAGATCTGGGTGTTCAATTCGGTTTGAGTTATGACTCTCTTGACCCGGATAATAATCTTGGAGCTGCCATTGGTGGCCGTCGAGGTGGTGATACAAGTGGTTTGAGTACGGCGTTTGGCGCAGGGGATGATGGTGTTCTTGATGAACATTACATTGTTAACTTACCAGTGGTTTCTCAAAATGCCGGTTCAATTGGTCTTGCTCTAGGTAAGATTGGTAGTCACTTACTACATTTAGAATTATCGGCATTACAGCAAGAAGGTCGTGGTGAGGTGGTTTCAAGTCCACGTGTCATCACTGCAAATCAAAAGGAAGCACTGATTGAGCAAGGGACAGAAATTCCTTACCAAGAAGCCACTTCTGCTGGAGCAACTGCGATAACCTTCAAAAAAGCTGTGTTGAGTCTACGCGTAACACCACAGATAACACCAGATGATCGCATCATTATGGATCTCGCTGTTAATAAAGATGCAGTGGGTGAAATTTTCTTAAATGTTCCGAGTATCGATACACAGAAGGTTCAAACACAAGTCTTGGTTGATAATGGTGAGACTGTCGTTTTAGGTGGTGTATTCACACAGACAAGGCGTAATGAAATTGATCGAGTGCCATTTTTTAGCGACATCCCCTATCTCGGCTGGATGTTCAAAGGTAGTCGTGTTGAAAATGACAAGAATGAATTGTTGATCTTTGTTACTCCCAAAATTCTTAAGGACAGTTTAACTTCACGTTAATCGTTTTCCCTAAAAAATTGAACCTAGGGCGCGCCTCAAAAGGGCTGCGCCTTTTTTATTGCCTTAAATAAACAGTTAGTAATTAATCAGATGTTCCTTAAGCGAGAAATGTTATGATACGGACAACATAACTTTCTTTTTTAACAAATGCTTAAGAATAGTAATTTCTTTTTGATCGGCCCAATGGGATCTGGCAAAACCACTATTGGTCGGCAGTTAGCGCGCAGTATGAAAAAGTCTTTTCACGACAGTGATCATGAAATTGAAGATCATACGGGTGCCAGCATTTCACTGATCTTCGATATTGAAGGTGAAGAAGGATTTCGCACACGCGAAAAAGCAATCATTGATGAATTGACTCAACAAGACAATATCGTCCTCTCCACGGGTGGTGGCGTTATCTTAGACATTGAAAATAGAAAAAATCTCAAGGACCGTGGAACGGTTATTTATTTACATGCATCTTTGAAAAAATTGTTTTATCGCACCAGTAGAGACAAAAAACGTCCTTTATTACAAACAGAAGATCCACGTGAAAAGTTGCGGCAAATAGTTGAAGAACGCGATCCACTTTATCGACAAACGGCAGATTTGATCGTCGAAACCGAGGGTCGTACAGTTCCACAAGTTGTCAGTTATATAATTCGGCAAGTGCAAACAGGCCAAAAACAGACTGGATCTAATCAGAAAATAACAAAGCCGATCAAAAATCCCAAAAAGAAATCAAACAAAAAAAAGGGCTCAGGGAAAAAATAATGAAAACCTTACGTGTTGAGTTGGGAGATCGTTCCTACCCCATTTTCATTGGACAAAATCTACTCGATCGGCCAGAACTATATAACCAACATATTCGTGGTAAACAGGTGCTTATTGTCACCAACACAACAGTAGCGCCGTTGTACCTTGAAACCCTCGAAAAAGCGTTGCAATCATATTCTGTTGAATCGGTTATTTTGCCAGATGGCGAGGAATATAAAACGCTCCAGACTCTGGATCTGATCATGACTGCATTACTGGAGAACAGATTAGATCGTAGTGTCACTTTGATAGCTTTGGGAGGAGGTGTTATAGGTGATATGACTGGTTTTGCCGCGGCCTGCTACCAACGTGGTGTAGATTTTATTCAAGTGCCTACCACTTTACTGTCACAAGTGGATTCATCAGTTGGTGGCAAAACCGCCGTCAACCATCCTCTTGGTAAAAATATGATCGGTGCTTTTTACCAACCGCGTTGTGTGATCGCCGATATCGACACGCTTAATACACTTGATGATCAACAACTCAGTGCAGGCCTGGCTGAGGTTATTAAATACGGCATTCTTGGAAATAGATCATTTTTTGAATGGCAAGAAAAGCATATGTCTGAACTTGTTAGTCGAAATCCAGAAAAATTGATCTACGCGGTTGAGCGATCTTGTCAGGATAAAGCCGATATTGTCGCAAAAGATGAACGTGAATCGGGTGTCCGTGCATTACTTAATTTAGGTCATACTTTTGGTCACGCAATAGAAGCTGGCATGGGTTATGGAAAATGGTTACATGGCGAAGCTGTGGCAGCAGGAATGTCGATGGCGATGGACTTATCGCAACGTTCGGGGTGGGTGTCTAAACAAGATACTCAACGTGTGATCAATTTGTTAGAGGCCGCAAATCTGCCTACCCAAGCGCCAGAAGAGTTATCAGCGGAACAAATGTTGGAACTGATGGCGGTTGATAAAAAAGCATCACAAGGAATGATCAGGTTAATTCTGGCAAAAGCAATTGGTGAGACTATTGTGACGGCGGAGTATGATCAGAAGCTGTTACTGGAAACTCTAAACCGTTGTCGTGATTAATAATGACCATTCAAACTCTGTGAACAAAACCACGCTTGCGCCTTATGCAGCAACGGATCAAAATTCTCGGGGTCGCATGTATCCCGAAACTGCTCCAGAATATCGTTCTTGTTACCAACGTGACCGTGATCGAATTGTCCATGCTTCCGCTTTTCGACGGCTAGAATACAAAACTCAAGTCTTCGTAAATCATGAAGGCGATATGTTCCGGACACGGCTAACGCATTCGTTGGAGGTTGCCCAAATTGCTCGGACAATAACTCGCTCATTAAACTTGAATGAAGATTTGGCTGAGGCAATCAGCCTCGCACACGATCTTGGACATACTCCTTTCGGCCACGCAGGACAGGATACGTTGAATGATTGTATGAAGCGATACGGCGGTTTTGAACATAATCTCCAGTCATTACGAATTGTCGATCAACTAGAAGAAAAGTATGCCGATTTTAATGGTTTGAATCTGACTTATGAAACCCGCGAAGGTATTCTTAAACATTGTAAGAAAAGTAAAGCCAAAGCATTGGGTGAGATAGGAGAACGATTCTTAAAAAAACAACAACCATCACTCGAAGCTCAATTAGTTAATATTGCCGATACAATTGCCTATAACAATCATGATGTGGATGATGGATTACGTTCCGGATTGATCACAGAAGAACAACTTTGTGATACTGCTATATTTAAAGAACATTATTTTCATGTAAAAGAAACTTGGCCAGATCTCGATCAAAAACGCCAACGGCATGAAACCATTCGAAGAATGATCAACGAGCTTACAATTGATTTAGTGACCACAAGTGAAGCCGCAATCAAAAAATTTGATCCACAACAGATAGATGATATTCGTCAATGCGGCCAGGGTTTAATCTTGTTTAGTGAAAAAATGCGTAGAAAAAATCTAGAAATAAAACGTTTTTTGCGCGATCATCTCTACCAACATTATAAGGTTCATCGCATGACAGTCAGAGCAGACAACATCATCCGGGGATTATTTGCGGCATTTATTAATGATCCATTTTTGTTGCCTCATGATGTCAAGCAACGCAAACAGATCCGTGATGAAGATAAAACACAGTTAGCTCGTCGCGTTGCTGACTATATTGCTGGCATGACAGATAGATATGCTATAGAAGAATTTGATCGAATAATTGGTGGATAAAGATAGAAAGTGATTAAAGAAAGGATGATACTAATATCATATTCAGATCTCAGTAAAGGGGATGCACATGGACGATCAAGATAACGATTTTTTTGCCCGGCTAGGGTTAGATAAAGATCCTTTTCCAGCCGAGGTTGATAGTTCTTTCTACCACGAAAATCCTGATCTGCTGCAACGGCTAGATATGATCCAGCATTTGATCGGCTTCTCAAATCAGATGATATTTATCACCGGCCAGCGAGGGATTGGAAAAACATCCATGTTACAACGGCTGGAATATTATGCACCTGAAAACTGGCGCATCTGCCGGATCCAGGCAAATCCGATGTTAAATACGCCGACTCTGCTGCGTCAACTCACCAGTGGGTTTGAACTTGAAGTTGCAGCAGATGCCGATGATATGTTTCAGGTTTATGCCGAAGCGCTTCAGGCACATGTCCAAACACTTGAACGTGCTATGTTGATCCCTGTTGTTTTGATCGATGATGCTCATGAATTACCGGTCGATGCGTTCACAATGCTGTTTGGTTTTATGCAGCAGGAAGTTGGCCATTCAAGCATGAAGATGGCGCTTTTTTGTGAGCCACAAATAACCACCATGTTGGAATCTCCACAACTCAAATCATTATCACAGAATTTGACACATCAACTTGAAATTCCAGCTTTTGATGAAAGGCAAACGCGGGACTATCTAGAACAAAGGTTGTTGCATGCAGGCCTTACTGAAGACTTTCCTTTTCTTTCAGAAGTTGTGCATAAAATCCATCGTGAATCTGACGGTATAGCAGGAAAGATCCATCTATTAGCACAACAAGCTTTGTTAGATGAAAGTGCTCAAAATGAGCCAAAACCGTTACCTGTCGTTGATCAAGTAATGGATTTTGGAGAAGAAGTCGATGAAGCCTTTCCTGCAATGTCTACGTCTGAAAGAGTAATCGAAAAAGCTGCTCCTATTGGACGAAAATTTCAGAGTTGGCAAATTGGAGCTGTCGCTTTCGTGCTTGCTTTACTTGCCGCCGTACTTTGGTTAACAAGTCAGTTTAGTGATACAACTGATTCGATGATTGCCGAAGAACTTCCTTTAGATTTAACGCCCGAGCCAGAAGACCCTGGAATAGAAGAGCCTGAAGCACTTGATCCAAGCCTGTTTGTGGAACCCTCCGCTTCGGAAGAGCTTATTCCCAGTGAGCAAGAAACTAATCCAGTAGTTGGACAAGCTAATTCATTGGAAGAAACTATTCCCCAGGAAGTATTAACTCAAACTGAGATAATTAACAAAATTGAAGCGA
This sequence comes from Gammaproteobacteria bacterium, assembly GCA_045110495.1. Taxonomy (GTDB): domain Bacteria; phylum Pseudomonadota; class Gammaproteobacteria; order CAJXQU01; family CAJXQU01; genus CAJXQU01. The sequence goes on from JBGCGE010000013.1 coordinate 44,710, forward strand.
TTGTTTCACCTGACACTCACGTTGATGAGACTCAAATAGATCCAGCACCAAAAGCTGAGGTAGATCAGGTTTCGGAGCCTGATTTAAAAGAAGCAATCAGTGAGCCGCATCGTGAATTTGTAGAGGCCTTAGAAGCGCCAGATCAAATAATAGAGCAAGAGCAACTAAACGAAACGGTGCATCAACAAAGCGAAGTAACGGTTCAGATTGATGAAAATGGAAATCCACAAATTGTGGAAATTGAAACACCAGTGGTAGAGGCGCCCAAAATTGTAGAAAATCAAGCGGGAGAAGCAATAGCCCATTTACCGGATGTGACGGAAAAAATATTACCTGTCAATCAAGCTGAACCTGCTAGACAACAACCGGCGAGCTCAACCATAATCGTGGATCAACAAGCCGAATTATCTGGCGATTCTATTACTGGAATTAACGACGGCGAGTGGTTACGAGCGCAGGATGATAGTTTGATCGTGTTGCAACTACTTGGAACACACGATCAACTCGCCATGCGTAAGATTATTGATCAAAACCAATTAGGAAGTGATGTTGCCTGGTTTACCACAATGCTTAATGGCGAACCATGGTATGTCGTAGTAAAAGGGCCTTTTAATGATCGTTCTTCTGCTATCGCTTCGGCCGCTTCTTTGTCCGCAGAAATTCGTCGTCGCAAACCCTGGCCTAGAACAATCGCTAGCGTCAAAAAAGCAATGGATTTAATACAATAAATTAACCAATTTTCAGACGGGGTTTCATCTCTAAAATAATTGAGAGGAGACACCATAACTGACTATTCTGGAAATGCATGTTCCTTCTTGAATCGTGACATTTTGGTAGCTCAACGCTATACTCCACGGCCTTTTGCTTTCAAACGGACGAAAAAAGAAAGTTTCATGACCTCTAAAACACAAGCACCTACTTCCGGCCTCTACCGCCCAGAATTCGAAAAAGACAATTGCGGTTTTGGTTTGATCGCCCATATGGATGGTAAGCCAAGTGCGAATCTTGTAAATACAGCAATTATTTCGCTTTGCCGTTTAACCCATCGTGGTGCTGTTTCAGCAGATGGAAAGACAGGCGATGGTTGTGGTTTGTTAATGAAAAAGCCGCACGCATTTTTACAAGCAGTTGCTGATGAAAAACTGTTTGATCTGGCTGAAGTTTATGCGACAGGCATGGTTTTTCTTAGTCATGATAATGATCTTGCAAAAACCACACGTCAAACACTCGAAAAAGAAATAACACAAGAAGGTTTAGAAGTCCTTGGCTGGCGTGAAGTGCCGGTTAATCCAGAGGCTTGTGGTGAAGATGCCGCCATATCACGACCGCAAATAGAACAAATTTTCGTCAATGCGCCCAAAGGTATGTCGGAAGAGGATTTCAATCGACATTTGTTCGTGGCCCGCCGCCGCACTGAAAATGCCTTAGAAGAAAATGATCCGGTATTTTATATCCCAAGTCTCTCTTCACACGTAATTTCGTATAAAGGTCTAGTAATGCCAGCTCATTTAGGGGAGTTCTATCTGGATCTAACCCACGAAAAAATGGCTTCTTCATTGTGTGTTTTCCACCAACGATTTTCAACCAATACCTGGCCTCAATGGCGATTGGCACAGCCTTTCCGCTATCTAGCACATAATGGTGAGATCAACACTATCCGCGGTAATCGTAACTGGGCGTTGGCGCGTGGTGGAAACATTCAGTCAGAATTGATCACAGATATGGATGGTATTCGTCCGCTAGTATCACAATCAGGTTCGGACTCATCTTCACTCGATAATATGTTGGAAGTTTTGATCGCCGGCGGTAAAGATATTTTCGAAGCGATGCGTATGCTGGTTCCACCTGCCTGGCAAAATATGGAATTTATGGATCCGGATCTGCGTGCGTTGTATCAATATAACGCGATGCGAATGGAACCCTGGGATGGCCCTGCAGGAATCGTGTTAACTGATGGTCGCTATGCGGCTTGTTTGCTGGATAGAAATGGCTTGCGACCCTCCCGATATGTGATTACAAAAGATCGACATATTACCTTGGCTTCAGAGATCGGCGTTTACGAATATGATCCTGCTGATGTAGTTGAAAAAGGGCGTCTTGGCCCCGGTCAAATGTTAGCGGTCGATACGCATACCGGCAAAATGATCTTGCCGGAAGAAGTCGATGATATGTTGAAATCAAGGCATCCATATAAAACCTGGATCAATCAACACACGCAAATTTTAGAGGCCTCGTACAACTACGAACATTTGACTGATCATCCGTTAGCAAAGGATCAACTTGAGGCCTATTTAAAACTATTTCAGGTGACTTACGAAGAACGCGATCAAATCTTGCGCGTTCTGGCAGAAGCTGGTCAGGAAGCAATAGGTTCAATGGGAGACGATACGCCGATGCCGGTTTTGTCGGCACATGTACGATCAGTTTTCGATAATTTCCGTCAGCAATTTGCTCAGGTGACCAATCCTCCAATTGATCCGCTGCGCGAAAATATCGTAATGTCGCTGAACACTTATCTTGGTGCAGAGAAAAATCTGTTCGACGAAGGGCCGGAACATACCGAACGACTCTTATTGAATTCGCCCGTCATCGGCAGTGGGAAATTCCACAGTCTGTTAGAAGACGAGCCAATGTTCGAGCATGAAAAACTTGATCTGAATTATCCAATTGCTGAAGATTTAAAATCTGCCGTAGAAAATCTTTGTGATCTTGCAGTTAGCGCTGTCGAAAATGGTAAAACTCTACTGGTTTTGTCGGATAGAAATATTTCCAGCGATAAGTTACCGGTTCATGCGGCACTTGCTACTGGCGCAATCCACCATCGTTTGATCGCGGAAGGTTTACGTTGCAAAGCAAATCTTATTGTTGAAACTGCGACTGCGCGAGATCCACATCACGTTGCTGTTTTGATCGGTTATGGCGCAAGTGCGGTTTATCCTTTCCTTGCTTATCAAACGATAAATGACATGGTACGTCGAGGTGAGATCAAAAATCCTGATACCAGTAGGTTGGCCAAATCTTATCGAAAAGGCATCCAGAAAGGCTTATTGAAAATTCTCTCAAAAATGGGAATTTCAACGATCACCAGCTATCGTGGTGCTCAGCTTTTTGAGATTGTTGGCTTGAATGATGATGTTGTTGATCTGTGTTTCCGTGGCACCGTCAGTCGAATTCAAGGTATGAGTTTCGATGATATCGAAGCGGATACAAAATCGCTCGCAAAAGAAGCCTGGAATCAGCGAAAACCGATCCGTCAGGGTGGATTACTTAAATATATCCATGGTGGTGAATACCATGCTTATAATCCGGATGTCGTACAGAAATTACATGCCGCAGTTGAAAGTGGCGATTTTGCAGACTACAAAGATTACGCCGATGAAGTGAATAATCGTCCGGCAACTGCGTTTCGTGATTTAATGAAACTGCGAGACGATGTTGAGTCTATTGAAATTGATCAAGTTGAACCAGTTGAAGACATATTAAAGCGTTTTGATTCGGCTGGCATGTCGCTAGGCGCACTTTCACCTGAAGCGCATGAATCATTAGCGGTTGCGATGAATCGACTTGGTGGTCGATCAAATTCTGGAGAAGGTGGCGAAGATCCAGCTCGCTATGGAACCGATAAAGTCTCCAAGATTAAGCAAGTCGCATCCGGTCGATTTGGTGTCACTCCACATTATTTAGTGAATGCAGAAGTCTTGCAGATCAAAGTCGCGCAAGGTGCTAAGCCTGGAGAGGGCGGTCAATTACCGGGTGACAAAGTCAATCCCATGATTGCTTCTTTACGATTCTCGAAACCAGGCGTTGCATTAATTTCGCCACCACCGCATCACGATATTTATTCGATTGAAGATTTAGCCCAGCTGATTTTTGATCTAAAACAAGTTAATCCAAAGGCATTAGTTTCAGTGAAACTAGTTGCCGAAGCAGGCGTTGGAACAATCGCTGTTGGCGTTGCAAAAGCTTATGCAGATTTGATCACGATTTCTGGATACGACGGCGGAACCGGTGCAAGCCCACTGACCTCCGTCAAATATGCCGGCGGTCCCTGGGAATTGGGTTTAACTGAAACGCATCAATCTTTACGCGCGAATAATTTGCGAAATAAAGTGCGTTTGCAAACTGACGGTGGTTTAAAAACCGGATTGGATGTGATCAAAGGCGCGATTCTCGGTGCAGAGTCCTTTGGTTTCGGCACTGGTCCTATGGTTGGTTTGGGCTGTAAGTATCTACGAATTTGTCATTTAAATAATTGTGCGACCGGCGTTGCGACACAGGATAAAGAATTACGAACCTTGCACTTCAAACCAAACGGCGTACAAAAAGTGATGAACTATTTCAAGTTTATTGCGCAAGATGTACGTGAGTTAATGGCACAACTAGGTGTCGCGAAAATGACTGATTTGATCGGGCGAACTGATCTGCTGGAATTGTTTGATGGCGGCTCATCTAGACAAGGAAAACTCGATTTATCACCGATACTTTCTGATCATGGTATAGATGGAGATAAACCGCGGTTTTGTAATGAATCTAAAAATGAGCCATACGATAAAGGTGAGTTAGCCGAAAAAATGTTGGATCAAATCCGTGACGCTGTGGTTGGTAAAACTGGTGGTGAATTTAGTTTCGATATACACAACTATAATCGTTCAATCGGCGCACGTTTATCTGGCGAAATTGCGCGACATCATGGCAACCAGGGCATGACGGATAAACCAATCAAGATCAACTTGAAAGGTTCAGCGGGACAAAGTTTTGGTGTCTGGAATGCCGGTGGACTGGAATTAAAACTTGATGGCGATGCGAATGATTATGTAGGTAAAGGTATGGCGGGAGGAAAACTCGTTATTGCGCCTCCAGCTGTGAGTACTTTTGAATCTCATAAAACGGTGATCATGGGTAATACATGCTTATACGGAGCGACTGGCGGAAAACTATTTGCAGCAGGTCAGGCCGGAGAACGATTTGCTGTTCGTAATTCCGGAGCGACCGCGGTTGTTGAAGGTATTGGTGACCACGGCTGTGAGTATATGACTGGTGGTGTTGTCGTGGTTCTGGGCAAAACTGGCGTAAATTTTGGTGCTGGTATGACCGGAGGACTCTCTTTTGTACTTGATTTGGACCGGATTTTTTATGATCAATTTAATCACGAATTGATCGACACTCACCGACTCTTACCAGAAGATATGGAAGAATATCGCAGCTATCTAAAAGAATTGATCAGAGAACATGTCGCTGAAACTGACAGTGCTTTTGGTCAGGAAATTTTAGAAAACTTTTCTGATTATGTCGGTAAATTTTGGTTGGTGATTCCGAAAGCGGCAGATTTGGATGAGTTACTCGGCAGTTTGCGCGACGCAGCTTAAGCATAACGTTTATTGGAATAAATATGGCAACAAAACGAAACAACTTTGAATTTCTTGATCGTCCACGTAAAGATCCGCAAAAAGTCGCAGCTCCGATTCGGATCAAAAAATGGGGCGAAATCTACGGCGAGTTCGATGCTCAATCAGCCAGTAAACAATCTGCACGGTGTCTGGAATGCGGCAATCCTTACTGTGAATGGAAATGTCCGGTTCATAATTATATTCCCAACTGGTTAAAACTGGTTGAAGAAGGCAATTTATTTGAAGCAGCAGAATTGTCACACAAAACAAATTCCTTGCCCGAAATCTGTGGTCGAATTTGCCCACAAGATAGACTCTGTGAAGGTGCATGTACTTTAAATGATGGCTTCGGAGCTGTAACAATAGGCTCCATCGAAAAATACATAACTGATGAAGCAGTCAAACAGGGTTGGAAGCCAGACATGTCACATGTCGTTCCAACCGGTAAAAAAGTTGCCATCATCGGTGCAGGTCCAGCAGGTTTGGGCTGCGCAGATATTCTTGTTCGTAATGGTGTTGAGCCTGTAGTCTATGATAGTTACGAAGAGATTGGTGGCTTACTGACATTTGGAATTCCTCCTTTCAAATTAGAAAAAGAAGTCGTTTTAACGCGCCGTAAAATGATGGAAGAAATGGGCGTTAAATTTGTTCTTAATACAGAAATCGGTAAAGACATTCCTTTCCAAAAGTTGCTTGATGATTATGATGCCGTTTTCCTTGGAATGGGAACCTACACTTACATGAAAGGCGGTTTTCCCGGGGAAGATCTTCCCGGCGTTCATGAGTCACTTCCCTACCTTGTTTCAAACATAAATCGACTAATGGAATTTGAAAAAGATCCTGCTGACTTTATTGATCTACAAAGACAAAAAGTCGTAGTACTCGGCGGAGGTGACACGGCAATGGATTGTGTCCGTACCGCCGTTCGACAAGGTGCGACAAAGGTTCAATGTGCCTACCGGCGCGATGAAAAAAACATGCCTGGATCAGCCCGTGAAGTTCAAAATGCAAAAGAAGAAAATGTAGAATTTTTATGGAATCGACAACCGATAGAAATTATCGGAACCGAAAAGGTTGAAGGCGTAAAAGTGGTTCGTACGACGTTAAGCAAACCCGACAATCGTGGCCGAAGTGTTCCCGAAGTTGTGCCTGACAGCGAAGAAATTTTGCCTGCAGATGCAGTCGTGATCGCATTTGGTTTTCGACCAAGTCCTGCGCCGTGGTTTGATGAATTTGGAATTGAAGTGAACGACTGGCAAGGGGTAAACACCAAAGGTAAACTCAAAGGCCAGACGAGTAATCCAAAAGTTTTTTCTGGCGGCGACATGGTGCGCGGATCAGATCTAGTCGTCACCGCCGTGTTTGATGGACGTGAAGCCGCGGAAGGGATTCTCGATTATTTAGAAGTATAAAGTCGCACATAAAAATACAGATAGGTAAAAACTCTAACCATGTCTACAACCTTAAAAAATGATCGTTTCCTGAAAGCTTTATTAAAGAAGCCTGTCGATATGACACCCGTCTGGATGATGCGACAAGCGGGTCGTTATCTGCCGGAATATCGCGCGACGCGTAAGAAAGCCGGTGATTTCCTGACCCTGTGCAAAACACCTGAATATGCTTGTGAAGTTACGCTCCAACCACTAGAACGCTACGAACTTGATGCGGCAATTTTATTTTCTGACATTTTGACTATTCCAGATGCGATGGGGTTGGGTTTGTCTGTTAATGAAGGCGTTGGTCCGCAATTTGAGCGTACGGTAACAACAGAAAAAGAGATCGATAATTTGATCGTCCCAGATCCTGAAGATGATTTGGGTTACGTGATGGATGCGGTTCGTTTGATCAAATCTGAATTGGATGGCCGAGTTCCTCTGATTGGTTTTTCCGGCAGTCCATGGACATTAGCGACGTATATGATCAAAGGTGGTTCGTCGAAAGATCACAAAGAGATCAAAACGATGATGTATCAACAACCGGAATTACTGCATAAACTTTTATCGACGATTACTGAATCAGTGATTAGTTATCTCAATGCACAAATTGCTGCTGGTGTTGAAACTGTAATGGTTTTTGATACTTGGGGCGGCGTGTTGACCACCAATGACTATGAAGCTTTCTCATTACAGTACATGCGCAAAATTGTTCAGAGTTTAAATACCGGAACAGGTGAAGACAGAATCCCAGCGATTGTTTTTACCAAAGGCGGTGGCGGATGGTTAGAGCAAATTGCTGATACTGGCTGTGATGCATTAGGACTCGATTGGACGATTGAAATAGGTGACGCGCGTGCAAGAGTCGGTAATAAAGTCGCGCTCCAAGGCAATATGGATCCCGCCATGTTACGAGCGCCAGATGAGAGAATCAGACAAGAAGTGAAACACATTATTGAAAGTTATGGCGAAGGCAGCGGACACGTTTTCAATCTTGGTCATGGCATCACGCCTGATATTGATCCAGAAAAAGTTGGCGTATTTATCGATGCAGTGCATGAATTTAGTAAATAATAAAATATCGTCATCCTGAGCATAGCGAAGGATCTTAACGAAGTTTTGTTTAAATCGTTTGAATTGAATTTATAGAATAAACAGATCTTTTTTTCTCGAACCCGAATCAGGAAGTTTCACCTTCAATGAGATCAAAAATAATTCTCGCTATTAAAGGCATGTGCATGGGAACTGCAGATGTTATCCCCGGCGTTAGCGGCGGCACAATGGCATTTATCCTTGGGATTTACGAACAGCTGCTTGCGGCAATAAAATCATTTGATCTCGAATGTTTAAAACGAGTATTTAGTGGCGATGTAAAAGGCGCAATCACGCGACCACATTTCGGATTTATCATCCCATTATTTATCGGGATTATAGCGGCGCTGATGTTCTTCACTCGCGTTATTCCCTTACCGAAATTGATCATCAGCCATCCAGAATTGATCTACGGATTATTCTTTGGACTTATTCTCGGCTCAATTGTTGTACTGCTAAAACATATCGGCGAAATAAATCTAAAAGATTTGATCATGATTGGTGCAGGAATAATCGCGGGATTATTGATCGTCACCATGACACCAAAAGATACGCCTGATGTAAGTTGGTTTATTTTCTTCTGCGGTGCGATAGCAATTACCGCGATGATTCTTCCCGGTATTTCAGGATCATTTATTCTTTTGATCCTCGGAAAATACGCTTACATACTCGATGGTATTAGCCATTTCAATATTAGTATTTTGATTCCGTTCGCACTCGGAGCAGCGAGTGGATTAATCTTCTTTAGCCGTTTTCTTTCATGGTTATTAGCACATTTCCACAAAGCGACCTTATTGATTATAAATGGAATATTGATCGGATCACTCTGGGTGATCTGGCCATTTCAAAACCGAGAATATGTTGAAGTCAGAGAAAAGAAACGATTGATCGATTCAACACCGATCTTGCCTGAAGGTTTCGATTCGATGGTTATGAATTCACTACTATTAATGTTGGTGGGATTTTCGTTGGTGCTGTTTATTAGCTATCTTGGGGATCGTAAAAAATAGCTTTGCTTCATGTGAGATAAGAAAGAATAACTTAACCAATAAAGCTGGTTTGTAATCTGATAGTTTTGTAGCTTCGAGATTAGGATCCTTCGCAAAGCTCAGGATGACGAATTTTCTTCGACTAAAACGTGTCATTCTGACGACGCGAGGAGGAAGAATCTCATAAACGAAGTCCTTTAGGTGCTCGTTATAGAAGTAAACTCTAGCAACGAGTCCAAGCTAATTAAGTCTGTCCCATTTCCTGAATCAAATAATCTTCCATTAACTGTTTTATTTTTGTTTGATATTTAACGTCTTCCAACTGGCATTTTCCGCGGAACGTATTTAGAAGATTTTCAGGAATTTTTATACTGATCAGTTTTGAAGGAGATTTGGGTTGTTGACGATGAAGATTAGAAAAATCTTCCAGAAAGTTGAGAATGTCATCTGCACCAAGATCGGCGCAACGTTGTAAATAAGCAGAATTAAATTTTTGTACCGTCTTCATCAAAGTCCCTCTTTCAATTGTATTAACGCTTTAACATCTTCCAAGTCTTGCGGTCGGCCACTTTCCTTTTTCATTTCGATCAAATCATTCAGAGAAAGTAATTTGATCGCACCATTACCTGTTTTAATACTCTTAGTCCGCTTCCCAGCCAGATCATAATTAATAATAATATCGATTTGACGATCAGGCCGATTTTTATCAACAAATTGCCACGCGATCAAATTCCGGTTATTAATATACTCATCACGAAACTGAAAAATATCTTCAGCAGTCACCGGAAGATGAGAGTCCAGACCAAGACTCTTCAACGCTTCTTCAAGTTTTCTTAAATTTACCAACGACCACTTCGTCACAAAGTCGATATCAAATGTACCACGAACAGCACCATGCAAAGCAACCGCATAACCACCAACAATCGCGTATGGAATACGTTTAGCGGCCAACAAGTCACAAACTTCATTAATTAGCATGGTATATATTAGTATATACCATGATATTTAAAATGCTTTATGAAAATGCAAGTTGGTTCAATAAATGTTGTTAACTAACTTGAACTCGGGATAAGGAATGACCTTTTATTATTATGATTCAATAGTTTAATTCAACATTGAGTGCTGCGTTTTTGAGATCCTGCATTCTCGTACGGGATGACTGATTTATCTCATGTAATGACCAGCCAACTCATTGAATTATAAAGAGTCACTTATTTTCTTATCCCGAGTTCAGGTTAACTACAAAGTGCTACTCTTATTTAAAATTAAAATTGGTGCGTACTAAAAAGTAAGAAACAAACTATTTATTTTTTTAACGAAAAATATATAGGTAGTATCATGATTGATACAGCTCGGATTAGAATGGCATAGCTGCAATAGATAGTGTGAAAAGTGGTTGTCGAGAGAAGCGTAATTAATTATGAGAACTTCACATTAGCTGATATTGGATTAAGTTGTGTTATCTCAATATGTAAAAATAGAGTATCGTTTTAAATATGAGATATCATAAGTTTAGATGATTTTCCTGCAGTATTAATTCAAGTTAAGGGTTTATAGAATTAGATAATGTTTGCAGATTTCTTTCTGTTACATTGTTCGCATAAAAGCTGTATGTTTCGTTCAGTATTTGAACCACCTTTTGACACAGGAACTATATGATCAAATTCAATCCTCTCTTTTGTGCCACATTCGCAGCATTTCCCTTGGTCACGTCGCCAAACGCTTAATTTGACTTCTTTTGAAATATAACGATTCGGACTATCGTTTCCTCTATCCGCTTCTTCTTTTATAGGAGGCCAACCAGATTCAACAATATCTCTGAGAATATAAACTAAATATTGAATTTCATGAAAGATTATTTCATGTAAACGAGAATATGATACAAGTTCATCAGCCGCTAAATTTCTGCCAAGAATATTTTTAGATTTATCTAACATGGTTTCTAGTGTTTCATCTTCTGGAAGATCTTTTCCCTCATTAAGATACATACCATAAGTTTTATGTAAACCTGGGCTAAAGAATTTTCCAATTATTTTTTTAGATTCTAAAGTAGTTAACACACTAGAGTTGAAAGTTTTCAACAAAGAAAAACCATTAAGCAATACAGAATAGATATTTGTTAAGTCTTCGTAGTATTCGTAAATGTAGTGATCTAAGAAATCAAGTGTTTGAATGGCAGTTATAACTTTCCCATTATGGATTAGCTCCGGAATTAGGTCATCATATAGAGCTATTAATTCTATGACTTCCTTGTCAATTACTTCAATACAATTAACTTCTATTTTGTCGTTCATTTTTTATAAATTTGTAGTTATGTAGGTCGTATTAGCGTAGCGTAAGCCGACGATAATATAGTTTTTAATGGTTGCTTGATGTTGGATTACGCTGCGCTAATCAACCTACAAGTACAAATGTTTATACAGGCGCAGGCAGTTCAGAACTCCCCATTAAGTATTGATCTACTCCATGAGCGGCCGAACGTCCTTCGGCAATTGCCCAAACGATCAAGGATTGGCCTCTTTGCATATCGCCCGCGGTAAAAACACCTTCTTCGCTGGTCATCCAGTTTTTGTCTGCAACCACATTTCCGCGACCATCGAGATCAACATTCAGTTGTTCCAACATGCCGGGTTTTTCTGGGCCTAAGAAACCCATTGAGAGAAAAGCAAAATCACAAGGTAATGTTTGTTCGCTGCCAGCGACTTCTTCAAAACTCATGCGACCATCTTTATTCATCATTGCTACGTTGACTAATTCAAGTCCACTTACATTTCCATTTCCGTCATCGATGAACCGTTTGCTTGAAACAGAATAGACGCGTTCTACACCTTCTTCATGCGCTGAAGCAGTGCGGTAGATAAGCGGCCATTGTGGCCACGGATTTGTTTCTGCACGGCCTGCTGGTGGTTTGGGCATAATCTCAAGTTGATGAACTGATTTTGCACCTTGACGATTTGCTGAGCCTAAACAATCTGCACCGGTATCGCCGCCGCCGATGATGACAACGTGTTTGTCTTTTACGTCTATAAAGTTTTCTGGTTTTGGATCACCTTCACAGACTTTATTCTGCATCGGTAAATATTCCATCGCCTGATAAATGCCGTTTAGTTCACGACCTTCAACAGGCAGATCGCGCGCGTGGCATGCGCCGCCTGTAAGGAGTAAAGCATCGAAATCTGATCGTAACTCTTCAACAGAAACATTGTCTCCAACATGCGAGTTGGTTTTGAAAGTGACACCTTCGGCTTCCATTTGTTTTATGCGTCGATCAAGACGATTTTTTTCCATCTTGAATTCAGGTATTCCATATCGCATCAAGCCGCCAATTCGATCAGCTCTTTCAAAAACAGTAACGTCATGACCTGCACGAGCAAGTTGTTGTGCGGCGGCTAACCCTGCTGGGCCTGATCCAACGATTGCGATGGTTTTGCCAGTTTTGTTTTCTGCAATTTCAGGTTTGATCCAACCTTCTTCAAAACCTTTATCAATAATTGCAAGCTCAACGGATTTGATCGTGACGGGATCATCATTAATACCTAAAACACAAGAACCTTCACAAGGGGCTGGACAAAGTGTGCCGGTAAATTCAGGAAAATTATTGGTGGCGTGTAAACGAACGAGGGCATCTTCCCATTGATCGCGGTAAACCAGATCATTCCAGTCCGGGATCAAATTACCTAACGGACATCCTTGATGACAAAAAGGAATGCCGCAATCCATGCAGCGCGCGGCTTGTTTTTTAAGCTGCTTATCAGGCACGGGTTGCATGACTTGTTTGTAATCTTTTAGTCGTTCATCGACAGGCCGATAAGGTTGCGCGAGCCGATCAAATTCCATAAATCCAGTTACTTTACCCATGAGCGGCCTCCATGACGGCAGCGTCTACCGACGTGCCTTCTTTTTCTGCCTTTTCGATCGCTGCGAGTACGCGCTTGTAATCCCTCGGCATAACTTTTATAAATTTATATTGATAGCTCGACCAGTTATTCAAGATGCGTTTTGCCAGCGAGCTGTGTGTGTATTCGGCGTGGTTTTGAAGCAAAGATTTGATCGTTTCGACATCTTTATCATCTTCGACTCTTTCAAGATCAACCATGCCATGATTACAGTTTTCGCGGAACTGTCTTTTATCCATTAGAACATAAGCTATGCCGCCGGACATGCCTGCTGCGAAATTTCTACCGGTTGGGCCAAGTACAACTACGCGGCCACCGGTCATATATTCACAACCATGATCGCCGATACCTTCCACAACGGTATTGACGCCACTGTTTCTCACTGCAAATCGTTCGCCCGCCAGACCGCGAATATAAACCTCGCCTGTAGTGCCGCCATAGAGCAAGACATTACCGACGATGACATTATCTTCGGGCGCAAAACTGCTATTTCGCGGTGGGTAAACAATAATTTTCCCACCCGATAAACCTTTGCCAAGATAATCGTTAGCATCACCTTCTAGCGTCAGCGTCATTCCTTTTGGAACAAACGCACCAAAACTCATTCCTGCTGAGCCATTGAAATGAATGTTGATTGTGTCTTCCGGAAGCCCTTCTGATCCATAACGCTTGCTGATGTTATAACCCAGAATGGTTCCAATTGATCGATTCGTGTTCAGTACTGGGACGATAATATCGACAGGCTTTTTATCTTCAATTGCTTCCTTACATAAAGGCAGCAGGGTTTTCATATCCAGTGATTCTTCAAGACCGTGATCTTGTTCATTGACTTGATAAATGCCAACACCGGGAGCGGCTTCTTCTTTATGCAAAATGGCTGAAAAATCCAGACCGTGTGCTTTCCAGTGATCAATCGCAGATCGGGTTTCTAATTGATCAACCTGGCCGACCATTTCATTAATGGTTCTAAAACCAAGTTCGGCCATATATTCGCGTACTTCTTCTGCAATATATTTAAAAAAGTTTTCGACGAATTCTGGCTTGCCCGCAAACTTTTTACGTAGTTCAGGATTCTGAGTCGCAATCCCAACTGGGCACGTATTTAGATGGCATGCGCGCATCATAATGCAACCCATCACGACTAATGGTGCGGTGGAAAATCCGTATTCTTCTGCGCCGAGCAGAGTGGCGATAACGACATCTCGACCAGTTTTTAGCTGGCCATCAGTTTGTACGACAATTCGATCTCGTAATTTATTTTTGACTAATACTTGCTGCGTTTCGGCTAATCCAAGTTCCCACGGTAATCCAGCATGCTTTAACGAACTCATTGGAGAGGCACCGGTTCCACCGTCATAACCTGAAACTAATACGACATCTGAATGTGCTTTTGCAACACCAGCGGCGACAGTTCCGACACCAACTTCAGCAACCAGCTTCACATGAACTCTGGCTTTTGGATTTGCATTTTTTAGATCGTGAATTAATTGTGCTAAATCTTCAATCGAGTAAATATCATGATGCGGTGGTGGCGAGATTAAGCCTACCCCCGGCGTTGAATGACGAACCTTGGCTATCCACGGATAGACTTTTGGACCCGGTAATTGACCGCCTTCTCCAGGCTTTGCACCCTGCGCCATTTTGATCTGGATGTCATCGGCATTAGCCAGATATTCTCCGGTAACTCCAAACCTACCGGAGGCAACTTGTTTTATCGAGCTGCGGCGTAAGTCGCCATTTTCGTCTGGCGTAAATCGATCTGGATTTTCACCACCTTCGCCAGTATTTGATTTTCCACCCAGTCGATTCATCGCGATAGCCAATGTTTCATGAGCTTCACCGCTGATAGAGCCATAAGACATTGCGCCGGTTGAAAAGCGCTTCATGATGTTTTCTATTGGTTCGACTTCTTCCAGAGGAATTGATTGTCGTTCTGTTTTGAATTCAAAAAGTCCACGTAATGTTGCTAGCTTTTCACTTTGGTCATTGACCAGATCGGTATATTCCTTAAATATTTTATACTGACCACTGCGCGTCGCATGCTGCAATTTAAAAACCGTTTCCGGGTTGAATAAATGATATTCACCATCGCGTCGCCATTTGTATTCACCACCCCAATCCAGATCTGGTTTTTTCGCGGGTCGTTCGGGAAAGGCATGTTGATGACGTGAACTCATTTCCTCTGCGACTTCTTCAAGACCGATGCCGCCGATGCGTGATGCTGTCCAGGTAAAATATTGATCAACAAATTCTTTATTCAAACCAATTGCTTCGAATACTTGTGCGCCACGGTAGGATTGAACCGTAGAAATTCCCATTTTCGCCATGGTTTTGATCAAGCCCTTATTGATGGCTTTGATATAATTTTTGACCGCTTTCTCATGACCAATATTTTCTATGTAACCTTTTCCGATCATGTCGCCCAGTGACTCAAAGGCGAGGTATGGATTAACTGCGCCAATGCCGTAGCCGATCAAAACGGCGAAATGATGAACTTCTCTTGGCTCACCCGATTCGAGAATTAAACCAACGCGGGTTCGAGTTCCTGATCTGATCAGATGATGATGTACGCCAGCGGTTGCTAACAATGGCGGAATTGCGGTTACGTTCTGATCAATCCCACGATCAGAAAGGATTATATTTGTATAGCCTTCTTCAATGGCTGTGTCGATTTGGACGTAAACATTTTTCAGTGCTTCGTCTAAACCTTTTCCGCCTTTAGTCACCGGATACAAAATTGCGATCGTTTTTGTTTTAAAACCCGGCATATTTACATCGCGGATTTTTGCCAACTCTTCATTGGTTAAAATCGGCGAATGAATTTTGATCTGACGGCAACTCTCTGCTGTGGGTTCAAGTAAATTACCTTCTGGACCAATCGTTGTTGCGACTTGAGTTACTAGTTCTTCGCGAATTCCGTCAAGTGGTGGGTTAGTAACTTGTGCAAATAGTTGTTTGAAATAATCGTATAAAAGACGAGAACGATCAGAAAGTACCGCCAGTGCCGCATCTGTTCCCATCGAACCTGTCGGTTCCAGTCCGTTGTTGGCCATCGGCGCCATCAGAGTTTTTAGATCTTCGTGCGTATAACCAAATGTTTGTTGACGTTGTAATAACGTGTCTGTATCTGATCCGTGGATCTGTTTTGGATCAGGTAATTTATCAACGGGTATAAGATGTTCTTCCAGCCATTCCGCATAAGGATGTGCGGTAGAGAATTGTTTTTTCAACTCTTCGTCATCGATGATCCGTTTTTGTTTAGTATCAACCATAAAGATTCGACCAGGATGCAGGCGATCTTTATACAAGACATTTTCTGGCGGAATATCAAGCACACCGACTTCGGAAGCCATGACGACCATGTCGTCTTTAGTGACGTAATAACGAGAAGGGCGTAAACCATTCCGATCAAGCACCGCGCCAATCACATCACCGTCCATAAATGCCACAGAGGCCGGACCATCCCAAGGCTCCATCAAGCAGGCGTGATATTCATAAAATGCTTTTCGTTCGGCATCCATAGAATCATTTCCACTCCAGGCTTCGGGGATCATCATCAAAACAGAATGCGGTAATGAACGTCCTGTCATGTGTAAAAATTCCATGACATTATCGAATGTCGCTGAATCACTGCCGCCTTCAATGACAATCGGGAATAGTTTTTTCAGGTCATCACCGAATAGTTTGGATTCGCATAACGCTTCGCGTGCGCGCATCCAGTTTGCATTACCGCGGGCAGTATTAATTTCTCCGTTATGAGCAATGTATCGAAATGGGTGAGCCAGTTTCCACGCAGGGAATGTGTTGGTTGAAAAGCGCTGATGAACCAGCGCCATTGCAGATTCAAAATCGGGCTCACTTAAATCAGGAAACATTGGTTCGAGCTGAGAACCCGTCAACATACCTTTATACAGAAAGGTTCTATATGAAAGTGAAGGAACATAGAAGCGATCATTTTCTGAAAGATCAGAACTCCAGATAGCATGCTCAGCAAGTTTACGGATCACATACAGCTTTCTTTCAAAAGTGGCTTTATCTTTTACATTTTTTCCACGACCTATGAAAATTTGTCTAAACGTCGGCTCACCAGAAAGTGCGGTTGGGCCGAGCAAGCTGTCATCGGTAGGAACATCTCGCCAGCCGAGTAACTCTTGTCCTTCCTGGACGATAAGATCTTCAAGAATAGCTTGGCATTTTTTCGATTGTTCAGGATTGTTGGGCAGGAAAATTAAACCAGCGCCGTAATGACCATATTCTGGAAGATCGATATTTAACTCTTTACAGATTCGTTGAAAAAATTTGTCTGGCGTTTGTGTGAGGATACCCACACCATCACCTGTGTTTTCTTCGCAACCGCAAGCACCGCGATGAATCAAGTTTTGTAGGATAGTTAGCGCATTATCGACGATCTTACGCGATTTTCGACCTTTTATATCAACAACAAAACCAACGCCGCAGGAGTCATGTTCAAATTCTGGGTTATAGAGGCCACTTGCTGGTGGGTAATTTTTTTGCATTGTTCTACCGCCAAATCGAGTTGTTTTTTATTTTTATAAACTTTCTCAGTTCTACTGAAGCCTGAAGCGTTAGAGCTAGAACGCACTAATAGATTGCTTATTAGTTGTGTGGCTCATTCAAATTTCGCATTAAGACTAACCCATCAAAACCAAGACGGCCGTGCATTATAGGATCTCGACCTCTTTTTGTCACTGTGTAACGCTTTGCCACATTCATTAATGTGAAAATTTCAATTCAATAAGTTGTTTTTCAGCATCACAAACCTTTATATAGTGTTAAGGATGTTTACAAGAATAGTTCCTTGTCTTCGCCATAATGTTTGGGCGTTCTTTTCAAGTTATGAAAAGTTGATCAGCTATAAAGCGTTGTAGGGTTCCATATGAATATGTTCTTTTAATTTTAATTATTTTTCGAAATTATCTTTTTTCTCGATGGCTTATGTCTAGAAGAAAGACAATAGATGTACAGGAAATTCTATTTGTTGAAATTAGAGTAGATTATCATCAATGATACTTATAGTTTTATGAGCTTCTATAAGTGAGATCTGCTAAAGACTTAAGTCAAAGTTTATGACTATTACTAAGATATCGATTTATATGGTGGCTATGCCTAGATTCGAACTAGGGACCCCATCATTATGAGTGATGTGCTCTAACCAGCTGAGCTACATAGCCTTTGATTTCGTTCGGGACGCGCGATCTTGATGCGCGCGAGGAAAATTGTCAAGTTTGAGAGACAATCTTTTGATCAAATTAATGTCTTTACCGAACACCGAGAACAACTATCGTTTTTCCTGAGACAGTTATGAGTAGCTGTTCTTCGAGCCCTTTTAGTACGCGGCCGACCATTTCTCTTGAGCAGCCAACGATTCTTCCTAGTTCCTGACGAGTGATTCTGATCTGCATTCCATCTGGGTGGGTCATTGCATCTGGCTCTTTGCAGAGGTCGAGTAAGGTACGCGCGACACGGCCAGAAACATCCATAAATGCAAGATCACCTACTTTTCGATTCGTTTTTTGTAAGCGTGTCGATAGCTGTTTTGAGATATGGAATAAAAGATCTGGATATTGTTCCGCTAGCACTCTGACTTTGTCGTAAGGAATATAAGCGATTTCGCAAGGTGTGCGACCTCGAACAAAGGCTACACGTTTGATATCGTCTTCGAAGAGTCCAAGTTCTCCAAAAAATTCACCTTCGTTTAGATAGGCAAGGACTATCTCATGACCTTTTTCATCTTCTAATAAGACAGAAACTGATCCTTCAACGATATAAAGTAACTCAGTCGCAGGATCGCCCTGGCGTAAGATCGTATTTTTCGCAGGAAACGATTTTCGATGAGACAGCTCCAGGAGCTTTTCGATATATTCAGGTGTTTCTGGTGCTTTGTAAACAGGGATAACCACGTTATCTCCTCCATAATTACCGTTCCAATCCAGACTAATATTTCAAGCCTAAAATGAGTTAAGAAGCATATCTAATTAAGTAAGGTATACATCCTTCCAAGCAGCTCTAAATAAGGCAATATATGATACGCTTGGCCTCAACAAAACGGTAGTGAAAGGGGTAAATTAATGCAAGCACGGGTCAAATGGGTCGAACATATGACATTTATCGGTGAATCTGGGAGCGGTCATTCGGTTGTGATGGATGGAGCGCCAGAATCCGGTGGCCGAAACCTGGGTGTTCGCCCAATGGAAATGTTATTGCTAGGAATGGGGGGCTGTGCTCAATACGATATTGTTTCTATGTTAAAAAAAGCACGGCAGGATATTTTTAGCGTGGAAGTTGAGCTAAGTTCAGAACGGTCAGAAGAAATCCCGAAAGTGTTTACTAAAATTCATGCGCATTTTATTGTTCATGGTCGTGATATTAAAGAATCGCAAGTCAAACGCGCTATTTCACTTTCTATGGAAAAATACTGCTCAGCATCAATTACGCTTGGTAAAACGGCTGAGATCACCCACGATTATGAGATCGAGGAAATATAAGCTTCCTCCAGGGTTGCTGCTTCATAATATTCGCAACATTCCTGTGTGTTACCCAGAAATTGCAGCTTACCATTATGGAGAATAGCAACCTGATCACAAAGTTCCTCAACATCTGCAAGCAAATGGGTGCTGAAAAACAGGCTTTTACCTTCTTTTTTTATTGCTGCTAAACGACGTTTGAGTAAAGCGCGTGCTTTAGGGTCAAGCCCACTCATTGGTTCATCCAACACCAGTAAATCTTTATTACTCATAAGTACTGCGGCCAAACCCAATTTTTGCGCCATGCCTTTTGAGAGTGTACGGACGGGTTTGTTGAGTGCAGATGGATCAAGATCGACGGCAAGAATCACTTTCTCTAAGATATCTGGATCAAATTTTATCTGATTCATTTTCGCCATATGTTTCAGGAAATTTGTTCCCGTAACAAAATAAGGCGGCGTAAAGCTTTCTGGTAAAAAAGCTAATCGCGAACGAGATTTGGTCTGTTGATGGTCGACTCCAAATATTTCTATATTGCCTGATTGCAGCTCACAAAAGTCAAGCATACATTTGATCAGAGTCGTTTTACCGGCCCCATTTTCACCAATAAGGCCAACAATAGAGCCTCCTCTTATCTCAAGCGAAATGGCATCAAGTACATTTTGCTTACCGTAGGATTTACTTACTTCATGGAATTTCAGAGCGAGCGTCATGTTTAGATTATCTAATATACAATCTTCTTAGTATAGAGATATGGTTACTTACTCGATAATAAAGAATTTTTTAATACACACCGCTGTTTCTGGTTAATTCGGCTAAGTGAATAATTATAAAACCGCTTACTGTGTTAATTAAGAGGCTGGAGATAGTTCTCAAAAACCAGTTCTAGATCAGTTAAACTACTAATGTTCATACATAGAGTTGAACTGTATAGTAATTTTCTATCGTAACTATAGAGACAATTAATTTCACAACCAATCTAATGGTGGTTACTTTATTAGACTTCTAATATAAAGCTAGTAACCTTTTTTAAAATAATACAGATATAGGAAAAACTAATGAGCGTACTCGTCACTAAAAAAGCACCAAATTTCACCGCTGCGGCCGTCATGCCTGATGGATCTATAAAAGAAGATTTCAGCCTGTCTGATTATCGTGGTCAATATGTAGTTTTATTCTTTTATCCTCTCGATTTTACTTTCGTATGTCCATCAGAATTAATCGCACATGATCACCGAGTGAAGCAGTTCGAAGCACTTAATACTCAAGTTATCGGCGTATCAATTGACTCACAATTCACCCATCACGCATGGCGTGAAACTCCAGTCAACAAAGGTGGCATTGGCCAGGTTTCATATCCTTTGGTTGCTGATACTAAACAAAAGATCATGAAAAAATATGATGTACGACACCCAGCTGGTGTTGCACTTCGCGGATCATTTTTGATCGATAAAGAAGGGATCATTCAATCGCAAAGCGTCAACAATCTTCCATTGGGTCGAAATGTTGATGAAATGATCAGACTTGTTGAAGCACTACAATTCACTGAAGAACACGGTGAAGTTTGTCCGGCAGGTTGGAATAAAGGCGACAAAGGTATGGTTCCTGATGCCGACGGCGTTGCAAACTATCTTTCTGATAATGCGGATAATTTGTAAAAACATTTTTACTGCTAGAGCAAATACAGGGGCGGCATAACACCGCCCCTTTTTATCTCAGGAATTGACCTTATGTAAACAACTCCTGCTAATAATTCTTGTTAATAATTTTGGAGGTTTCTATGTCAAACGAAGGCTATCACGAACCAATTTCAGAACTTTCTGATGAAACGCGAGATATGCACCGCGCAATTACATCGCTAATGGAAGAATTAGAAGCCGTAGATTGGTATAACCAACGGGTTGATTCCTGCAAGAATGAAGAGCTCAAAGCCATTCTTGCGCACAACCGCGATGAAGAAAAAGAACACGCAGCGATGGTTTTAGAATGGATCAGAAGGCAAGATCCAACGATGGATAAAGAGCTTAAAGACTATCTCTTTACTGACAAACCTATTGCTCATAAATAAGCTCACACTTCGATCAACTTTTAGATTCATAAATTGAATAAGGAACGATTCGATGACAACAAAACATCAAAAACTTTTAATTCTTGGTTCCGGCCCTGCCGGTTATTCTGCAGCCGTTTACGCTGCCCGTGCCGCTCTGAACCCAGTTTTGATCACAGGCCTGCAACAAGGTGGTCAAATGACAACCACAACCGAAGTAGACAATTGGCCTGGCGATCACGAAGGTGTAGATGGCACAGAATTGATGATCAGAATGCAAAAACACGCTGAACGATTTGATACAGAAATGATCTTTGACACCATCAACGAAGTTGATCTGAAAAAAACACCATTCATACTCAAAGGCGATTCGGGTGAGTACAGTTGCGATGCCCTAATTATTGCGACAGGCGCATCGGCTAAATATTTAGGGCTACCTTCTGAAGAAGCGTTTCAGGGTCGTGGTGTTTCTGCTTGTGCAACCTGCGATGGGTTCTTTTATAAAGACAAGCCAGTCGTTGTAGTCGGCGGCGGTAATACGGCAGTTGAAGAAGCGTTATATTTATCTAACATTTGTTCTCATGTAACCGTTATTCATCGTCGAGATAAATTCCGATCAGAAAAAATTCTCAGTAATAAGCTGG
Organism: Gammaproteobacteria bacterium; assembly: GCA_045110495.1. Lineage (GTDB taxonomy): Bacteria > Pseudomonadota > Gammaproteobacteria > CAJXQU01 > CAJXQU01 > CAJXQU01. Next base: position 66,683 of record JBGCGE010000013.1, read on the forward strand.
AAGAAAAAGCTAAAAACGGCAATGTCACCATTGAGTGGGATCATGAACTCGATGAAGTCCTCGGCGATGACGCAGGCGTTACCGGCGCACGGATCAAAAGCACCAAAGATGGCAGCACCCGAGATCTTGACGTTCATGGCGTATTCATTGCCATCGGTCATAAACCGAATACCGATATTTTCGAAGGGCAACTAGATATGCAATATGGCTATATCGATACTAAAGGCACCAATCCTGATGGCTTCGCGACTCAAACGGTCATTCCTGGTGTTTTTGCTGCAGGTGACGTGGCTGATCCAGTATATAAACAAGCGATTACATCTGCAGGTTCTGGTTGTATGGCTGCGCTTGATGCAGAACGGTATTTTGAGCAGATGGAAGATTAGATCTATGTCGGATTACGCTACGCTAATCCGACCTAAATAGGGTTTGTTGCAAACAATATAGTTCATAGGATATGAGGTATATACAAGAAGTGAAAGAAAGTAATAGAAATTTTTATAAGGCTTGGAGCCTATTACTATTTATGATTCTTTCTCTAGGTTCGTGTTATTGGATTGTTTTTGTTAATCACGTTGAGATTACTATATGGAATAAGTCTGATAAGACTATTAATTTCATTCATATTGATGACTTTGAAAATAATAGATATACAAAATTAGATATTAAACCGGGAACATCTACTGTCATTCAGTTTCACTATACAGGGGATGGTCTATATAAAATGCATGGAAAGTTTTCTGATGAAAAACCAATAATAGAATTTGGCCAATATTTGGGCGGCCTGACTACAAAAGATGAGATTGAAATACATACATCTATGACTAAATTAGTGAAATCAGAAACTTCAGGAATTTAAAGTAAATAACAAAGCTTCGTAGGTCGGATTAGCGTAGCGTAAGCCGATATCAAAAATCATATTCACAAAACAGGACTTTTATCAAAAATATGTTCAATCTGATCAGAAAACAAAAAATTGATTCACTGAAAATTGAAGTGCAGGAATATGTGCACGAAAAGACCGGTGCGCGGCATTTCCATGTGGCTGCTGATGACAACAATAATAGTTTTTCGATCGGCTTTGCGACAGTTCCACAAGACTCAACTGGCGTAGCGCATATTCTCGAACATACTTCACTTTGCGGAAGTAAAAAATTTCCGGTACGCGATCCATTTTTTATGATGATCCGGCGTTCGTTAAATACGTTTATGAACGCAATGACCAGTAGCGACTGGACGGCTTATCCATTCTCTTCTCAATCACGAAAAGATTATGATAATTTGTTGGAAGTGTATCTGGATGCGGTTTTTTTTCCGCGTCTCGATCCACTTGATTTTGCTCAGGAAGGACATCGCGTTGAATTCGAAGCAGCTAATGATCCAGAATCTGATCTCGTCTACAAAGGGGTGGTTTTTAATGAAATGAAAGGGGCAATGAGCTCTCCCATTTCGCAATTGTGGCAAGCGTCAAACAGTGCCTTATTTCCAACAACTACTTATCACCATAACAGTGGTGGCGAACCGGCCAATATTCCTGAGTTGACGTATGATCAACTAAAAGAATTTCATGCCGAACATTATCATCCTTCAAATGCGGTGATCATTACCTACGGAAATTTCCCCGTCGAAGCACATCAAAAAAATATTCATGATTGGGCGTTGAGTAAATTTGATCATAAAGAGTTGGATTTCTCTGTTCCTGATGAACAACGCTTCACTGAGCCGCAACGAATTTCGATTCCTTATGCTTATGACAGCGACGAGGATGAAATAGACACTTCTCGTAAAACACATATAGTGATGCATTGGTTGCTCGATCCGATCATTGATCTGGAAGCGATGATGAATCTGCAATTGCTTAGTGGTGTATTGTTGGACAATAGTGCGTCGCCACTGCGTCTGGCGTTAGAAAAAACCGATCTGGCAAATTCACCTTCCGATTTATGCGGCCTTGATAATTCATCACATGAAGCCGCTTTCATTTGTGGTGTTGAAGGTACCGATCCGGACAAAGCGGATCAAATTGAAAAACTCATTCTGGGTGTTTTTGAAGATGTTGCGACGAATGGTGTTCCGCAGGAAATGGTTGAATCTGTATTGCATCAATTTGAACTTGATCAACGTGAAATTCCATCCGGTTATGGTTTACGACTTGCTGGAAATATCTTGCCGATTGCTTTACACAAAGGCGATCCAATCGCTGCGCTTGATCTTGATCCATTGCTTGATCAATTACGCGAAAAAATAAAAGATCCAGGCTTTATCAAGACTTTGATCAGAGAAAAACTATTAGATAACCCACATCGCATTCGTATGATGATGATCCCGGATACCGAACTTTCTGCAAAAAAAGAAGCTGAAGAAAAACAACGTCTGGCGGTTCAAAAATCAACATTGTCTGAGTCAGAAAAGCAACAGATTATTAAACTTGCAGAGCAGCTTGAGGCACGACAAAACGCGGAAGATAATCCAGAAGTTTTACCCAAGGTTGGGCTGGAAGACGTGCCAACGGATTATCCAATTCCATCAGGTAAGACAAGTAACGTTTCTAACTATAAAACCAGTTGGTATGACGAACCAACCAATGGTTTAGTTTATGAAAATATTATTTTGCCTTTGCCAGCTATGACAGAAGCTGAAACAGCGGCGCTTAGTCTTTATGCAGATTGCATTTCTGAATTGGGTGCGGGTGATCAAGATTATTTGCAAATGCAGGCCCGGCAGTCGTCTGTGAGTAGTGGCGTTCATGCTTCACTAAGTATTCGTGGGAGTATTGAAGACGCGCAAACTATAAATTCATTTTTCAGAATGAGTGTCTCCGGTTTAAATCGAAACCATCAAGAATTCGCAAAAGTAATGTACGATCATTTTAGTAATCCACGATTCGATGAAACTGATCGATTAAAAGAAATTATTGCTCAATATCGAGCCAGTCGCGAGGCATCAATAACGAACAGTGGACAGTCATTTGCTATGTCCGTGGCATCTTCCGGACTCAGTCCATCAGCAAAACTTGGGCATCAGTGGACGGGTTTACGCGGGATCAAAAATCTCATCGAACTAGATGAAGCTTTTACTGCTGATAAAGGTATGGATCAATTTGTCGAGGTTTTAGCTTCCATTCACGAAAAAGTCCGTACTGCTACTTCTGAATTTTTGATTGTTGCTGAACAAAAAGATCATGAACAGATTCAAGCAGATCTAAAGGCGATTTGGGCCGGATCAACGACCGATATAATCGATAGTTTTAATCCACATTTTTCCGCTGAAACAACAAAGCAAGGATGGCTGACAAGTACCCAGGTAAATTTCTGCGCGAAAGCTTACCCAACGGTTCCGAGCAGTCATCCTGATGCAGTCGCGCTGACAGTGCTCGGTCGCTTTCTGCACAATGGTTATTTACATACTGCTATCCGTGAAAAAGGTGGTGCTTATGGTTCTGGTGCGGCTTATGATAGTGGCACTGGAACATTTCGTTTCTTCTCATATCGCGATCCACGTATGGCTGAGACATTAGAAGATTTTGATCAATCAATAAAATGGTTATTGGATAACAAACATGAATACCGCCAACTTGAAGAAGCTATTCTTGGCGTAATTAGTGCAATTGATCGACCAAATTCTCCGGCGGGCGAGGCTGTACAAACACACATGCTCAATTTGCATGGGCGGCATCCAGAATTCAGACAAGAAAACAGAAAGGCGGTTCTTGAGGTTTCTATAGAAGATTTAAAACGTGTAGCGGCGACTTATTTACACTCAAGAAATGAGAATATTGCTGTTGTCAGTAATCCAGCCAACCGTTCTGATCTCGAAAAATTAGATCTCGAAATTGTAACTTTGTAATACACTAGGCTAAAACGCTTTAAGTTCTGCACGGAAAGCATTCGTATTTCCTAAAGTTTTCCCACGACCGACCGACATAAACCTGTATACCAGATCAGGCTTTTTTACTCTTAGTTCCTGATCAAAACAATGATGCGGGTGCTCGGTGAAAAAGGAATATCAAATTTTATTAGTTGACGATGATCTCGATTTTGCAGATCATTTTCGTTCATTAGTGGATAAACATCCCTCTCATACTTTCAAGTTTGAGCGCGTTTCTGTTCTTACTAAAGCGAATAAAAGTCTTCGAGAAAATAAATATGATGCGGTTCTGTTAAATTTCAGTTTGAAACAACTGGATAGCCCCGACAGAATTTTAGAATTAGAAATTGATGGTCGAGATATTCCAGTTATTGGTCTGACGGATTTAGATGAGCAAAATAAAGCGAATGAAGCGATCGAATTTGGTTTACAAGATCAAATTATAAAAACTGAGACAAATACAAACTATATTGTTAGTAAAATTCTTTTTGCTATTAAGAGGATGGATGCGACAACCAGCAGGAATAGAGAAATTTCTGCTATCGAACTTCTATACCAGCCGAAAACTGGGTTGCCCAACGAAACTCTCTTTAAAGATAGGTATGAACAAGCCCTAAATCGGGCAGATAGAAGTCAAGTTGCAATTGGCTTACTTGCTATACATCTCAAAGATTTCTATCCGGTAAAAGACAGGCTCGGATCAAGAATTGGTGATGAGGTTCTTTCTAAAGCCACAAAGCTTTTTAATCAGACGTTGCGCAAAGGCGATACCGTTGCCCAGATTGAAGATGATAAATTTATGGTCATTCTTGAAAATCTGGAAAAAAACAGTGAAGTTGCACTGCTTGCAGAGCGGATCGTACGTGCGTTTTCTCGCAGATTCATTATTGATGAACATACTTTCAAAATGACTGCGAGTGTAGGAATAGCCATTTATCCTGAGTGTAATGGTTATCATGAGTCGATCAAATCGGCCAATGTCGCGATGAAACGTGCTGCGGATGCCGGTGGTAATCGGTACAAACTGTACACCGAAAATTTAACCAGTGAAGCGATCTGGAAATACAACCTGGAAAATGATCTCGAAAAAGCATTACAGGAACAACAATTTGAACTTCACTACCAGCCGGTAATTGGTGTAAAAGAAGGCAGAATCATTGGTATGGAAGCACTATTACGTTGGTTTCATCCCGAACAAGGTCCGATGTTACCCGGCGCTTTTATAGATGAACTTGAGTCATCCGATATGATTTTAGAGGTCGGCGAATGGGTACTTGATGAGGCTTGTCGAAAAATAAAATTATGGCAGTCAAAATATGTCTCACTAGTAATGGCTGTAAATTTATCAGCACGCCAGTTACAAGATCCATATCTAATGGAGCGAGTAAATGTTGTCCTTGAAAGACATGATATTGATCCAAAACAAATCGAATTAGAAATTACCGAAAGACAACTTGTTGATAAAAATGATGCAATCACTCAATACAATATTCAAGCACTAGTGGATAGAGGCATTACCTTAGCTCTGGACGATTTCGGAACCGGCTATAGCAGTGAGTTTTATTTCCAGTACTTTCCAGCTAATACGATCAACACATTAAAAATAGACAGATCTGATATAAACGGCATGATGGACAATGGTGAGGTGGCAGATCGTGTCAAAAAGTATATCGAATTTGCTAAAGCGAAGAACTTGCGTATTGTTGCTGAAGGAATTGAGACGACAGCACAATTAGAACGAGTAGAACAACTAGGCATTGACGTAATGCAAGGGTTCCTGTTCAGTAAACCAATTACAGGATCACAAATAGAAGATGGCTTGCGCCGGAACGAATTTACCCTTGATAAATATAGAGCACCAGAAGCGCTTGTTGAATCTAGTTAGATCAAATTAAGCTTACAAAACGTATAAAACTTCAAAGCAATATTCCAAGAGTAGTTATGTAATACCAAGCAACTTTTCTGATACTTTTTATGTCAAATAAACATTTTTTCTATCCTTGCAAGCAAGCCCATATACAAAATAAGCCAAAATATTGACGAAAATAACATGTAGATCTTCAATTTAAGGTGATATTGAGAACTTTTAGACAATATTTAAGACTAGCATGAATGCCCAGTTTTATATAAAATTCAACTAGTTCAAAGACAGATTGGATCTAAAATGAGAAGACCTATCAACTATTTCTTACTTCTATTCTCCATTGTGCTGATGCCATTAAGCGTACTTGCAGAAGACGTTGTCGTACAAAAATTCAAAAGAGGTTCACTGCAAGAAATTAAAGCTGAACTTAAAGACCAGCCCTTTCTGCTTGTATTTTGGTCAAAAGACTGCGGTTACTGCATCAAAGAAATGAATATGCTTGGCAGGCTTCAGCCAAGGCACCCAGAACTAAATGTCGTTCTCGTTTCAACAGATGCCGGACTTGATGAGGAAATGGTAAAACACTTCTCGAGTAAAAGTGGAATTAAAGCCGATAAAATGTGGGTTTTTTCCAATGATTCAAAACAAATGTTTGCTTACGTCGATCGTAATTGGCGTGGTGAATTGCCACATACATTTTTTCACAATAGCAAACATGAATATCAATCCGTCCTTGGTGAAGTTAAATACAAACAAATTAAAAGCTGGTTGAAATATATCCGTACTGAAGATTCGTAACTTTACTAAAAAGATTATTCTTCAACTAAAAAGCCACCACTTTGGTGTTGCCACATCGAAAAATATTTACCTTTCTGATCGAGCAATTGTTGATGCGTCCCTTGCTCAATAATTTTACCCGCTTCTAACACAATAATTCGATCCATTCTCAGAATTGTTGATAAACGATGTGCAATGACAATGGCGGTTTTATTTTTAATAAGATCAAAAATCGAAACTTGAATTTGTTTCTCAGTGATAGAATCAAGCGCGCTGGTAGCTTCATCCAAAACAACGATTGGCGCATCCTCGAGAAATGCCCTTGCGATCGAAATTCGTTGTTTTTCGCCACCAGAAAGTTTTACCCCACGCTCGCCAACCAACGTGTCAAACTGATCTGGAAGCTTTTCGATAAATTCCATACTATGAGATTTGCGAGCAACATTAATCAGTTGATGATCAGAAATATCTTTTCCTAAGTTTATATTTTCTTTAATGGTGCGATGAAATAATTCCGGTTGTTGCGGAACCAACGATATCTGTTTTCTTAAAGAAGCTAGCGTATAGTTTTTTGCATCGACACCATCAAAACAGATCCGTCCTGACTCTGGATCAAAAAAACGAAAAAGTAATTTTGTCAAAGAAGTCTTACCCGATCCAGAATGACCAACTAAAGCGACTTTTTCACCGGCCTTAATACTAAGAGAAAAATTCTCAAACAATCCTGAAATGTTTTGATCTTTTTTATTGTAGTTGAAAGACAGATTTTCAAAGTTAATTTGTCCTTTTTTTATTTCTATTTCTTTAGCATTGATACTATCTTTTTCAGTATTATCTCGACGAATTATTTCTGCCATTTCAGAAGCATCCGCCAGCGCAGTGAAAAAATTTCTGAAGTTACGCCCAAAATCCCAGAGCCGATGGATCAATAATAATAAAATTGCCTGGAATAAAACAAACTCTCCAACTTCAAAATTTCCTGCCTCCCACTTTTTGATCATTAAATAAACCAACAATAACTCTATGGCAAAAGTCATTAACCCCTGCACCGCATATGAAATAAACATCAAAATCCAGGCGATAGTTTTTTTTCTGAGAACTTCATCGGCAGCTTGATTTACGCCTGTTTGTTCCGACGCTTCGCGGGCAAAACTTTTGACGATAAACATATTGCTAATTGCATCAGAATATTTTGCACCAACAACAGAATCTGCCTTTGCTACTGCTTTATCGAAACGTAACTTCCATATGGAATAACTAATATTCCAGACGATAAACATAATTACCCAGATCAAAAAATAAATCGCAAATTCTTTCTGTTGTTGGTAAAAAATAATAAATGAAATAATGATCGCAAGAACGCTCTGAAAAAATTGGAACAGGAACCAATCCATTATTGTTTCAAACGAGCGTGAAAATCGGTTTGCTTGTTTTATCAGGCTGCCGGAAAAACTATTTTCAAAAAATTCATATTTCTGTCTTTGCAAAACTTCAAAGCAACGCTTCTCCAGTAAATTTACGCCACCACCATCAACCGGAATTATGCCAACTTCAAGAAAGCGAAAAGATACCCAGATACCAGCATAAAAAAACGCAACCATCTTCAAGTTTTCATACAACATTTGCGACGTGTTTTCTGAGAAAGGTTGAGCAAAACCATTTGCTATATTTTTGTAAAAAACAGGTGCGTAGTAGTCAAAAAATGTCGCGCTAGCCAAGGCAACAAGGCATAGTAGAAAAGACCATTTTTTCTGCCAGATAACAAAGCCATATTCTTTAAATATAATGTCCATTAGTGCAGCCTTAATCTGACAGTTAGTGTATGGTACGCGCTATATTTTTGAACGTTTACGTCCAAGTAGTTCATAACAAAATAGACCAGATAAAATAAGAAAAGCACCTAATCCTATTCGTAGAGTCAAAGATTCGTTATTCAACCAGTTTCCAAGAAGTAATGCGGTTACTGGCGTTATTAAAGTGATCAAAGCGACTCGACTCGCTTCGATCTGTTTTAAGACATAATAGTACAATGCAAAGCCAATGACAGAACCTATAACTCCTAAATAAACGATCGATAATGCCGCTCTTACAGGAATATTTTCTGGTACGGTTCCATCAAAAATCAGCCAGCTTAGAATAAATGCGGGAACAGCGTAGAGCAATGCACCCGTTGTGGTCGCTAAAGGGGAAACTACCGCATCGAGTTGTTTTACCCAGACTGTACAAACTGAATGTATTATTGTTGAAAGTAAAACCGCTGACATAGCGTAAACACTTAGTGAAGTTGCTTCCTCACCGGTCAAAAATATAATACTTAAGCCAATCAGTGCGATACAACTCCCAAATATTTTTGCTGGGGTTAATGCGTCTTCTGATAATACTTTGTAAGCAATTATTCCCGTAATCATAGGTGCAAGCCCAAAGATAACAGCAACCCAGCCAGAAGGAATGAATTGAGATGCCCAATAAATAAGCATCATCGCAAAATAGATGTTAAAACTGGCAGCAAGATAAGTTCGTCTAACGGTTTTGTTCCAGGGTAAGGTCATACCGAGAAAACGTAGCAAAATATATGCGCAAATCACACCAATAATCATCCGACTCATTAAAGCAAAGGTAAAGCTCACACCATCGCTACTCCATTTGATCGCTAAAGGTGTTGTAGTCCATATGGTAATGACAATAAAAAAAGCGATTGGTAGCTTATATTTCATAATATTTACTTGCGGTTTAACCTTAAGAAGGCAAAAAAAAAGCCGCGATTTTTAATGGTCGCGGCCTTTCTGAAAGTCATATAATTCGTTGTTGATTCTAAAATAATTCTCCAGGAATCATGCTGTCACACCTTATAAAAAGGTTAGGTAGACGTTTCTCTATAGTATTCAATGTGTAGTAAAAATTCATGGCTGGGGATTCTCAGCCTAAGAATTTACATTGTCAAGCAGCTAAAAAGAATTTAAAACGATTACTCGTTATACTCGATAGGTAAATTCTAACCTTTTTAAAATCAGTGTAAGTTTGAAGGACATTAACACATGAGCTCGTCACTAGATAAAACGCCACCTTTCTGGTTATTCCTTTTAGTCTATGCGCTTGCATACTACATCACCTACAAACTAGATCTTAATCATCGTATTGATCCCAGAGAGAATGATCTAATTTGTGTCGCATCAGGTTTATACCTTGCTGCATTATTTCTTTCACCCTATAAAAAGTGGGCTTATTTCACTATCATTTCAATCGCGATCAGGTTTTTGTTTGAATTGAATGGCACCAGTAACAAAACAGAAATTGTGGCTGGTTTTCATATGGCAGAGATAGTTGAAGCAATTCTTACCGTTTGGTTAGTGCGAAAGTTTATTGGAGAATATTTAAATTTATCTAAGCTGCAACATGTTTTGATATTTGTAGGCACAATCTTTACCGTTTCCGCCATTGGCGGTTTGATTAGCGCTAACTTTACTGTAAATATTGACCAGGAAATAAGCTATTGGTCAAACTGGCAAATTTGGTCAATAGCTGATGTCCTGGGTTTGCTGGTTGTCGCGCCTGTTATTGTTTCTTTTACTCATAACATGCGGATGGTATCTGAATTTAGTTTGTCCAAGTTTGTTGAAATACTTATCTTATTATCTTCTTTCGTTTTACTACCAAATTTTATTTTTCAGTATCAAGAATATAATCATCATTTGTTAATTGCACTTCCATACACATTAATTTTGCTTCTATTGTGGGCGGCGCTACGATTTAATACCTTGACCGTAACAATAGTACTCTCACTTTGTATTATTTTAGTTACCACGCATCATGAAGATGGTCTTTTGTCATTGAGCGGTATTTCCAGTAATCAGCAAACTCTTTCAGTGCAGATCTTTATTTCCACATTAGCGTTTTTAACTTTAGTTCTGTCCGCTAATAGCAGTGAAAGAAGATCACTTAGTGATCGTTTGGTTGATTCTGAGGAGCGTTACCGATCATTTATCCGTAATAGCAAAGATGGCATCTGGCGTTTGGAGTTCAACACAGGAATTAATATTAATCTCTCTGTGGAAAAACAAATTGCCTTAATAAAACAAGAAGGTATTTTTAAGGGGGAAAATAATGGTTTAAAAAATATTTTTAGCTTTACTCCAAGTAGAGATTTAGAAAAATTAAACTTTGAATCAATCTTTCCGGCTAGTAATGAAAAAAATCAAATGTTGCTTGAAAGGTTTATAAAATCTGGATATCGAACTAATAATGATATTGCATACAGTACTAATTCGAAGAATAAAGATTTACACCTGTCTACCAGTATGGTGGGAATAGTGGAAGATGACTATTTGATCAGAATATGGGGTACCGAGTCAGATATTACAGATCAAATAATAGCTAGAGAAACATTACAGCGAAAAGAACAACTCACCAGGCTAATCACAAACTTATCAACCAGGTTTATCAATGTACAAAGCTATGAGGTTGATGCTGCCATTCTTAATGCACTTAAAAAAATTACAGAGTTTGTTGGGGATGAACACAGTGAAATTCTGATTTTTTCTGAAGATCATAATCAGGTAGAAAAAGTCTATGAATGGTGTGCGAATGGCGTAAAGCCTAAGCGATCTATTTTAAAAAATATTTCGAAAGAAAATCACCCGTGGTTAGTTGAGCAATTTATACAATTGAATGTCATTCAAGTGAAAAGTCTTAATGAATTAGCTCCAGAAGCACAACCTGTAAAAGAGCTATATCAATCACTGGAAATAAAATCAACTATAGATGTGCCGCTAACACTACGAGGAAAATTTGTCGGCACGCTTGGGTTTGACTCACTCAGCAAAGAAAAAAGCTGGGATGATGACAATATAGCCTTGCTTAGAATTATTGGTGAAATATTCGTTAATGCAATAGATAAGAAAAAAGCAGATCGGGCGTTAATCAAAGCCAAAGATAAATTCTATAAAGCATTCCATGCAAGTCCCGATGTCATAGTGTTCACATCGCTTAATAAATCAGGAAATATTATTGCGATAAACAACAACGCGCTTAAAACATTTGGTTATAGCGAAGAAGATCTCGTTGGTCGCGATATATTAGACATAAAAATATGGGAAAGTAGCAAAGCTCGTGATGTACTTCTTGAAAAAGTTAAGAGACAAATAAAGGTAACTAACCATATTACCGACCTGCGCAGTAAAGACGGAACGTTAATGACTTTTTCTATTTCCTGCGTAGCGATCGAAATACAAACCGAAAAAGGCATGATGTTTATTGCAAGGGACATAACAAAACAAAAACAGTTAGAAAAAATAACGCGCGATCAGGAATTGCAATTATTACAAGCTGACAAAATGTCTTCACTAGGATTAATGGTTTCAGGCATGGCTCACGAAGTTAATAACCCCAATAATTTAATTCAAATCAATTCAACCTTGTTGGGAGATATGTGGCCAGATGTACGCCGTATGCTAGATGAGCATGTAAAAAATTCTGATCAACCAGAGATTAAGCTTGCGGGTTTACCTTATGAGGAAATGCGTGAAACAATACCTGAACTAATTGACTCTATTCACAATGGCAGTAAACGTATCCAGTCTATTGTAGAAAACCTGAAGAACTTTTCAAGGCGTGGCGATAAGCAAGAGTTTGAAAAAGTTGATCTGAATAATATCGTTAGATTAGCTTGTAGTTTGATACGACCTCAAATAAATAAAAAAACAAATTTATTAGCTCTGACACTTTCCGAAGGTTTACCTTTTATAAATGGACATAGTCAACAATTGGAACAAGTCATTATAAATCTTGTTATAAATGCACTAGATTCACTGACCTCAAGAAATCAAAACGTGATTATAAAAACAAATTACAACAGGGTAACAAATCGTGTTGAACTTCATATACTAGATCAAGGATGTGGAATTTCAAGTAAAGATTTACCCTTTATTTTTGATCCATTCTTTACGACAAAATTGGATGATGGTGGCACTGGATTAGGGTTGGCGGTGAGTTATAATTTAATAAAAGCACATGGTGGAACCTTGACTGTGAAATCTCATTTCAGTAGTGGAACAGAATTTTTGATCAGCTTGCCTCGAAACTGATATTTTTTGTAAATACAGTTTTTCAACTATACTTAAAGATAATAGTAAAAGGAGATAATGATGAATAATGAAACTCATGAACATCTCGAAAAACTGAAAGCTGCATATCAACAGATGCTTGAGCACACTCAAGAAAATCTGCAAAAAACACTAGACAAGACCAGACCTCAAATTAATAATTTAGTTGATCAAGCGGTTGAACGCTCGATCGAACTTGGTGAAATTACAAAAGAAGAAGCAGAAAAAGTCGGTGCTTATCTACGTCGTGATCTGGAAGATGTTTCTGAATATATGAACACCACAAAAAAAGAACTGGGAGACTGGTTTCGTTTTGATGTGGAACTGGTTGAAGACCAGGTAAAAAACTGGTTTTCCAGCATAACGGATCATACTCGTACTACACTTGATGAATTAGCCAGGAATGCAGAAATGGCCGAATGGCATACAGGTGAAATTACCGGACCTGGAACATTAAGTTGCGATAAATGCGGGCATGATCTGCACTTCCATAATGTCGGCCATATTCCACCTTGCGCAAATTGTTATGGAACTAAGTTTCACCGCGTTCGCGAATAGCACTAAGCGCTAACAACAAAAAACAGAAAATTATTATCGGCATGTTTCCTGTTCTTGCATAAGGCGTTAAACCCTCATACGCCAAGATATTAGCTAATAATGTTGTCTGTTCAAATTGAGGCGCAAGATTAGTCACCTGACCTTTTTGATTAATGATCGCGCTGATACCTGTATTCGTTGAGCGTATCAAATAACGGCCGGTTTCAAATGCTCGCATCCTTGCCATTTCCAAATGTTGGTGTGGCGCGAGTGAATCCCCAAACCAGGCATCGTTACTGACGTTAATCAAAAAGTCTGCTTCGGGTAATCCTGTGATCACTTCTTCTCCAAACACATCTTCATAACAAACGGAAATGCCGATTGAATATTTTGTGGTTTCGATCAAATTCTTTTTAGATTCGCCTTTGCTAAAATTCGACATCGGAATTTGTAGAAATTTCAGGATCGGATCTATCCATTTTTTAAGCGGCAAGTATTCTCCAAATGGAACTAGATGTTGCTTATGATAAATATGCGTTTCATCACCTAAACTTACCATGCTGTTGTAGTACCTGCCTGTTGTCGGATCAAGTGTAGGCAAGCCGAGCATAATATCAGTCGAACTTTTTTTTGCTCTGTCACCAAGGCTATTCATGAAATCTGGAATGTCATGCATAAATGCTGGTAGTGCTGTTTCCGGCCAGATGATCAAATCAGATTCATCCCAAAAGGGCTCAGAAAGTTTATTGTATAAATCCAGCGTGATCTGTTTTTGTTGTGGGAGCCATTTTATTTCTTGGGCAATATTTCCTTGAACGATTGCAACTTTTATTTCTTCACCAACTGCTTTAGTCCATTCAGTATTTTTTAGAAAATAAGATCCTGTCCACACAGGAATAACAACGGCAAGAAATAAAATTATTACCGACTGTCGTTTTTTTACTAGCAAAACCAACGCACCGGCAGTCATTGCCACGAAGAAACTGATCCCATAAATTCCTGTTACTGATCCGATACCAAGTAACGGACTATCTATTTGACTATAGCCGACGGTTAACCATGGAAAACCCGTAAATAACCAACTACGGATCCATTCGAAAATCACCCAGAATGCGGGATAAATAATTAATAATTTTTGCTTGTAGCTATGATTAAAAAATCGTTCAGTAAAGTATGTTGTAAATGCAGGGAAAAGCGCGATCAAAAGAATAAAAAGGATCGTCATGGAAATAGAAAAAGCTAACACCGGCAAACCAAATTGATGAATACTGATCTGTAACCATGAGATTCCAATTGTGAAATACCCCAGACCATAGAGCAAACCAATTTTGAATGATTTTGCCGAAGAGGTTCCCAGGCAGAGATAAAATAAAACAGCTAAAGAGAAGATGGCAACTGGATAAAAACCAAATGGAGAAAAAGCGAGCGGCATCAGACCACCTGCAATTATCGCGATCAAATACCTAAGCATTTTTTATTTCAGTTGGCTCAATATCTTGATCTAAAGGCTCTAATTTCAGGGTTAAAATTCGGCGGCGATCTGCTCTCATTACTTCAATCTTGAAACCACCATACTCAAGAATTTCACCTCGCTTAGGAAGGTGTCCAAATGCATCAACGATCACACCGCCGATAGTCTCATTTTCTTCATCTTCAAATTCAGTAGAAAAATATTCATTAAATTCATTCAACGGCATTTGCGCTTTGAGTGTGAATAAATCCTCGTCGTGTTTGCGCACAAATTCTTCATCCTCCAAATCGTGTTCGTCATCAATTTCGCCGACAATCTGCTCGATCACATCTTCTATTGTAACTAAGCCATCAACCGCACCATATTCATCAACGACAATAGCCATATGATTACGACTACGGCGAAACTCAGCCAACAAAATATTTAGCCGTTTACTTTCGGGAACAAAAATAGGTTGTCGCAAAACATCGCGAACATTAAAATCTTCAACGCCATTTTCAGCAACACAAGTAAGCATATCTTTAGCTAGTAAAATACCTGTCACCTGTTCATGTTTTTCATCCATCATTGGAAAACGCGAATGGCCCGATTCTACAATCACCGGCAAATATTCCTCGAATGCCATATCTTCTAATACGACGACCATTTGTGATCGCGGCACCATAATGTCACGCACTTGTAACTCTGAGACCAGTAATGCGCCTTCCATCATTGTTAAAGCATCAGGTTTGATCAGATTATGTTTTTCTGCATCGCGTAGAATTTCGGTGAGCTGCTGTTTATCATCAGGTTCTTTCTGTAGACGCTTAATAATACGTCTCAGAAATTTTTTAAACATGCTCGAAGGAGGTTTTGATTCGTTGTTCATAGTATTTATGCAGCAGGTTGATATGGATCAGAATAGCCAAGTTCAGCCATAATTTTTATTTCTAACATTTCCATTTTTTCCGCTTCTGAATCAATACTATGATCATAGCCCAAAAGATGCAAAACGCCATGTATGACCATATGTGCCCAGTGACTTTGTAGTGTTTTGGACTGCTCTTGAGCTTCTTTTTTGATGATTGGTGCGCAGATCACAATGTCGCCTAATAATTCTGGTGCGATCAAGTCCAGCCCCGACATTGAAAATGATAGTACATTTGTAGGGCCTTTCTTATGCCGCCATTGTTCATTTAATTTTTGGCCTTCTTCTTCATCGACGATTCGAATGGCGAGTTGTGAATTTTCTTCTCGACCGCCAGCTATTAAAGCCGTTTTAGTCCAAGTTTTAAATTGCTCGTCTTCTGGGATTTCCTGAGTGGTAAACACACGTTGTACATCTAGTTCAAGAATCATTGTCTTTATATTTTTTTTCATAGGCTTCATAAGCATCAAGAATCCGGCCTACTAATGGATGGCGAACAACATCGCTGGAATTGAAGAAAGTAAAACTAATATCTTTCTCATCCTTTAACACGTCAATAACATGTTTCAAGCCCGATTTTTTACCACGCGGCAAATCTACCTGTGTCACATCGCCCGTTATCACGGCTGTTGCCCCATAACCTGTACGGGTCAGGAACATTTTCATTTGCTCAACTGTGGTATTTTGCGCCTCATCAAGAATGATAAACGCATCATTAAGCGTTCTTCCACGCATGAATGCGAGCGGTGCCACCTCAATAACATTCCGTTCGATCAGTTTTGCGACTTTTTCAAAACCCAACATTTCGTAGAGTGCGTCATAAAGCGGACGTAAATAGGGATCCACTTTTTGCGTTAGATCTCCAGGTAAAAAGCCCAGATTTTCCCCTGCCTCTACGGCTGGACGAACTAGAATGACGCGACGTGCTTGATCATGCTCCAATGCCTCTACAGCACAAGCGACGGCCAAATACGTTTTTCCCGTACCCGCCGGCCCAATTCCAAAATTGATATCATTACGTTGAATACTACTCACATAAAGACGTTGGTTTTTACCACGTGGTTTGATCAAAATCCGCTTAGTTCTAATCGCAACATTTTCAGGAATTGTCTCTTCGATCAATTCTTTAACGCCGGATTCTTGCAAATGAAGATGAACCACTTCTGGCGTAATCACTGTCTCTTCCGAAATAGCATAGAGATCCTGAATTATTTTTGCAGCAACGTTAGCGGAATCAGAATCTCCCGCAACATGAAATTTGTTTCCACGATGATTAATTTCAATCGCTAATCTACGTTCTAACTGGCGAAGATGATCGTCAAACTGGCCGCAGAGATTCGACAACCGTTCGTTGTCCTCTGGCTCCAGAACAACATCAATAACGGAAGATTTAGAACTGTTGAGGTTAGTAGTCAATTAAGCGGACAACTTTTGATTTTGATCGTCGGAAACAACTTCCGCACGTAAAGAATTGGATAATGCTTCAGTAATTCGAACATCGACTAATTGACCGATTAAACTTTTATCTGCGGTGAAATTCACTATGCGATTATTTTCTGTACGTCCCATAATTTGTGCCGGATCTTTCTTTGAAAAGCCTTCAACCAGCACTCGTTCGATCTTACCGATCATGCTGCGGCTAATATCATTTGCTTGTTGCTGAATACGTGATTGTAAAATCTGTAAACGCTGTTTTTTTACTTCTTCAGGCGTATCGTTAGCAAGGTTTGATGCTGGCGTCCCTGGTCGTTTGCTGTAAATAAAACTATAAGATTGATCAAAACCAATTTCAGCGATCAAATCCATTAACTGGGTAAAATCCTGATCGGTTTCTCCAGGAAATCCAACAATAAAATCTGAAGAAATAGTTATGTCAGGGCGTACTTTACGTAGCTTTCTGATCTTGGATTTATATTCTAATGCAGTGTGACCGCGTTTCATTGCAGCAAGAATACGATCGGATCCATGTTGCACGGGTAAATGTAAAAAACTCACCAGTTCGGGCACATCGGCATAAGCTTCGATCAAGCTGTCTGAAAATTCTACTGGATGAGATGTTGTAAATCTGATCCGTTCGATACCTTCTATCGCCGCAACATAACGGATTAATAAAGCTAAATCTGCGATATTTCCATCATGCATTTTTCCACGATAAGCATTCACATTTTGTCCTAAAAGATTCACTTCGCGCACACCTTGAGTGGATAGCTCAGCAACTTCTGCGATCACATCATCGAATGGTCGGCTAAATTCTTCACCGCGTGTGTAAGGTACAACGCAATAGGTACAATACTTTGAGCAACCTTCCATAATCGAAACAAAAGCTGTTGGTCCTTCTGCACGAGCTTCGGGTAAGTTGTCGAATTTTTCGATCTCAGGAAAGCTGATGTCGATAACTCGGCTTTTGGACATTTTTTTCTGATCTTTAGGTTCCAACTCAATTTTTTTCGCTTTCACATCATCAAGCATTTTGGGTAGCCGATGCACAGTTTGTGGTCCGAAGATCATGTCAACATAAGGAGCGCGTTTCCAGATCGCTTCGCCTTCCTGACTCGCAACACAACCACCAACACCGATTAATAGATCAGGATTATTTCGTTTGAGTTTGTTCCAGCGACCGAGTTGATGAAATAATTTTTCTTCGGCTCTTTCGCGAATCGAACAGGTGTTGACGAGAAGAACATCGGCATCCTCAGGGTTATCCGTCACTTCGAGTTCATGCGACTCGCCGAGAACGTTGGCCATTTGTGATGAATCATACTCATTCATCTGACAGCCAAATGTTTTGATAAAAAGTTTCTTTGTCATAATAGTGGAATTTACTACGAATAGACTACATAAGAAAGATACTGGCGAGTCCAAGAAAAACCAGAAATCCAATCACATCGGTTACGGTTGTGAGGATAACACCTCCAGCAAGCGCGGGATCAATTTCTCTTTTCTTCAACCATAAAGGAATAACTGCACCAAAAAAAGCCGCGACAAATAAGTTTACTATCATCGCGCTAGCAATAACCAGGCCTAATTGTTGATTGTTAAACCACAGTGCTGAAATGACACCAACGACACTTGCCCATAAAAAACCATTGATCAAACCGACAGCAATTTCTTTCAACAAAAGTGCTTGCGAATTTGCCGGCCCCAGGTGACCCATCGCAAGGCCACGGATCACGACAGTTAACGTTTGACTGCCTGCAATTCCGCCCATACTCGCGACGATAGGCATCAACACCGCAAGCGCGACGAGTTGTTCGATTGTCGCGGCAAATCGACCAATCACCGAAGCCGCAAGAAATGCTGTAGCTAGATTAATCCCCAGCCATAAAGCGCGACGCTTTGCACTGGTGACTATCGGTGCGAACATATCGTCATTTTCATCCATACCCGCCATGCTCATGAGTGAATGATCACCTTGATCACGGATAACATCGACAACGTCATCGATAGTGATACGACCCAAAGGCGTATTTTCTTCATCAGTTACGGCAACAGAATAAAGGTCGCGTTGCTCAAATAATTTCGCTATTTCATTAGCCGACATATCGGTAGGAACAGCCTCGATGTCGGTACTCATCACATCAGAAACCAATTCTTCTGGTCGGCTAGTGAGAATTTTCACCAGCGGAAGCATTCCCTGATAATGATTATTTCGATCCACCACAACCAGGCTATCAGACTTTTCTGGTACTTCACCTTTCATGCGCAAATAGCGCATCACAACACCTAGATCGACGTTGTCATAAACAGACAACATGAGAGTGTTCATTAAACCGCCGGCGGTGTCTTCAGGGTAAGAAAGCGCTTTTTCAAGACGGATACGATTATGTTCATCCATCGAGCCAAGCACTTCATCAACCACATCTTCGGCCAAATCCTGGATGATATCGGTCGCATCATCGGTTTCCAGATTTTCAGTCGCTGCAGCAACCTCGTGAGGTTGCATTTGTTCGAGTAGCCCAGAACGAACACCATCTTGAGCATGCGAAAGGACTTCACCTTCAAGATCTGATCCAATCAGCTCCCATAAATTTTCACGATCTTTTGAAGGTAAACTTTCGAGTAGATCGGCAATTTCCGAAGGATGTAGCTCTTTGATACCGTCTTTTAGCCAGGCAATATCATCCGCATGCTCAGAGCTCATCGTCTCCTGGAGCAGTTTTAGAATTTCATGTGTGCGCTGTTCTTCGTTATGTTGCATTGCTTATAAGATATTGATCAAACTACCGATTATCGTTTGTTAAAACGATACAAGTATATCAGTGGGAGGTGTCAGTGTTTAGCAGCACGATCAAAAAAGTTGATACGGACTACTCCTATATTACCCCTAAGCTTAATTTTGAGAACATAAAAAATTAGCAAATTACTATTGGCGTATTTGTTGCTTCACTTAAACAACTAAACACGCATATAAAAGGTTTTTATCAGGTATGGAAAAGTTTGATTTCATCGTTATTGGTAGCGGACCCGCCGGCCAAAGAGCCGCCATTCAGGCAGCGAAATTAGGTAAGTCTGTCGCTATGATTGAAAAACACAGCTCTGTCGGTGGTAACTGTCTTCATACAGGTACCATTCCAAGCAAAACCTTACGTGAAACCGTTCTTTATCTTACTGGTTGGAGGCAGAGAGGCTTTTATGGAAGAAGCTACCGAGTCAAAGAACGCATTACCGCACAAGATCTAACGCAACGTTTAGACATTACAACTCGTCACGAAATCGATGTTATCCAACATCAACTTTATCGAAATGGTGTTACCTCAATCGTCGGTCGCGCCAGTTTTGTTGATCCACATACAGTGTGTGTTGTTGATCCTAAAGGCAAAGAAGAACAGTATCAGGCGAAAAAATTTATGCTCGCCGTTGGTACTTCGCCAGTCCAGCCTCCAGATACCCCTTTCGATGGTGTGCGCGTTCTTGATAGTGATCATATATTGGAAATAGAAAAACTGCCGCGAAATATGGTTGTGGTTGGTGCCGGTGTGATCGGTGTTGAATACGCATCAATTTATAGCGCGCTTGATATCGACGTCACTTTAGTGGACGGCCGTGAAGAAATGCTGAGCTTTCTTGATCGCGAAATTATTGATGAATTTAAACATCATTTACGTGATCGAGGTGTTTCAATACGGATGGGTGAAACCGTCGAAAGATTAGAACATATGGGTAAGAAACGTGTGAAAGTTCATCTATCGAGCGGAAAACAACTACGTGCCGATATGGTTTTATACGCAGCTGGACGTCAAGGGAACACCGCTGATTTAGGGCTTGAAAATGCAGGAATAGAAGCCGACAGTCGTGGATTGATCGAAGTGAACCAACACTATGCGACCAAAGTAAGGCACATCTATGCAGCTGGTGATGTGATCGGTTTTCCTAGCCTGGCATCCAGCTCTATGGAGCAAGGACGACTTGCTGCACGTCATGCATTTGGTAAAAAATCAGATCCAGGTTTCATTGACTTCCCTTTTGGTATTTACGGCGTTCCAGAAATGAGTGTTATTGGACTGACGGAACATGAATGTAAAAAACAAAATATCGGATACGAAGTGGGTGAGGCACGTTTCCGCGAGACATCTCGAGGCCAGATATTGGGTTTGCGCGAAGGATTACTAAAACTGATTTTTAGTTTAGAAGATCGTCGTTTAATCGGCGCACATATTGTTGGTGAAGGCGCAACAGAATTGATCCATATAGGACAAGCCGTGATGCAGCTGGGCGGCACAATGGATTATTTTGTGAATAATGTTTTTAATTATCCAACACTTGCTGAGGCCTATAAGATTGCCGCGCTACATGCCTGGAACCGCTTCCCAGATTAAATAAAAAGTGATCTCAATTTGATTTAGATTAATTTTTTTAGAAATCGCCTCGCTGTTTGACCGCACCACGCATATGAGCAAACTGTAAAAGGACAGTTAGCCAACTAGCAATTGCAATAGACCACCAAATACCAAAGATATCGGTTTTAAAGATTGTCAATGCAATCACAATAAATATAGAAGGCAATATCAACTGCCGTATGAGATTAAAGTACATAGGGATTACCGCTTGCTTCATCCCTTGTAACACAGCGCCAGAGACAAAAGACAATACATACGCGGGTAAAATTATCGCTTCAACGCGCAAATAACCAACACCGATATCAATCACATTGAGATCATCGGTAAATAAGGCAATCAACGGGCGGGCAAAAATAAATACAAGTAATCCGCCCAACACCATTAAGCCAACACCAATTTTGATCGAATCAAGCGCGACCTTTTCCATGCGTTCAAAATTCTGCGCACCAAAATTCACGCTGACAATAGACAATACAGCAATGTTAATTCCGACAGTGGGCAAGATGACCAACTGCTCTATTCTTAACGCAATGCCTAATCCGGCAACTGCATTTTCACCAAAACGAGTGACTGCCGTAGTGACAATAATTGATCCGAGCGCGATCAGAAATAAATTGGTGCTCGCCGGGAAAGACTGCTTAAGTAATTCTATATATTGTAGCCAGTCGGGTCGTAAATTTTTAGCATTCAAACAACTACCAAGTTTGCTTTGATGGACTTTAAAAGAAAGATAAATAGCACTACCTAACTGCGTGAGCACCGTTGCCGCAGCAAGACCATGAACGCCCCAACCAAAACCAAACATGAGCAAAGGATCGAGCGCAATGTTCGCAAAAAAAGCGACCACTAAGCTATTACGAAAACTGGTTGTGTCGCCCAAAGAATTTAAAATACCATTTGCCGCCATCGCATGCGCGGAAAAGGCTAACGCCGGTAAAATTATAGATAAATAATTGATCGCATCAATCGTGTAATCACCTTCTGCGCCCATCAAACTGAACATCTCTGACGCAAAAAACAGCACTACGAGCCCGATCAAAATCGCGGATAACCAGGCGAACGAAATAGCACGTCCAGCGATTTGTTCTGCCAGATCCATGCGGCCTTCACCCTGCGCATTACCTACTAGCGCATTTGTGCCTTGCCCAACACCGATAGAAACGGCCATACCCATAAAATAAACAGGCGCCGCCAGAGAAATACCGGCTAATGCCGTTGACGACAACATCCCCGCATAGAAATTATCGACAATGTAATACATCGTATTAAAAAACATTCCAACACTTGCTGGAATTGCAATTTTTCTAAGTAAATGAGGTAAAGGGTCTTTAGTGAGATCCAATTTAAGTCCTGAAGTGATGAGTTAAGAAAAAGTATGCAGCATGTAGAATGCGAATAGTATAGTTTAGTCTGATCAAAAACATCACAGTGTAAATGTATAATTCAATTAAACATGACGTACGCTATCCTATACCATAGAAACTTGTATGATTAGGTATGCTGAACTCGGTCAGATGAATATTAAAGGGGTCTGACCCCTTTAATATTAATTTGGTGGTGGTCGTAAAAGGGAATCTGAATTTATTATGTGTCCATGAAACTAAGTAATCTTATGGAAATAAAATTACATCACCTTTTCCTCCTTATGTCTATTTTCTGTGGGCTGTCATCTTTTCCAACAGAGATAATGGTATACGGACAAAAATTTAATGGAATAATAAGCGAGATCGAAGTGTCATGCTCAGTGCCTGAAAAAGGTGTTAGGTGCACTCATACTTATCATATCTTAAATCATTCTGAAGTTGATACAGTGTTTAGAATTGGGCCGTATTTGGATACATATGACAAGCCCCACAAAATCGGAGATGCAATCAAAAAACAACCTTGGGAGGACTTTTATTATTTGAATGATGAAATTTATCATATTGATTCCCAGTTTCTTGCTGTAAAAATATCGGTTCTATTTTTAATTATTTCAGTTTTATTGTTTTATATAGAAAGGTATTTTAAGGATTAAAGTGGTCTGAGCCCTTTAATTTAGGAGGACCAGATCCGTGGAAAGATTCAGACTGGGAAGGTTTTCCAACGATTCATGATATCGATAAATAGAACAGTAATAGGAATAGAATATGTCATCAAAAGATAGTATTAACAACGAACTAAAATCTCTTAGAAAAGAATTTGATTTAGAAAAAAAAACTGATATTTCGTTAACACCTCTATCAATAAAATACCTTGAAGAGAAATTAAGTAATACAGATGATCAATATGAGAAAGTGGAGTTCTTCAGGCTACTTTCTATGGAATATGTTAGATATGGTTTAAATGGTAAAGCAACGGAAGTTTATATGCTACGTTGTGAGTTATTTCCAGAAGACCCTCTTTCATGGATAGCTTTAGCAGAACATAATATTTGGTATGAAGAAAACTATATAGATGCTAAGGTCGCAGCTGAAATTGCAATTAAGAAAGCTAATGCAAATGGGAAGTTTATAAGGCACGCATATAACAATCTTGCACGAGCAGCTAAAGGGCAAAAGGACTATGACCTTTTAGAAAAAACTCTTAAAAAATTATTAACAATACAGAATAAATGGGGTCAGACCCCTTTAAAAGAAGCTCTGCGAATGCTATTCTAGCTTTTCATAGGAATAGGTAAGTTTTTATGCCGCGCAAACCCCGCTTCTTTTTACCAGGTGTCCCCGTCCATGTTGTACAACGTGGGCATAATCGAGAGCCGGTTTTTTTTGATGATGCGGATTATCAGGCCTATCTGACTTGGTTAAGTAACGCACTTGAACGTCACGCGTGTAAATTGCATGCCTATGTATTGATGACAAATCACATTCATCTTTTAATCACCCCGAAAGAGAAAAATGGCGTCAGCCGCGTTATGCAGTCTATAGGTCGATACTACGTGCCTTACATTAACGATCAATATCAAACCAGCGGAAGTCTTTGGGAAGGGCGTTATAAATCCTCTTTGATCCATGAGGATGAATACTTACTCGCGTGTATGCGTTACATCGAACTTAACCCTGTAGTCGCAAACATGGTAAAGCATCCACGCCATTACCGCTGGTCGAGTTATCGTATAAATGGAGAAGGTAAAGAGAAGGACAAGGCGGATAAATTGATCACGCCCCATCCGCTTTATTTGTCGTTAGGAAAAACAGCGGATCAACGACACGTAGCTTATCGGGCGCTTTTCAAAGCTCATGTTGATGCTGACGAAGTAAAGAACATTCGTGCAGCTGTGCAAACGGGGACACCGTTAGGTAATGATGCATTTAGAGATAAGGTTGAGGAAAAACTAAAGATGAAAGTTGGGCGGGATAGAAGAGGCAGGCCGTCTTTTACTCGTTCGTTTAAAGGCTAGCTCATGAACTAAGCCCTTTATTTTTCATAAGGCCGTATTTGTTTCTCTCTGAAAGCTACGGATCACAATGAATTCGCATTTTGATCATACGAAACGTTAACTTATTTCATTGATTACGCTTGAAGTTTATCTTGACAGCCCCATATCCAAACCTATAATTAGCAACCACCTCGATAGAGTGCTAATAATTTAATCCATTTGTTTAACTTTTATCTGTTTTTAGGAGATCTTAAAAGATGAAAATCCGTCCATTACATGACCGCGTTGTTGTACGCCGTATGGAAGAAGAAACTACAAGTGCAGGCGGGATTGTTCTCCCTGATTCTGCAACCGAAAAACCAATGCGTGGCGAAGTGATTGCTGCTGGTGCTGGTAAAGCTAACGATCAAGGCAAAGTACAAGCACTTGATGTGAAAGTTGGCGATACAGTCCTATTTGGTAAATATTCTGGAACTGAAATCAAAATTGATGGCGAAGAAGTGGTTGTCATGCGCGAAGATGACATCATGGGCGTTATCGAATAATCAGAACCAAAACTGAATTTAAAATTTTAAGAGGATATATAAAATGAGTGCAAAAGAAGTTCTTTTTAGCGAAGACGCTCGTAAGCGCATGCTAAATGGCGTAAATACGCTGGCAAATGCTGTTAAAGTCACGTTAGGACCTAAAGGCCGTAATGTTGTTTTGGATAAGAGTTTTGGAGCGCCAACTGTCACAAAAGATGGTGTTTCAGTTGCGAAAGAAATCGAATTAGAAGATAAGTTCGAGAACATGGGCGCGCAAATGGTCAAAGAAGTTTCTTCACAAACTTCTGATGAAGCAGGTGACGGAACGACTACTGCGACAGTTCTGGCTCAATCAATTTTGACTGAAGGTGTTAAATCAGTCGCGGCTGGTTTGAACCCGATGGATCTAAAACGTGGTATCGACAAAGGTGTTGTTGCTGCGATTGAATCACTGAAAGCATTGTCGGTTCCTTGTAACGATGACAAAGCAATTGCACAGGTTGGTAGTATATCTGCTAACTCTGATGTTGCTGTTGGTGACATTATTGCTGAAGCCATGGGTAAAGTGGGTAAAGAAGGTGTTATCACTGTTGAAGAAGGTACCGGTCTGGAAAATGAACTAGACGTAGTTGAAGGCATGCTTTTTGATCGTGGTTACCTTTCTCCTTACTTCATCAACAATCAAGACAGCATGAGTGTTGATATGGAAGAGCCTTTAATTCTTCTGCATGATAAAAAAGTCTCAAACATCCGTGAATTACTTCCAGTATTAGAAGCAGTTGCAAAAGCAGGTCGCCCACTTTTGATCATTGCGGAAGATGTCGATGGTGAAGCACTAGCGACATTGGTTGTAAATAATATCCGTGGCATCGTTAAAGTAGCAGCTGTTAAGGCACCTGGTTTTGGTGATCGTCGTAAAGCGATGTTGGAAGATCTGGCAATTTTGACTGGCGGAACAGTTATCGCTGAAGAAGTTGGTTTGTCTTTAGAAAAAGCGGGTCTTGAAGAATTGGGTTCTGCAAAACGTATCCAAATCACGAAAGAAGAAACAACCGTTATCGATGGCGCTGGTGACGGCAAAGCAATCGAAGCTCGTGTTGGTCAAATTCGATCTCAAATTGAAGATGCTTCTTCAGATTATGATCGTGAAAAACTGCAAGAACGTGTTGCTAAATTAGCTGGCGGTGTTGCAGTAATCAAAGTTGGTGCAACCACTGAAATCGAAATGAAAGAGAAAAAAGCACGTGTAGAAGATGCATTACATGCAACTCGTGCAGCGGTTGAAGAAGGCGTGGTACCAGGCGGTGGTGTTGCACTTGTTCGTGCAATTGCAGCGTTGGATAAAGTCAAAACTGACAATGCTGATCAAGAAGTGGGTGTTGGTATTCTACAACGTTCAATGGAAGCACCTCTTCGTCAAATCGTTTCAAATGCAGGTGGTGAATCATCTGTCATATTGAATGCGGTTAAAGAAGGCAAAGGTAACCACGGTTACAATGCCGGAACTGATGATTTCGGCGACATGCTGAAAATGGGTATTCTTGACCCAACTAAAGTGACACGTACTGCACTGCAAAACGCAGCCTCAGTTGCTGGTCTTATGATCACAACAGAAGCAATGGTTGCAGACATGCCACAAGATGCAGCTGCAGCAGCACCTGCAATGCCTGATATGGGCGGCATGGGTGGAATGGGCGGCATGATGTAATCTACATTTATGTTGTCTACTTGAAGAAACATCCTTTACTTTGGGATATTCTTTCAATGCCTGAAAGCCCCGTTTGTTTCTGACAGCGGGGCTTTTTTATTTATAATAGCTTGTAGTAGCGAATCATTAGCAAAGACTGCGATCAGGAACTTTCGAGATGTTAAAAGTTATGATTCCAATGAGGACAAATACTCTGGATAGTACTACCTCACTTCTGATGTACAAAAATATAGATATGGGATAAAAATTTTGAAGTGGATCATTCTTATATTAGGTATCGCAGCAAATGCTTCTGCCAGCGTGATGGTAAAGATTGCGATTACGTCACCTTATAACTTTCCTTCGTTTACTGATCCGATGGCTGCGCTTCGCAATTGGCCTTTCTGGTCAGGGTTATTTCTTTATGGAGTTGCATTTTTGTTATACGCAACCTCGCTCTCCCGTCTTCCTCTGAATGTCGCCTACCCGATATTAACTTCTGGAGCAGTAGCAACAGTCGCATTACTTTCAGTCGTTCTTTTTGACGAATCTTTTGATTGGACTACTGGGCTTGGGATTCTGTTTGTAATACTGGGCGTTGTCCTGATTACATCGAATGTTTCTTAGACGGTAGATATATAGTGCAGAAGGTGATGCTCAAAGTTTTATGGTTTATCGAAGATTTATTTTTGATAAAGGTCAGGCTTTTTTGCCTTTAATTATTGGGATATAGAACGGCTGCAGTTTAGAATGGGGAATGACTAGAAAAACCTCTGAGACATTTCCTGAAGTATTAGACCAGGAATTCAACAATTTATTATCCGGGCTAGATTCTGATCTAGGAGAATTGATCAAAAATCCCAAAGCAAAAAAAGTCCTGTCTTGTAGCCAATTTGTGGCAAATTATTGTCAATGCAATCCACAAGAGTTTAAACAACTTTTGATCAATTCTGATCTCAAAACAAAACGTACACGAAAAGATTACGCAAAGCTTTATAAAAAGAAATTAAAAGGTATTGAAGAAGATGATGATCTAATGCGCGTGATGCGTCAGTTCCGTAATTACGAAATGGTTCGAATAGCGTGGCGTGATATTGCGGGGCTTTCTGATCTCGAAGAAACAACAAGTGAACTATCTTTGCTGGCCGAAGAGATGCTCGATAAAACACTATCCTTATTGCATCACTGGTTGGCCGAACGTTTTGGACAACCAGAAAATGCAGCCGGTGAACCACAGCAAATGGTGATTGTGGCGATGGGTAAGTTGGGCGCGCATGAACTTAACTTTTCATCTGATATTGATCTGATTTTTGCTTTTCCTGAAGCGGGGGAAACGAATAATCAGAAAATTAACCAGAAAAAATCTTTAGACAATCAGGAATTCTTTATCCGCCTCGGCAAGCAATTGATCAAAGTCTTTAATGAAATGACTGAAGACGGTTTTGTTTTTCGTATGGATATGCGGCTCAGGCCGTTTGGAGAAAGTGGCGCGTTAGCTTTAAATTTTGATGCGATGGAAGAATACTATGTCTCTCATGCACGTGACTGGGAGCGGTACGCCATGATCAAAGCCAATATTGCAGCTGGCGATAAAGTCGCAGGTGCTGGCTTGATGAAGATGCTACAACCTTTCGTGTTTCGGCGTTATTTAGATTACGGTGCTTATGACGCAATTCGTAAAATGAAAGAAATGATCGATCGTGAAGTATTGCGAAAAGGAATGACAAGCGATGTAAAACTCGGTCGTGGAGGTATCCGCGAGGTGGAATTCATCGGACAAACTTTTCAGTTATTAAGAGGTGGACGTGAACCAGAGTTACAGGCCAGAAAAATTTTAAAAATTCTGACGGTATTAAAAAACCTCGAAATTTTAAATAAAAAAGAACAAAAAGAGTTACGTGAAGCCTATGTTTTTTTGCGCAACACTGAACATCGAATTCAGGAAATAGCAGATCAACAAACCCAGGCATTACCAACATCTGAACTTGATAGAGCAAGAGTTTCCTATGGGATGGGTTTTGATAATTGGGAAGACTTTTTATCAGATCTAGATAAGTATCGTGATCGTGTTTCGTTTCGATTTTCCTCATTACTCAAAACTGATGACGATGAAGAAAACGAGAAAGTGCCAGTAGATTTAACCGCCATCTGGATGAATGAAATTGATCAGGAAGATGTAGAAGTAGAGTTGGCAAAACTCGGGTTTGATCAGCCATTAGAAATTCTTCAGATGATTGATCTAACACGTGAAGCCTATGGCCAGGCCCAGTTAAGCAATGATGCACGCGAGCGTCTCGATCGGTTGATGCCTTGCGTGTTGGATGGGATTTCTAACGTTTCAAATAATGATCAAATTGTTGCCATGCAACGGGTCTTAAATTTGATTGATTCGGTAGTTAAACGCAGCGTTTATTTATCTTTATTAAAAGAGCATCCCGAAGCATTAAACAGATTGATCAAACTTTGTGCGGTAAGTCCGTGGATAGCAGATTATATTTCCAGACAGCCTATATTATTGGACGAGTTAATTGATCGTGAAAGTTTATATTCACCACCCGAACAGAAAGAACTGGTCGCATTTCTTGATGAGCAATTGTTCAATTTGCATTTAGGTGATCTAGAAAGACAAATGGATATTTTGAGACATTTCCGACACTCTCAAGTACTCCGAATCGCTGCAGCAGATATAACCGGGAATTCACCTTTAGCTGAAGTAAGTAATTATTTATCATGTATTGCAGAGATAGTACTTTCCGCTGCGGCAGATCTCGCATGGGTTGAAATGGTTGAGCGTTATGGTGAGCCTTGTTACTCAAAGGAAGGTGAAAAAAGTGTAGCCAATTTCACTATTATTGCCTATGGGAAATTAGGGGGTCATGAGCTGGGATACGGATCTGATCTTGATGTGGTTTTTGTGCACGATAGTCATGGAGAAGATCAATTTACCAATGGTGAAAAGCAAGTCGATAACACTGTCTTTTTCAACCGACTAGGTCAACGATTGATCCTTATTTTGACTGCGGTGACACAAGCAGGAAGAACCTATGAAATCGATACGCGTCTGCGACCCAGTGGTATGTCCGGATTTTTAGTAACGAGCATGGAATCTTTTGCAGAATATCAACAAGAAAAGGCATGGACCTGGGAGCATCAGGCTTTAGTTCGAGCCAGAGCAATTTCAGGCGATCAAGTAATACAGGATGCATTTGATAAAGTACGCAGTTTAATTTTGTCGCGGAAAAGAAATCAAAAAGATCTGAAAAAAGATGTCAGAGAAATGCGTGAAAAAATGCGCGAAAGTCTGGTAAAAAAGGCCAAAGGGATGTTTGATATAAAACAAGGTGTTGGAGGTATGGCCGACATTGAATTTATAGTGCAATATAGTGTGTTGTATTGGTCAGCAGATCATAAGGAATTAGAGGCCTATACAGACAATCTAAGATTGCTTGAGATTTTGTCTGAATTAAAATTACTAAAAACTGAGGAAGCGGAATTATTACGTGACGCATATTTTAGTTATCGTGCCGACGGCCATCAGTTAGCTCTGCAAGAAAAACAGGCACTTGTGCCTGAAACTGAGTACAAAGAATATCGAGAAGGCGTATCAAAAATCTGGAACAAATTAATAAATGAAGATTGATAAATGAGTAATAAACAAAAAGCAATGACAATGGCAGATCGGGATGGTGTGATCTGGTTAGATGGTGAAATGATTCCATGGCGTGAAGCAACAACCCACGTACTTACACACACCTTACATTATGGCTTAGGTGTTTTTGAAGGAGTACGTGCTTATCATGCGGAAAAAGGCACGGCGATATTTCGGCTACAGGAACATACCGATCGATTATTTCGATCAGCGCATATTTTACGAATGGAAATGCCCTTCGATAAAGAAACAATAAGTCAGGCATGTCTTTCGGTGGTAAAGGAAAATAATCTTGATTCCGCCTATCTCCGCCCTATGTGTTTTTACGGTTCGGAAGGTATGGGCTTGCGCGCAGACAATCTTAATACACATGTAATGGTAGCAGCGTGGGAATGGGGTGCGTACATGGGCCAGGAAGCATTAGAAAAAGGCATCCGCGTACGAACTTCTTCATACACACGTCATCACGTTAACATTACAATGTGCAAGGCAAAAGCGAACGGGAATTACATGAATTCGATGTTGGCCTTGCAAGAAGCATTAGAGTGCGGTTATGACGAAGCTTTGTTGCTGGACAATGAAGGCTATGTTGCCGAAGGCAGCGGTGAGAATGTTTTTATCGTTAGGAATGGCATTATTTATACACCAGATCTAACTTCAGCATTAGAAGGTATTACTCGGGATACGTTGATGACTTTTGCTGCAGATATCGGCGTTGAAGTAAAAGAAAAACGGATTACACGTGATGAAGTTTATGTCGCCGAAGAAGCATTTTTCTGTGGAACGGCCGCGGAGGTTACCCCTATTCAGGAGCTAGATGGTCGAGTGATCGGAGAAGGTTCGCGTGGCCCGATTACAGAAAAACTTCAAACCATGTATTTTGATCAAGTTCACGGTCGACGATCAGAATATCCACAATGGCTTTCATATATCTAATGCCTGAACTTATTCAAGAGCAGAATAAAATGGATGAATTTGATCAAATAGTCGTCGGTAAATCAGTGCTACCATTACATTGTCCGATGCCGGATTCTGATCTATGGAATTCTCATCCTCGCGTGTTTCTGCCTATTGAAGAGACGGGTAAAGCAAAATGTCCTTATTGCGGGACGGAGTATATTTTATCAGGTGAAAATCCAGGAAGGTAAAGTATGCTTGAGTTCATTGTTGATGTTGTTGTTCCTTTTATTTTTGCTCCAATGGGGCTCGTATTTTTATTTCTTGGGCTTCTAACAGCTTACGCACTACATTCTTTTTTCCTTTCTTACCAACCGAAGCAAATATAATAATCGCCATGCTAATTTGGATAGTTGGAGGAATACTTTATGAAGCATTTTCAGTGAATGGAAAAGAAAAATAGGAAGGCCATTATAAACGACGCAGATAATGATTTTAAAAAGTGCGAATGGTTGATTTAATTTGAGAAATCGAGACGATCAAAAACTGTATCAACCGACACCAAACCTTCAAGATTAATAATAGACTGATGACCAGTACCCGAAATGACACCGGTTAATTCAGGTTTCGTTACTGGATAAATTGCCACACCCGATTTTCCTAACGCGGCTGCAATATGCATCAATCCAGTATCCATTCCGACAACAGCTTTTGCTCGACAAATAATTTCTGCAAGACAATCTAGATCAAGTTTAGGTAGTACGAAAGCATTGCCTTTTTCACGGATCCTTTCTGCACGATCATGTTCGCGTTGATCACCCCATGGTAAGACTAGAGTAGCTTTTTGATCTGCTAATTTTTGTGAAAGCTGGATCCAGTTCTCTTCTGGCCATTCTTTATCTGGGCGACTTGTACCGTGTAAGCCAACAATATAATTTTCAGGGAGATCAATATCTATTTTTGATCTAGATGAAAATTCGTTGATCAGATTTTCTAAGCCATAATCTAAGGGTAAGTATTCGAGAGAGTAACCAAACGAAAGCGCAGTGAGCTGACGGTTCCTTTCAATCGCGTGTAGATCTTTCGAAACTGAAATTTGTTGATCGTATGCCCAACTGGCAAGAGGTTCACGTGCACTACGAAAATTATATCCCGCTCGTTTGCCTTTGCTTAAACGAGTGAGTATCGAACTTTTGATTAGCCCTTGAGCATCGATGATCAAATCATAGTTCACCGCTTGAATGTCATTTTTAGCCATAGCGATTTCTGATCGAGTATTTGAAGAAAACAAATTTTTACGCCAGCGACGAATCGCCACGGGAATTACTTTATTTACAGAAGAATGCCATGCGGGAACACTTTGAAAAGATTCTTCAACGACCCAATCTACAACGAGATCCGAAAATATTCGAACAGCATCGGTGATCGCTGGCAACATATGAACCACATCACCTAATGAAGAAGTTTTAACGATCAATATTCGCATGGTCGAGTTATTGTAAGTTTTAATGGAATTTGAGATTTACTAAGTTGTATCTAGGTTATCAAATTGTTGTAAAACAATCTCTGTCAATAAGAATGTCACTACGAACGTGTCTCCTGCTGGCGACACATTCTGAGTTAAATTGCACCTATTTTTTGCATAAATATGTAAAGATATACTTAAGCTATTGTTTTAAATATAATTAATTATTGTGGCACATCGATTGCTGTTACTGTAGTCACTAACATCAGATGTAAAAGAAGCAAGGACGCTTATTCATCGACACCTTATTTCTTATTACAACTATAAATAAACTAAATATATCGCAAATATGCGAAGTATTTCGACAATGGATAGTCGAAATAATGAGGAGATAAACCTAATGAGAGCAGGAATTCAGGGATATAGATCATTTCTAAAATTAATTTTTGTAATGGCGATGATCATGACAGGACAAGCTGCTTCGGCAGTTGACTATTATTTAGTCCACAGCCTGACCTCAGATCGCGCCGGCCAACTGGTGCTAAACGGCGCCATCGTCGAAGGCAATCTTTATGGGCGGGTACTTCCTGAAACCAGTGACATCGACCGGATCCAGTTTTATCTTGATGGTTCAAACAGCAGCTTCAAAAGTGAAAGCCTTGCCCCCTATGAACTCAATGGCGGTGGCAGCCAGGCACGAGCCTACGACACCACCGACCTAAGTGACGGTGTCCACATCATCCGCACCGACGTCAGACTGGATAATGGCGACATCATCAGCTTTGACACCCAATTCACCGTCGCGAATGATGCGCCCCCAGTGAACACCGCGCCGGTCTTAAATGCGATAGGGAACCAAAACATACAAGCGGGCAGCAGCGCAAGCATCAACATCAGCAGTAGTGACGCACAAAACGACACTCGCACCTTTAGTACAACGGGCCTGCCCAGCTACGCCAACTTCACCGACAACGGCAACGGCACAGCGACGCTTAGCATTAATCCACAAGCAGCGAACGTCGGCACAGCCAACCTGCGCGTGAGTGTTAGCGATGGCGAGTTCAGCGACTTTGAAGA
>JBGCGE010000014.1:0-65321 GCA_045110495.1 Gammaproteobacteria bacterium
AAGTTCAGGATATGATCCAACCAAGCTGCCTGACGTCCAGTACTTACCATTAACAATAATTGCGGGAACACCGCGAATACCATAGGCCTTGCTCAAACGCATCGCTTGCTTGACTTTACTTTCAACAGAAAAGGCGTTGTATGATTTGCGAAAGGCATCACCATCAACCCCATCTAATCCATCGACAAAATCAAGTATTGCATCATCCGTAAATATTTTTCGTTGTCTCTCGTGTATTGCATTAAATAGCGGCGTATGTATTTGTTCTAAAACGCCAAGTTTTTTTGCCGTGTAAAAAGCCTTAGCATGAGGCACCCAGTTTTGTCTGAATACACCCGGCATACGTCTGAATGACACATCGTCCGCCTTGTTTTCAATCCAGGTATGCAGATCAGGTTCAAAATTATAACAATGCCCACAGCCATACCAAAAAATTTCCAGCACTTCTACTTTATCACCCGATTGAGTCGGCTGTGCTGGTGTTACTAACTCATAATTATGACCAGCAATTAAAGTCACAGCATCATCAGCTTCTTTTGCAGGTTCGTGATCAGCATGCCCATGATCTTCTGCTGATGCCGTATAAATCACCATGCTAGACATTAAAATGATAAGGAAACTAAATACTTTTTTTACAGACATTTTTTCTCGCACCCTTTGTTATGAAAATGATTAAACAATTAACCATAAATTATCAGTAAGTTTAGTAAACACTGGCTGAACTGTATCTTTCATCAGGCCGGCCCGAATAAATATTTCTCTTCTTAGTAATACCCATGGCAAAAAGGTTCCCTGTTCCTCCATACCGATATTCTGCTTAGTGAAGGCCAGAAATATAAGCTGAAACTGATTCTATATCGTTATCCTTCATTCTATCTGCGATATCACGCATAACATTATTGGCATCAGTTTTTCTTTCACCGGAACGAAATGCTTTAAGTTGAGTTGCGGTATAAGCTGCATGCTGTCCTTGCACTGCCGGATAGGCCGCAGCAGAATTACCCGCACCTGACGGACCATGACAAGCCATGCATGCTGGAATACCTTTTTCAGCATCTCCACCTCGATACAGAGATTCACCCGCTTCAACCAATGCTGGATCAGCGGCTCCAATCACTACTTTCTGACTTGAAAAATAAGCGGCAAGATCAGCTATATCCTGATCGCTTAAACTTGCTGTCGGTGCTGTCATTAAAGGATTTTCTCGATCTCCCGACTTAAATGCATTCAACTGTTGGATCAAATATTTTGCACCCTGACCTGCTAGTTTCGGCCAGTCCGGCATCACACTATTACCATCAGCAGAATGACAAGCTGCGCAAGCTTGCGACTTAGTCTTTCCTGCTTCTGGATCGCCTTCAGCCTGTACATTAAAGCAAAGTGCAGAAAATAAAATAACCAAATAAACGTGTGTTTGTCTCATGAGAAGATAAGTCTCCATGTTATAGCCTGTGTTAGAACAGGAGTTAAAGCCCAGGTTACTAAGGAGATTTCAACGTTTGAAATCCCCTTAAAGCAAGAAGATTAGTCTTCTAAAATAAAGCTAATCTTCATATTGACGCGGTATTCTATAATTTTACCTTCATCAATAATTACTTTTTGTTCTTGAACCCACGCACCTTTTACATTTTTCAATGTTTTATTAGCACGTTCTATGCCTTCTTTAAGCGCATCTTCAAAACTTTTCTTCGACGATGATGTGATTTCTGTAACGCTTGCAACCGCCATGATGAAAATCCCCCTCAGGATTATTTATGGAGATCGAAGTTTAGGGGCGGTCACCGCCCTGTGCAACTTATTTTGCAACATTCTCGATATTGCTGGATCTCCACTTTCCAGCATGACTGGCTTGATTAAGTCGCATGCATCGGCGAGTGCTTTTCCCTCAGTTAATAATTGATCTTGAATTTGCCGATTTTTGATCAAAATTTCATCTATTTCTACCACAACCTCAGCCAGGCCAATCTTCAATCCTTCATTTATGCCTTTTTGCGCCGCTTTCCGTAATGAAGGTTGAGATTTTCTATGTAACAAGAATGGAATTATCCACGCAACTATAACCAATAAAAAACTATGAATTGCATAATTGATCCCTAAATAGCCCTCACTTGTCCCGCTATAAAAAACGTTTATCACTTTATAAGCTACCCAAACTAAAGCCGCGATCGGTAATAGCGTTGTTAGCATTCCTAAAAGTTTGTGAATAAACCGATGCAAGCGATTTCCTGGATTAACTAAACCTGACTGCAATCCTTTTTGTATATTCAAAGCAAGTTTCTTTTCAACCTGCTTTTCTATTTGATCAAATTGTTCTTTCAGTAAATTTGTTGGTAAGCCAAAATCTCTTGCTGCTAGAATTATTTTATTTAATGCTAACGAAACTAAATTCTGTGCTCTATCATTCCAAATATCCGCTGACTTTTTTTGAACATGCAAATTAGCAACTTGTTCCTGTACGTTTTCATTTCCTTTTTTAAACCAATCAAAAATTGAAGGCTTATTCTCAGCAAACTTTGTCGCCGCTTTTTGTATCGTCAGATCCAGATGTTGTTGAATATCTAAAGTTGTTTGCGACCAGTTTTTTTCTGATTCAACTTGCAATTGATCGAATGCTTCTCTTTTTCCAAACATTTGCATCTGAGTTTGCAACGCCAACTTCAAATTTTGTAATTGATTAAAAATACCTCGTCTTTTCAATTCATTAATCGTGTGACTATTTGCAACGCTGGTTAAATAATTTGTGAATTGATCAAAGTCATCTTGATCAATAACTGATACGCAGTCAGTACGAAAAATAAGTGGCTGATCAAATCCTCCCGATTGCAGTAAGGTTTCAAAATCTTCCATCACTTTTTGCTCTTCCTGCTCGACCAGCCCCCACTGGTTCATCACAAAAAGCCAGGCATGCTGATAGCCTTGATCTACTAAAAAATGCCAACCGCGATCATCGCGGTATCGCTCAGGACTAACCACATAGATCAGTACATCAATATACGGAATCCAATCACGAACAATCTGAAGATTTTCGGTCTCGACACTATCAATATCTGGCATGTCGATCAGTAAAATTTCTTTCTTTGTTTGATCTTGATGCTGACGAATATTCACTTTCTCAACTGGAAAATCTTGCGGCAGATGTTTTATTTCGACAGAAGCATGTAAAAAAATCGTCACCTCTCTTGAGGTAGGACGCTCAACTCCCGTACGCGCAATTTCTTTGTTGGCAACTCGATTTAATAAAGTACTCTTGCCAACACCGGTTCCTCCAAAAAGTGCTACGACCAAAGGTCTATTTTGTTTTTCAGATCCAAAAAGGCTTTGAGGGTTATGTTGATCCTGATTATTGAGCAGCAGGGTTTGGGCTTCAAACTGAGAAGGTGAAATGTAGTTATAAGTAAGTGCTTGCTTCGTCAACTTTGCTTGTTTTACATAAAGATCATCAATGCTGTCTTCAATTTCATAAACTGGATTATTTGACGGATCACTTTCCAAAGTACTCACTTTCGGTCTCCTTTATCTCTTCCACAGTAATCTTGATCTGGCTTCCCTTTTCAACGTTTTCACGTAGTTGATCTAAATTTGAGCGTAGATGATTTGTTAATAATGCCTCTACCGTTTCATATTGTCGCGCCTTCAATTTTGCTTTTACAGTATTGATATATTGCCCAACCGAACTTTCAGTCAAGTAAGTCGTCAAAGACAACATGGCGGGCGCAAGAATAAAATCATTTAAACTTAATCCTCCCGTTTTTAAAGCAAAAACAACCGCCGCCGCATCGGTGCTTACCCTCGCCGCGCGTAGACTATTTAACAAGGCCGGTTGTTGTTCAAGACGTGTATATAACTGTTGAGCAGACGATTGGATCTCTTGATCAAATTCAGTTTGATAGATTGAAACTTGTTGTGCAAACTGAGCAGCGATTGTTGTTCTAGACTGGCTTAATAATCGATGGAATTCTTGTTGCCTCAGGCTCGAAAAACTTTCAACTTCTCGTGCCTTAAAAAAAGAACTACTGGCTAAATCTGTCAGTACTTGTTCGACTAATTGTCTTAATAGATCTGCCTCGTAACTTTTGTCTCTCCCCGAGTCGATCTTTTTGGCATCCGACTGAAAAACATTTTTTCCAAACTTGAACAATGTTCTAACTGGCCATGTAATCACTTCTCGTGTTTTACCCAACGATTGGACCAACCCGGGAATTTCTAGTAGTTGTAATAACTCCGCCATAGCTCGCTGAAAAGTATCGTAATAATCTGGATGATCAAGAAATTCATTACGGTAAGTTTGCATCGCGGAATCTAGTGTCTTTTGAAAATACTCTTGCCATTCCTGCTGATCTTCTAGCTCTTCCTCAATCGGTTTTATCCATTCATCCCAATGTATCTCAATAAAATTCGAGTTTATCTTTCCCTGATCATTTCTATTCAAACTTCTGATCATTGAATTAGCGGTTGCGATAATTTTCTCAGCTTCAATCTGATCAGAAACGGAATCATTTTTTGTTTCAAAAAAGGGAATTGAGACTAAAGAAGGTGTCTCATAATCAGGCAGTATACTTTTGTATCGATTCGTGAATGATCGAAACAAAGTCTGTTCTTCATTTTTTGCTAATTTATTTATGCAAACCAGTAATGACTTCTGTAGAGGTGCCAGTAATTCCAGCATATCCCACACAGATTGATCGGCATATTTTTCTTTGCTTACGGTCAGAATAAGAATGTCTGCCACTCCAATCGTTCGTAAAACACTTTCAATATAACCATTCGCATCAACTGAATCGAAATCAGGCGTATCCCAAACGATGGAAGGTTTTTGATCTGTTTGAAAACGGGAAGAAGCGAGATCCGTCAGTGTGAATGCTGAGAGATTTGAATGATCGAGATCTTTTTGATCGGATTGTTGATAATCAGGAAATATCTCTTTTAACCAACTATTATTAGAGCCTAAACCCGTCGTAAAACCTTGTGGATGAACAGTAAATCCTGCTAGCGAACTCACGCCGGCTAATGGTTCCGACAGCAAACAATTAACCAGTGTACTTTTACCGGCTTGAGTAGGTCCAAAAACGACAATATTTAATGGAAAGTTACTTGAAGATTGAATCCACTGCTGCTTTAACAACGATGTTTCCGCTAAAGTCAGCGTTTTTAAGATGGCACTACAGGACTGAAATAACTCACTAGTCGGAGACGCGTTTTGTTGTTCGCTCTGGTAACGTTTTTGCAGTCGTTGAATAAACTCGATCATCGAGCAGGATCATACCAGACCCATCAATGGTTACACTTTCAAAATCTCGTGTATTACAGGCTTAGCAAAATCAGCTCATAGCTGATCAAAATCATGTAACCGATAAAACAAATAGTGATAACCTTGCTGATCATAAATCGATCAAAAATTAAATAGCTGGAAAGTGCAGTCAGAACAAAGACACTGCATCCCGTCATGATCATTTTAGACAAGATAAAGGTAGAAACACCGAGGTTAATAAAGTAATCCATCACCGGATTTGCTTCAATCGCACCACGGGAAAGCAACTTCAGAGTGAAAAATGAATCTGCAATTGACATCAGCATAATCCCTACGACTAAAACGAAAAGTCTAGGGTGATACCAATCTCGCTGAGCATGTGGACTTTCATCAGCACGACGATGTTGTTTTCTTCGCGAAAGTGTCAAGCTTTTGAACGCAGTCATCGCGGTAAAAACGCGACGATCTGGATTATTTCTGATGTCTTTTAGAGGTGTATCTTGAATAGTTGCTTCATGCATTTTTATCTTATCCATCCTGAATAGTTGGGCATATTATGCACATATTCATTCTTTTCTGCCACTCGCACTAATTCTAAGCGTGGACTTACCCAAATTCTGGAGAATTTTGATGCTTCCGTGTACCTTATCGAAGTAGTTAAAGTTACTTGGGGGGGTAAATGACAAATCTACTTAGTCCGCTACTGTTTGAAGCATTAATAATAATTCTACTCGTCCTTATTCTCTGGCTGGTTTTCAGATCGATACAACAACTCCGCGATCATGATCGATTATTGCGTATAGACACCCATATGGATGATCTACAAGCTCATCTCGATTCTCTCGAACAATTGATGATCCGCCTGCAAACCGATCAAATTCAGGCCTCAAGTGTGACTCGAGAACAAATGATGGATCGTCTGGCCGATAGTAATGAAAGAGTACAAGGATCACTTTCAATGCTGCGCGAACAACTTGGCCAGAATTTCTCCAAACAGCACACCGAATTTGAGCAACGTCAAAATGAATCCAGCAATGTGCTTAATGAAAATCTGTGGAAAAATATGCAAACCGTGCAAACTCAGCTCACCGCTACACTCACTCAAAATACTCAAGAATTAGGACAGCGGTTTGAACATTTAACCAAACAAACAGATCAACGTCTGGCCAGTATTAGTGAGCAAGTTGATAAGCGACTCGCTGATGGTTTTGAGAAAACCAACGCAACATTCTCTGACGTGATCAAACGTCTAGCCCTCATCGATGAGGCGCAAAAAAAGATCACCGAATTATCTAGCAACGTCGTCACCCTGCAGGAAATTCTTGCCGATAAACGTAGCCGCGGTGCTTTTGGTGAGGTACAACTGAATTCGTTGATCAAAAATATCCTGCCCGAAAATAGTTTTTCACTACAACATACTTTCAACAATGGGACGCGTGTTGATTGTTTGCTATTGCTTCCTAAACCGACAGGTAATGTCGCGGTTGATGCAAAATTTCCATTGGAATCGTTCCGTAAAATGACTGAAATCGAGTCATCAAATAGTGATCGACAACAAGCCTCAAAACAATTTAAAGTCGACATTCGAAAACATATCAAAGATATATCTTCAAAATACATACTCGAAAATGAAACCTCCAGCGGCGCGATGATGTTTATCCCGGCAGAAGCTGTTTTTGCCGAAATCCAGTCACGACATCCCGACCTTGTGGAACTGGCACAGCATTCGCATGTCTGGATGGTATCGCCAACCACTTTGTGGGCAATTTTAAATACCGCAAGAGCTGTGCTTAAAGATGCTGCAACGCGTGAACAAGTCGATCTCATACAAGATCATTTGAGATTATTAGCGGAAGATTTTGATCGGTTCAAGAAGCGAATGGATGGGCTGGCAAGACATATTGAGCAAGCACACGAAGGCGTACAACAAGTTAATACGTCCGCCCGAAAAATAACTGCTCGATTTGATCAAATTGAACGTGTCGAACTAGATGAGCTTTCTACAGATCAAATCGATCAATCCAATGAAAATGAGAAATAACTAATATTTTTCATGTAATTAGATTATAATATTAAGAATTAAAGCTAACTTTTTAGATCGTATGTTCTTAAAAGATAAAAAAATCCTTAGTATCAGTTGGAAGCTGAGTAATGAATGAATTGACCACTGTCATTTTTGATATGGACGGTACCCTCGCGGATACCGAAGAAGTTCATCGCCTGGCATTCAACCTCGCCTTTGATGACTTTAATCTTGACTGGCATTGGTCTCGACAAG
The DNA here is from genome assembly GCA_045110495.1 of Gammaproteobacteria bacterium. Taxonomy (GTDB): domain Bacteria; phylum Pseudomonadota; class Gammaproteobacteria; order CAJXQU01; family CAJXQU01; genus CAJXQU01. The sequence continues at coordinate 7,527 of JBGCGE010000014.1, forward strand.
AATATGCAGAACTTCTTGTCATATCCGGCGGTAAAGAACGCATGCGTCAGTATGCAATTGATCGTAAAGGTTTCAAAATGCCGCCTGATATTGATGAATATGTGGCCGGTATCCATAAACTGAAAACCAGTCATTACGCGAGAATGTTAGTCGAGGGTCATGTCACTTTGCGACCCGGCGTCCGACGCATTATCGATGAATGTCGCTCTGCCGGGATCAGAATGGCCATCGCTACCTCTTCGCAGCTTAGCAATGTAACAACCTTATTAGACAACAACCTTCCCGCTGACTGGCCGACCTGGTTTGAATTAATCGCCAGTTGTGACATTGTTGAAGCAAAAAAACCCTCACCCGCCGTTTATCAATATGTACTCGAAAAGTTAAACGTTTCCCCAAAAGAATGTCTTGCACTTGAAGACACCAGAAATGGTTTTCTGTCTGGTCATGCTGCATGTATCAACACCGTCATCACCACGCATTATTTTACTCGGGATAACGACTTTGAAGGCGCTCCACTTGTTGTTGATAGCCTTGGTGAACCAGACTCGGATGAGCCGATAGAAATTTCAGGTGGAAATCCTGAACTCGTCGATCAATTATCTCGCGCTGAAACTCGCTACATTGATCTCAATATTTTCAAACAGATCGTTTCCGACACCAACAACCAGCTCAATGTGGAACAGTGCGCTTGAAAGTATGATTAGTCAGAACACTAAATCATTAAGTTCGACTACTCATATATTCCTCAATCCAATCACTCTTGCTTAGATCCAAAGTGCCTTAAATCCTAGTTAGATGTCCACAATAAACCATACAGAAAAATCAATAGGTTTTGTATATATTCTGGAAGTCAGCGATATTATTTTGCCTGTCTGCAAAATAGGTATGACCACTAGAACACCACTAGAAAGGTGTGAAGAAATTAACAAAAGTTCCACTGGCGATTTCATATGGTCGGTAGCCTATTTTATTTACGTTGATGATTGTAAAAATTTAGAAAAGTTAATTCATTCAAAATTAGAACCTTTGAGACAAAGAAGAAGAGAGTTTTTTAACATTGACGCTGAAAATGCCAATAAAGCATTAATCTCTATTTTTAAATCTCAATCTGAAATTAAAAAAATTGATTATCAAGAACCAAATAATCAACAACCAAAAATACATAAAAAACGCAAACCTCTATCAGCACACATCAAACCAGAACATATGGAAATACTTCATTCATTCACTACATTGTTAAAAGTAAAGGGCCGACCTTTTGGACAGAGCAATAAAACAGTGTTTGGTATCAGTGATGGTAATAAAGGTGTCCAATGGAATCTAGGAATTTGGTCTAGTACTAGCGACATTAAGTTAGGCGTCAATTTAGAAGGTAGTCAAAAAACTGGACTTTGGTTAATAACGCCCTTTATTTTGTCTGAAATGAAATCTCCTAGTATTGAAGCCGTAAAAACTAAAGTAAACACAAACTTAAATGATATTACAATTAAATTTAGTCGCGACGCATGGCAAGGAGCAAGCAGGTTGAATATTACCGAAAAATATATAGGTGGGAGAAAGTTTTCCCTATCAGAAATTGATGAAAAATTATGGAAATCAATACTCGCAGAAGCGCTAACCTGTCTTAACGAAGAGAATAAATACAGAGGGAGAAAAAGAAAACAGTTAGTCACTTTAGAAAATGGTAATAAAAAAGTTGAAAAAGATATCTCTCCACATTTAACTATTCAAGTTAAAATCAAAAATGATGAGAACATCATTAACAATTTACAAAAAGGTATTGAAATATTACAACCTATTTACCATTGGGTTAATGAAAGGTGTGGTGTTAAAAAAGCTTCTGGCGATTCAATTCGCAGTAGCCACTAAATTCAAATTATAAAAAATCAATACCCAAATCTCGGATCACCATAATAATATCTGCCCCACCAGCGTAGATCCCAATAGGGATCCCAGATTGGATCATAATATCCGCCTCTATAATATGGAGAGTGAAAGTAAGAATTTTGTGGTGGATCGCGATACTCCGTCCACAAGTAGGCCGTTTTTGAATTAACCAGCGGGAAGACATACGATTGGTCACCGATTTTTCCATCCTGACTTCCAGCAAGTTCTCCATAAATAGTGACTAATCTACCTTTGCTATAAATTTCCGGGTCTAAAAACTGGCTGACTTTTGCTATGAAACGACCGCTGGTTTTATCGCCATCAATAGGCCGTCCACGACCGCTTAATTCCCGCGCGACGATCTCGATCCAGGTTTCATTATCCTTGTTTTTGATCGAAGCGATTGAACCACCCCACCGGATCTGTCTGCCTATGTATGCCTGAGGTTTTTGTAAAACATCTTCAAGCGCTGGACTGTCTTGTATAGCTGTTTCAATTTCAACCGGTAAATTACTGGCACAAGCAGATACTAAAGATAGTACGATCAATAATAATCCTTTTTTCATGTCTGTCTTCCTCTCACATTTCTCAGCCTCTAATTATTTAGATTCAAGGTAGTTCTTTACGATACTCTGTTATAGTAACTGAGACTTCAATGAGAGACGTATCGTTCCATGACACTCACCGAATTACGCTATGTTGTTACTGTTGGCCGAACCCTTCATTTTGGCCGCGCCGCGGAAGCTTGTTTCGTCAGCCAACCCACCTTAAGCATTGCGATCAAAAAGCTTGAGGAAGAATTAGGCGTGATCTTGTTTGAACGTGGTCTGAACGAGATCAGACCGACACCAGTTGGAATGAAAGTTATAGAACAAGCTCAACAGGTTCTTTCCCAAGCAGAACAAATTCGTCAACTGGCAAATGAAGGAAAAGAGCAGCTCAACGAACCATTACGATTAGGGATTATCTATACAATTGGTCCATACCTGTTGCCACACTTGATCCCCGTTTTGAATCAACTCGCACCAGATATGCCGTTGATTATCCGCGAGGATTTTACTGAAAATTTGCGCGTTTCTTTGAAAAATGGCGAAATTGATGTGGCTATTCTTTCATTACCCTTTACAGAACCTGGTTTGAAAACACATCTGCTCTATGAAGAACCTTTTATGTTAGCGATTCCATCAAAACACCGCTGGGTAAAACGAAAAAATATCCACCCGGAAGAATTGGGAGAAGAAACTTTATTACTGCTAGGCGCTGGTAATTGTTTCAGAGAGCAGGTGGTTGCGGCTTGTCCAGATTGTATTACCACTTCCGATTCACAAAAAAGTGCCCTGCAAAAAACATTGGAAGGAAGCTCACTGGAAACAATGCGGCAAATGGCAGCTTCTGGTGTCGGTATCACTGTTCTACCTTGCACATCTGCGGCCAAAGGAATGGATGTAAATGGCTTGATAAAGATCAAGCCATTTTCGGATCCTGCGCCTAGTCGTGATGTTGTTTTAGCTTGGCGAAATAGCTTTCCTCGCGAGGAAGCTGTCAACACTCTGAATCAAGCGGTTCAGAAAATGTCTCTAGCTGGGGTAAAAAAAGCCGGCAAAGTTTTGGCAAAAACTGATCAAAGATAATTATTGATCACTCACAGCCAGATTACTTTTATTTAAGAACAATATAGGCGGCCTGGTTTCCTCTTTGAACACGAAATAACATCCGTTCATTTTTTGCCGAGTTAACGATCTGTAAAAAACTATCTAAGTGTTCGACGAGTGTTCGATTTACAGAAGTGATGATATCTCCATCACGTAAACCTGCAACCCAGAGTGGACTACCCTGTTCTACTTCGAACAACATTACGCCTTTAAGTCGTCCATAGGCTGGAGATTTTTTTGGAATTTCTCCAAACGTCGCACCCGCTAAACGTGGGTTTTGGAGATTTGATTTACTGCCCAAATCTTTAATATCTGCGACTGTTGCAAATAATTTTAATTCTTTGTTATTTCTAACAACAGTAAACTCAACCTTTTCACCTACACGCAGCAAACCGATTCGAGTACGTATATCACTCGAGCTTTTTATTTGCTTACCATTGACCATGGTAATGACATCCCCAGGTTTAAGATCTGCTTTTTCTGCAGGTGATCCCGGAGCAATATCGACGACCACTGCACCGGCTCGTTGATCAATACCAAACGCATCGGCCAGATCTGAATCTAAATCTTGCGTCTGTGCGCCGATCAAACCACGATGTACTTCACCGTATTCAACCAGTTGTTCCGTAACCATGTTGACCATATTGATCGGAATCGCAAAACCAATTCCGACATTGCCGCCACTTTGTGAAAAAATCGCGGTATTAATTCCAACCAGTTCTCCACGCAGATTAACTAATGCTCCACCAGAATTACCTGGATTTATCGACGCATCAGTTTGAATAAAATCTTCGTAGCCTTCTATACCCAGCCCTGTTCGACCAAGAGCGCTAACGATTCCAGAAGTTACCGTTTGTCCAAGACCAAATGGATTACCTATTGCCACGACAAAATCACCGACACGCAATTCATCAGAGTCGGCTCGCTCAACAGCCATTAAATGCTCAGCTGGAATTTTGATCACAGCCACATCTGTTTCTGGATCGGATCCAATAATCTCCGCCTGAAAATTTCGACCATCTCTGAGTTTCACCGTAATCTGATGTGCATTTGCAATCACATGATTGTTCGTCACAACCAGGCCACGCTTTGCATCGATAATCACACCAGTGCCTAAACTTTGAGTTTTACGTTCTCTAGGCTGTTCAGGGATATTGAAAAAGCGCTTGAAAAAAGGATCGTTCAATAGCGGATTTTGTCTGACCTGAACCCTGCCCTCAGTTGCTATATTTACGACGGCAGGTGTCACTCTATCGACCATCGGTGCCAGGCTTGGAAGGTTTGTCCCATCTACTTCCATGGGTAGCCCAGCTCTTGCAGATGGTATCAATATCATTGTTATAACGATTAAAAAGTTTATGTTAAATATCAACTGATCAACTCTTTGATTTTTTAATTTTAAAAACATTAAATTCTCCGATATCTTCAAGCCCAAAGTTTTGGAACATTCTACCTTTATGAAATTCTCTATGCACCGATCAAAAAAGTTGATCGTTTGACTAAACATTCTACATCTTCTGCCGATAGCACTATCTAACAAAATGAATTGGTTGAATGGTTAACTTTTACAACAAAGCAATCATTCTTTAAATCCAGGAAGATATAGCAAATGCTGAAACAACTACTTAACCGCAACTCCATCGATAAAACTACTAAAATTGATGGCAAGCCACTTAACGAGTGGGAACCGATCAAAAATTTGCCAAGTCGTTATCAGGATGAAATCCTCAACCGATCTGAAGTTATTAAATACCAAGATGGCGATATTATTTTCATGATCAATGAGGATGATGGTAAAGATTGTTATCTCCTAAGCGGGTCCGTAGAACTTATCGATAGAAATAATAACCAGGTTCAATTATTAACTCATTCCGGTCGGCATGAGTTAGAAACGATCGATCACAATAAACCTCGTATTTTTTCAGCCAGAGTTCGACAGGAATGTGTGGTTTTCGTTACACGCCAAACTTTTTTTGGAACAATAAACTCCGGAAGACAACAGACGCAAATACCCAAGTTAGAAGTTAATGAAGTTGATATGGAGAGTTCTAGCAACTGGATGTTACACCTGTTGAACTCTAGCGTTTTTTCTGAACTGGAGCCGGCAAATTTGCAAAAAGTTTTTGTTCAATTGGATACAATTCAGGTGTCGAATGGAGAGAAGCTCATCAATCAAGGTGACGATGGAGAGTTTTTCTATCTGATTCAACATGGGGACTGCGCGATCACTCGGCGTTCCAAAGATGGTGACACCAAAACTCTTACTAAACTTGGCTCAGGTGAAACCTTCGGTGAGCGATCGATTTTATCCGGAACACCTTCTGATGTGGGCGTCGAAATGCTTTCAGACGGTATTTTAATGAGAGTACCTGCCGATATTTTCAACAACTCAATCAAATCTAACCACCTTCGCCGAGTCAGCATAGACAAAGCCGATGCATTAATTTCAGAAGGTGCAGGCTGGTTAGATGTAAGAGAACCGAGCTTGTATCGTCAAAAAGCGATTAAAAATAGCATCAATATTGATCTGGATAATCTTTATTCCAGTGTCAAAGGCCTCAACCCTGATAAGAAGTATATTGTTTGCGGTGAGTCCGAACCGGAAGCAATCGCGAGTGCTTTTCTATTTTCAAGCAAAGGATTTACCGTCTATTCTCTCACTTCGAATGTGGATGACTATCTTAAATTTGAACCGGATAAGGGCATCAGTGTTGAAGTAATAGAAAAACAGGAGAAACCGCGCCCAGCACTGGAATTTACTTTAGGGGAAGGTAATGATGCTGCACTCACTGAATCTGAACAACAGGAAAAACTAGAGGAAAACCAACCTCCACAAATCAAGGTTAACCCTGAAGTACTCGTTGAAAAAGCGGCACCCGAACTTGTAGATAAGATTGAGGCTATTGCGAAAGATGCATTTCACGATATAGAAAAGAAAATTCAAAATGAAATAGATGCTCTTATTATTAAAAAGCAAAAGGAAATCGATCAGGAGATCAATTTAAAATTTAAACAATATCATCAAGTCACTGCAAAATTAATAATGAAAAAACTTACGGAACTTGAATTCGAGTCCAAGTCAAAATAGAAACCAGACTGACAGTTAGATCCAATAAGCAAGTGTCGTCATAATTTTCGATTGCAAAGTCATCATTTTTTTGATCGGAATCGGAAGCCCAACAGCACCGGACTCTAGCGCAACATTTGCATGATGTAACTCATCTTCCTTCATCTGCTCCAGAACCGCCCGTCCTTTTTGATCAGCCAGCGGTAATTTTTCAAGGTGCTCATCCAAATGTCGCACAACCTGATTCTCCGTTTCTACGACGAAACCCAAACTCCATTTATCTCCCGCTAGTCCTGCAACAAGCCCAGTGGTGAAAGAACCAATATACCAAAAGGCATTGAGGTAGCTTTTATGGCCACCTAAATCCGCCAATCTGGATTCACACCAAATAAGATGATCATTCTCTTCAGCAGCCGATTGAGTCATTCGTTCACGAACCGTTTTATCTCGCGCAGTAAGAGCTTGTCCCTGATAAAGTGCCTGCGCGCTAACTTCTCCTGCATGGTTTACCCTGAAAAGGCGTTCGCTTTTATTACGATCAATATCATTAAGCCGTTGTTCTAAAACATTTTTATCAGGATTTTTACGTCCCGTCGAAGAAGGCTGACCAAACAAAGTTTGCAGCCCATTATCAAAACTAATAATCAGCTGATCTATTCTTCCATGACTTAAGTCGTTTTTCATAATAAAATCCCCCTATAAAGCATTGACAACCTCTTTTGTAGTCCGTAGTATTTCGCCTCTTTTTAATTCGATCTGGAACACCATAAAAATGGGAACGTTTACCGCAAAACCAGCAGAAGTTCAACGTGACTGGTTCGTCATCGATGCCACTGATAAAGTGCTCGGTAGACTTGCCACGGAAGTCGCTAGTCGATTACGTGGAAAGCACAAACCTATCTATACACCGCATGTGGATACGGGCGACTATATCATTATTGTCAATGCAGAAAAAATCCGCGTAACCGGCAATAAATCGAAAGATAAAATGTATTATCACCATACTGGCTTTCCGGGTGGCATCAAATCAATCTCTTTCGATAAACAGATCGACAAAGCGCCTGAACGTGTTATCCAAAGCGCTGTAAAAGGCATGTTGCCCAAAGGTCCTTTAGGACGTGACATGTTTCGCAAACTAAAAATTTATGCAGGTCCTGAGCATCAACACACCGCTCAACAACCACAACCATTGGAAATCTAAGCATGGCAGAACAAATTTATTACGGTACCGGTCGTCGCAAAAGCTCAACTGCACGCGTTTTTATCAAGAAAGGTTCTGGCAACATAACGATTAACAAACGGACTATCGAAGAGTACTTTGGTCGTGATACTGCTCGCATGATTGTACGTCAACCATTAGAAACGGTTGAAATGGTCGATGGATTCGATATCAATTGTACTGTTGTAGGTGGTGGTATTTCAGGACAGGCAGGTGCAATTCGACATGGTATTACCCGTGCTTTGATGGAATATGAAGGTGAACTTCGTGCACCACTTCGAAAAGCAGGTTTTGTAACACGTGATGCACGTGCCGTTGAACGTAAAAAGGTTGGTTTACACAAAGCACGTAAGCGACCTCAATTCTCAAAACGTTAACCTATCTTTACCTGAGGCTACTTTTCGTAGCCTCAGGTTTCAATCACTAAAATATATCAACTTCAAGAAATACCGAAGCTCAGAATTCACTACAGTCATAACTACAGCTCTGCAATTCTTACTACTTTCCAAATCCAGAAAAAGAACTTGAATTTCAGTAATTCAAGCCACGTATCTTTGTCAGGTTAAGCACATCTTCATGCTTTACTTATTAAATACACGAGAAGATTTTAAACAGAAGACGTAGGGTGTTAAACTCCCTTCTGTACATTCACGCTATATATCCAGCAAACTGGCTATTAAACTAACTGTTCTACAAAAATTATGAAGAGAATACTAACTGTATCAACATTGTTTGCACTCGTTGTTTGGATTCAAGCAGGTCATTCCTTAACTAAAGAAATTGAACTCGAAGATTTAACACCAACGCTCGCGCACAAAAGAGCAACAGACTTAATTACCTCTTTCATTAGCAATTATCATTACAAAAAGACGCCTCTTGATGATCAATTATCTGAACAAATTCTCGACAAATACCTTGAGTCACTTGATCCAAATCGCTCCTATTTCCTCCTTGAGGATATCTCCAAGTTCGAAAAGTACAGAACCCAATTAGATGATTCACTTCGTAATGCCGATCTTCATCCAGCTTACGAAATTTTTAAGGTCTTCAGAAAACGCGTAGATCAAAGAGTAAATTTTGCTCTCCAACAATTAGATAAAAAACAAGATTTCACTGTTGAAGAGGATTATATTTTTGATCGAAAAGACGCTCCATGGGCTAGCGATATAGCAATGTTAGACGAAATGTGGAGAAAACGTCTCAAAAACGATGTGTTGAGCCTGAAACTTTCGGATAAAAAACCCGATGAACTTCATGACCTGTTGAAAAAACGTTATGAAAGCCTGGCACGCCGTACACATCAAATTAATTCGGAAGATGTATTTCAGTACTTCATGAATTCTTATACTACCAGTATCGAACCACATACCTCATATTTTTCACCCAGAACATCGGAAAATTTCGATATACAAATGCGACTTTCACTTGAAGGAATTGGGGCAGTTTTACAATCCGAAGATGAGCACACAATGATCAAAGAAATTATTATTGGTGGTCCGGCTGATCTTGATAAAAAATTAAAGGCTAAAGATAAAATTGTTGGTGTAGGTCAAGGTAAGGAAGGCCCTATTGTTGATGTTGTCGGTTGGCGACTTGATGATGTTGTAGATTTAATTCGGGGTCCGAAAGGTAGCCATCTTCGTCTTGAAATCATACCAAAAACTGCAGGTGCAAGTGGGGCCAGAACAGTCATCACCTTAAAACGTAATAAAATCAATCTTGAAGAACAAGCCGCAAAAAGCTACTTGCTTGAACTACCTGTAGCAAATTCAAATGCTGTTAAAAAGATCGGTATTATTGCTCTCCCAACCTTCTATCTTGATTTTGCCGCATTGTCTCGTGGCGAAAAAGATTATCGTAGTAGCACACGGGACGTAAAGTTCTTAATTGATCAATTACGGGAAGAAAACATTGAAGGCCTAATTATTGATCTTCGCAGTAATGGTGGTGGTTCTTTACTAGAAGCAACGAGCCTGACCGGTTTATTTATTGAAACCGGCCCAGTTGTTCAGGTAAAAGATGCGATTGGACGAATTGAGATAAACGATGATTCTGATCCGACTATTGCCTATCAAGGTCCGTTGGCAGTATTAGTCGATCGCTACAGTGCCTCCGCATCAGAAATTTTTGCCGGAGCTATACAAGATTACAGACGTGGTGTGATCATCGGCGAACCTACTTTTGGAAAAGGAACGGTTCAAAATCTAATAGATTTAAATAAATATGATGACCGTTCTGAAAATACGCTGGGCCATTTAAAAACGACCATTGCACAATTCTTTCGGGTCAGCGGTAACAGCACTCAACATCGCGGAGTTGTACCTGATTTCATCTACCCTACTGGACGAGAAAATGCTGATTACGGCGAGAGTGCTTATGAAAATGCACTTCCGTGGGCCAGTGTTTCACCTGCTACTTTCCGTGCAGCGATGGCTCCAGTGGAAGCCTTTGCAACTATTAGAGGACAGCACGAACAACGGATCGCAGAAGATCCAGCTTTCAAATTATTGATTGAAGAAATTGAAACAGTCAAAGTTTTACAAGAAAGGAATACCGTTTCTTTAAGTGAAAAAATTCGTCGTTCAGAACTTGATGATAATGAGCAAAAAAGTAAGGAGCTAGAAGCGCGTCACAAGGTTGTTGCGAAATCCCTACCAACATTGATCAAGCATGAAAATCATAGCGAAAAAGTTGAAACGAAAACAGATGACGATTCTGAGACTCCAGAAAAAGAAGATATTCTGTTAATCGAAGCTGCACGAATACTACAAGATTTGATCAACGAACGAACACAACCTTCGACGAAACCACAACTTGTGAATAAAAATTAGTTTCTTGTTAAGAAAATATTTCCAGAAGATCGTTTAAAAAAAGTCGGCCCTTTTCTGTTGGAATAATTCTATTTTCTTTTTCCTCGGCAAGCTCTTTTTTTAAAGCCTGTTTCATTTTTTGATCAAGCTTAGAAGCTTGCAGCCCCGTCCTTGATTCAAATTCTTCTATCAAAAAACCACCGTTTAATCGTAGTGCATTCATCATAAATTCTAAAATAAGATCTTCTTGATTAAGGATCCGCCGTTCAATAAATTGATCAGGTTTATTTAAATATTGTTTGGGATGTCTAGGTTTAGAAAACCGTTCAATTTCATGAAGTTCAAGATCGGTTATTTTACTATGTGCGCCTGCGCCAATTCCTATGTAATCTCCAAATGTCCAATAATTCAAATTGTGCTGACACTGTCTATTTTTTGTCGCATACGCCGAGATTTCATATTGCTGAAACCCTGCTTGCGCCAGTAAAATCTGCCCAGCATCGTGCATTTCCCAAAGTAGATCGTCTCCAGGCAATACTGGGGGTTGACGATAAAATAATGTGTTCGGTTCCATCGTCAACTGATACCAGGAAATATGTTCTGGTTTCAAACTAATTGCTTGTTCCAGATCAAATAAGCTTCCTTCCAGAGTATCTTTCGGCAAACCAAACATCAGATCTATATTAATATTTTTAAAGCCGGCATCACGTGCAATAGTAAAAGCTGAGCTTGCTTCATTCGATGAATGGATACGACCTAGTTCTTTTAATTGTTGATCACGAAAACTTTGTACACCAATCGAAAGTCGATTTATTCCTGACTTTATATACTGGTAAAAATGATCGGAATCGACGGTGCCTGGATTTGCTTCTAATGTGATTTCGGCTTCACTAGATATAGAAATTTTTTGACTAAGTTTAGTTAAAAACTGATCAATCCCTGAACCGCTGATCAAACTTGGAGTTCCGCCACCAAAGAATATACTTTTGATCGGCCGATCAAAATTTAAACCTGAAATATGCGCTAAAGAATGGTCAAGATCTTTTAATAAAGCATCGATATAATTTTGTTCTGAAATTGGATCTTTTTTTATTGCATGTGAATTAAAATCACAATATGGACACTTCTGAAGACACCAGGGGTAGTGCACATATAAACTCAGTGGAATTACTTCAGACATCAAGTTTTTGAACTAACTCTCGCAATGCTTTTCCACGATGGCTAAGCTGATTTTTTATTTCTGGTGATAATTGTGCAGATGAGCAATTTTTTTCAGGAACATAAAAAACCGGATCATAACCAAACCCATTTTCCCCAGTCGGTTTTTCCAGCAATTGCCCTTCCCAGACACCATGACAAATTATCGGAGTTGGATCTGTAGAAAATCTCATAAGAACAATGACACAATGAAAGCGACATTGACGATTATCATCATCAAAATCTCTCATTTCAAAAAGCAGCTTATCTAAATTTTCCTGATCTGTTGCGCCTTCTCCCGCATAACGCGCAGAGTAAATTCCTGGCTCGCCTTTTAATGCATCGACTTCTATTCCAGAATCATCCGCAATCGCTGGCAAGCCAGTTTTTTCAGCAACATATCGCGCTTTGAGAATCGCGTTTTCAACAAACGTCAGTCCTGTTTCTTCCGGTGTTTTTAGATCAAATTCTGACTGTGCGAGAACCTCAATTTTTTGATCTGCCAGCATTAATTTTAATTCTTTTAACTTACCCTGATTACCGCTGGCTAATACAATTTTTTGTCGCTTCACATTTATTCTGCCAACACTCTACGTTGGTGTTCAATAATTGTACTAATACCCTCTTTTGCAAGATCAAGCATCGCCTGTAATTCATCCATTCGGAATGCGTGGCCTTCAGCCGTGCCTTGAACTTCAATGAAACTCCCAGCATCGTTCATTACAACATTCATATCCGTCTCGGCATTGGAATCTTCAGCATAATCCAGATCAAGCACGGGTTGACCTTCAAAAATACCTACTGAAATTGAAGCAATCATTCCATGTGCTGGGTTTTCTTTTATTAGCTGTTTACTGATCAACGTATTAATCGCATCCATCATGGCAATATAAGAACCAGTGATTGACGCCGTACGCGTTCCACCATCAGCTTGAAGGACATCACAATCGATTAGAATTGATCTTTCACCTAACGCTTTAAGATCAACAATTGCGCGCAATGAACGACCAATTAATCGTTGAATTTCTTGTGTCCGACCACTCTGCTTACCGGCAGAAGCTTCACGGCGCATACGGCTATTTGTTGAGCGCGGTAACATCCCATATTCAGCAGTTACCCAACCTTGATTTTTACCACGTAAAAATGGTGGTACTTTTTCTTCGACAGTCGCATTACACAATACTTTTGTATCACCAAACTCGACTAATACGGATCCTTCCGCATGGCGGGTAAAATTTCGAGTAAAAGAAATTGATCTAAGTTCATCCTGGCTTCTGCCGCTTGGTCGCATAGTTTAATCCTTAGTATTGTTTGTGAGTTTGAATAAAAAAATGGCATTATAGACTACGCTCAGTTTTTCTTCGCGGCTTTATCATTCGAGCTAGTAGCCAACTTCTGAACCATTTTCTGGCTTGCGGTTAATAAACCACGCATAATCTGAACTTCACTTTGTTCCATTGAGCATCGATTAAACAAACGTCGAAAACGATGCATTAAATGTTTGGGATTTTTCGGATCAAAAAAATCGATATCGATCATTGTTTTCTCAAGGTGTTCGTAAAAGTTTTCCATTTGTTCTGAGGTTGCTAATGCTTCTTGATCGATCACATTCGACTTATCTTGATTCACATCTAGATCAAGAATCGCCTGACGAATTTCGTAAACCAGGATCTGAACTGCCGCCGCTAAATTTAATGAGCTAAATTCTTTTTCTGTTGGAATCATAACTGCCGCATGACAATGCGCGAGTTCTTCATTACTTAAGCCAGAACGCTCGTGTCCAAAAACCAGCGCACATTCGTTGTCAGTCGCAAGTCCAATCACTTTTTTAGCCATCCCCTTTGGTTCCATAATTGGCCATTGCATCGAACGCATTCTTGCTGTTGTCGCAACCACCATTCCACAACCTGTTAATGCCTCAGGCAAACTCGAAAAGACCTGAGCGCTGGCCAGAATATCATCCGCGCCAGAAGCTCTGGCGGTAGCTTCATGATCAGGAAATTTTTTCGGTGTCACTAAATATAAGCGCGATAACCCCATCGTTTTCATCGCGCGTGCTGTAGCGCCAATATTGCCTGGGTGTGATGTTCCAACAAGAACAATTCGAATATTTGAAAAGTGGTTTTGATTTATATGATCCATATTTGCATATAATACCGTGAATCTTGCTCAAGTTTAGATTAGAATTCCAAATTCAACGTTCTTTTCAAAATGAGATTTTGCTATGCATCCGATGTTAACCATCGCTGTTCGTGCTGCACGTAAAGCAGGCGACTTTATAAACCGTAATTTAGATCAAGTTGCCGATCTTGATGTGACCGAAAAAGGTTACAACGACTTCGTCACCGAAGTAGACAAAAAAGCAGAATCGATCATTATTGATACTATTCGCGATGCATATCCCGATCACAGCTTTCTTGCTGAAGAAAGTGGTATTACCAGTAATGATCCAGACAATATTGAATATCAATGGATTATTGATCCACTCGACGGCACCACAAATTTTTTACACACCTTCCCACAATATGCTGTCTCTATTGCGCTAAAACACAAAGGTATTCTTGATCAAGCCGTAATTTATGATCCAAATCGATCAGAATTATTTACCGCAACAAAAGGTCGCGGAGCCTTTCTCGACAACCGCAGAATCAGAGTTGGGAAACGAATTGGCTTGAAAGGTTCATTGATTGGTACCGGCTTTCCTGTCAGAAATCAGGATCAACTTGGTGAATATTTGCAAACTTTCAAAGCAATCTTTAAAGACACCGCTGGAATTAGAAGAGCAGGCGCAGCATCGCTCGACTTAGCTTATGTTGCCAGTGGACGCCTGGACGGATTTTGGGAAATGCAATTACAACCGTGGGATATGGCCGCCGGGATATTATTAATTCAGGAAGCTGGTGGACTGGTTGGTGATATGCAAGGTGGAAATGCTCAAATGAAATCAGGAAGTATTGTTGCAGGAAACCCCAGGGTATTTAAAGAGATAATTCAACGCTTAAATAGAAACTGAAATCAAAATAAAACTTAACGACAATTTGTTGGACGAAATCGAGAAGCAAGTGTTGAGCCAGAATTACAACTCCAGCTGATTGTTCCTTGTGCAACAACTGTCGGAGTGTAGCGAATCATATCACCCGCATTTATCCCATTGCCCACGCTTGCTTTAAAGGATACTTCTACAACACCATCAGTACTTATTGTTACAGCTTGAACATAATTTGAAGCATACGAGCTAGCCGCTCCAATCCCCGCTTCAGTATTATTATCGGGCAAATCGCTAAATACATAATAGTAATCGCCGATTGCTGTTTTTGCGGAACCGAATGCATATAATCCTTCAGTCACTTTTGAACGAATTGTGAAATCTTCATAGGCAGGAATTGCAACTGCTGCGAGAATTCCAATGATTGCGACGACAATCATTAATTCTATTAAAGTGAAACCTGTCGAGTTTTTATACAACGCTGTTTTGTCCATCATTAACATGAAAGGGTGTACGTACTGACTAAGAAAGTTAATGAAAAAGCCCCCTTTCGGAGGCTTTTATTAAACATTTTTATAGTCATAAACTAACTAATGTCACTATCTGCAGTTAGCCGGCAGATACTTATCAGGAACTGTGCTTGTGTTACAAGTCCACGCAACACCGTTATTGGAACCTGTTGCTACAAATACTAAGTTACCCGTAGCATCACTTGGGCCTAAACCTGTTACAGCGTAAGTTAGAGTATAAGCAGTGGCACTACCCCTTGTTTGAGTTACACCACTTAAGTACACACTTTGCGCTGCTGCAGTATTAACACCTGAACTAGCTGTCGCTGGCATTACACCCAAAGAAGTATAAGCCTCTGAAATAACTGTTTTGTCTTTCGCAGCTATACCAATAACCTCAGTCATTTTCGCACGCACTGTGTAATCCTGATAAGCAGGAATCGCAACGGCGGCTAAAATACCGATGATAGCAACTACGATCATCAGTTCGATTAGAGTAAAACCTTGTTGTGTTTTCTTTTGCATTTTTTGCATGATAAATATCTCCTTATGTTTATTTATCTTCTGGTGATGCGATCATTTCTGATTGCGTCTCCAAACTAATTGGAATGATCAAGAATATTTCCAGTTATTTCGTATCCTTTAGCTTGATCGCTAAAAACAACTTTCTTTACTGCTGATCGAGAACCCATCTTGTGAGTTATCAGGGTAATTGCAGGTTGTGTGCCAGTTAGTTTAGTATCGGAGATTATTTTTTTGGAATATAACTATCCAACTGATTTAAATGAATATTTAATATTTTGTTGTGAGCTTATCGAGAATTTTTTTTATCTGTCAACTTGGTTTTAGACGGTAGGATTTCTTTTTTACGTCAGTATGTGACGTATTACGTCACCTTTTCCTGGCTTTCATCCAAATCTAGTTTTTCTAAACGATATCGAAGTGCACGAAAACTGATCCCCAACACTTTTGCCGCGGCCGTTTTATTCCAACGTGTTTGTTCTAATGCCGCGATGATTCGTGTTCGTTCAATTGAATCAAGATAAGGTTCTAAAAGCATTTCGTCTGTTAAAAACTTGCTTTCTACAACCTGCCCCTCTGGCAAACTCAGATCTTCAAGTTCAATAACATCACCTTCACAGAGTGTCATTGCGCGCTCAAGAATATTTTCCAACTCACGGACATTACCGGGAAAGTCATACGCCTGCAGTGCTTTTTCTGCAACGGTAGAAAGAGAGTATCTGACAGCCTGATCAGAAAGGCTTGCGAGATCATCCAATATATGATCTACCAATAACAAAACATCATCTCCACGATTTCTTAATGGCGGCACTTTTAGCTCGATCACATTGATTCGGTAAAACAGATCTTGTCTAAAATCTCCATCAGTAACCATCTTTGTAAGATCTTTATGCGTAGCCGATAAAACTCTCACATCGACCGTTTCTTCTTTATGACCACCGACAGATCTAATTGCTTTTTCCTGAATTGCTCGCAGCAACTTCACCTGCATAGCTAATGGTAATTCTGCCACCTCATCGAGAAACAAGGTTCCTCCATCAGCAACTTGAAAGAGACCTTGTTTGTCAGTATTTGCACCCGTAAAGCTGCCTTTAATATGACCGAAGAATTCGCTCTCCATCAATTCTGCCGGAATTGCACCGCAGTTGACCGGCACAAATGATTTATCCGATCTGGAACCTTGTTCGTGGATCATTCTTGCAACCAGCTCTTTGCCTGTCCCCGACTCGCCACTGATGTAAATGGGTGCCTGGCTGCGCGCGAGCTTTTTGATCGTGCTACGTAATTTTATAATTTGATCCGACTCACCAATAATCGATGGACTATTTAGTGATCGCTTTGCCGCAAGCTTTAATGCATTAGAAACCAGGTTACGCAGGTTTTCTAAATCGACTGGTTTAGTAACAAAATCGAATGCGCCCGTTTTTAACGCTTGAATTGCGGTTTCCATGCTGCCATGCGCGGTGATAACAGCCACAGGAAGTTCTGGGTAAAATTCTTGAATGTGCTCAACCAGTTGCAGACCATCGCCATCAGGCAAACGCATATCCGTCAGGCATAGATCAAAATCCTCACGTTTGAGTAAAGCGCGTGCTTCATTCAAGTCCGCAGCCGCCCGGCTAGGAATATCCATACGTTGTAGGGTAATCGTCAGTAATTCGCGAATGTCAGGTTCGTCGTCGACGATCAGTGTGTTTGAAACCATTTTTTATTCTATATGAATCTGTTTGTCCGGATGTGCAAAAGTAATTCTGAAGCAACAACCTTCACTTGTATTTTTTTCCAATGCCAATAATGCCTGGTTGGCTTCACATAATTCACCTGCAATATAAAGGCCAAGACCCGTTCCACCACTACGATCTGTAAAGAACGGTTCAAATATTTGATCTGCTTGTTCTGGAGCAATTCCCGGCCCTCGATCAATCACGTCAATCTTTGGCCGCTCCGTAGCATCTTTCACATAACAATGTATTTCGATTTTAGGATCCGCAATGCTATATCGTAAGGCATTTTCAGCCAGGTTTGCGATAACTTGATGCAGCTGATTTTGATCCATCACTACACGCATATCACTGGGCTCAACCCGGTAGATGATCTCCGCGTCCGAGAGGCCATGTTGCAATTTAAAATCTTCAATAAACTTTTCTAACCACGACTTGATCAAAAAGCTTTCTGGAACAGAGTCATCTCGACGACCCAGTCTCAAGGTATTCTCAATAATTTGATTTACACGCAGAGAGTGATTTTCAATTATTTCGATTAAACGTTGATCAGAATCTTTAAGTGAAGGCGACTCTGACAATAATTGACCCGCATGACTTATGGCACCCAAAGGATTGCGGATTTCATGAGCAATGCTGGCCGTCAACTGACCCAGTGATGCCAGTTTTAATTGCTGGGCTTTTTGCCTAAGCATTGCAGCATCTTCCAAAAATGCCAGAATATCAGAATCAATGTCAGAACCAAGCCCTTCTCCAAGATAGGTAAAAGAGACTTGAATATCAGTTGATCGGGATGCTGGTCGCAATATCCGCGTTGCCTGATCCCCCTCAATCCAGCTCCTCATATGTGCATCTAATTCTTGTGAAATTGATTGTAAGGTTTGGCCTTCGATGTCGTCTTCTGCTTCCAATAACCTCAGAGCAGAAATATTGGCTAATTGAATAATTCCTTCATTACTTAGCACCATTAATCCTGAACGCATGCGTTGAACTATTCGTTCATTCATTCGTGAAAGATTAACCAGATCTTCGCCGCGTTGAGCCGCAAGTGTTTCGCTTTCGCGGATACGAACAGCCAGAAAATGGGCCAGCATAGCTGTCGCAAACAGGACTGCACCTAATAAACCTGCCTTAGTGAAATTTGAAATAGGTGTTGTTTCATTAAACAGCACAAAGCTCTCGACTATTAAAATGACGAGAGTGCCTGTTGCAGCAAATAAATAGGCGACCCGACCAATCAACAGAAGACTGCCTGCGGCGACACTCATTGCCAGCAATAAACCAAGTCCACTGTTGACTCCACCGCTTGCGTACATCATTACGCCAAAAACAGCAAAATCTACAATAATCTGGATAAAAACCTGATCTCTAAAAGAGGGGCGACGGTAATGTACAAGTAAAAGAGAAATAATTGCGGTGATTAAATGAGTTACAACACCGAGTTTAAATAATTCAGGATTATAGATCCCAAAAGGATCAGGTAGAAACTTGAAAATAATCAGCCCAAGAAAAAATCCGGACAAAATAATCCGGTATAAACTAAATAACCTTAATGCGCGCCATCCAGTCTCTACTTGAGAAATCGGTGTAACCTTTTCTGTCACAGATCAAATGCCTCTTTGTGTTCCTGACTGCAAAAATTCTTTTCACCATCACTCACCAGTTCATTGGCAGGAACATAAACACCACAGTGATCACATTGCACCGTTTTTTTCGATGAAACGTTATTTTTTGATCGAGATGAACTTTCAGAATTCTTTTGTAGCCGGTTTTGTTGAAATTTTCTTATCAATTTGTAGACAAAACCAATGACCAACCCTAAAACTATCAGACGAACTAATCCCGGCACTGCATTTCCCTCACAAGTAAGATAAAATTTAAGTTAGTGAATTTAACAGTTTCCATCAACTAGACATAGCAAATTCCATGCAAACTATTTACAGGATTATTAATCATGAATCTGCATGAATATCAGGCAAAACAACTCTTCAGCGATTATGGTATTCCCGTACCTGAAGGCAAACCGACACGCTCGATTACTGAAGCCGTACAAGTAGCTAAGGCTTTAGGTGGCACAGATTGGGTGGTTAAAGCGCAAATTCATGCCGGTGGTCGTGGCAAAAGTGGCGGCGTAAAACTGGCGGATAATTTGGATGACGTAGAAAATTACACCAGAGAAATGCTAAGCAAAAATCTGATCACAAAACAAACCGGCCCTGAAGGACAGCCCGTTCATTGTGTAATGATACAAAGCTTGACGAATATTAAAAGTGAACTTTATTTAAGTATGTTAGTTGATCGTGTTTCAAAACGACTAGCCATCATGGTCTCATTGGAAGGTGGTGTAAACATTGAAGAGGTTGCAGAACAAACGCCAGAAAAGATATTGACTGTTACTATCGATCCAATAATGGGTCTACAAGCCTATCAAAGTCATCAGCTTGGTTATGCGCTAGGTTTAAACCAGGAACAACGATCACAATTATATAAAATTTTAAAATCGCTTTATCAACTTTTCATGGAAAAAGATTTAAGCCTGATTGAAATCAATCCATTCATCATTGATGACAACGATCAACTAATTGCTCTTGATGCAAAAATAACCATTGACGACAGTGCCTTATTTCGCCAACCCGAACTCGCGGAATGGCGTGACCCAGAACAAGAAGATCCGCTTGAAAGCGAAGCCAAACGATTCAACTTGAGTTTCGTAAGATTGGATGGAAATATTGGTTGCATGGTCAATGGTGCTGGACTCGCTATGGCAACAATGGACATTATAAAACTACACGGCGGTTCACCGGCGAACTTCCTTGATGTTGGTGGTGGCACGACTGCTGAAAAAGTTGCTGAAGCCTTTAAATTGATTTTGTCTGAAAAAAAGATAAAAGCCATTCTGGTTAATATTTTTGGAGGAATTGTTCGTTGTGATCTGATCGCAGATGGCGTGATCAAAGCCGTGCAAGATGTAGGGATCAATATCCCGGTTATAGTCAGGCTGGAAGGCACTAATGTTGAACAAGGTAAAGCATTATTAAAAGAAAGTGGACTCGATATAGTCTCAGCAGAGGGTTTTGATGATGCAGCAAGACAAGTCGTGGCCGCGGCGAAGGGAGAACTCTAATGGCGGTTTTGATCGACGAGAACACAAAAGTGATCTGCCAGGGCTTCACCGGACAACAAGGTACTTTCCATTCTCAGCAATCGCTGGATTACGGAACAAAAATTGTTGCTGGTGTCACACCAGGGCGCGGCGGACAAACACATATCAATCTCCCCGTATTTAATACAGTTGAAAGTGCCGTTAAGGAAACAGGTGCAGATGCCACGATGATCCTTGTTCCTCCTGGTTTTGCTGCCGAAGCGATCATTGAAGCTGCGGAAGCTGGGATTAAAGTGATCGTCTGCATTACTGAGGGTATACCTGTCCTCGATATGCTGAAGGTTAAAACCAGCTTGATGCAATACCCCGACACGGTTTTGATCGGTCCAAATTGCCCCGGCATTATTTCACCCGGAAAATGCAAAATTGGGATTATGCCAGCCAGCATTCACACACCTGGGAAAATAGGCATCGTGTCACGATCCGGCACATTAACTTATGAAGCAGTTCATCAATCCAGCTTAATGGGGTTAGGGCAAAGTACCTGTATAGGGATTGGTGGCGATCCAATTCAGGGCTTAGATTTTGTCGATTGCCTGACACATTTTCAAAACGATCCTGACACTGATGGCATTATTATGGTCGGTGAAATTGGTGGAAATGCGGAAGAAGAAGCAGCTAAATTTATCGCCGAGAATGTCACCAAACCGATCGTAACCTATATCGCAGGCGTCACCGCTCCACCGGGCAAGCGCATGGGTCATGCGGGCGCGATTATTTCTGGTGGCAAAGGAACCGCCAAAGATAAATTTGCCGCGTTGGAATCTGCCGGTGTTGTCACCACTCACTCCCCCGCTGAACTTGGTAAAACTCTGGCAGGATTAATGTGATAAGAATAGCGTTAGCGCAACTGAATCTCCATGTAGGAAACATTCAAGCAAATACCAACAAAATTATTTCCGCAGCGATCAAAGCCCGTGACGAATTAAAAGCTGATGTGGTTGTCTATCCTGAACTCACGATCACCAGCTATCCTCCTGAAGATTTATTATTACGACCACATCTTTATGAACTTATTGAAGATTCGCTGGCAAAAATTTTTGATGAAGTTAAAGGTATCGATCTGATCCTTGGTTATCCACGGCAAACTGATGGGAAATTATTCAACAGCTGCTCATTGATACGCGACGGAAAAATTATAGCAACTTATGACAAACAGCACTTGCCGAATTACAGCGTCTTCGATGAAAAACGCTATTTTACACCCGGCAAAAAAGCACTTGTAGTCGATATAAAAGGAATGCCCGTTGCCCTTAGTATTTGTGAAGATATCTGGACAGAAGGAACCGGCAAGCAAGCGAAAGAAGCTGGTGCGAAACTGATCATCAATCTCAATGCTTCTCCATACAACAAAGACAAATTTGACGAACGCATTGCTGCTCTTAACGCAAATATCCTCGAAGGAGAAATGCCCGTTATATACGTCAATCTCGTCGGCGGACAAGATCAGCTTGTCTTTGATGGTGGATCGCTGGTTCTTAATGATAAAGCCGAACAGCGCTTTCGTGCTCCCAACTTTGAAGAAGATGTTTATGTTGTAGAAGTTTCAGAGACAGGCAAAATTTCTCATAACCATCAAAATCCAACGGAAGTAGAAACTGAAGAAAGTATCTATCAAGCGCTGGTTCTTGGCGTAAAAGATTATGTAACAAAAAATGGTTTCAACGGTGCTGTGCTTGGACTTTCTGGGGGAATAGATTCTGCGTTGACCGCCGCGATCGCCGTCGATGCGTTAGGAAAAGAAAATGTCGAGGGTGTCTTAATGCCCTCTCGTTACACTTTGGATATGAGTAACGAAGATGCCGTCATTGAAGCAGAAGCATTAGGGATCAAATATCACACCATTCCGATCAAAAAAACATTTGATGCCTTTACAGAAAGCCTTGCCGAAATTTTTGAAGGTACGAAACCCGATACCACAGAAGAAAATATACAAGCCCGCTGCCGTGGTGTTTTACTGATGGCGATCTCAAATAAAACTGGAAAATTATTACTCACTACTGGTAATAAAAGTGAAATGGCCGTAGGTTATGCAACTCTTTATGGCGATATGAATGGTGGGTTTGCGCCAATAAAAGATATCTCAAAATTGCTTGTGTACAAACTTTCCACATGGCGAAATACTGTCTCACAAGTCATTCCTCAACGCGTTATTGATAGACCACCATCGGCAGAACTGGCACCCGATCAAAAAGATTCTGACAACCTGCCGCCCTACGAAATTCTTGATCCGATTCTTGAAGCTTATATAGAAAACGATCAATCACCAGCAAAAATTATTGCACAAGGTTTTGATCGTGCTGTCGTTGAAAGAATCGTGACACTCGTCGATCGAAACGAATATAAGCGCCGCCAATCAGCGCCAGGTGTCCGCATCACAAAACGGGCTTTTGGACGCGACAGACGCTACCCAATCACCTCTGGTTATAAAGGATTTTGATCGACTGAGATCGTTATTCTTAAGAGGCCATCATCGAACACTCCAGAAAAATCATTCACATCGACATGGATGCTTTTTTTGCCTCTGTAGAACAACGCGATCATCCCGAATACAGAAACAAACCGCTGATTGTCGGCGGTGATCCTGATAAGCGGGGAGTCGTTGCCGCTTGTAGTTATGAAGCGCGAAAATTTGGTATTCATTCCGCCATGCCTTCATCACGTGCGCAACGGCTTTGTCCAGATGCGATTTTTGTTAGAACAAGAATTGATGCATACCGTGAAGTTTCTGAGCAACTCCGCGCAATCTTTAATCAATATTCTGATCTGGTTGAACCGCTTTCATTAGATGAAGCATATCTTGATGTGAGTAATTCTGATCTGTTCCAGGGATCTGCCACATTGATTGCAAAAGATATAAAACGTGTAATCTTTGAAAAAACAGATCTAATCGCTTCTGCTGGTGTTTCTTATAATAAATTTCTTGCCAAGATTGCGTCTGATCAAGATAAACCAGATGGACTTTTTCTAATCACACCTGAAGAAGGTGAAGAATTTGTTCGAAAGTTAAAAGTAGGCAAGTTCTACGGCGTTGGAAAAGTAACCGAAGCCAAGATGAAGTCGCTGGGAATACATGACGGTAGAGATCTAAGAACATGGTCAGAAGAAAACTTGACTGAACATTTCGGTAAAGTCGGTAAACACTACTATTTAATTTCGCGTGGAATTGATCACAGAAAAGTAGAGCCATCGCGGATTAGAAAATCATTGGGTGCAGAACTGACTTATGAACGGGATTTAAATGACCCTCTACAAATCAAACAAGAATTAGAAAAATTTGTACAAAAAGTTGATCAGAGTTTATCTGATAAAAAACTTTTCGCGCGTACAATGACCATCAAAATAAAGTATGACAACTTTGAGCAAATTACGCGAAGCCAAACAATAGAGTCTCCTCTAACCGTAGAGAAAATGTTCTCCATAATCCCACTTTTACTAGAAAAAACAGAAATCAAAACACGTAAAATCAGATTATTGGGCATCAGTGTTACGAAACTTGAAGGTCGGCAGGATCAAAAATCTAAACAACCGAAAGAAGAGATAGTCTGTCAGCAAAAAAGCCTGAACCTCTAAAAAAAATAAATCAAAAAAAGCCCCTGTTACGGGGCTTGATATCTTTCTATTTTAGAAATGTTTTCTAGACAGATTTACACTTTCTTCCGAGTAATCCAAGAAATGTTACGCCTAATAAAAGAAGCATTGGTGGTTCTGGAACTGTAGTCGTAACAGGACTAACGCTAAATGAACGAACTCCAAAATTTATATGCTTATTAGTTCCTTTAAAATCAATACGAGATAGACCTTTGAAATTAAAATCTGTTGGATCTAAAAACGATGGAAGAGCGGTATTTGAGAGTGCTTTTCTGTTTGAATCTGTAAGATTTACAAAGATGTTTGAAACTGAGAATCCACCAAATAAATCACCAGTATATTTTGCTCTACGTCCATCTCGGCTTGAGACGAATGCATCCCCAATCCCTCTAATATTATTAAAAACAGAAATCCCCTGCTTATTCATTGAACCTGAAAGTCCGTTTACAGAAAATTCCGAGACATGCTTAGTTTTATAAGATGAGAATTTCCGAGTAGAAATAATAGCTCTACTTAAATCATCATAGATAAAACTGCCAGTTATAACATTGCCACGTTTAACTGCTTTTTTAACTCCGGAATGAGTGACTGTTCCCAACCAATCAACTTTTACCATCGCTGCATTAACAGAACTGTTTAGGGCGAATACAAGTGCGAATACACTAATTGCTTTAATAGATAATTTCATTTCGTTACTCCTTTAACGTTTTTTGATAATAACTTTCCTTGTTATTACTAAGGTAATACGGCAATTACAATGCCAACCATGTTTTATATATTATTATCAATTACTTATATAAATTAGAGATTTTTATAATTCTTAAAACAATAAAATTGTGTTGCCTACAAACGACAGTATACAAAAATAAAAATACGGGAGCTTTCGATTATTAGATTTATCTTGGAAAATTTTTATTACAGGTATAAAAAAACCCATAATCATTAAGGACCATGGGTTTTTAGATTTGGTGCCGACACCAAGAGTCGAACTCGGGACCTACTGATTACAAGTCAGTTGCTCTACCAACTGAGCTATGTCGGCTAAGGGTGGGTATTTTATTGATCTGAACCAAGAAGTGCAATCGTCTTGCAGTCTATATTTACAGTTTTTAGTGTATTTGTGAGCTCAGGCAGATTTTGACCGTCATTAATCTGGATATCCAACCACATAAGCTTAGTAATTTTATGTTGTGGAACGACAACTGGGTTGTAACCCACTTTTTTCAACTCGGCTAAACGATTGTTAACTGTACTCTGCCTACTAAACAAGCCGAGTGAGATGGCGTTTTTCATATCTCCCTTACCAATCAAGTAATAATCTTTAAGTCCTTTTCTCCTAAGCTCCTGAAGTTGTGCTTTTGCTTTCGCCTCAGTTTGGGGCGCTAGATATACCCAATACCTTTCACTGGTACGTTTTTCTTCAATACGCTCTCTATGTGGGATGCGGTTAAATTGCAGCCAGTTATTGAGATCGATCACTTCTATGTCTGATTGATATGGTCCTATCGACAAACAAGTGCCAAAAGAATCGAAAGGTATTTCTTTGCCCATTTCCATTTCCGGCATATTATTTTCCAACTCTTTTTCTATAACATTTTGTCCTTCACGCAGCATAGGCAATTCTTCCAGTTCGCTTAAAAGAACAAGAGACTTAGTCGAATTTTTTACCATTTTTTGGCTGGGCGTCGATGCCGGAGCAGTTTTCTTCAAACTATTATTTATTTGCAAGCCAAAATAGCCGACATTAATCAGTAAAAGAAAAATTGCTATCCATTTCATCATTGTTATTTTGAACTCAGTTTTAGTCCTTGTAAGACGAGAGTGGGTTCATGACGTAATTTTATTCCTGGCACTGACAAATCAACACCTTTAATCACCATCTCCGCATCTCCACCGGTAAAAATGCACTCTATATCCGATCCAAATTGTTGCATTATTTTTGTAAGCAGGTATTCAACCCCACCAATAAGTTGATGATAACAACCTGAATTGATCGCTGCCTCAGTGTCGCTCGCAAGTAATGTGATTTCATCATTTTTCTGCACTGATAAGGCGTGAGTATGATCTGTCAGTGCACGCTCACTCAAAGCCAATCCCGGTGCGATTACACCACCTTTATGTGTACCAGACGAGTCAACCACATCAATCGTTATAGCTGAGCCACAGTCAATGATACAGACATTGCTTTTAACAATATTCCAACCTGCAAGCATCGCAAGCCAACGATCAATTCCAAGCTTTTCTGGATTTGAATAACTGTTTTTTACACCACAATCACGTTCACAGACTTTTGCAAATGTCGGCGTTATTTGCCAGTTTCTTTTACACCACTTGCAAATAGTTTTGCCGATCTTTTTTCCAGCGACATTAGAAATTTTAATAGCACAAATTTGATCAAGCTTGTTCCAGTTATCATCCAGAATTTGCTCAAAACCTTTTCCTGGCCACACACACACACTTTGCTCACTGAGCACTCCATTCTCAGCGACAGACCATTTTATTCGACTATTTCCAATATCGACTAGTAATATTTTTTGCATTCGTTTTTGATCTATTTCTCAAACTGGCCTTAAGCTTACTTCACCACTCATAAACGTTTTTATCTTACCGTCAATTTCAATGCTGATGGAGCCATCATTGTTAATACCACGAGATATTCCATTTTCTTTTCCTTGTCCTGTAATTACATTCACGTATTTGTTGATCAGCACATCATATTGACGCCATTCTTCGCGAATACCATCTAAACCATTCTGTTCGACAGATAGAAGCAAAAGAAAAATCTCTGTGATCAATAAAGCAGTAACTTGGTTACGCGTTGGTACAGAATCTAAATATTGATCAAGACTTGTCCATGGCTGATCTATGTTAGCCAACATATCCGTTCTACTATAAACATTAATCCCAATCCCGATAACAAGGCTTTGAACGTCCGATTGATTTGCTGCTACTTCGATCAAAATACCTGCAAGCTTTTTGTTATTACAATAAACATCATTCGGCCATTTTGCTCCAATATTTTTTACGCCAATAGATTTCAGAACTCTTATTAAAGCAACGGTAGGTAATAGACTAATTAATTGTAACTGAACAACCTTTTTGTGTAACGCCCAACCTAAAGATAAACAAATTCCTGCAGCAAACGGCGCCACCCAATGTCGCCCTTGTCGTCCTCGACCTGCATTTTGATATTCAGCGAGACACACTCTTCTATGTTGCTGATCTTTTGTAAAATTTAACAGCGTAGAATTTGTCGAATTAACCACACTTTCAAGTTCTATAGCAGTTATAGATCGAACAATTTTTTCTGGTAGTTGTGACTTAATTTGATCAACATCAAGCAAATCTAACGGGTATTTTAATTGACCCAAAACTGGATCTAACTTTTTAAATTCTAAACCACAGTCTTTAAAATACTGGAGCCGTTGATAATCATTGTTACTTAGATCAATTGTATTAGTATGCGAAAGTTTTTGAAGAAGAAACTGATCTGATTCTATGTGGGCTATCTCAACTTTTTTTTGTTTCTTCATTTTTACGACTAATTAATCTGGACGAAAAACGTCCCATTTCTGCCAGTCTATCACCTTTAGTCGTCAGCTTTAGATTAGGACTTTGAGATGAAGAGTCATCGTTGCTCTCATCAAAAAAATCACCCAATGCTTTTACAACATTTTCATCCATATCTGGGAGCAAGGGTTCTTTAAGAAATGTACTTTCGCTTTTACTATTCTGGCTTGCATTCTGATCTTCGTAATCAGGTCGTATTTCTGGCGGGCCATCTAGATCAGCCGCATAAAGACGCATTGTTTTATCATCGTCAGGGCTCTTGAATAGTTGAACTGTCATATCCTGGATATTCTTGCGTATCTCCCGGTCGGACGGATCGTTATCATCAACTTTTAAATTTGCAACCTCAGCGGGTAAATCTTCTTTTGAGAAAATTTTATCAGACCGATATTGTTCTTCTGGCTCTGTTAACTGCTGCTTTATTTCAATTACATTATTGCTTTGCTTTGCCTGGTTAAGCAAAACATCATTTGGTCGAACTACCTGATCCGAGTCTGAAACACGAGTCATTTTCGGTAAGGTAATATCAAGCATAGTACGATCAAAATCTTCAGAAAGCTGCTCAACAAATTGAAAAGAGAATTTATGAAATTTGAGATGATCCCCATCGGTTAATCGATGATTTTTTTCGATGCGCTCTCCATTTACATAAGAACCATTGACACTACCCTGATCTTGTATCCAATATGCTCCCTTCTCATACCTGATAACTGCGTGGCGCCGACCAACAGTAGATTGCGGAATAACAAGCGAATCATATTCGCGGCCATTTGCTTTTAACCTACCAATCATCATTGGCGTTTTTGTAATTCGATATTGTTCTGTTCCCGTACATTGATGCACATCGATCAATGCAACTTCCGCGTCTTCTACATCAAGATTTTCTTCTTGCTCATAGCTATTTGGATGTCGATTAAATTGTCTAAAAGTAATCAAGGTTAAAATAGCAAACACAATAAAAACCGTCACAGCAATAAACAGCCAGACGTGCGCGCCTGATAAGTTTTGGATATTACTTTGAAGGTTATTTATTAACTGTTGGTAATCCATTTTTAAACGTTACTATCTTTCTCCAGTTGCAACTGGCCGATTAGGATCTGAGCTCCACTCGCTCCAGGATCCGCCGTAAAGTTTTGGTTCCGCAAGACCTGCATGGACACTTGCAAAAATATTATGACAGGCAGTTACACCTGAACCACAATAAAAAACCGTTTGTGCTGAAGAGCCATCTTCCGCAGCTTGATCAAATAATTGATTAAAATTTTCAGCCAGAATTTCTGGCTCGAGGAAAGATCCTTCCTCGTCAAGATTATTTTTCCAAAAATGATTGATCGCCCCCGGAATATGGCCAGCAGCTCGATCGATAGGCTCCAGCTTTCCCTGATAACGATCTGGATCGCGTGAATCAACCAATTGAGACTCTTCTGCAAGCTGATCAATAACCACTAAACGATCTGATTCAGCCTGTCCTTTAAATGTAACAGCTCTATTCTTAACCACACCAGATTCCGTCACTCTTTGTTCTTGCTGCCAACGACTCCATCCACCATCGAGTATGGCAACAGCATCATGTTGCATATAGCGCAACATCCACCAAAGACGCGCGCAAAAAGCGCCTCCCATATCATCGTACACTACAACTTGTTTGCTAGAATCTATTCCCAACTTAGAAAAGGTCTCGGCCATCGCTTCAGGCGACGGCATCGGATGTCGACCACAATCCGTGACAGGATCACCACTTAATTCTTTACTAACACTCGCATAAACTGCACCTGGAACATGAGATTCAAGCCAGAACCGTTCACCAGCAGCTTCATCCATTAAATCGTAGCGACAATCGACTATTACCCAGTTAAGGTTTTCGAGGTTCCTCGCCAATGTTTTGCAGTCTATTAAGGTCTTGAACATAGTTAATTCACAGTTATTAACATAATAATAACCGATATTTCTGATTTTTCTGAATTAATTTCATGTTATTTTGAGCTATGCAACATATCTCTATGATAAACAAGTGCCTATTAGCTTTAATTCTTTTGATAAGTTCAAGCCTGAATAGCGGCTGCTCAACGATTGGTTATTACTCACAATCAATTCAAGGTCAGTTGTCAGTTATGTCAAAACGGGTATCGATAGACGAATTAATAGAAGATCCAGCAACCTCTGATCAAAAAAAAGCAGTCTTGCGAAATATTCTACAAATACGCGAGTTTGCCAGTGATTATTTACATCTCCCTGACAATGAAAGTTATAGCACTTATGTTGATTTGGACGAGGATTATGTTGTGTGGAACGTCTTTGCGACGCCGGAATTTTCGTTAACACCTGTCAGCTCGTGCTTTTTGATCGTCGGTTGCCTTCAATATAAGGGCTTTTTTGCAAAACAAGATGCGATCGATTTTGCAGACGAATTACGTGAATCAGGAAACGATGTTTTTGTC
The DNA here is from genome assembly GCA_045110495.1 of Gammaproteobacteria bacterium. Classification (GTDB taxonomy): domain Bacteria; phylum Pseudomonadota; class Gammaproteobacteria; order CAJXQU01; family CAJXQU01; genus CAJXQU01. Next base: position 37,859 of record JBGCGE010000014.1, read on the forward strand.
GGTGGCGTCACAGCCTATTCTACACTTGGCTGGTTTGATGATCCGATATTGAGTTCGATGTTGACCTATGGTGAATTTCGTCTTGCAGAAGTCATCTTTCATGAATTAGCCCATCAGCTCATCTACATTAAGAACGATTCTGCTTTCAATGAAGCCTTTGCGACCGCCATTGGTGAAATTGGAGTTCGCCGATGGTTACAAGAAAATAACCGCGATGCTGATCTGGAAAAGTTTAATAGAGATAAGCAGTGGGATTATGAGTTCATCCAAATAGTGCTCTCCAGCAAAGAAAAACTCGACCTATTGTTTGGATCAGATCAAGCAAAAAGTCATGATCAAAAAAGCCAACAAACTCCTGAACAATTACGGATAAAAAAACAAACGATCTATGACGAATTGCGTACTGATTATTCAGAACTAAAATCGGCCTGGGAAAATCCTCCGAACTACGATAATTGGATGCAAAACGATCTTAATAACGCAAAAGTCGCTTCGATTGTGACCTACCACGATCTGACAGAATCCTTCGGAAATTTGTTAGCACTTTCAAACAATAACCTCCATTTATTCTATCAGCGCGTACGTCATTTAGGATCCTTATCAGAACTAGATCGACACAGTTGCCTTGAAGATATGTCTATTCAAACTCATTGTTACGCTGAGTAGCCACTTCAATCGATCAAAAAATAAGTAAACCTGTAATCAATCTAAATGATAAGGTAACTCTGTACTTTCAAAAAGTGCTTCAATCTCTTCTCGACTTTTTGCTGCGATGGCTTGCTCGACTAACCCCTTCGTCAAATGCGGTGCAAATTGACTAATAAAATCAAACATATAACCACGCAGATGCGCATTCTTTCTAAAACCAATCTGCGTAATTTCAGTTTGGAATAGGTGACTTGCATCCAATGCACAAAGCTCGCTATCAACAGTTGAGTCATAGGCCATACTCGCTATGATGCCAATACCAAGTCCAAGCCTCACATAGGTTTTGATCACATCTGCATCAACCGCTGTGAATACAACTTTAGGCTGCAAGCCTTTTTCGCTGAAGGCATTATCCAGATGTGAACGGCCTGTAAAGCCAAACACGTAAGTCACAATTGGGTATTTTGCAATATCTTCCAAAGTCGGCCGATCAATCTCAGACAGAGGGTGACCTTTAGGGACAATAATACTGCGATTCCATCGATAACACGGCAGCATGACCAAATCTGAAAACAGTTCCAGCGCCTCTGTTGCGATGGCAAAATCCACCTTGCGATTAACTACCAGTTCTGAGATTTGCATTGGTGTCCCTTGTTGCATATGTAATGAAACACCCGGGTATTTATCTATAAACGCGGTGATCACTCGCGGCAATGCATATCGCGCCTGCGTGTGCGTGGTGGCTATCGTCAAGCTACCATGCGACTCATCTTTATGATCTGCTGATACTTTTCGGATATTCTCAACTTCACCCAGAATTTTTCCAGCAAGATCAATAATATCTAATCCAGCGGGGGTAATTTCGGTCAGATGTTTTCCACTTCGAGTAAAAATTTGTACTCCAAGCTCATCCTCCAACAATCGGATTTGCTTGCTAATCCCTGGTTGTGAGGTAAAAAGACTTTCTGCGGTTGCAGAAACATTAAGGTCATGTCTTGCGACTTCCCAGACATATCTTAGCTGTTGCAGCTTCATTTTTAATCGTCCGTAAATAAATTAAAGAATAAGAAGTTACTTATCTATTCTTTTTTATTATAGTTATTTTTCTAATGAATTTCAGCAAGAGTAAAAAAAGGGAGCCTAAGCCCCCTTTTTGAGATCAATATGATCTCAGATCAAGCCACGGCCTGATTGTTAGTAAATTCTGCCACCATTTTTTCCATTTGATCTTTTAATAGTAATTTTTCTTTTTTCATTTTTTCTAATGACACGTCATCAATAGCTAGTTCACCCTGGTTTATCTCATTCACCCGTTCATCCAGATAATGGTGTTTATCGTACAAGCGTTTAAAGCTGATTTCTGTTGCTAGAAGGGTTTTAACGGCGTGTAATTCGTGTTCTGACATATAATTCTCCTGGTTCGTAGAACTTTAATTAGATGTGTGAAACAGCTGATACCTCGTGTTGCATGTGCGATTATTAATATTAGTATGCTATGAGCCGGTTGAGGTTAAACCGACGGATACGTACTTATTTTGTTCCCACCCTATAAATCTAGATCATGATCAGATTTTCGGCAAGGTGATTTTTCACTTGAAGTTTCCTATCTAACTATAATCGTTGACCTCCATTTGTTCCTTTTGCAGAAAATGATCTTTGATATGGGAATTTCTCCTATGGTCGAAAGGAAAAGCACTGGCGAAATGTTCTTAATGCCTTGGTATTATGCGCGTCCAATATAAGAAGAATAATGTACAACAACATAACCTAGGGAGTACTATGAAAAATAAACCTCACCCAAGAAAACTACTTCTTGCTGGAACAGTTTTGACTGTATCGATTTCGACTACCTTCAATATCCATGCAGAAGAATCACAGAACCTGATTGGATTAACAGATATCGAAGTCATAGGCACCACCCCACTTCATGGTGTGGGCTTACCTGCTGATCAAATAGCAAGTAATGTCCAAACGGCTACTGATGAGGATATTGAACTGTACCAAGGCTTAGACATTTCTGATTTCATAAATAAAACACTGGGAAGTGTTAGCTTGAATCAGGCACAAAATAACCCCTTTCAGCCTGATTTAAACTATCGTGGTTTTAGAGCTTCACCATTAGTAGGAAATTCACAAGGGCTATCTGTATATATGGACGGCGTTCGTGTTAATGAACCTTTTGGTGATGTGATCAATTTTGAGTTAATTCCTCAATCAGCAATTGCCAGCATGAATTTAATGTCGGGCTCAAACCCTGTTTTTGGTTTGAATACATTGGGTGGTGCGTTATCGATTCAAACAAAAAGTGGTTTTACACATCAAGGTCATAGTCTAGAGGCTTATGCCGGTTCATTTGACCGTTGGTCTACAACACTAGAAAGTGGCGGTAATAACGGTAATTTTGGCTATTATATAACTGGTGCTCATACTGAAGAAGATGGCTGGCGAGATGAGTCACCTTCAGATATTGATCAATTATTTGCGAAGTTAAGTTACCAAAATGAAAACAGCACACTAGATTTAACTCTGATGTCGATTGATAGTGACCTAAATGGTAATGGTGCTTCTCCTGTTGAATTGGTTGCTCTTGATCGAGAAGCCGTATTTACACATCCAGATAATACTCAAAACGATCTAGAAATGTTTGCTTTGAATGGTTCTCATTGGTTGAATGATGCGACATTAGTTTCTGGTAATGCTTACTACCGTTCTAGTGATCGTTCAACATTTAATGGTGATGGATCTGAATTAGAAGCGTATGACAGTGGAGCAGGTGGTCTGATCTTAGCGGAAGAAGATGAGATAGAAGAGTTCGAAGAAATGGATATTACACTTGCTGAACTCTTAGATGAATCAATCGAAAATGCTGACACATTAGGCTTTGCAGAAGATGATCCTGTAGCACTAAATAATACTAGTGAAACAGAACAAGATAGTTATGGTCTAGGTTTGCAATTTACTTTTCTTGACGACTTATTCGGAAAAGAAAATCAGTTAATTGTTGGAGCGAGCTATGCATATTCTGATGTTGAACATACTTCTCAATCTGAAGTAGCCCAATTTACCTCGAGTCGTGGCACTAATGGCACTGGCTTTACTATTGATGAAACAGTTGTTGATGGTGATATCGAGACTGAAACATATAGTTTTTATTTCACCGATACAATTTCATTGACTGATAAACTAGCGTTAACAGTTGCTGGTCGTTACAACCGGATTGAAATTGATATTTCTGGTACTAGCGAGGGGGGTGACCAAAATCTTAATGAGACAGGTGAAAAACATGTATTTAATCGCTTCAACCCATCTGCTGGTTTAACGTATGCTATCAATGATTCATTAACCACTTATGGTAGCTATAGTGAATCAAATCGGGCACCAAGCCCATCAGAGTTGACATGTGCATATGATGATTCGCGTGCAGAGCAAATTGAGTGTGCATTACCTAACTCATTCTTAGCAGATCCGCCGTTAGATGACGTTGTTGCAAGAACAGTTGAAGCTGGTCTCCGAGGAAAAAATACTGGTGTTAATTGGAATGCTAATGTTTTTTACACAGAGCTAAAGGATGATTTATTCTTTTTCCCTTCCACTGAAGATGATCCAGCTGATCCACGATTAAGAACGGGTAATTTTGACAATATTGATAAGACAGCTCGAGCTGGATTAGAGTTGGGTCTAAATGGTGAAACAGAGAAGTTGGACTGGTTTGCAAATTATTCTTATGTACGCGCTACATTTGAAGATAAATTTCAATATGCTCGTGAAGTTGAAGGTGATTTAGAAACATTTACTGTTACTAAAGGTGATCGTTTGCCAGGTATTCCTGCTCATAATGTGAAAATTGGGGCAAACTATCAATTTAATCAACATTTTACACTTGGCTTGACCGCTTCATATCACTCTAGTCAGTATTACAGAGGAGATGAAGCTAATGAAGACGAGGAGATCGGTGGATATACAGTTGTGAATCTACACAGCCGCTATAAACTTAATGAGAATGTAGAGTTTTTTGCAAAAGTTGATAACTTATTAGATAACGAGTATGAAACATTTGGTTTATACGGTGAACCAGATGAAGCGCCCGGGTTCGATTTTGAAAACCCTCGTTTTGTTGGTGTTGGCGCGCCACGTGCTGGTTGGATAGGTATTAAAGCTTCATTCTAGTTTAAGATTATCTAGCTTAATTAAAGCCTGGTTCACTTGTGGATCAGGCTTTTTTTATGTTCGTTTTAAACGGCACCTACAAGCCGCTGAGCATATTTTGAGCCGCCTCAATTTTTTCAGTACAACCTTCCAATTCAATCTCTTCAATCTCGGAAGTGAACCCAAGTTTCACCAACGCTGGAACACTATCCCAATTAATCTGACCAATAGGATGATCAGATCCCATATATGATTGCAACAAAGCTACTTGAACAACATCCGTCATATCGGCTTCAGGATTCTTATTACGAGTGAAATCAGAATATTCTGCTGCGACGTCGATTAAAGATTGAGGAAAGTGCCATGCTTCCAGGATCTTTTTCCCAATTGGACTACTTAATTTTTCAACGAGTTTATCTAGTAGGCCCGGATGCTCTAATAATTCTGGTTGTTCATCTGCTCGCATCAACACTGGTAAAGCCCCAATATTATGTATTAAACCAGCGAGTAGTGCCTCATCAGAGGCTACGGTTGGGCAGGTATTTCCTAATACGTGACTAATAGCTGCAATTTGTGAATTGTACTCCCATAAGTCGCGCACTTTTTTTGCAAGTTTTGGGGATTTTGCATTGAACAATTGCTTCATCATCAAACTTGTTACGAGATTTCTGATCAAACTGACGCCTAGTCTTGCAACCGCCATTTGAACACTATCAATTTCTCGCTGGCCACGAAAAAGAGGGCTATTTGCAACCTTGATTAATTTTGCAGCTAGCGATGCATCGGTCACAATGATATCTGCCATATCAGCCGCAGAAGCATTTGGATCATTAACGATGTCCCGAACCTTAATTGCAACCTCAGGTAAGGTTGGCAAAGAAAGTTTTCCAGAATTTAGATCACTAATTAATTGGGTATAGAATTCTTCTTCGTTGACGACTTCTGCAACTGCCATTTTTTTACTCCAGACTTTCCGTTAATAAACTTTTGTGACAATAAATCTGCAAGAAACGACAAATAAATTGACTACAAAACAGAATGCACAGAACTTGCCAAGTAAGATGGAAAATTAATATTTCTAATAATAATTCGAAATTATTATTATTTTGCCAGTGAGATGACTGGCTTTTGAGGATTTCTACGGAATAAAGTTGCGGTGTTGCCGATTTTTTGAATACACCTGGATTTAGTCTCTTCACAAATTTTTAGCAAGACATCGTCACGTTCCTGACGCTCACCAACATTGATCTTTAATTTGATCAATTCATGATGCTCCAAAGCATTTTTAACTTCTTCGAGAACGTTTTCTGTCAGACCATTTTGTCCAATGCGCACAACAGGGCTCAAGTCATGTGCTAATGAACGTAAATATTTGATCTGCTTTTTAGTAAGTATCATAGTCTCGGTTCGAAATAATTAGTTTCTTAAATATTTTAAGAGGCGCGATACTACATAAACTTATGAGTAATTGCGATGATAAATTTATCAGGCAGATTTTATCGCGAGAGCAATATTACGATCATGATGATTTAGAATATCTCGTCCAACTGGTGTCTTTGTCAAATAATCCACCGATTCTTGGACATAGGGTTGAACAGAGCGCTCATAAAAATCAACATAATTTTTTAGCAGATCACCCGGTTGTTTATAACCCGTTATTTCATTGAAACCAGACTCTTCAAATTCAAAAAATACCGCTGGTAATTTATTAATATAACGAGGATCGCTAACCTGTCCAACCAAATCAGCACCTCGAACAAGCCCAGGAAAATCACTGGTCTGTTGTGCTTCTTCCGTAGCTCCGACAGGGAAACGGGTACGTTCAATACATTCTTGAATAAATTCCACTTCAATTCCTGATTGTTCAGAAAATGTCTCAGCCACAAATTGTTTTCCTCGATCAATATGTACTGACATTAACATCGCATCACTGGTTCGAAGAAGTGTTTTTTCCTGAGGGTCAGATGAACATATCCCCGATGCATAACCAATGTCATGACATAACAAGGACATGATGAAATTTAGCCAAATCTGTGGAGTTACACTGTCATCGACTATTCGTTTTCCTTGTAGAATAGCTTGCCCAACAAGCGTTACCTGAATGGTGTGCTCAACATTATGATATAAAGTATTGCTACCCGAAATAAGGCGAATAATCTGCTCAGCATTATTTTTGATCAGGTTTTCATAATCAGTATGATCATCACCGAACGCAGATCGAAATCCGTCAACAAGTCGTTCGGTGAATTTATCTGACAATATTTTGGTTATATCAAGCATTCTGCTTTATGAGTTTCATCAATTTTCTGTTGATGACTAAGTTTGCATAATGCAGGCCACTATAAACCAAAACAGTACCTGAGAAATGCGATCTTGTTCACAAAGCAGCGCTTTCAAAATTCAAAAGTTAACTTCTTTATTTGCTTACGAACGTTAACTAAGGACACCAACTTACTTTTTTGTCTTTATCGTAAGGCTTACCATAACCACTTTCGATCAGAGAATCTCGCAACGATTTACCTTGAATATTTCTGATCTTTGCGTAAACCTTATCGTTACCTTTTAAACGTCGAACGTCCGTCAGCCTTACTTGCTTGCCGACAAAAGCGCGTGTCAGTTCAGCCGCTTCTTCTGCTAACAACTTCTCCGCGTCACATTCTCCATCTAGTGAAGGTGTCTCGACACTTAACACACCTATCTCGATCAATTTTTCTTCACCAGGCCAAACCGCGACTTCCAGTCTTAACGTTTCTGCATCAATCACTGACTGCACCTTAGCATTATAAGGACCATACAAAAGACTTAAAGCAATTACGAACCACATAGTCGTCCTACTATTTATTTATGTAACTAAAAATAATCCCTGACAAAATAACCAGTCCTATCCAGTGATTTTGTTTAAACGCCTGAAAACATTCAGAGGTTTCTCTATCGCGGATCATTACTCGGTGTTTTAGCATTAGCACCGCGGCGATCAATAACGACAAATGAAATGGCCAATCTAAATTGATTATTAATCCAACCCAGAAAAGTAAGATCAACATCAAAAATTGCAGAATCCCTATAATCATTCGATCATGTTCACCAAATAATATCGCTGTCGATTTAACGCCGATTTTTAGATCATCTTCATAGTCGACCATTGCGTACATTGTGTCGTAGATCACCGCCCAAATCGTCGTTGCCAACAATAAAATCCACGCAATCATTGGAACGGCATTCTGAATCGCAGCAAACGCCATCGGTATAGCCCAACCAAAAGCAAAACCAAGAAAAAGTTGTGGCAGGTGCGTAAAACGTTTCATAAAGGGATAAGACGTTGCAAGCAAAACCGCAACAAAAGAAAGTTTGATCGTCAGGGCATTCATTAACAACACGAGTCCAAATGCGATTATGCAAAGCAGCAAAAATAATATGATCGCTTCTTTGGTCGAAACCCGACCTGCTGCAATAGGCCGATCAGCCGTTCTTTTAACATGACCATCAATTTTTCGATCTGCAAAATCATTAATGACACAACCGGCTGAGCGCATCAAAACCACGCCAGCAACAAACACAAATAAAACTAATAGATCCGGTTTACCTTCGGACGCGATCCAGATTGCCCATAAGGTCGGCCATAACAAAAGATAAATGCCGACCGGTTTATCCAACCTCATCAGCTGAGCATATTGGCTAAGTCTTTCCATTACTTTAGACATACTTAAACATCCGCATAATCGATACCATAGATCATCCAACGTTGAATCAAAGGTTCTATGATTTCCGAATTTGTTTTCATTATTTTAATGGCCATTTTTTCTATATCTGGAACTAAATCCTGATCGCGCATTAAATCTGCAATTATGAAGCGCATTGAACCGGCTTGGCGTGTACCAAGAAATTCACCTGGTCCGCGTAATTCAAGATCTTTTTGCGATATTTTAAAACCATCATTGGTTTCTCTCATGATTGCTAAACGCGCTTTGCCGTGATCAGAAAGAGGAGAATGATACATTAATACGCAATCACTTTTGCGCGAACCTCGACCAACTCGACCACGAAGTTGATGCAATTGGGCAAGCCCTAATCGTTCGGCATTTTCAATAATCATTAAACTTGCGTTTGGTACATCAACACCAACTTCAATTACTGTCGTTGCGACTAACAGATCAATTTCGCCCGAATGAAATGCTTGCATAACATTATTTTTTTGATCTTTATCTAAGCGCCCATGAATTAAGCCTACTTTTAAACCAGCTAGACTTTCCACTAACAAGTCAGCCGTTTCGGTTGCCGTCTGACATTGCAAAGTTTCTGATTCTTCTATCAACGTGCACACCCAGTAAACCTGCCGACCTTGGCGACAAACATCAGTAATTCGATCAATAATTTCTTCACGCCGCAATTCAGGAATAACCGTCGTCGTCACCGGCTGCCGCCCAGCGGGCAATTCGTCTATGACAGACACATCGAGATCCGCATAAGCTGTCATTGCAAGAGTGCGCGGGATCGGTGTCGCCGTCATGATCAATTGATGCGCGGTATTTCCATCGACATTACCTTTTTCCCGAAGTGCTAATCGTTGATGTACGCCAAAACGATGTTGTTCATCAACAATACTCAAACCTAACTTTTTGAATTCAACACTTTGTTGGAATAATGCATGTGTACCAATCACAACACATTTATCAGTCGCAGAAATATCTAACAGTGCTTGTCTTTTTTCAGCTGCTTTTAGCTTGCCCGAAATCCAGATGATCGGAATTTTTAAAGGTTCAAACCATTGTTGAAAGGTTCTCAGATGTTGCTCCGCTAATAATTCGGTCGGCGCCATAAGCGCAACTTGAAAGCCGGCTTCTATCGCTTGTAAAGCGGCTATCGCCGCAACTAAGGTTTTACCTGAACCAACGTCGCCCTGAACCAGTCGTGACATCGGTTGATTTTTGATCAAGTCATTTTGTATTTCTTTCACGACACGTTGTTGCGCAGAAGTCGGATCAAAAGGTAATAATGTAAGAAAGGCTTCAGTCAATTTTCCATCGGTTTTTAAACAAGGCGCTTTTTGATCCTTAAATTCTTTACGACTTAATTTTTTACTTAACTGGTGAGCAAGTAACTCTTCGAACACTAATCTTTTTTGCGCGGAATGTTGCCCAGTAATGAGTTGATTAACGTCGGCTTCTGGCGGTGGTCGATGTACAAATTGAATCGCCTCTGAAAGCGTCCATTCATTTAATAATTTATGATCCAACTGCAATAAAAAATCTTCGAGTAAATTATTTTGATCTGAAGCCAATACCGATAAAGCTTGCTCGGTTAGTTTTCGTAAACTGATCTGATGTAAACCTTCTGTGGTTGGATAAATCGGTGTCAGAGAATCTTCCATCTGTAAGATTTCTTCATCTTCGCCCACAACACGATATTCTGGATGAACCATTTCCAACGTTGAGGAACCATTTCGAATTTCACCAAAACAAATGATGCGTAATCCTTTCGATAAATTTTTCTGTTGTGCTGCGGAGAAATGAAAAAAACGTAACGTGAGTGCTCCCGTTCCATCACTGATCCGACAAAGTAGTGAACGCCGGCGTCCAAACTTGACCTGGGATAATTCGATTTCACCTTGAACGGCAACTTGACTTCCATGTAGTGCCGCACCAATCGGCATAATTCGAGTGCGATCTTGATAGCGTAATGGAAGATGAAAAAGCAGATCTTGAACTTCTTTTATACCAATCTTTTCCAGGCGTTCAGCAATGCGAGGGCCAACACCTTTTAAAGTCGTAATGGGATTTTTTGACCGCGGCTCGGTCATAACGTGATCAAAAGTTGACTTATTTTGAGACCTTTGCACGAGCAGGAATTTTGTTCGCTGGCGAGGCAGAAGCGCACGGAATGAAGGAGTTTATACACATAAATGACTGAATGAGTACGTTTTTAACGATGCCAGAGGACAAAATAACAATCGTGCAGAGGTTTCATTCTATAGTTCCATTACTCCATCCATCTCCACCTGCGAATCTTTCGGTAGTTGCGCAACACCGACGGCCGCACGCGCGGGATAAGGTTGAACAAAGTATTCAGCCATCACTTCATTGACCAACGGAAAGTGACTTAAGTCGATCAAAAAGATATTCAGCTTTGCAATATCAGCCAATGAGCCACCAGCTGCTTCACAAACCGCTGTAAGATTATCAAATACGCGTACTATTTGAGCGCGCATATCGCCTTCAATCAATTCCATTGTTTCGGGAACTAATGGAATTTGTCCCGATAAATATACCGTTGATCCAACTTTGACTGCTTGTGAGTAGGTTCCAATTGCTTGTGGCGCTTTGTTTGTACTAATGATTTCTCTTGTCATTTTTTGTTCCTTCTATCTATTATTAAATTCAACTCTTATTTTTTTCATTTATGAGTTGATCAATATACTTAAAGTAAAAAGATATCGAATCCTCAGAACCATTTAAGAACTGCTTCTCCACTTTATTAAATGGAAAGACAATCAAATTATTATCTATTTTGACTGAAGGTACTCCATTGATACTCACCCATTCACCTCCATATTCTTTAATAATTGCTTCACCTAAATAGGATCCCAAAATGTCTGGTAAACGTCCGTGGCTTCTTTCTCTTTCTCGTTGTCGCTGAATCAAACCATCAATCCAATCAATAGATTTTGGGGAATACTGAAACTTAAATCCAGCTAACTCGGAAAACTTTGTCTGTACAATCTGAGAATTTGCTTTTATTGCGGACATTGCTTCACTATCTATTGATGAAACATTGTTACCATCCTCTATTAACTTTTCAGAAATAAGAGGCAAGTCTTCACCGTTATGTGGATTACTGTTGCAACTCGTGATTATAAAAGTTACCAGTAGTACTCCTATGATTTTCAATAACATTTTCTAATTAACCTCAACCAGTATAAACACAACCAGATGTACAGGTTTCTTTGATGATCACTTTTGATAACAGGGCTAATTCAGGCTTTAAACGATCCCAAACCCATTTCGCCAGGTTTTCACTGGTTGGATTTTCCAGTCCTTCAATGTCATTCAAATAATGATGATCAAGCTGATCAAAAACAGGTTTATAGGCTTTCTTAATTTCGGCGAAATCCATGATCCAACCCGTAGCAGGATCAACGTCACCTTCGACACAAATTCTGATCATAAATGAATGCCCATGCAGACGGGAACATTTATGATCGTCCGGTAGATTGGGCAGTCGATGTGCAGCTTCAATACTAAATTCTTTATAGATTTCCATTTTATTATGCGGCCGCGTCCGTTCCTGTAAAGCTGTCTTTAAAAGATTGATAGAGATCAACGGTGCTATGCCAGACTGGTCCAGGCTCACCCGTTCCAACCGCTTTGCCATCAAGTTGTGTGACAGGCAAAATTTCTTTTGTCGAGCTACTTAACCAGATCTCATCTGCATCTCGAAGTTCGGCTTCAGAAACTTCAGTTTCTTCACATGGACGAGCTTCTTTTTGTAGCAATTCAACCACCAGATCTCGCGTGATACCTGGTAATAACTTTGGTCCTTTTGGAGGCGTTTTTACGATTCCATCTTTAATTACAAAGACATTGCTCGCAGCACCTTCTGTAAGATAACCATCTCTGATCAAAATTGCTTCATATGCGCCTTTTTCTCTGGCTTGTTGTCGTAGTAAAACATTCGGCAACAGTGAGATCGCTTTAATATCACAACTATCCCAGCGAGGATCTTGCAAAACAATTGCATTAACCGGATGTGCTTTTTGTGACTCAGGCAATGGATTACTCATTATAAAAACAGTTGGTTCAGATTGTTGCGGAAAAGCATGATCACGATCTGCAACGCCACGAGTGATTTGTAAATAAACGGCTTGATGACCGCCGCCATTCTTTTTAATCATTGCATCGATCAAACCTGTCCACTCGCTAACGGTATTCGGATTGTTGATATAAACCGCTTTTAGACTATTTCCCAAGCGTTGTAGATGTTCTGTTAAACGAAACGCATGCCCACTAAAAACCGGGATCATTTCGTAGATGCCATCACCAAAGATAAAGCCACGATCAAGAACAGGAACAGCGGCGTTTGCGAGCGGTTGAAATTCACCATTTAGATAACAAATAGATTCTGACATTTTTATTCCAACAATAGCCTGGCTTTGTCCGTTAGTTGTTTGACTAAACCCGCTTTGTCAATCGATTCCAGTGCAATAAGTGGCACGCTGGCAATTTCTTTTTCTTCCAACGTCACCGTTAACGTTCCATAGGTTTCGCCAGCCATGACAGGTGCCATAATTTGGGCGTCAATATCCATTTTCGCTTGAAGATGTTCATATTGTCGTCTGGGGATCATGACATTCAGATCTTCTTTTATGCCCAATTTGAGTATGTCAGTTTCCCCTAGCCAAACCTTAACTTCTGTTAGAGATTTATTCGCTTCCTTTAAGGTATGCGATTCAAAAAATCGAAAACCATAATTTAATAATGTCTGGCTGGCATCAATTCTTGAATCTTTTGTTGCTGAACCAAGCACAATCGAAATCAATCGAGTTCCTTTTTGAACACCTGAAGAAACAAGACAATATCCTGCCGATTCTGTATGACCTGTTTTTACGCCATCAACCGATTTATCACGCCAAAGTAAATTATTCCGGTTTGGTTGGGTTATATCGCCGTAGGTGTATTCCTTAACTTTATAACGCGCATAATCTTCTGGAAACTCAGTAATGATTGCTTTGGTTAATTTATACAGATCTTCCGCCGTTGTGTAATGCCCCTCATCAGGCCAACCTGTGGCATTAACGAAATTGGTTCCTTTCATGCCGAGTTCTTGAGCACGTAAATTCATTAACACGGCAAAAACTTCTTCGGTTCCAGAAATATGCTCGGCAAGTGCGACGCTGGCATCGTTACCTGATTGCACCACAATTCCCATCAACAATTCTTCGACCGTAACCTTGTCACCGACTTCGATAAACATTTTTGAGCCTTGCATTTGCCAGGCTTTTTTACTGACAAGCACTTCGTCTGACAAGCTGATATTGCCATCACGCAATTCATGCGCTGCAACATAAACTGTCATTATTTTCGTCAAACTTGCCGGCTCCACGCGATCAGTTGCATTTTTATCGGCAAGCACTTTGTCCGTGACAACATCAACTAATAAATAAGCTTTTGCATTAACATCAGGTGCAGCAGGTACCGGTAAAATCACAGCCTGTAGAGCTGTAGTGATACATAACAACAAGAAAGGTAATAAAATTTTTATATTCATGGGCGTGATTTTACTGGAAAAGGACGTGATGATCATAGAGGCCAGCTGCATTAAGATTGCCAACAATCCGATCGCTCGTTTCGATATCGGCTAGCGGGCCAATTCTTACCTTATATAAAGGCTTGCCTTGAACTGGGATTGTTGCAATTGAAACAATAACGCCAGATGTTTTATTGAGGCTATTTTGAATACGACTTCTGAATTTTTGTGCATTATCCAATTCTGAGAATGCACCTAGCTGTATAAACAATTGTTTTTCTGCCGTTGTTCCTTGCCTGGCCTTAGTAATCTGTTTTTTTGCTACTGGTTTCTGAGTCGAATTTGTTGGTGGCGGTGGCCTATTTCGGCGCTGTTGTTGGACTTGATTATGAGCTTGTGGATTAGCCGGATCAATTACTCGAATTTCAACCATCCCAGTCCCCGCTTTGACGATATCTAATTTAGCCGCCGCAACGTAAGACAAATCTATAATACGGTTATCATGAAATGGCCCACGATCATTTACACGAACAACGACCCTTTTTCCATTTCGTAAATTAGTAACTTGAACATAACTTGGAATAGGAATTGTTTTATGTGCAGCCGTCATTTGATTCATATCATAAACTTCCTGGCTGGAGGTTTTTTTACCGTGGAAATTAGGACCGTACCATGAAGCAACTCCGGTTTCGACAAGACCTATAGCTGAATTCAAGGTGTAATACCGACGACCAAAAACCACGTAAGATTTTGGGTTTCCATAACGACTTTTTGATTCATGTCGAGGAACTGCATTCGGGATCTTTGATAAATCAATTGAAGGATCAGGTTTACTCGTCGGGTAAAATATTCTCTTAGTCGATCCGCAACCGCTCAACAAAAAACCAATAATGAAACCGATCAATACTTTTACAAAAATACGTTCCATTATTTGATCAATGCCGACTGAACGTAAGCTTCTTTTATTTCTTCCGATAGTTGATAAACCGCCATGCCATACAGCGGACTATGATTATAACGAGTGATCGTATAAAAATTCTGGAAGATCACCCAGTAATCCATACTGTTTTCTTGTTTGTATTCCAGCAGGCTACTCGTAGGATTTCCTTCGATATTTCTTTTCGTCTCAACACCAGATTTTGTTAGCTCATCTAATGGAATGGTAGGCTTTAGCCCCTTCTCAATATAATTTTCTAATGTGACATTTTTTTTAACCCAGGTCGGCACAGCAACAGGCTCGTCTGTTTTCCAGCCATGTCGTTTAAAATAATTCGCGATACTTCCAAAGATATCCGCCTTGTTATCCCAGATATTAATTTGATCGTCATGATCAAAATCAACCGCATATGCCTGAAAACTACTCGGCATAAATTGCGGCATTCCCATAGCGCCCGCGTAAGATCCCATACGTGAAAATGGATCCATTTTTAAGCGTCGCGTGAAAAGTAAAAACTGCTTTAATTCATTGCGAAAAAACTTCGCTCGTTTTGGATAATTAAATGCCAGCGTTGCTAAAGAATCGATAACACGATACTTGCCTTTGAACTTTCCATAATAAGTTTCCACGCCAATTATCGCGACGATCATTTCGCGAGGCACACCGTACTCCTTTTCGACATCCATTAGCAGATCACGGTTCTCTTGCCAAAAAACAACACCTTTTTTGATCCGCTCTTTTGTTAAGAATATTTTTCGGTACTCATGCCACTCTTTGGATTTCTCGGCAGGCTTTTGTATTACTTCTAAAGCATAATCAAGTAACTTTACTTTTGTAAATGTTCTTTCAAGATCTTGCTTGTCGAAACCATGTTCATCCACCATTTCCTGTATAAATTTTTTCTGTTCGATCTGGTTTAACTCAGCCCCATGAATTCCAGAGGAGATCAAAAAAAATAAAATTGTAATAAAAAAATTCCCAAACACTTTCAACATAAAATTATCTCGACATAAGTCCACGATGACTATAGGCAGACATGATCAAACCAAAACCTAACAACAAGGTAACGATCGAGGTCCCACCATAACTGATCAAAGGTAATGGTACACCGACGACTGGAAGTAAACCGGTCACCATTCCCATATTCACAAAAACATAAGTAAAAAATGTAAGGGCAAGACTACCGGCAACCAGACGTGAAAATGTGCCTTGCGCTTCTTTTGCCATGTACAAACAACGTAAGATTATAAAACAGTAAAGACTTATCAACGCAAGAACACCCAGAAATCCAAATTCTTCACAATAGACAGCAAAAATAAAATCAGTCGTACGTTCTGGTAAAAAACCGAGCTGTGATTGCGTACCGTTTAGCCAACCTTTGCCGAAAAGCCCTCCTGAGCCAACTGCAATTTTTGATTGAATAATATGATAGCCAGCACCGAGTGGATCTGATCCGGGATCAAAAAGTGTCAGTACGCGTTGCTTTTGATAGTCTTTCATCCCATACCAAAGCAATGGCGCGGCAATCATTCCCAAAATCCCAGCCAGCCCAATAAACCGCCAGCGCAATCCTGATAGAAACAACACGTATGCACCAGATGCAGCGATTAAGATGGAGGTACCTAAATCGGGTTGTCTGGCGATCAAAATAGTCGGAACAATAATGATCACCAGTCCAAGAATAATATTACTAAACTTGGGAGGCGTAAATTTATCATTCAAGTACCAGGCAACCATGAGAGGCACGGCAATTTTCATCACTTCTGATGGTTGAAACTTTACAAATTTTAGATCCAGCCATCGTTGAGCACCTTTACCAGTATGCCCGACGAACACTACTGCGATCAGCATCAACAATCCAAAACCAAAGATCCACGGAGCCCACCACATAAGAGTGCGCATCGGAATCTGCGCGATGATCAACATGCCTACAAGGCCTATTCCAAGACGAACGGACTGGCGTATAACAATTTCCATATTTTGATCTGCTGCACTAAACAGAATCATCAGTCCAGCACCGCAAAGTAAGAGCAATGCAAGCAATAATGGAATATCAATATGAATTTCTGGAAGACTATATTTTGATAGCTGCATGATGTTCTAATTACTATCCATATAGTGATCAAGTAATTTTCTGGCAACAGGCCCTGCAGTACGTCCACCGCTACCACCATTTTCTACGACAACCGCGACGGCGATAACCGGGTTTTTTATTGGAGCAAAAGCAATAAAGAGAGCATGATCCCTCAGACGTTCTGGAATGTCAGCCTTATCAGCATTTTCTTCAGCGATCTGTTTCAAACCAAAAACCTGCGATGTGCCCGTTTTGCCAGCAAATTCATAAAATGCGCCCGCACCCACTTTTCGAGCGGTGCCGCGCTTACCTAAAACAACTTCTCTCATCGCCTGAATAACCAGACGCCAATCAGCTTCTTCAGCCTCAACAACTTTTACAGGTAACTCTGATAATAAATCACCAGATTTTCCGGTTGCAGGATCTTCCGTTTGTCCTACAAGTCGAGGAATAACTCGGTGACCATTCATACTCAGAGTTGCTGTAGCAGAAGCAAGCTGAAAAGGAGTCGTCAACATATAACCTTGCCCAATTCCTGTTATCAAGGTTTCACCAGGGTACCAGGCCGTATTTTTTGTTCTCAGTTTCCACTCACTAGAAGGTAATAGACCCTGCGATTCACTTGATAAATCGACGCCTGAAACTTTACCGAAACCAAAGCCCTGTAGATAGTCATGTATTTTGTCGATACCTAATGTCTGAGCTAACTCGTAATAAAAAACATCGCATGATTCGATAATAGACCTTGGTAAATCGACACCTCCGTGACCCGCCTTATTCCAACAGCGATATCGATGCGTACCTCCAGGTAAACTAAACCAACCTGGACAATGAGTTTGATCGTGTTCATCTCGCACGCCGTAATAACGGGCAGCAATGCCGAGAAAAGGTTTGATAGTTGATCCCGGCGGGTATTGGCCCTGTAGTGCACGGTTAAACAATGGCCTGTCCTGGGACTGACTTAGCTGCTGATAGCGATCTGTACTTATACCGTTAACGAACCAATTCGGATCGTAACTGGGATAACTAACCATCGCCAATACAGCCCCTGTGTTTGGGTCAATAGCAACAACCGCACCTCGTCGCTTACCCAATGCTTCTGCGGCAATGGATTGCAGACGGGTATCTATAGTCAAATAAAGGTCATGTCCGGGAAGAGGAGATTTTCGATCCAGCACTTGCACGACTCGTCCCTGTGCATTTATTTCTACCTGTTGATAACCTACCCGCCCATGCAACTGGGGCTCGTAAGACTTTTCAATCCCTGTCTTACCAATATGAGAAGTCGCACTATAGTTGGCCTTATCTAATCGTTTTTCTTCCTTTTCGTTGATGCGCCCAACATAGCCGAGCATGTGTACAAAATCCTCCCCATGCGGATAGTGGCGTACCAGGCGTGTTGCAACTTCAACTCCAGGAAAACGATATTGATTAACTGAAAAACGTGCTATTTCTTCTTCGCTTAATTTATATTTGATCGGAATATTTTCAAATTGTCGTTTACGTTTTATTTCTTTTTTAAAACGTTGGATCTCATCTCCACTAAGACCAATAGTACTATTTAAGTTAACAATTAACTCATCTATGTCTCCCGCTTTTTCGGGGATCACTTCTAAGCTGAACGTCGGTATATTTTCCGCTAAAAGCACACCATCGCGACTAAAAATTAGTCCTCTCGGTGGCGTTATAGGCAAGATTTTTACGCGGTTATCTTTTGATCGGGTTGTAAAATGATCATGTTGAACAACTTGCAAATCTGCAATACGGTAAGCCAGAAAACCAAACAACACGGCCATAATGACCATTGAGATAATAACTCGATGGGAGAATATTTGATTTTCACGGCCGATATTTTTCAGTATCAGTCGAGACATTTTCTAAAAAGATAGTTTTTTATGAGACTTGTGCGCTGCGCCGAATGTCGCGCAAAATAACGAATAACCACGGCCATAGCAGCATGCTGGTTAACACCGGCATCAAAAATGACCAGGACTGTGGAGGCCTACCAATAATGCCATTCACCCATGCAACCAGACAAAGATAGACCGTAATCAAAAAACCTACGAATAAGGCTTGCTGATATAAAGGATGCTGTCTTATTTGTAAGTGTAGCTTGACAGTGACATAAGCAATAATCGATAGCCCAATCGCATGTTGCCCTAATAATGAACCTTGTAGGACATCCATTAATACTCCAGAAATAAACGCAGTTCCAATACTCACGCGTTGAGGCAAAGCCATACACCAGTAGATCACGACCATTGCAACCCAGGCAGGTCGCCCTTGAGTGATCCAGTCTGGAAGTGGCATCGCAGCTAACAAAAATGCAACAAATATCGTCAAGATTATTATGAAATAATTGTTACGACTAACCATTCTAATCTCAGCTACCTCGTTACTACCTTGCCAGTTTCAGTTTGTTCTGCCTCAGAAATCCCAGGCCAAACAAGTAGCACTTCTCTGGTTTTAGCCAAATTCGCAACGGGCGACACTTTAATACCCATGAAACTGTCACCTGGGTGCAAAATAACTTCTTTCACTGTTCCTACTGGGTAACCCTTAGGGAAATGGCCGCCAATACCTGTAGAAACCAGAAGATCACCTTCTTTAATATCTGATTCGGGAGGTACATAATCCAGCCGCATTCCAGCATTTACAGTTTCGCCCGTAGCAATCGCTCGAATACCACTACGAATAACTTCAACCGGCACCGCATGTTCCCCATCAGTGACCATCATTCCAGTACTAGAAGCTTGTCCAACATGCACTATTTGACCCATGATTCCATGAGAATCAATGATCGGTTGTCCAAGAAAAACACCTTCTTTTGATCCCTTATTCAAAACAAATTTGCGTGTAGTAGAATCCATTTCTACTCCCATAACATCAGCAACAAGTACTCGTTCACCCTGACGTATAGGCGCTTCTATCAAGCCCCGCAACCGCTGGTTTTCGAGGACTAATGATTGATATTTATGTGTATGAGTTTTGAGCAAAAGATTCTGAGCTTTTAATTTTTCATTCTCTTTTACTAAGTTCTCACGAGTATCTAACGACACCGTCATCCAGTCTCCAAATCTGAAGGGGAGGTTGACCAGATACTGGATTGGATAAATGACAGACGAAAGGTGACTTCGGACACTTTCAAGGTAATCATCTTTTCGATCTACCGTCATCAAGGCAATCGAGAGCAAAACGCAAAGAAGTAAACGCGTCCCTAAAAATAGATGCTTTGAAAAGAGTGGTTTCATATTTTTTTTGAAGCTTTTTTATTATCTCTTCGGGATATTATTTATATTCTTGTTTTATTTTTCTTGAAGAAGTGATAGTCCTATAAAAGCACGTTATTTGCTTATTTTACGCTATCCAGCGCTAAAATTTCAGATCCATGCTCTTCGATCATCTCAAGTACGCGGCCACCACCTCTTGCAACACATGTTAATGGATCTTCTGCAACAATTACTGGCAGACCTGTTTCTTCTATTAGTAAACGATCCATGCCTCGTAACAATGCGCCACCACCGGTCATAATAATGCCTCGTTCAGAGACATCAGCGGCTAATTCTGGTGGCGTTTTTTCTAACGCCGCTTTTACTGCTCCGATAATACCCGAGAGAGGATCCTGTAATGCTTCTAGAACTTCATTACTATTCAGGGTAAAACTCCGCGGCAAGCCTTCCGCAAGATTTCTTCCTCGTACTTCCATCTCTTGTACTTCGTTACCCGGATACGCACAACCTATTTCGTGCTTAACACGTTCAGCAGTTGCATCTCCAATCAGTGAACCATAATTTCTACGAACATAATTAATGATCGCATCATCAAAACGATCTCCACCAATACGAACAGAGTCTGCGTAGACAATACCGTTTAAAGAAATGACAGCGACTTCTGTCGTGCCACCTCCAATATCTAACACCATTGAACCGCGCGCATCACTCACTGGCATTCCTGCACCAATTGCAGCTGACATCGGCTCATCTATCAAGTAGACCTCACGTGCGCCAGCACCAAGTGTTGACTCTTTGATTGCACGACGCTCAACCTGAGTGGAGCCGCAAGGAACACAAACCAAAACACGCGGACTTGGTTTAAAGAAGCGTTCGCCATGAACCTTGTGTATGAAGGATTGCAACATTTTTTCAGTAACAGTGAAGTCAGCAATTACTCCGTCTTTTAGTGGACGCATTGCTTCGATATGACCGGGAGTTCTTCCTAACATTGCTTTTGCTTCCGCACCAACAGCCACAACCGATTTTATACTTTCCGGATCTCTTCCTACTTTAATTGCCACAACGGACGGCTCATCAAGAACAATTCCTTTGCCTCTTACATAAATGAGTGTGTTTGCCGTACCTAAATCAATGGAGAGATCGTTAGAAAATAAACCGCGTATCCTGTTAAACATGTTTGAAGTAACCCAATATTCCTTTAGTCTTGGAACTTTATCAGTGGCCGCATCTTTCGGCAAGTATATCAGTACCCTATCCAGTCAATATTGTCGTATTCAGTTAGCTTGTCAGTGTTCATGGCAAGGCGTATTTTACTGTAAAATAGTGGTTCTATTTTCAAGAGACACAACGTAGTCCATGGACACTGATAAGCTAACCCGAAGGGCGCTACCGAGGCGTCCTGTTGCTGCTTTGCAGTTCTTGAAAATAGAACCACAATCTCTATGACAGCGCGTTGCTGCAAAACACCTCGGTAGCGATGAGTACCTCAATATTGACTGGATAGAGTACAAATATGTTAAATTGCTCCCTTTTGACTATCTAAGGTTACAAAATGTCTCTTGAAAAGGAAGATGTCGAAGCAATTGCTCGCTTAGCTCGATTGGAAATTAACCCAGAACAGATCGATGAAACAGCCGCCCAACTTTCCAGTATTCTCGAATTCGTTGATCAAATGAATGCGGTTGATACAACCAACATTAAACCAATTGCTCATCCGTTAGATTTGATCGCAAGAACGCGAGATGACATTGTGACGGAATCCAATCAGCGCGATCACTTTCAATCCATCGCACCCAATACTCAAGATGGTCTTTATCTTGTCCCAAAAGTCATCGAATAATCATTTAAAAATATTTGATCAAAATTATGCATAACAAAACTCTCTCAGAGATGAGCACAGCGCTGAAAAATAAAGAATTCTCCAGCGAAGAATTGACCCGACATTTTCTGGATCGCATCAAACAACACGATCCATCTCTAAACAGCTTTATTACGGTGACAGAAGATCTTGCCCTTGCTCAAGCGCAAGCTGCGGATCAAATAATTTCGACTGGAAATGCCAGTCCATTAACCGGCATACCAATGGCGCAAAAAGATATCTTCTGCACTAATGGCGTCAAAACTTCGTGTGGATCAAAAATGCTCGACAATTTTATTGCACCTTATGATGCAACGGTTGTGAACAAAGTTAATACTGCCGGTATGGTAATGCTGGGCAAAACCAATCTCGATGAATTTGCCATGGGTTCGACTAATGAATCAAGCTTTTACGGTGCAGTAAAAAACCCCTGGGATACTGACAGGGTTCCTGGTGGTTCATCGGGAGGATCAGCTGCCGCAGTTGCCGCTCGTTTGACACCTGTCGCAACCGGTACTGATACCGGTGGTTCAATTCGACAACCAGCTGCGCTGTGTGGAATAACTGGTATCAAACCGACCTATGGTGCAGTTTCTCGTTTCGGTATGATCGCGTTTGCATCAAGTCTTGATCAAGGTGGCCCAATGACGCGTACTGCGGAAGATGCAGCCATCATGCTAAATGTCATGACGGGGTTTGATGAGAAAGATTCAACTTCTTATGACAAGGAAAGTGAAGATTACACACACTCTTTAAGTGATAGATTGGAAGGATTAAAAATCGGATTACCGAAAGAATATTTCAGTGATGATTTAGACTCTGATATTGCCAGCGTTATCGACGCCGCTATTAGTGAATATGAAAAACTCGGCGCAATTGTAAAAGAAATCAGTTTACCGAATACAAGCTTAAGCATCCCCGCTTATTATGTAATCGCGCCCGCGGAATGTTCATCTAATCTTTCACGGATGGATGGTGTTCGTTTCGGCTATCGTTGTGAAGATCCAAAAGATCTGGATGATCTTTATTCGCGTTCTCGTGGTGAAGGTTTCGGTGAAGAAGTGAAGCGTCGGATTATGATCGGAGCATATGCACTTTCCGCTGGATATTACGATGCCTATTATCTAAAAGCGCAACAAATCAGACGTTTGATCAGCGAAGATTTTAAATCCGCATTTAAAGATGTCGATGTGATCATGGGGCCAACCTCACCTTCGACTGCATTTAAAATAGGTGAACTATCGGAAGATGGCGATCCAACTAGTATGTATCTCGCTGACATCTACACTACCTCTTTAAATCTGGCTGGACTACCAGGCATGTCGATTCCTGCCGGACAGGTTAATGGTTTGCCGGTAGGTCTACAATTGATCGGAAACTATTTTGAAGAAGCCAAATTATTAAACATCGCGCATCAGTTTCAACAAGCAACTGACTGGCATGATCAAACACCCGACGGGTTTCAGTAAGGAGAATTATGATGCAGTGGGAAACCGTACTCGGACTCGAAATACACGCTCAACTTGCAACCAACAGTAAAATTTTCTCGGGTGCATCAATTGCCTATGGCGCAGAACCAAACACGCAAGCATGCGTGGTCGATCTTGGTTTGCCCGGTGTTTTGCCGGTGCTTAATAAGGAAGCCGTTCGTATGGCAGTCAAATTTGGCCTGGCTATCGATGCACAGATCGATGAGTTTTCCGTTTTTGCGCGTAAAAATTATTTCTATCCTGATCTCCCTAAAGGCTATCAAATCAGTCAGTTTGAAAAACCGATCGTCGGGCTTGGATATACCGATATTGAAGTTGAAGAAGGCGAACCTATTCGTGTTGGCATTACTCGTGCACACCTCGAAGAAGATGCTGGAAAATCGTTACACGAAGCCATTTTTGAACATGGGCAAGGCATGACTGGAATTGATCTGAATCGCGCTGGAACGCCATTACTGGAAATCGTCTCAGAACCCGATATGCGATCGCCGCAACAAGCCGTTGCCTACATGAAAAAGATCCATTCTATTGTTCGTTACATCGGCATTTGCGATGGCAACATGGCAGAAGGATCATTCCGTTGTGATGCCAATGTTTCTATTCGGCCTAAGGGACAAGAAGAACTCGGAACACGCACAGAATTAAAAAATATCAACTCGTTCCGCAATATCGAAAAAGCGATCAATTACGAAGTTGAACGTCAAATTGATGTGCTCGAATCTGGCGGAAAAATCACCCAGGAAACGCGACTTTACGATGCCGATAAAGACGAAACGCGCCCCATGCGCAGCAAGGAAGAAGCTAACGATTATCGCTACTTTCCAGATCCAGATTTATTGCCCGTGCAAGTCAGTCAAAAATTGATCGACGACGTTCGTGCGACCCTGCCCGAATTACCAGACGCACGTAGAAAACGCTTTGAAGAAGAACTCGAATTATCTGCCTACGATGCAGGATTATTAACAGCAGATCGCGAACTGGCTGATTATTTTGAAACTGCGGTCAAATCTGCAAATGGAGAAACAAAACTCACCGCAAACTGGGTCAATGGTGAATTAAGCGCAGCTTTGAATAAAGAAAACAAAAGTATTGCAGAAAGCCCAGTCAATGCCGATCAATTAGGCCAACTGGTCTTACGTATAAAAGACAACACTATTTCAGGAAAAATCGCCAAACAAGTTTTTGCATCGCTATGGTTAGGTGAAGGCGAAAGCGTCGATGCGATCATCGAGTCCCAAGGCCTTAAACAAATGAGCGATTCGGGTGAACTAGAATCCCTGGTCGATGAAGTGATCAACAACAATCCAGATCAAGTCGAACAATATCGCGCAGGCAAAACCAAAGTAATGGGATTTTTTGTAGGTCAGATAATGAAAAATACCGGCGGCAAAGCAAACCCCGGTCAGATCAATCAGATGTTGAAAGCAAAGTTGAATGGTTAAGTAAGTCTGATGTCAGGAAAAATAATTATCGACTAACTCAGTGGCTTCGAAAAGTAGATCCTTCGCACAGCTCAGGATGACTATGCTTTGTCATGCTGAGGTACGAAGCATCTCAAGAATGGAACCGTTTCTATAGTCAATCCCACTCAACCCAAGACATTTATATTCCGGCATCGACCAATTAATAATCAATATGAATTGATGTTGGTTTACGAATCAAATACACGCACCTAATACAGCCTTGGTTCGATTAACTTTATTTTTTACAGTCCTGCGAAAAAAGTTTTTGCCAACTATCATCGAAGGAAAAACCATTTAGAACCCATTCATTCTCTGGTTTGTAGAGTACAACATTCCAAAGTAACGTATGCTTTTCAAATTTCTGTAGATAAGAAATCCTTTTCCATGAATCTGCAATTGATTGAATACATGCCTTTTCGTGACCTAAAGGTTGACCAAAACGTTCCCTAATAACTGGTAACTGTTGTTTGGTTTGATAAACAACGGAATCAATTTCTTCGTCGGGAAGTGGCCAATAAGGCTTCAAAGCCGAAAAACCTTTTTCAATTTCAAGTTTGTTCATATATTCCATCACCTGCTCTAGCTTTTCTTCAGCCTCTGCAATGCTGCCAAAACCAATAGCATGGGAATGCATTGAAAAAATGCAAAGAATCAATGAACCGAGTATTTTTTTCATACCTTTACCTCACAATTTAAAAAGTCGAACCTTTACTGGCCTTAAAATACTAATGTTACCTATCAGAAATAGACCAATTGATAATTTGATCACCGTGTTTATTTAAATACACATTCGCCTGAGAAAAATGTTGACACCCTAAAAAACCTCGATAGGCAGAAAGTGGTGATGGGTGTGGGGCTTTCAAAACAAGATGTTTTTCCTGATCAATAATCGCGCCTTTTTTTTGTGCGTGACTTCCCCACAGCATGAAGACCAATCCTTCGCGGTGATCATTTAATGTGGTAATTACGGTATCCGTAAACTGCTCCCAACCCTCTCCTTGATGACTCCCAGCTTTTGCTTCTTCAACTGACAACGTCGCATTCAATAATAATACGCCTTGTTCAGCCCAGCTCTGTAAACAACCATGTTCAGGCATTTTGATCCCAAGATCAGATTCCAGTTCTTTATAAATGTTTTTTAATGATGGCGGGATTTTTATTCCTTTTGGAACTGAGAAACTTAGTCCATGTGCTTGCCCCGATCCATGGTAAGGATCTTGCCCAAGGATAACCACTTTAACTTGATCAAAAGGCGTACTGTCAAAAGCGTTAAACCGTAAGTTTTCTGGTGGGAAAATTGTTTTTCCGGCAGATTTTTCAGCTTTTAGAAAATTGTCGAGTTCTTTTATATCGTCCTGATCAAATTCAGTTTTAAGTTTTTCACGCCACGTTGGTGGTAATTTGATCATGTCATTTTAACGAACTAGCAATAGGTAAAACTTAATGATCAAACCGCTTCTTTTTTTCGATCAACGTCGAAATCAACAAACCCAATTCAAATAATAACCAGACTGGAACGGCTAGCAGTATTTGTGAGATGACATCTGGAGGCGTAATCAACATGCCGATCACAAAGCTACCGACGATAACGTACGCTCGCTTTTCGGCCAGTCCTTCTACCGTCACCGCACCCATTTTAGTCAGTAATATGATCGCGATTGGGACTTCAAATGCGATCCCAAAGGCCATGAACATTTTTAGTACGAAATCCAGATAATCGCTGATATCGGTCATTGGTGTGACACCTTCTAGCGTGATCGATGTAAAAAACTGAAAGACCAAAGGAAAGATTACGTAGTAAGCAAAAGCAAGACCAAAATAAAACAGCAATGTGCTGGACACGAGTAAGGGCAAGGTTAATTTTTGCTCATTTTCATAAAGTCCCGGCGCAACAAAAGCCCAAACTTGATAAAGGATATAAGGTATAGCAATAAAGATTGCCATCACCATGGATAATTTAAACGGTGCCAGAAAAGGCGATGCAACCTGGGTTGCAATCATACTGGCATTTTCAGGGAGGTAACGTAATAGCGGTTGCGCTAACCAACCATAGAGTTCAGCCGCAAAATAGAAAAGTACTAAAAATATGCTTAAGACGGCGACAACAATTTTGAGTAACCTTGAACGGATTTCGATCAGATGTGAAACGAATGTCTGTTCTGTGTCGTCTATTCCCCGGTTAACTTCTGGATCACTTTCGAGGTCATCTTCCAGGAGGCGCTTATCTTGATCGCTCATTTTTGATCTTGTAGTTTTGAATCTATTTGAGGTGCTGGTTTTTGATCTTTTAACTCGGACTCAAAAGCGGCTATTTCATCTTTGAGATTGATATCGTCGAAATCTGGCATATCGGATTCATCAATAGTGAGAGATT
>JBGCGE010000015.1:0-59725 GCA_045110495.1 Gammaproteobacteria bacterium
GTCTCAATTATTGTAGATGAAGATTCTCATAGTATGGATGTCGCAGTCGTTGAAGATCAATTATCGCAAGCGATTGGTCGTGGCGGACAAAACGTACGCTTAGCGAGTCAGTTAACTGGATGGCAGATTAATGTCATGACAGAGAATGAAGCGGCGGAGAAAAGTGAAGGCGAGTCACAGAAGATTCTGGGAATGTTTACAGGATTTTTAGATGTTGATGAAGAAATTGCCATAATTCTGGTTCAGGAAGGTTTCACTACCATTGAGGAAGTGGCTTATGTTCCAGAAGAAGAAATGTTGGGTATCGAAGAATTTGATGAAGCTCTTGTACAGGAAATTCGTGGCCGTGCAAAAGATTTACTATTGACACGAGCGATAGCAAGTGAAGAAGAAATCGGTGATGCAAAACCAGCAGAAGATTTATTAACCATGGAAGGAATGGATGAAGGTTTAGCTTTTATTCTTGCTGGGCGAGGAATTGTAACGATGGAAGATCTTGCAGAACAAGCGACTGACGAGCTCTTAGATATTGAAGGTGTTGATGAAAAGCGTGCAGGCGAGTTAATTATGACTGCTCGAAAACCATGGTTTGAAAATGAGGATGAAGACGTCTAGACCCTTTTGCAGGTTAAGCAGCAGGTTCTTGAAAAATTCTGGAATAAAAAA
Source organism: Gammaproteobacteria bacterium (assembly GCA_045110495.1). GTDB lineage: Bacteria > Pseudomonadota > Gammaproteobacteria > CAJXQU01 > CAJXQU01 > CAJXQU01. The sequence goes on from JBGCGE010000015.1 coordinate 667, forward strand.
ATGGCAGAAGTAAGCGTTAAAGATTTCGCCGGCGTAGTCGGCATATCAGTTGACAAGTTGTTAAACCAACTTGAAGAAGCCGGTGTGTCCGCAAAGCAGGCTGACGGATCAATAAGTGATGATGAAAAGACGAAATTACTTGCGCATTTGCGACAAAAACATGGGAAGGATGAGGATAACGAGTCCTCCTCTGAACCTAAACAAGTCACATTAAAGCGTAAATCTGTCAGCGAATTAAACCTTCCTGGAGCTAGAACTACTACACGTGCACGTACTGGTGGTCGGACAGTTAGTATAGAGGTTAGAAAAAAACGCACTTACGTCAAACGTAGTGTTATCGAGGAAGAAGAACAAAAAAAGGCGGACGAAGAGCAGCAGAAACGAGATTTAATTGAAGCTGAAAAACGCGCTGAAGAAGAAGCGGTTCGTGCTGCACAAGAAGAAAAAGCAAAAGCAATAGAAGACGCAGAAGCTAAGATTAAAGCGCAAGAAGAAGCGAGTAAAAAGGCGGAAGAAGAAGTGCTAGCCGCCGGCAAGCAGGCCGCTGAAGAACAGCGTATAGCAGAAGAAAAAGCACGTGTGACAACGGAAGCTAAGGCTAAACGTGGTAAGGAAGAGAAGAAGCCTAAGCCTCGATATGGTGGTCGTTCTGAATTACATGTGGCAGGTAATAAAGCGGGTCGTCGTCGTAACAAGCCGACTAGGCGAAGAGCACCTATCGCGGCGGGCGATACCAAGCATGGTTTTGAAATGCCGACAGAGTCAGCTACCCATACTGTCGAAATCCCGGAAAATATATCAGTAGCTGATCTGGCTAAAAAAATGTCGATTAAATCTGGAGAAGTTCTGAAAGTATTGATGAATCTGGGTACGATGGCGACAATTAATCAGGTGTTAGATCAAGATACGGCAATTCTGGTTGTTGAAGAGCTGGGGCATGCTCCTAAACCAATCAGTGAAAATGCACTTGAAGAAGAAATCCAGATCGAAACTCAGCCAGAAGGTGAATTGGTTCCTCGATCACCAGTCGTTACTATAATGGGTCATGTCGATCATGGTAAAACATCACTACTTGATTATATTCGATCTGCAAAAGTGGCCGATGGTGAAGCGGGTGGGATTACTCAACATATTGGTGCCTACCATGTGAAAACATCTCACGGTGAAATTACCTTTTTGGATACACCGGGACACGCGGCATTTACCGCTATGCGTTCTCGCGGTGCAAACTCGACGGATATCGTTATTCTTGTTGTTGCAGCTGATGATGGTGTTATGCCTCAAACGGTTGAAGCAGTTCAGCATTCTAAAGCAGCAGGCGTTCCGATGATTGTTGCTGTGAATAAGATGGATAAAGAAGGCGCTGATCCCGATCGAGCAAAAAATGAGCTTTCTACCCATGAAGTGATCCCTGAAGATTGGGGCGGTGATACGCAATTCATACCTGTTTCTGCTCATACTGGTGAAGGCGTAGAAGCACTATTAGATGCCGTATTGCTACAGGCCGAATTGCTTGAACTCAAAGCGCCAGTAGAAGGTAGTGCGCGAGGTATTGTAGTCGAGTCCAGGCTCGATAAAGGTCGTGGTTCTGTTGCGACAATTCTGGTTCAAGCTGGAACGCTTAAAAAAGGCGATATCTTACTGGCGGGTGAGCAGTATGGACGAGTACGCGCTTTGATTGACGAACATGGTACACAACTTCAAAGCGCTGGCCCTTCGATTCCAGTTGAAGTTCTTGGTTTGTCAGGTGCTTCTCTCGCGGGTGATGAAGCGATGGTTGTTAAGGATGAACGTCAGGCTAGAGAACTTGCTGATCATCGGGAACATAAAACACGTGAGATAAAACTTGCCAGGCAACAAGCTGCAAAGCTTGATCAAATGTTTTCGAAAATGGAAGAGGGTGAAGTCTTTACACTCAACGTTTTGATCAAAGCTGATGTGCACGGTTCAGCCGAAGCATTGAGTGAATCCTTAACTAAATTGAACACAGAAGAAGTGCGAGTCAACGTTGTAGCAAGCGGAGTTGGTGGTATTAACGAATCGGACGCTACACTTGCTATGGCTTCACAAGCCGTCATTATCGGTTTCAACGTTCGAGCCGATGGTACAGCGCGAAAACTGATAGAAGATGAAGAATTAGATCTTCGCTATTACAGTGTTATATATGATGTAATTGATGATGTTAAAGCTGCGCTTAGTGGAATGTTATCACCAGAAATTCGCGAAGAAATTATTGGTGTTGCAGAAGTGAAAGATGTATTTAGATCCTCAAAGCTTGGCGCTATTGCAGGTTGTATAGTCGCGACGGGTACTATCAAACGTAGCAGCCCTATTCGTGTTCTTCGCGATAATGTGGTGGTTTACGAAGGTGAGCTGGAGTCGTTACGTCGATTCAAAGATGATGTAAATGAAGTTAAATCTGGTACTGAATGTGGTATAGGGGTGAAAAACTACAACGACATCAAAAGTGGTGATCAAATTGAAGTATTTGATCGAACTGAAGTCGCAAGATCACTTTAAGCCAGATCTGATATAAAACACCAATAACGACAGAGACATGCCTAAAGAATTTAGTCGAGCTCGACGAGTTGAAGAACAGATCAAAAGAGAACTCGCTTCTTTGATCAAAAGTGAGGTTGATCAGCCAAGTTTAGGCTTGGTGACTTTTACTGCTGTTGAGTCAGCACCAGACTTATCTTTGGCGAAAGTCTATTTTACAATTCTTGGTTCTGATCTTAGTGAAAAAGAAAGCGAGAATATACTAAATGATTCCAGTCCCCACCTCCGTCATTGTCTTTCTCAAGTTATGACCTTGCGTTCCGTTCCCCGTCTGAAGTTCTTTTATGATGTTTCTATTGAAAGAGGAAATAAAATGGAAGCACTCTTAGACGAAGTTGTCCGAGAAGATACAAACTCATCCGAAAATAGTGGCTAGAAGGCGAAAAGGACGCAAAGTCGATGGCATTTTGCTGTTAGATAAACCTGCCGGTATAAGTAGTAATCAAGCTTTACAGAAAGTAAAACGACTTTTTCAAGCTCAAAAAGCGGGTCATACAGGTAATCTTGACGGACCTGCAACAGGTTTGCTGCCTGTTTGTTTTGGTGAAGCGACCAAAATGACGACCTACTTATTAGATTCCGATAAATCATATACCGCAACTATTAAATTAGGCATAAACACAACGACCTTAGACGCTGAGGGAGATGTGATCAAAACGCGTCCCGTTCCAAAATTTTCTGCGGAAGACCTCCAGGAAATTCTTCAGCAATTCAGAGGGGATATCATCCAAATTCCTCCTATGTATTCTGCGCTAAAGCATGATGGGGAGCGTCTCTACAAATTGGCTCAGAAAGGTAAAGAAGTTGAAAGAAAAGAGAGGCAACAAAAAATTTATCGTCTGGAAGCAAGTCGCTTGACAGGTAATGGCTTCACAATCGAAGTTGATTGTTCGAAAGGTACTTATATCAGGACTCTGGCTGAAGATATTGGGGAAGTATTAGGTTGTGGAGCACATGTACTAAGTTTGAAACGGACAAAAGTTGGCTGTTTTGATCTTGATGATTCTTACACGATTGAATTAATTGAGAAAGGTGTTGAATTATCTGAAGAAATAGATAATTTGCTACTACCCGTGGATGAAGGTTTAAAAGATTTGCCCATCTGTAACCTGTCGAATGAAACAGCATTTTATTTCCTGAATGGTCAGTCTGTAGTTGCCTCATGTAAAGAAAAATCTGGATTAACTAGAGTTTACCGCGCTTCAGAGCAGTTTTTAGGTATCGCAGAGATTATGATGGATGGACGAATTGCTCCCAAGCGTCTTATTGCGACAGGTGCTGATCAATAGTTTCTTTCATTAAATGATGTTTTTTCAAGGGTAAATCTTAAATTTTGATATGTGAAATCTGTGGATTAACTAGAAAGTTTAGCTGACAGAAACTTAAGCTGATTTTTATTAAAGGTTTTTGAAAAGAATTCCTTGTCCAATCAATTACTCACAGTTACAATACGCCACCTCAAAAGTATGTATATGTATGGAGTCCATTAATGGCACTGACAGCCGCTGATAAAAGCGAAGTAGTAAAAGAATATCAACAAGCAGAGAACGACACAGGTTCCCCAGAAGTACAAGTTGCATTGTTGACCACACGAATTAAAGATTTGTCTGATCATTTTAAAGAGCATAAAAAGGACAATCACTCACGACAAGGTTTGCTAAGAATGGTTAATCAGCGACGGAAGTTGTTGGATTATCTTCGGGGTGTTGATATTGAACGCTACCGAAAACTCATTACTAGTCTAGGGCTTAGAAAGTAATAAAAGCTAAAGAACTATACGACACTACCCGGGTTTACCCGGGTAGTGTCGTTCTGACTCATCAAAATAATTCAATATAAAGTGATCTCATATGGCGGCAATTAAAAAAACATTTCAATACGGTAATAAAACGATGACTCTCGAAACTGGGGAAATCGCAAGACAAGCAACTGGATCAATTATGGCCAGCTTGGGCGATACAGTCGTTTTTGTTTCAGTTGTAGGTAAGAAAAATGCGGATCATGGTCGTGATTTCTTTCCTTTGACGGTTGATTATCAAGAAAAAGCTTATGCAGCAGGTAAAATCCCAGGTGGATTCTTCAAACGGGAAGGCCGCCCGACAGAAAAAGAAACACTGACTTGTCGTTTAATCGATCGACCATTACGACCTTTATTTCCAAAGGGTTTTGTTAATGAAGTACAAATAGTAGCTTCAGTAATGTCATTAGATCCTGAAGTTGATCCAGATATTGTTGCTTTGATTGGTGCGTCGGCGGCTATCGCGATTACAGGGATTCCTTTTAGTGGCCCTGTTGGAGCCGCACGTGTTGGCTACAAAGAGGGTGAATATATACTCAACCCATCATTCTCAGAACTGGAAGATTCAGAGCTTAATCTAGTCGTTGCTGGTACATCAACATCAGTGCTCATGGTTGAATCTGAAGCACAACAACTTTCTGAGGAAGTCATGCTTGGTGCAGTGATGCACGGACATGAGCAATTCCAGACTGTTATCGAAAATATTGCATCACTAGCTCAAGAAGTTGGTACTGAATCATGGAGCTGGGAAGCTCCGGAAGAAGATACGGAACTGTCATCAAAATTAGCTTCTGGTTACCAGAGCATGGTTAAAGACGCATACGCAATCAATGACAAAATGCAGCGACGTGATGTTCTTTCTGACGTACGTAGTCAGGCTAAAGAAGCATTGGTCGGTGATGAAGATGATAAATGGACTGACAGTGAAGTCGGTGACGCGATTGAGCATTTGGAGCATGAAGTTGTCCGTAGTGCGATTATAAGCGGTGAGAACCGAATTGACGGGCGCCAGAAAGCGGATATACGTGATATCGCTGTTCGTGTTGGTGTCCTGCCAAGGACTCATGGTTCAGCCCTGTTTACACGTGGTGAGACACAAGCAATTGTGACAGTTTCTCTTGGAACGCAAAGGGATGCGCAAATAATCGATGCACTTGAAGGATCATTTAAGGATAACTTCATGCTGCACTATAACTTCCCTCCATATTGCGTTGGTGAAACAGGCCGAGTGGGTACGCCTAAACGACGCGAAATTGGCCATGGGCGCTTAGCAAAACGCGGCATTATTGGTGTTATGCCAACGATGGAAGAATTCCCTTATGTCATTCGCGTTGTATCAGAAATTACTGAATCTAATGGTTCTAGCTCAATGGCATCTGTATGTGGTACGAGCTTGTCGTTAATGGATGCAGGTGTGCCGATCAAAGCACCGGTCGCTGGTATCGCAATGGGCTTGGTTAAAGAAGGAGACAATTTTGTTGTTCTTTCAGACATTCTTGGTGATGAAGATCATTTAGGCGATATGGATTTTAAAGTGGCAGGTACTGAAAATGGTATTAATGCACTGCAAATGGATATCAAAATTGATGGTATTACTAAAGAGATTATGGAAGCTGCACTTGAGCAAGCTAAAGCGGGTCGTTTACATATCCTCGGCGAAATGGCTAAAGTAATAGATGAGACGCGTACTGAAATGTCAGAGCATGCTCCGCGCATCATTACCATTAAGATCAACCCAGATAAAATCCGTGACGTTATTGGGAAAGGTGGTGCAACTATCCGACAGATTACGGAAGAAACCGGTGCATCGATTGATCTTGATGATGACGGCACAGTAAAAATTGCTTCCGTTGATAATGCTGCTGGTCAGGAAGCATTGAAGTGGGTTGAAAGAATTACAGCTGAGGTCGAAGTTGGAACGGTATATGAAGGTAAAGTTGCTAAGATTATGGACTTTGGTGCATTCGTTAATATTCTTCCTGGCAAAGATGGCCTGGTACATATCTCTCAGATTTCAGAAGAGCGTGTAGAAACAGTAAGTGACAAGCTTACGGAAGGTGAGACTGTACGTGTTAAAGTTCTTGAAGTTGATAAACAAGGTCGTATCAGACTCAGTATGAAAGAGGTCGATGCAGAGGCGTAGTAGTTTCTTTGCTTAAGGCACAAAAAAAGGGGCTTTTAAGCCTCTTTTTTGTTTAGTGTGTGATCAAGTAGTAATATTAGTGATACTAAACCTCTTTAATACTCTTTTGAACTCAGTTCCGGAATTTTTGAGACATTCCAGTTAGAAATTCCCCATTCAATGCATACATCAACATTTTCCATTTTGAGAGATTCTGGTGGAGACTGGCCAAGGAAGCTCAGTGAGTTACAAATTAATTCACTTCGATTTTGTGGAGCACTTGAATTTTTGATCGCGAGAGATCCATTAGATTTACTTAATTTAAGACCCTCCTGATCTACGGCTACAGGTAGGTGTAGATACTCAGGCTGCGAATAACCAAGCTTTTTTTGTAAATAGATCTGTCTTGGTGTTGAGTCGAGAAGATCTGCCCCTCGAACGACTTCCGTTATTCCTTGAATTTGATCATCTACAACGTTAGCTAGATGATATGCGATATATCCATCTGAGCGTTTCACAATGAAATCGCCTACTTCTTTTTCTATATTTTGCTTGAAGATACCTTGCTTAACATCATGAAATTTAAGTATTTTATTTTCAGTAATCATTCGCAGAGAAGATGTTGTAGTGCTAGAATAAAGCCTGGTGCGACAAGTGCCTGAATAAGGATTATTGCCTATCTTTTTTCGAGTACAGATACATGGGTAGATCAATTCTTCACGTGATAACTCATCAATAGCGTCATTATAAATATCAATTTGATCACTTTGGTAAAGAACATTTCCATCCCAAAAAAGGCCAAATTTTTCTAGTGTTTTAAGTATATCTTCGGAGGCTCCTTGAACATTGCGATCAGAATCCAGGTCATCGATTCTGATTAACCATTGTCCACCGCGAGATTTTGCATTGAGGTAACTGGCAATAGCGGCGACTAATGATCCAAAATGTAAAAGACCAGAAGGCGTTGGAGCAAAACGACCTCTGACACGAGTCACTTTAGCTCATCTGTTTTTCTTTGATTTCATCAAGGGTTTTACAATCGATACATAGGTTAGCTGTTGGACGAGCTTCAAGCCGCTGAATACCGATTTCTATACCGCAGACTTCGCAAAATCCATAATCGCCACTTTCAATATCTGCGAGAGAAGTACGTATTTTTTTAGTCAGTTTTCTTTCTCTATCTCGAGTACGTAGTTCAAGAGCAAATTCTTCTTCTTGAGTCGCCCGATCATTTGGGTCAGAGAAGTTAGAAGCATCTGATTGCATATGATCGACAGTACGATCAACTTCTTCTTGCAGATCTTTATGCCAGGCAAGAAGAATAGCTTTAAAGTGTTCTGATTGAGCCGCATTCATGTATTCCTCACCCTTTTTAGCTTTGTAGGGTTCGAAATTATCGAAACTGGTTAAATCTTTTGCTTTATTTACAGCAGTATCTTTCTTACTGGTTGCTTTCTTTTTAGTCAAAGTTTTCTTACTCGCGGTTTTTTTCTTACTAACCTTTTTATTCGAAACGGCCACCAAAAAAATCTCCTAAACGGAATGAAGCGCGCATTTTTACCAGAATATATTCATTAGTGCAATGAGATCAGGCATTAGTTAAATAATATCAGTTCGTAGATATTTGTTTAAACTCTTGAAACCACATGTTTGTAGCACCAGCGACGGCCACAGGCATAGCAAAAAAATTAACGATTGGTGTCATCGTCATTAGTGTGACCATCGCACCAAAACCCAGAATAGTAAAACGTTTTTTACGTAGGACTGGCCTTTGTTGTTTGAATAAGTAACCGTTATTTCCCATCGGATAATCCATATATTCGTGAACTAACATCCATGCTGCAAACAAAAACCACAGGAAAGGCGCTATGAAATTGATGCCCGGGATAAACGAGATGATCATTATCGGAATGGCGCGTAGAACGAAAAAGATCAGTTTTCCGATTTCAGAATTAATCGAGACTAGAGCATCTTTGGCAATACTGGATAACTTTGGATTGTTGATCAATTCCTCACCTGACAAGCGAGTCTCTACAGCTTGCGCGAGCATACTGTTAAACGGCGCTCCAACGAGGTTTGCAATTAGAGTAAAAGTCGAAAAAATCACAACAAGTGACATAATAGCTAAAATCGGCCAGATCAAATATTCCAACCACATTAGCCAGCCTGGTAACCAACTTTCAATCATGGAGTCTATCCAGTTTGAGCCAAACCATAAGGCAAAGGAAAAAAGAACGAGATTGATCAAAAAAGGAATAGCAACGTATTTGCGTATTCGAGGTTTGGATATTAGCTTGAAACCCGAAAAGGCATATTTTGCGCCACTAAAAAAAGAGTTACTCATGTAATTTGTTCTTATGTAATTCGTATCAGAATATTTAATTAGAAGTTTTGATCAAACATTCATGGTAAAGAAACTAGTTCTGGAGCAACCCATCCTGGTTGACGGTAGTCGGAAACCACTTTCGTATAAATTCCACCCCGAACATTGAAATCTGCTGTTAGTCTCAAATAACGAGGTTGACAAGCTTTGACCATATCGTTGGTTATTTTATTCGTGATGGCTTCGTGAAATGCACCCATATCGCGGAAGGTGACGAGATAGAGTTTTAGTGCTTTTAGCTCAAGACAATGCTGATCAGGTACATAGGCCAAGTCTAATGTAGCAAAATCCGGTTGTCCTGTTTTGGGGCATAAACAGGTGAACTCAGGCATATGAATGTGGATGGTGTAATCCTTCTCTGGATTTGGATTATCAAAAAGTTCCAGATCTTCACTAGGTTGGGTCATATTCTTTATAAATCAGTTTGAAAAAAGGCTGTACATCCTATCACAATCAATGAAACGAGAGGTAGTCGAAAAAAATACGATAACAAAGATTGCAAATATAAAATAGCACATATAAAACAATAGGATAGGATGTTTAATCAGAAGGTGAGATATTTGGAAAATTGTTTTGAATAATCGCCTGTTTGATGTATCTTAGTTGTAATGAGAATTAGTAAAATTAAGCTTGCAGGCTTCAAATCTTTTGTAGATCCAACAACCCTGAATTTACCGCATGAACTAACCGGTGTTGTTGGTCCAAATGGCTGTGGTAAGTCAAATGTCATTGATGCGGTACTTTGGGTTTTGGGTGAAAGTTCAGCCAAACATTTGCGTGGTGATGCCATGTCAGACGTCATCTTTAGTGGATCAAATGCTCGAAAACCAGTTGGCCAAGCCACGGTTGAAATTGTTTTCGATAATACGGATGGAAAGATTGCAGGAGAATATGCCGGCTACAATGAGATTTCGATCAAACGTCAATTGGGTCGAGATGGTGTTTCTATTTATTTCCTCAATGGCAGTCGTTGCCGTCGTAAAGATATAACAAATCTCTTCCTGGGAACGGGAATTGGGCCCCGAAGTTACTCAGTTATCGAGCAAGGCATGATCTCGCGTGTTATCGAATCTAAGCCTGAAGATTTGCGTGTCTTTCTGGAAGAAGCGGCTGGTATTTCAAAGTACAAAGAACGTCGACGCGAAACAGAAAATCGTATTAGACATACAAAAGAAAATTTAGAACGTCTTACCGATATTCGACAAGAACTGGGTAAACAATTGAGCCGGCTTGAGCGACAAGCGAAAGCGGCGGAACGTTATAAAGATCTAAAGGCTGAAGAGCGACAAGTGAAAGCAGAGTTGACCGCATTGTCATGGAAAGATCTGCATGAACAAGAAAATGATCATAATAAAATGATCTCACAGGGAGAAACCAGTGTAGAAGCAGCCATTGCTGACGTTAGAGCGATTGAAGCCGAGATCGAAAAAGATAATCAATCTCGTGTATCTGCGAATGATCAATTTAACGAGATACAGGGACAGTTCTATGGTCTGGGTGCTGAGATCACGGGCCTTGAACAAGCCATTCAACATGCGACTGAAAGACGTCAAAATATCGAAAGTGATTCGGTACGTGTGAAAAATACGTTGGCAGAGATTGAAGATCAAAACGTAAACGATCAGCGGCAACTTGAACAAACCAAAAATGAACTAATTAAAATTAAATCCGAACGTGCTGAATTGATTGAGCTAGAAAAGTCAGCCAGTCAAAAATTGGAAGAATCAGAAAAAACGACTCAAGATCGTCAGCAAGAATGGGATGCTTTTCAACAACGTTATTCTGAGCATGTTCGGAATGAACAAACCGAAACCAGCAAGATAAATCATCTACAAAGAACGATCACGAGTACAGATCAATGGATTGAGCGATTGAATTCTGAACGGCAGGGGATAGTACCGGAAAAACTCGGCTTGGATCTGGAGGGTTTAGAAACCAGCTTGAACGAGTCTGATGCGCTTTGCACTAATCTCGAATCAAAAAGAGTGGGTTTACAAGAGCAGATCGAGACGGCTCGTGAAAAAGTCAAGACGGCTTCGACAAAGTTAGATGCATTACGCCATGAGTCTCAGTCTGTAAATGGGCGATTAGCCTCACTGGAAGCATTACAACAGTCGGCTCTAGGTCAGGATCAGCGACAAGTTAATGATCTACTCGAACAAGCAGGTTTTTCAAAACATTCTAAATTAGCTCAGGAGATTTCGGTTGAATCAGGCTGGGAGCTAGCACTTGAAGTGGTGTTAGCAGAGCATCTTGATGCAATTTGCGTTGATGATCTTGGCCAATTTGGTTTGCAAGTCAATGGCTTATCCGAAGGCGTTATTGGCGGTATTGAGCAGAAAGCAAGTACAGCTCAAATTGTCGGAACATCAAATACAGCTGATCGCCTGTTAGATAAAGTGTCTTCAAATTTACCATTGGAGACGTTGATACCAGCTATTTATATCGCTGACTCAGTAGTGGAAGCAATGGGTTTTCGATCAAATCTTGCGGCACATGAGTCAATAGTCACTAAAGCAGGTGATCGAATTGGTCCTTCCTGGTTACGATTAAAACGGCAACAAAAAGAAGAAGCGGGCGTTATCGAGCGTGAAAGAGAAATTCGTGAATTGCAGCAAAAATCTGCAACGATAGAAAAAGAAATACAGCAATCGAATGAGACGCTTGAAGAAAGCAGAACACAACGCTCAGCACTTGAAACTGAAATCACCGATCAAATCCAGAAATTGGGCGAACTGCAACGCCAAAGAGCGACGTTCAGTTCTGATCTGGCTGCCGGTCAAGCGCGTTTTGAACAAGCTAGATCGAGGATTACTCAAATTGATCAAGAACTGTCGGAACTACAAAAAATAAGCGAAACCGAGAATCAGGATTTAGAATTAACCAAGCAAAAAGTATCGGGGCTGGAACTGGTTGCGAAAGAATTAAAACAGCAAGAAGAACTACTCAGTAGCCAACGGCAAGAGCATTCTGATAGCGTTTCCTCGTTAAGGGAAGAATGGCGAAAAACCCGTGATACGAGTCATGAATTAGCCTTACGTAGTGAGTCGTTACGATCTCGAAAAAATGCACTTGAGGAATCAATGCAACGACATCAAATGCAATTGGAGCAATCGACTAAACGACTCGAAGAACTCTCGGCAGAACTGGCTAAAGGTCAGGCACCGGTAATCGAAATTCAACAAACCTTAGAAACGGCATTAGGAAAGCGATTAACAGTCGAAGGCGAGTTATCCACCGCACGTGATACATTACAAAGCATCGAACAAAAGCTTAAGCAGGCCGATCAAAAACGCCACCAAAATGAACAGGCGTTGCAAGTAGCGCGAGAAAAACTGGAACAAAATAGAATGGAAGCTCAAGCGGTTAGTGTTCGTTTGCAAGGGTTAGTCGATCAACTTAAAGACGTGGGTTTTGAACCAGAATCTCTACTCAAAGAAATGCCGCAAGATGCAGTAAATTCAGTCTGGCAAGAAAAGACGGAATCTTTAGAGCGGAAGATAACTCGACTCGGGCCGATCAATTTAGCGGCGATAGACGAGTGTCAGGAACTGTCTGAAAGGAAAGTCTTTCTTGATAAGCAAGATGAAGATCTGGCCGAAGCTTTAGATACCTTAGAAAGTGCGATAAGAAAGATAGATAAGGAAACTCGTGGTCGTTTTAAAGAAATTTATGATCAGGTCAATGAAGGCTTCCAAACCATGTTTCCACGCCTATTTGGTGGCGGTAAGGCCCACCTGGAATTGACAGGAGACGATTTACTGGAAACAGGAATCGCCGTTATTGCGCAGCCTCCGGGTAAGCGTAATAGTTCGATCCATTTGCTTTCGGGTGGTGAAAAAGCACTAACCGCTGTCTCGCTAGTCTTTGCGATATTTCAGTTGAATCCTGCTCCATTTTGTTTACTTGATGAAGTTGATGCACCACTTGATGACGCGAATGTGGTGCGTTTGTGCGACATGTTGCAAGAGATGTCGAATCAGGTACAGTTTATTTTCATTACACATAACAAGATAACGATGGAAATAGCAAAACAGTTAGTTGGTGTGACGATGCAAGAGGCGGGTGTTTCGAGGCTTGTCTCTGTTGATATGGATGAAGCTGTGGATATGGTTGCATCGGGTTAGTTATTCCTACTATGATTGAACTTAAAGCATTAAAATTGATAGGTGTTATTTTGATATTTTTTGGTCTTTTCATGGCTTGGAAAGCGATGGAGAAGTCAGTACCATTTGCGCATCTCGATACATTATTTAGTAATGTATGTCCTGTCAGTATGCCAGAAAGTTTTGACGGTATTAGGACAACAGATATGGGTGAGGCTGAGGACTGTCCCCGTTTAATCGAGAGTGCTCGCTCTATTAGAAAATCTCATCATGAAATTGGTTCTAACTTCCTGACTTTTTCAATTATTTCAATACTCTCAGGGTTTGCAGTATTTGGTTTGGGAACTCGTATAAGTGCTAAGTTATAACTATTTTCTCAAGTGCCATTTCGGCAAAAAAGCGCTAAGCAATTAGTAAGATGATAGGAGTTCTTTATGGATAATTTACGCATACTGCTAATGATCCTTGGGATATTTATCATTGCAGGGATCTATCTTTGGGGGATTGGTTTCGATCATCGTAAAGCAACACGAAATTTAAAAAAACGACGTAAAGATCTGGAAGAGCCGATTTTGGAAACACCGGTGATAAAACCACGTGAAGAGGAGATGGATTTTACCGATGTGTTCCGTCGTCAAGGTGGATTGTTTCGGGACGAAGATGTTGATCTTCCGCATGAAGCTGCTGGTTCAAATTCACGTTCAAAACCTGGGGTCATTGTCTTTTATGTAACATCCCCATCAGGTTTCAGTTTTAATGGCGTTGCAGTTCGAGATGCACTTTATAGCGCAGGTCTTTCATACGGTGATATGCAAATTTTTCATCACCATGGTGTCGGGCAATCTGTTACCAAGGAGAACATTTTTTCGGTAGCGAATATACATGAGCCTGGCACATTTGATCTGAAAAATATGGAAGAACTGCAAACGGAAGGCCTGGTGATTTTTATGGAGTTACCAGCACCGATAGATGCAGCTGTTGGTTTTGAACACATGCTCAGCACAGCGCAAAGGCTAGCTGATATTTTAAAAGGCCATGTGCGTGATGAGAAGCGTGAACACTTAACACCCGAGGCGATCGAATCAATACGGAGTTACGTCGCAGGAATCAATGTCTGAAGACGCTGCCACTAAGATCCAGTCACTCCATAAGCAGATCAATGATCATAATTATCGTTATTATGTGTTGGATGATCCGCAAGTCCCTGATGCTGAATATGACCGCTTAATGCGCGAACTGATCGAACTTGAGCAAGCACATCCGAAATTAATTACAGAAGATTCTCCAACGCAACGTGTCGGTGCTGAACCTTCAGGCGCATTTTCTGAAGTTATACATGAACTCCCCATGCTGTCTTTGGGCAATGCTTTTTCCGAAGAGGAATTGACCAGTTTTGATCGACGAGTTCGTGAGCGTTTAAAGCAAAGTAAGATCGAATATGTCGCTGAACCAAAACTTGATGGTTTAGCGATCAGTTTAATGTACGAAAACGGAAAGTTGATCCGAGCAGCAACACGAGGTGATGGATCTCGTGGTGAAGATGTGACTTCAAACATACGCACAATCAGAGCAATTCCGTTGCAACTGCGGGGATCAAATTATCCGACGAAAGTTGAAATCCGCGGTGAGATCTATATGGATAAAAAAGGTTTTCAAAAACTCAATCAGCGACAGGAGCAGGCCGAAGAAAAAATCTTTGCAAACCCACGTAACGCAGCCGCGGGCAGCCTACGACAACTTGATCCAAAAATTACGGCCACACGACCGCTTTCTATTTATTGCTATAGCGTTGGCTATATAGAAGGAAACGTTGATGGAATTGATCTCACAAGTAAACACTTCAATGTACTGATGCAGATCAAGGATTGGGGGTTGCCAGTTTCTTCTGAAATTGAGCGAGTGGATGGCGCATCTGGCTGCATGGAATATTACAAAAATATCGAACAAAAGCGTCCAGGCTTGCCGTACGAAATTGATGGGGTTGTTTACAAGGTTAATGATCTGGCACAACAAGAACAGTTAGGTTTTGTATCACGTGCACCTCGCTGGGCGATTGCGCATAAATTTGCACCTGAAGAAGAGATTACTCTTGTTAGAGACATTGATGTACAGATTGGAAGAACCGGAGCTTTAACGCCTGTCGCGCGGCTGGAACCGGTTTTTGTAGGTGGCGTGACGGTGACTAATGCGACTCTGCATAATCAGGATGAAATTGATCGAAAGGATGTTCGTATTGGGGATACAGTTATTGTGCGTAGAGCGGGAGATGTAATTCCCGAAGTTGCTCGCGTTCTACTCGAACGTCGCCCAGATGATGCTCGTCAATTTGTGATCCCGGAGGAGTGTCCTGTATGTGGATCAAAAGTTGTCAGGCTAAAGGACAAAGCGGTATCAAAGTGTAGTGGAAGTTTAATTTGCTCAGCCCAAAAAACCGGTTCAATAATACATTTTGCTTCCCGGCGAGCGATGGATATTGAAGGTTTGGGTGATGAAATGGCTAAGACGTTAGTCGAGAAAGGTTTAGTGACGAATCTTGCCGATATTTATAAACTAGGCGTAGATGAGGTTGAAAATTTAGAAGGAATGGCTGAGAAGTCTTCTAAACAATTGATCGAAGCAATAGAAAAGAGCAAGAAAACAACATTTGCTAGATTCCTATATGGGTTAGGAATTCCAGGGATAGGAGAGGAGGTTGCTCGCTTATTAACTGAACATTTTCAAGACATAAAAAGTTTGATGTCGAGCGACAGGAAGTATTACGTTAAAAATTCAGGGATACATGGTATTGGTGCTGTAAAGGCTAAAAACATTATTGGTTTTTTTAATCAGAATAATAATTTGTCTTACACAGGGGACAATTTTGCAGAGTATATTTACGAATTAGGAATTTCCGGAGTCTCTGAAAAAGTTGCAAGTGATTTAGCTTCAGTTTTTGAAAATCTGGAAGAACTTAAAAAAGCCGCTATTGAACAATTAGAAAATCATACGAAAGTCGTAATAAAAGGTGTTGGGGAAGAGTTAGCTAAAAATCTTGAAATATTTTTTAGTTCGGAACTTAATCAAAAGATAATAAATAACATACTTGAATCAGGTATTTCCTGGGATCAACAACTAATTGAAATTAAAGACCTGCCACTCACAGGCTATACATATGTTTTAACGGGAACTTTACAGACAATTACTCGTGATAAAGCAAAGGCACAGCTGCAAGCGCTTGGAGCGAAAGTTTCAGGGAGCGTATCAAAAAACACGACAGCGGTTATTGCTGGTGAAAAAGCAGGATCGAAGTTAGAGAAAGCAGAAAAACTTGGTATTAAAATACTTTCTGAAGAAGAATTAAAGAATTTGTTGGATATGCATAAGTGATGAAAGAGGTAACCTTTAAAGTTAAAGGATCTTCAGGAAAACCGTACGAAGTAATGTTTGTCAAAAGATCTGAAAACTTAGCTGATTATTGCGATTGCCAAGCAGGATTACATGGGCTTTATTGTAAGCATAGAATTGAAATTCTAGCTGGTGAGAGCAAGAACATTGTCAGCGGTAGCAATGAGGATCATGAGTTAGTACTTTCTTGGTTTAAGGGTACCGAACTGGAGTCAGTGCTTAAAGAGATCACAGAAGTGGAGATTACCCAACACAAGATCAAAAATGAACTAAAAAGGCTTAAGAAGAAGCTATCTAGGTTGATGCATCAAAAATAGCCTGGATCAAAAAAGTTACATATTTCCAACGGTACGAGCAAGATCTTCAGGACTATAAACAATCACTCGGTTTCGACCTTCGTCTTTAGCTTGATACAGTGCTTGATCAGCCGTATTTAAAAGATCATTGGCCTCAAAATCATGTTCCAGAATTGATACCCCAGCACTGACGGTAATCTTTACATTCAGTCCATCATGTTCAAAATTGCGATTTTTGATCGCTAAGCGTATGCGATTTGCGAGCAATGTCGCACCAGCCAGGTCAGTTGTATTAAGTATTGCAACAAATTCTTCACCACCATATCTAAAAACAAGATCACTTCGACGGACGCATTCTTGCAGGCAAGTTCCAACGCCTTTGAGGACAGCATCTCCCGCAAGATGACCATACTTGTCATTAATATTTTTGAAATGATCAATGTCAATCATAATGACCGACAGAGCTGCGCCATTACGATGGGCAAGTTCGACTTCACGCTCAAGGGTAGCATTCATTGAAGCACGATTGTTTACGCCGGTGACAGGATCTTTGTATCCAGTTTGTATCGCTTGATGATAAAGAATTGCATTGTTAAGCGGATGGACAAGTGCACAGAGTAGACCCTCAAACCAACGGGCTTCATTTTCATCAAATGCTTTTGCTCTTGAAAGGGTAATCTCACCGAGCGACTTTTCAAGCAAGGTGATCTGATAGCTACAAGTATGATCTGCTTGCTTGCCTATTAAAAGCTCTTTTCCTTCGTTACAGTTAACATAAAGCAAGCTGTCATGCTCGACAAAGGCCGCTAATTTTTGAGCAAATATCTCGATGAGTTTATTAATATCCAGGGATGTCTGTAATACATTAGCAACGAGTAGCGTTTCTTGCTGCAAGTTCTGCAGTTCGTCCACAGGAGTATAAAACTTCCTTATTCTCTCCGAAGAAGCTTCGCTGATATAATCATCATATTTTGGATTCATCCCTTGAACCGACGTCGACATATTAACCATCTCATTATTAACTAGTAACAGCTATTAATGCGAAAATCATGCCAGATATTTGACTGAGCATAGTTTAAGGGGATACTTATATAGAGAGACTTTTATTGTGCAGATAGTTTCTGGCCATTTATGGACTGGCTCTCATCTCCCATTAAGTAAAGATACTTATCCATAATAGTCTCTGGAAGCGGATTTTGATCAGGATTTTCGCCAGGGTAGGCGGCAGATCTTAGCAGGGTTTTGATCGGGCCTGGATCAATACTGTTGACCCGAATAGAAGTGTTGGTATCAAGTTCTTCTGCAAGTGTTTGCATCAGTCCTTCCGTTGCGAATTTTGATATGCCATACGCGCCCCAGTAGGCTTTTGCTTTGCGGCCAACGGTATCAGAGGTAAAAATAACTGAAGCCGAGTTGGAGGCTTTGAGCTGAGAGAGACAAGCACGAGTTAGTAATAACGGTGCATTGAAATTGACTGTCATGACTTGTTGCCACTGCTGAAGATCATAACTTGAAATGCTGCTGAGACTGCCGAGAATTGCTGCATTATGGAGCAGGCCATCAAGCTTGCCGAAGTTTTTTGCCAGTGTTTCTTCAAGTGTTTCGTAATCTTTGACGGAAGCACCGGCTAAATCCATTGGGTAGATTGCCGCTTCTGGAAGATCATCTTGTTTTATTTGATCATAAAGTAATTTTAATGCTGGGATGTTTTTATCAAGAATAATTACGGTAGCTCCATGTTCTGCAAAGGCTCTAGCCGCCGCCCGGCCTATACCGCCAGCTGCACCGGTTACCAGGATCGATTTATCTTTTAATAAGTTTTTTTTAGCAGTGTAATCAGCTAGTTTCATGTTTGTGCATTCTCAAGATTGTATCCAGCGGTTTTTTATCCGATAGATCAGGATAATCAAGTGTGTAATGAAGGCCTCGACTTTCATGTCTGAGCAAGGCAGATTCGATAATGAGATCAGCAACTTGAACGAGGTTTCTTAGTTCAATCAGATCATTTGAGACTCGAAAATTACCATAATACTCACTAATTTCGGCTTTCAATAATTCGACTCGGTTTTTCGCTCGTTGTAGACGTTTGGTGGTTCTAACAATTCCAACATAGTCCCACATGAAGCGGCGCAGCTCATCCCAGTTATGAGAGACAACGACTTCTTCATCTGAATCAGTTACCTGCGTTTCATCCCAAAGTGGTAAGTCTTGTGGCATGGTTGCCGCTGAAAGGTTGGTTAAAATATCATCGTGGCAAGACTGAGCAAAAACCAGGCATTCTAGTAATGAATTACTAGCCATTCGGTTAGCACCGTGCAAACCCGTGCACGAGGTTTCACCAATAGCATAAAGCCCAGGAATTGTTGTTTTGCCATGAATGTCTGTGATCACGCCACCACAAATATAATGCGCTGCAGGAACCACAGGGATTGGCTCTTTGGTAATATCGAAACCAAACTCAAGACATTTTTCGGAGACATTTGGAAAATGTTCTTTAATGAACTCAGGTGAACGATGGCTAATGTCGAGATATACACTATCACTACCAGTACGTTTCATTTCATGATCGATTGCACGAGCAACGATGTCGCGAGGAGCAAGTTCAGCCCTTTTATCAAAACGCTCCATAAATCGTTCACCATTTGGGAGTAGTAATTTTCCTCCTTCGCCACGAATAGCTTCGGTGACAAGAAAGGATTTTGCTTCAGGGTGATAGAGGCAAGTTGGATGAAATTGCATGAATTCCATATTGGCAATATCACAACCTGCTCGTGCAGCCATAGCGATTCCATCACCGGTTGAGACGTCAGGATTACTGGTGTAAAGATAAACTTTTCCAGCACCGCCGGTTGCAAGTACAACGAATTTTGTACGGAAGGTAAGCACATGATCTTCTTGTTTATCTAAGACGTAAGCACCAACACAACGATCAGTTTCTAAACCGATTTTTGATCCTGTTATTAGATCAATAGCGATATGATGCTCGAAAATTGAAATATTCGGGTTGGCGCGTGCTTTTGCTTCAAGCGTCATTTCAACCGCTTTACCTGTTGCATCCGCCGCATGAATGATGCGCCGGTGGCTATGACCGCCTTCTCTAGTCAAGTGATAGGGGAGATCACTTTCTTTATCAGGCGTAAAAGGAACGCCTAAGTCTAATAACCATTCGATACTTGCTGGGCCTTTGGAGGCGACAAACTCAACTACCTCCGGATCACAAAGCCCTGCCCCTGCATTGAGTGTATCTTCTACGTGAGATTCAAGGGTATCTGCCGGATCCAGGACTGCAGCTATGCCTCCTTGTGCCCAATAGGTAGAACCTTCTTTTAGTTGCCCTTTCGATATTAGGGCGACATTGGTATGCTCTGATAAACGCAAGGCGAGGCTAAGGCCGGAAGCACCGCTGCCGATAATAAGGACGTCGAAATCGTGTTGATGTACCATAGTGTTTGGATGACAATTTAACTTCTTAAAAATGTAAGCGTATTTTCACCGAACTATTCCCAACATGACGTGTCTATGATGCGGGGTTGGTGAAAGCGCATAATAATAACACAAGGAGAAAGCCCTGATGGGCAACGAAATCGCTGATAGCGTATTAGTTGAAAAAGTACAAAATGGGGACAAGAAGGCCTTTGATCTGCTGGTAATAAAATACCAGAACAGAGTGGTTAACTTGGTATCACGTTATGTGCGCGACATCACTGATGCGCAGGATATTGCTCAAGAAGCTTTTTTGAAGGCATATAGAGCGTTGCCGAATTTCAGGGGAGATAGCGCTTTTTATACCTGGTTGTACCGTATTGCGATAAATACAGCCAAGAATCATGTGGCTTCAAGAGCGCGCCGACCACAGGAAGTTCAACCAATTGGGTCGGATGATGAAACCTATGACCTGGATGATGCTCTAAAGGAAACAGATACACCGGAAAACTTATTGTTGACCGACGAAATACAAGAGACGATTCTCAGTGCGATCGAAGATTTACCGGAAGATTTACGAACTGCGATCACATTGAGGGAAGTTGAAGGATTGAGCTATGACGAAATTGCGGAAGCGATGACATGTCCCATTGGGACGGTCAGATCACGTATTTTCCGGGCTAGGGAGGCGATTGATGTACGCCTTAAACCATTGCTGGAGTAAAATGAAATGAAAGATGAAAAACTGGAAAGAATCTCTGCCATGATGGATGGAGAACTCGAAGGACGAGACAGAGATGGCGCGATAAAAGATATTGAAATTGATCCCGCTACAAAAGGTAGTTGGCAACGTTACCATATGATTGGAGACACGATGAGAAATACATTACCTTCATCGGTCAAGCCAGATCTGGCAAGTAGATTGAATGAAATGTTGGAGCAGGAACCTGCTATTCTAGCCCCTAAGCGTAAGAAAAAATTCAATCCCTCAAATTATATTAAACCACTAGCAGGACTTGCTATAGCCGCTTCAGTCACCGCGGTTGCCGTCGTTAGCTTTCAAAGTGGTCAGGAAACTCCAGGTTTAGAAGCAAATGCTCCTCTTGCCTCAACTGTAATTCCTGAATCAGTTAGAACAGTTAAGTTTGAATCTGTTGAGAATACAATAGAAGCCAATCAGCTAAATCCTTATATTCTCAATCATAATCAGTTCAATTCTCGTATGGGTGTACAAGGTGTTTCACCACAGGCTCGTTTAGTTGGTCACGGATCAAATCGGTAAGTGAATATGAGCGTAAGGATATGCATGACTGTAGTGTTGTTATCTTTTCAGTTCGTAGTTCACGCGAATGGAGATAGCTCATCTGAACAAGCACTTGAAATGCTCGAGAGAATGTCCTCTGCCACACGCAGCCTGAATTATGACGGCGTTTTTGTATATAGCCGTGGCGATCAACTGGAAAGCATGCGTATTATCCATAAAGTTGACGAACAGGGCGAAAAGGAACGTCTTATCTCTTTAACTGGGGCTAGTAGAGAAGTCGTTAAGGACGATCAAGATGTCGCTTGTTTCTACTCAGATAATCAAACCGTTATGGTTGATAAAGGTGGATCAAATAAATTTCTTTCCGTAAATTTTCCTGAATCAATTGCCCGAATACGCGGTTTTTATAACTTTCAAGTGCTAGGTAAAGATCGAGTCGCTGGTCGAGACACTAATATTATCGAATTGATGCCAAAGGATGAGCACCGTTACATCTATCATTTTTGGGTAGATGAAGAAACGGGTTTAATGCTCAAATCGGCTATTGTTAGTTTGCAAGAAAAACCACTCGAAACAGTATTGTTCACGCATATTGAGATCCGACGCGAAATCCCCAGTGATTTGATGACACCAATGGATGCTGAAAGCTATGAATGGCATACGAACGAACAAACTTTAGAGCAAACAACCCAAGACCCATCACAATGGAAAGTACAATGGATGCCGGTTGGATTTTCGATGGAAAGCACTAACAAACAACTTTTCTCTGGTATCAAACAACCCGTTGAACACCTTGTTTATTCGGATGGCTTAGCGACAGTTTCACTATATATCGAAAGAGTAGATGCTAGCGCAAAAGGTAAGGCTATGAATGGTTATGTCTCTATGGGGGCGGTCAATGCCTATACTCATTCTCAAGAAGACTATCAGGTCACCGTTGTTGGCGAGTTACCGGCCAAGACCGTCCACAAAATAGCTTCATCTGTCGTTCATAATCCATAAGCTAAAGTTCAAATCTGTACTACAACTACGTCTATAGGAAAAAATATGAGTCAAGTAAATTTGATTAGATCATCATCTTCAAATCGGGTTTTTAATTGGAAAGCAGTTTTGCTTACACTAACTATTTTTTTAATGATTCAGCCTTTTTTAGAGGCGCGATCACTTCCTGAATTCACCAAACTTGCCAAAGAAAACAGTCCGGCCGTTGTGAATATTTCCACTACACAAAAGCGTACTGAAATGCCTGATTTGCAAATCCCACAAATCCCACAAATGCCAGACATACCTGAAGATAGTCCTTTAAATGATTTTTTTAGACATTTTTTTGGTGAAGGTAATGGACCCGGCAGATCACAACCAACTTCTTCTCTGGGTTCGGGTTTTATTATTGCAGAAGATGGTTATGTAATTACAAATCACCACGTCGTTCATGGAGCTGATGAAATTATTGTAAGGTTAAATGATCGTCGTGAATTTGTAGCAAAATTGATCGGATCAGATAAACAAACAGATATTGCTGTGTTGAAACTTGAGGCAAAAGGTTTGCCCGTTGTGAATATTGGACGTTCAAAAGAGCTTGAGGTTGGTGAATGGGTTTTAGCGATAGGATCACCGTTTGGTTTTGATTACTCCGTTACTGCGGGAATTGTGAGTGCAAAAGGCAGGAGCCTGCCTAACGAAAATTATATTCCTTTTATCCAGACCGATGTCGCGATTAATCCAGGAAATTCCGGTGGACCACTTTTTAATCTTGATGGTGATGCGGTTGGTGTAAATTCACAGATTTATAGTCGTACCGGTGGTTTTATGGGGCTTTCATTCGCTATTCCTATGGATATCGTTATGAATGTATACCAACAGTTAAGGGATAAGGGATCCGTTTCTCGAGGTTGGCTTGGTGTCATGATTCAAGATGTGACTCGTGAACTGGCCGAATCATTTGGAATGAGTAAACCTGGAGGCGCTTTGATTGCTAAAGTTCTGGATGCTAGCCCTGCTGCTAAAGCAGGTATCAAAGCGGGAGATATCATTACTGAGTTTAACGGTCGTGCCATCGATATGTCTTCGGAATTACCACCGATTGTTGGTTTAACTCCAACAGGAGAACGAGTTCCTGTAAAAGTACTACGAGCTGGAAAACAGCTTACATTGAAAGTGTTGATCAACGAGTTACCTGGTGATAAAAAAGTAGCTGCGGCACCCGCTCGTGACAATAAACCACTTGCCGATAATCGTCTGAATATAAGGGTCAAGAACCTGACAAATGAACAGCGCGATCAAATGGGCCTGGAAAACCAGGGAGTGTTGGTAGAAGCGGTCAATAAAGGTCCAGCACAAGAGGCAGGCGTTAATGTTGGTGATGTCATTTTATTGATCGATAATAAAAAAATCACCAACGGTAAAATGCTAAAAGGTTTGATTGATAAACTACCTTCAAATAAAGCAGTTCCAGTATTGATCCAACGTGATGGAAACCCAATGTTTTTGGCTGTAAAAATACCAAAGTAGAATAAATTATCAAAGTCGGTTTTTTTTATTAGGCTCAGATAAGTCTTGTTACTTGTTTTGTGAGAGCTCTGCGTAAGCTTGGGGTACGATCAAATCGTGTAGCGGGGCAATCATGTTAGAAAGCCATTTGCCACCATCTGGGCTTTCAGCAAGTGCGACAGCAATATATTTATAGCCATTCGCTTCAATTAAAGCACTGTCTGCATGCCAATGTTTCCAGGAACCGGATTTGCGATAAATGATTGCTTCTGGGCGATCAGCTAAGCCTTTTACAAATTTATGGTTGATTTTCGGATCAGAAAGAATCTCTTTCATGTCGACGGTTAAATCATGTGAGACTAATTGATCAGTTTCCATCAGGTAATAAAATCGCGCCGCTTGTAATACAGTCGCTCCATGAGAGAGATTGTGCAGTGGATCACGCTCAAAGGCGGGTGTTTTTCCATAAGCTTTACCTACCCAGAGTCCACCGTTTTGTAGCGGATCATATAGTTTAAAGCGATCCGACATCAGGATTTCCTGGAGGCGATGGTTTCCTACACGGCCTAGCATTTTGGTGGCTTTTTCATTAGAAGAGAACCGAATCATCGCAGTAAGATCATTACGGGTTGAAAGATCTAATGAAAGATTGCCTTGCTCTATTTCAACAAAAGCACCTAGTAGAATAGCAATTTTCGGCAGGCTTGCGGCATACATCATTTCATTACCGTTCAACATCGCAAGTTTTGGTCTATTAATATCAGTAATATCGACAAGAGCAATAGCTAATTTTTTTCTACTAACTTGTTCCATTAGTCCGAGCTGACTAATGGTTTTTTCAAGGTTGCCTTGTAGTTTCGTATCAGAGCGCTCGCGAAGTATTGGGTAATGTTTATTTGATCTTGCTAATAAGCTGCGGCTTCTCTCAGGTTCAATAACTTTTACTTTAATACCGTTATTTGTCGTTAAACCAGAATAAACACCACCTGTTTTTTTAACGTGCAGTTTTCTGGTTTTAGTTTGATAATGAATAATTTCTAGAATGTTTCTATCAGACGCATGAATTTGAAGTTTTTGGCCGGGTTTTAGATGCTTAAGTTCACTTGTTTCTAGTCCTACATGCATTATCACAAACAGATCTTTTATACTTAACCCGCTTCTTCTAACCAAGCTGTATAAAGTGTCGTCTTTTTCGATAGTGAACTCGGTCCAGTGATTTCCCGTTGGGATTTTTAGATCAGGATTTTTCTTATCATTGATACTCACCGGAGAGTTATCAGTAACAGGTTCAAAGGGGAGATCTTTAAAAACTTTGCTACGGGTGCCTGCACCGAGAGTGACGTGTTGCATTCGGTTATTAAGAGATGAATTTAAGCGTGATTTAGTATTATTTTTGGTTTCAGGCTCAGCTTGCAGAATGCTTACGGGAGATGCGATCAAAACACATAAAACTGCACTTAGTGAAGTAAGTTTATTTACTTTATAGGTCAATAGTTTTTTAGATCTAGTTGACATAAGTTGATCCGTTTTTAGCACTACTACAATGGCGTTACTGCCATGATAAAATTCTTAACGCTGTCTATGTTATTACCTATGTGAAAGCCGCGTTCCGACTCACTAAGTGACTGTAATTATGCGTCACATCCTTTGTGATTTAGCTGTAATCTTTAATCAGTATAGTATCATTGGCGGGATGATAGAAGGAATATTCAACTTAATAATGGCTGGAAATTGATGAAAAGCGTGGGAATTACACGGAGTTTGATTTGGCGAGCCTCGATACTGTTCATCAACTTTTTCCTTATCATTCTGGCCTATTACCACATTAAACCAGCTAGCCGTTCACTGTTTATTGAGTACTTGGGAGCCGATTTTTTACCCTACGTCTGGATTGGTACCGCCGTCACATTAGGGCTGTTGATCAGCTATTACCACCGTCTTTTGGAAAAATGCAGCCGATTGAATTTAGTCCTTGGAACATTGGCGACGTTTATCGCTATCTTGCTTGTTTTTTATACTTTGTTTGGACAGCAAAGCAAAATAACGGCGGCGGCTTTTTATATTTTTGTCGATATTTTTAGCGTTGTATTGGTTGAGCAGTTTTGGAGTCTGGCCAATTCTATTTACCGTGTTTCTGATGGAAAAAGGTGGTATGGCATCGTCGGAACGGGCGGTTTGCTTGGAGGAGTCTTTGGGGGGAAGATGGCGAAGATGTGGATTGATAAGGGTGGTTATGAAACTTCTGATCTCCTCCTATTCGCAGTTGCTATTTTAGCGGTTTTGGTTTTATTAAACCTTGTCTTTGGTCGAATAGGTGTCTATGACGAAAATACCGAAAAAGTTAAAACAACCACCTTTACAGAAGGTTGGGAAACATTGATCAAAAATCGTTATCTGGTTTTGATCGCAACCATTTTAATGTTGTCCCAAATAGCCTCTCCATTAGTGGAATACAAATTTATGAGTATGGTTGAAACTCATTTTACTGATCTTAATCAGCGAACCAGTTTTCTCTCAGGTTTCTTCGCTAACCTGGGTTTAATTGCCATCGGCATAAATTTATTTATTACACCTTTCGTGCATAAGAACTTTGGAACTATAGCAGGCTTAACTTTACAACCAGCATTCTTGCTAATTAGCACATGGGGTTTTTATACTTATCCAAGCATGTTGACTGCGCAAATTATGAAGATCAGTGATCGTGGTTTGGCTTATTCGATTAATCGAGCTTCTCGTGAACTGTTATATGTACCGCTGGATCCCTTACAAATTTATCGGGCAAAAGCCTGGATAGACATGTTTGGTTATCGTTTATTCAAAGTGGCAGGATCCGTTCTAATTTTACTACTAACACAGTGGCTGCCGACGGGTATCTCTATTATCAACCTAAGCTGGGTAACGATGTTTGTTTGTGCCTTATGGATAGGCAGCATTACGTTGTTAGCAAGAGAACATCGCCTGGTGATCAAAGCATTACCAGTCTAGCACCCGGTTCATAAGTAAACTTTCACAAATTCACGATTGTGTTTTACTAGTCAACCTATACAACTGGCATGAGTTTTGAATGTAAGTCTTTTGAAAAAGGACTAACAGGATCTATGTCAGAAAAGTTAATAACAGAAGCTAACGGAGCTGAAAGAAGACGTTATAGACGTATACCGATGGCGATGCGTGCTATTTTCCGTGGTGGTGAATTAGAAGCAAAGCCCTGTATTATCCGAGATTTTTGTCCTGGTGGTTTTTTCCTTTCCTGGAGTGACGTTCAAAGTAGATCAGAAATTCTTGCAATCCAGGATTCCATTGAAGGTAAACTTTTTTCTGTTGAATTCATTGTTAAATATAAAGGTGCAGGTGAAAAAAGTTATTCTGTAAATTTCAAAATCGCACGCATCTTCCAGAGCGGAATGGGTGTTTCTTTCGTAGATCCAGATAAAAAAGTACTAGATATTCTGGTTAAAATTGGAGAAGTAACGGATAAGAAAAAACAAATAACGGATCAGAAACAAGAACCCACTAAACCTGCTAAAACGAAACCAACCGAGTACAACAAGTCACCCCAAGCTAAATTGGGTTTAGAGCAAAACCTCGAAGAAATTCTGAAATATTACTTTACTAAGCTAACAAACAAATTATTAATTTCATTTAAAGAAACCATCGACGAAACTGAAAAGTATGAATGTTTCAATGCTCATGGAGCACTTGAAGAAGATTTGGATAGTTCAATATCAAATGTTGTACAGGCGATATCAGGTCAGTTTTATAAAAAACCGGCACTCAAATGGGAAAAGACTTTTGAAAGCCATGATCTAGGAAGCAGTAGTGCATTATCGCTAGTTGACGAAAAAGAGTTCGAAACCTACCTGGTGCTGACAGGGATAGTATCTGATGCTGAAGCAGATCATCGTTTGTTACTGTATAGAGTTACCAGAAAAGTATC
This sequence comes from Gammaproteobacteria bacterium, assembly GCA_045110495.1. GTDB lineage: Bacteria > Pseudomonadota > Gammaproteobacteria > CAJXQU01 > CAJXQU01 > CAJXQU01. Next base: position 28,429 of record JBGCGE010000015.1, read on the forward strand.
TGAATTGTATGACGCTAATTTTGATGAAGTGTTAAACCCGATTGGTTTTTCTCGCTTATTTACAACCATTGATTCCTATCTTCAAAGTAAAGAGTTTGGATATGCGGCGCTGAGATTAGCCTATAAACAGCTAGGAGAAGTATTGCTTCCCGATCTAATTATTTTGTATGAAGAACTTTCTGAAGGTGTACAAAACTCCCCGGAGAATAAAGTTCATAAACGTCCTGGTGCGACTAATGAAAACTCCAGAAGACGAAGAGCGGAAGATAATGTAGTGGCATCTCAGGCACAAATGAATCCAGAGGGTGCTTATTTCACCGGTCAAAATGGAAGTAACAACGGAGCTACGGGGACAATACCTTCTTTTGCAGCTCCTTTTGCGGTTCAAAATAGTGATAGAGTCGCGCAGACTTTAATGGCGTTGAAACAAAGTGTCGGCGCCCCAACGGCTTCACACGAAATGTTTCAGGGACAAGCCTATGCAAATGAAACTATCAGCGTGGCAAGCCAACAACAGATCATGAAGTTTCTTGATCAGATCCAACAGGAAGATAATCTTAATTGGAAAAAAGGTGAAACCATCGGAGATATCGATGGTCGATTGAATCCGTTATTTCAAACAGAAGGTTCTCAGTTTGGAGATGATACACAAAATGTATTTGGTCTTGCTGGTGGGGTTTTAGATTTTCTTAAAGGGGAACAACATTTAAGTAACCACGCAAGGCAAGATCTGCAACGTATGCAAACGGTTCTCTATAAACAGGCCGTTACTGAAGGAGGTTTATTTCAAAATAGATCTAACCCTCTGCGAAATATTATTAACCTCTTTGAACAACTTGATAAACGTGGTGGTAGTCAACAGCCGGAGATCAGGCCAGTAATAGACGAAGTTGTTGAAAGAATTTTGTCATTAGAAAGTTATGATGAAAGCAGTTTGGAAAGTATTACAAACAGTCTTAATGAATTATTAGAACGACAAAGTAATCTCTATCAATTACGCGTTCAAAAAGTTGTTGATCAGTGTAATCATGATCAAACTTTGCTCCACGATTTTAAGAAAGACAACCCTGATGAAAATCTGAAACGACCAAAAGTTCCAGAACCTACGGGTGAATACAAAATATGGCAAAGTCATGCTAAATCAATGAAAAGAGGTGATTCTCTGGTTATTGAAGATGTAGCAGGTGAAAAAGAATTATTGTCACTTGCCTGGATCGGCCCAGATTTTAACCAGTTTGTTTTTGTAGACAATGAAGGTAATAAAGCGGCGAGTATGACCCAGCAGGAACTCGTCGTCAGACTGCTAAAAGGCACAGCCGAATTAACCGACAAAGATCAAAAACCACTATTTGATAGAGCGATACTTTCAAGTTTGTTTGGTGCTTATCAAGATGTTAATAAACAGATCATAAGTGATCAAGAAACAGGATTACTTAATCAAGAAAAATACACTACGCAATTAAGCTTGTTGCTTGAAAATGCGCGAGAAGATCATGTTGAACATGTATTTTTCTACTTATCAATAACGGCGGATGAAGCTGGTGAAGATAAAGAATTAATAATTAATTATTTAAAACATATTTCAAAATTAGCGATAGATGTTTTTGGAAAGGGTAGCATTATTGGCAGACATGGAGAAAGTGCCTTAGGCATTACTTCAGAATTTATGTCCAGGGAAGGCGCACTTATTCTTGCAGAAACCTTGCTTAAGTCATTAGAAGATAATGATTTTATGTGGAAAGACACTTGTGTTCGGTTCCCGGTATCTATCGGCATAGCCATTATTAATGATATCGTGACAGACATCGAGCAAGTAATTGATCAAGCAATCAAAGCGAGCAATAAGGCTAAAGAACTAGGTCACAATCAAGCCTGGATTCATGAAGAAGTATTTCCATTGGAAGATGGACAAAAGATAGAATCCGAATATGAAGCTATTGATTGGCAATTTTGGCTTGAAGATTATAGCCAGGCTGATGAGTGTATTCCTTTGTATGGTCAACTTATTGTTGCTCATAATGAAGAAAAAGCGGATAGGTTGTTACATGTTTTTCCAGCAATGGAAGATGAAAAAGGTGTTATTAGAAAGCCGAGACGTTTTATAAAAGCTTCATCAGATAACGATCTTATTTGTGGATTTGAAAAACAATATATACATACCTGCCTGGAATGGATGGCTAAAAATAAGAAAAAGATTTCTTCTAAGACAAGATGTTTAATAAGTCTTTCTGCTAAAACAATTAATACCAGAGGAACATTGGATTACGTGATCCACAAATTAACAGAGAGTTCTGTTCCACCTGGAAAGATCTGTTTCGAAGTTCCTGGAGCACCTTTAGAAAATGAAAAGTCTAATGTTATTCGTTTTATTCGGACATTAAGAGAATTTGGTTGTCGCTTTTCATTAGGCCAATTTGGTGTGGATGGTTTAAGTCAGGAGTCACTGAAGTTACCGGTTGACTACATTTGTATAGATGAGATTTTAACCAGCGATGTCGTTGAAAGTGCTCAGAGTTATGGGTTGATAAAATCACTTAATGACATTGCACACATGATGGAAAAACAAAGCATCGTGCCTCACGAAATAAATGAAGATACTTTAGAGCTACTTGTTGAAATGAATATTGATTACATTATCGAGTCAGAGGCTGAAAAAGCTGAGTATTTGAATCCCGCTTCGGTAGAGATTGCATAAATGTCTGAAAAATTACCCGATAAAATAGGTAAGTATGAAATTGTTGGCGTAGCCGGTAAAGGTGCCATGGGTGTTGTCTACATAGGGCATGATCCATTCGTTGATCGAAAAGTGGCTATAAAAGTAAGTCTTAGTGCTACCGCAGGTGAGTTTTCACTTGACGAAACAATGGCAGCAGATAATCATCGGCAATTTTTTAACGAAGCTAAAGCGGCAGGAACACTTGATCATCCGAATATTATTAAAGTTTATGAAGCGGGTGATGCCAACGGCCAGGATTATATTGCAATAGAGTTTGTTGAAGATGCAGATACGCTACGATCATTTCGTAAGCCAAAAGATCTACTTCCGATCAATCAGGTTCTAAATTATATTCGTCAGTGTGCTGAAGGATTGAATTATGCACATGAAAGAGGAATAACACATCGAGATATTAAGCCTGCTAATCTTTTATTAACTAAAGATGGAGAGGTAAAGGTTGCGGATTTTGGTATCGCAGTCAGAACAGCACATGATAAAACCTCAGTATCAAAAGGATTTGGCTCTCCTCTTTACATGTCGCCTGAACAAGCAAGTGGAGCACCGTTAACTCATCAAACAGATATTTTTTCACTGGGTGTTGTGTTGTATGAATTATTGGCCGGAGTACATCCTTTTCAAGCGAGTACGATGCCAGCACTTTTTAAAAATATTATCTCTGTAGAACCAAAACCTGTACAAGAATATCGTTCAGAAGTTCCACCATCACTAGCAAAAATTATCGATAAAGTTTTACAAAAAGATCCAAAGGATCGATATGCGAATTGTGCAGAACTTGCTGACAGTTTGAGAAAAGTTGAGTTGGAAATAGAAACTTCTGAAGAGCAACTCACCAATGATCAGAAACTTGAACTCCTTTCTAAATTAAAATTCTTTGATGGTTTTTCCGAACATGATATTGAAGAAATTCTTGAAGAAGGTGAATGGGAAATTTATCTTGCAGGGACTCATATTATGAAGGAAGGAGAGCAAGAAAAATCATTTTACGTAATTACTTCTGGTAATGCTGCTGTCACTAAAATGGATAAAGAAATTGCGACCTTAACTGATGGAGATTGTTTTGGTGAAATGGCGTGGATACATGGCGGAAAACGATCAGCAACTATTACGGCTATCAGCAAAACGGTTGTGCTAAAACTTGAAGAGTCGCTGCCTGATTGGGCATCTCTATCCTGTCAAATGAGAATTAATAAAACAATTCAAAAAATACTTATAGAGCGACTGGACGAGACCAGTCAGCGTTATGCCAGAGTTTTATAGTGTAAAATTGTTTTTTATAATATTTATTTTTTCATTTTAATGTCTTTCGGCGACGTGATGCTGCCCATGCGCCTAAAATTCCTATCACAGAAAGGGCTAAAGGACCTGGTTCAGGAATATCTAGAGTGTCATTAATTCTTAGTGTGTCATCATCCCAAATACCTGTGACCCATTGGCTTGATCCTTGTCCAGAGAATAATTGATTAGTTCCTGTGGTTATGGAACCTATACTTGCCCAACTTTTATCATATGAAAAAAGGTTTTCAGGTGCGCCATTAAAGCCAGAAATAGCAAAGTAATCTATTCCTGAGAAGATGCCATCTAAAAAGATAATGGTCGGATAACCCAGCGAAAAATTTGCAAAGTTATCTGCGGAGAAGACTAAGTCTCCCATAAATAAATTGAGACTGTTTCCAGAACCTTGAGTGAAGTTGATTGACTCTGTTCCGATTCCAGTTATAGAAGAAAAGTCAAAAGTGGCCTTGAGGCTGACTTGATCCCCCGTTGTTAATCCGAAACTGTTTTGACTCGAAGCATCGGTCGTTTCGCCAAAAAGTGTAAGGTCAACCATTCCTGCGCGGACAGTACCGGAAAGTAATAACAAGATAAGAGTGAAAACAATGTTAGCGAAAAATAATTGATAGGGTTGCCAACTTAATATATTTGATTTTTTGTATTGCATATCCATATGTCCCGTAATTAATTCAACTTCATCCTTGGTTTAGTGCGCTATCAATCTTCTTATCGGCCGATCATAAGGAAACATTAGTAATTATTGTTAAGAAATTTATAGCCTTTCATTAGTAACATTTTACATTAAGTAAAGTCTAAATTAACCGATAAGTACCCTATAGAATAAAGCATCGTGTATTACGATTACTCATAGACATAACATAATGACTCAAACAAACTTTAAAACTGTTGCGGTTTTTTTTCTTATTATTATTTCGATATTTTTGATCGCTTATCGAGAAACCGTTCAATATTTACTAAACGATTGGATGCAGTGGGAGCACGGTGCGTACGCTCATGGCTTTGCAGTTTTAGCCATCTCGCTTTATATGATTTGGGGATGGAGAGATGAAATAAAACAGATCCATTTGAAACCAAGCCTGTTAGCCAGCATTCTACTGATACCACTATCATTATTATGGGTTGCCAGTATTTATCTTGGTGTTCGTTTTGTAGAAAACATCAGCTTTTTCTTACTTATTCCCATGTTTGTTTATGCATTGGCAGGAAGAGAACTATTGACGAGACTTTGGTTTCCGATCGTGTTTTTGCTAGTTGCTTTCCCAGTTTGGGAGTTGTTTTTACCCTACCTTCAAATGGTTGCAGCAGTTGCTTCCCACTTTTTAGTGAAACTTACCGGCACAGCTATTCTACGAGAGGGTGTGTATTTGCTCGTTCCAGCTGGAAAATTTTTTGTAGCTGAAGGATGTAGCGGGTTACGATATTTATTGGCTGCAATGACGTTTGGTGGGTTCTACATTTACCTCGAAGGTTTAACAAAGTGGAGGGCAATCTATTTCTTTGCAGTTGTTGTTTCTGCTGCTTTATTATCCAACGCTTTAAGGATCAGTGCTGTCGTTATTGCCGGTAATTTAACTGAAATGCAGCATCCGTGGGTACATGATCACTTAACATTAGGCTGGTATATTTTTGCTGGTATGTTGATACCAGTATTTTTGATAGGTAATAAATTCAGTAACGCTGAACAAAATGCAAAAGCTAATATTTCTAAACAATCTATCCGAACAAGTATTAAACCGAATGATGAAAGTATCATCAGTTATAAAATCATTTTACCAATTATTATCATGGCATTATTAATCGGACCACTGATCAAATTAAGTGTGAATAATAATGGTTTAGTAACAAACTCTGAGGATCATTTATCTGCACCAGAAGGCAATGGCAGTTGGGAGAAAACGCTTGATTATTTGGAAATATTTAAACCGCTACGACCCGAATATAACGGTGCTGATTATATTATTGATCAGAACTATCAAGCTGATCTAAGCAGGGTGCGTCTTTATATAGCATCATACAAATTTCAGAAACAGGATAAAGAATTAATCAATGTAAATAATTATCTTTATTCAGAAGAGTTATGGCAAGAATCTACAAGGCAAACCCTTACAATTGATCAAGTAGCAAATGCTAAGAAGAATAAAATTCTTGAGTATCAATTAAAGAATTCTGCAGGCGAAGAAAAGCTAATCTGGTATTGGTATAGATCAGCAGGAAAAACAACAACTCGCCCAATCATAAGCAAGATTCTGGATTTGTATGGATTATTTTCAGGTAATACGGTGTCTTCAGTGATCATGATTTCTGCCGATATTACAGATGGATATGTACATGCGAGTAATCAGCTCAGAGATTTTTATAGTAGTATGATAAACGCGATAAATACTAATCTTGATAAGGTTGACTAGAAAGTGATCTAACAGGATATACCTGGCGAAAGCCAGAAACAAACATTATCAAAGGATATGATAATAATGGGTTATGGAAAACAAATAAGTATAGTTGTTTTATCTTTTTTATTTCTCTCGGGTTGCGATTTTAATAATCCTGAAGAATTAGTTCTTAAAGCAAAGCTACACCGATCTCAGGATCATGTGAAGGTTGCCGTTCTGGAACTGAAAAATATACTTCAAAAATATCCGGATAATGAGTCCGCACTTGCCGAACTAAGTGAAATACTTCTTGAGAAAAAACAGTATTTAGAAGTAATTGATTTACTTTCAACATCTATTGAAAGGGGTTTGAACAATCAAGTCATTATTTATTCTTACGTAGATGCTCTGATCCATACTGCTAAGTTTGAAAAAGCGCTTTTGATCGTAAAAGATAATTCGGATCAATTCGAAACTGCACAAGGGCTCGCTTTAACTGGGCACTGTTATGCTGGTTTAAATGAAGTTGAAAAAGCCAAAACTTACTATAAAAAAGGATTGTTAATAGATCCTGGGTTGATTTCATCTCATTTAGGCTTAGCGCAAGAAGGAATTATTCAAGCAGAAAAGAATAAATCTAACATCAAGGTAAAAAATGAGAAAAAAGATGTTAAGAATAATTGGGTAACACCAACCAATCCTCCAGCTTATTCTCAGCCATTAAATGTTCTTGACGAATCAAAAAAACATTTAGAAAAAGTATTGGAAATAGAGCCAGATCATGTTGTTGCGAACTATCTTTTTGCAACAATTAATTATTTTGAAAACTCCCCTTCCAGAACGAAAACATCTCTCAATAAAGTATTAAATATAGAATCAAATCATAAAGAAAGTTTATTCTTAATGGGAAAGTTGTATTTGGAATCTGGTCATTTAGAAAAAAGTGGGGAATTTCTGAATCGATATTTAAAAGTAGCTCCCAATGATCTGAATGCTAGAATGTATTTTGCGTCAGTATTGTTGAGAAGACACCAACCAGATTCTGCACTGGAAATATTGAAAGACTATTATGAGTTGGGGAAAACAAATTCCGAGTTTTTACTTGTTTTGGGAAATGCCTATTTATTCAAGGCTGAAAATGATTTAGCAATAGAATATTTTGAACAAGCACGGCAAATATCAGCCAGCTCAGTTTTAGTTAAAATGTATACTGCAATGGGGTATATAGGTAGAAATGATGAGTTAAAAAATGATCGAAAAACGGCAATTAAATTATTGGAAGAAGTGATAGAAGTTGAACCTGAAAATGATCAGGCTAGCATAAGTTTGATCACAAGCTTATTGCAAGAAAGTGAATACGAACAAGCAAAAAAAGTTGCAGAGAAATTGATCAAATATTCTCCTAAAGCACCTATGCCATGGTATCTGTCAGGAATAGCATCTCAAAGTATGGGGGACTTAGATCATGCAATAATTGCGTTTACTAAATCACTGGAGCTTCGACATCCTTTTATACCTGCGACAATCAGGTTAGCTAAAATTTATCAGCAAAAAGGTAACTACGATTTAGCCTCGAAACAGTTTGACGAAGCACTGTATGATTCTCCTTATAATCCGGAAATTATGACGGAGATGGCAATTCAAGAACAGACACTTGGAAATAATGATAAGGCCGTAGAACTACTGAAAATGGCTAGAAGTAGAAATTCCCAAGCTCTCTCACCACGTTTGCTATTAGGCACATACTATTTGCGTTTAGGACAAATTAATAAAGCACAAAAAGTTTTGAAAGAAATGAATCGTCTTGCTCCAGACAGACCTGATGTACAAATGTTTTTGGGTGACGTTAAATTAGCAACAAATAGATCTACCGAGGCAGTAAATATCTTTTCTAAATTAATTATACTAAAGCCAGACTCGCCAGAGTTATTGACAAAATATGCAACTGCATTACGCATGAATGGTCAAATAGAAGAAAGTAAAAAGGCATTGAGTTCTGCGCTTATTTTATCGAACCGTAATAACCCTGAATCGTTAATAGAGCAAGGTAAGCAAGCGCTTTTATCAAAAAATTATTCTGAAGTAGAAATGATCTCAAATGATTTGCGATCAAGATTTCCTGATCGTTCCGACGACTATATTTTGCAAGGAGATATGTTTGTAATTCAAAACAAGTTTAGTGAAGCAATTCCGGCCTATCAGGCTGCTATTGCAAAAAATCAAACGACAGGATTAGTTCTGAAATTACACAATGCTTTCATTCAGTCAGGGTTAAATAGTGAAGCGTCTACATTATTGGAAAACGCCGCGAAGAAACAGCCAGATAATCTGAGATTAGGAATGACGCTAGCTGCTAATAAACACGAATCAGGAGATAGTAAAACAGCAATTAACATCTATGAGAACTTATTAAAGCAACATCCCGATAATGCACTTCTACTAAATAACTATGCCTGGATATATAACGAAATCGATCTTAAAAAAGCATTGTCTTTAGCGAAGAGGGCGTATCAAGCGACACCTGAAATACCTCAGATAATTGATTCTTACGGATGGTTTTCAGTCCTGGGAGGCCAGTTAGAACAAGGACAGAATTTGCTTGAGCTTGCCGTTGATAAATCGCCAGCAGAACCAGAATTTCATTATCACCTTGCAGAAGCGCTTATTCGGTCTGGTAAATCAAACTCAGCCAGAAAATCACTTGAAATTGCGTTGGCAAGTCAAGAAAAGTTTACTGGCAGAGATGAGGCGGAAAAATTATTTTTAAAGCTAAATCGAGAAGAATTAGAAGTACATACTACTTTAAAATAGTTTTTATTATTTATTTAAAACTAACGTAACTGAAGAATAGTTTTTTGTCCGTCAGCGGCGAATTGATAAGGAGCTGTATATTCTGAAAAAGCATTAAGTGCATCATTAATATCTCGGTTTTCAGAGAACTTGATTAGATTGAATCCACTACGCTCCAGGTGCTCAACTTGATCGCGCAGGATATCTCCGAAAGCAAGTATGTCTCCTTGAAATTTGTGAGTATTTCTCAGTATGCTTGCATAAGAAAAACAGCGACCATCGGCGAAATTTGGAAACTCTAGCGCAATAAGATCAAAATTATTAATATTGTCTTCTAACTTTTCAATCGAGATATTCCCATTAATGGAAATGCCAGTTTTTCCTTCACGAAAAAATAAGTATTCTTTATTTTCTTCATAGGTTTCATAAGAAAATATATGATTATTTTGAATATTTATTTGATCGCTAAATGCCCAATCTATTTCTACGATTTGTCGATTTTTAATTACCTTCATAATTTTCTCTTTGCTTTACTTATACATCTGCATAAACACGTTCTTTGAACGGTTCAATACCCAAACGTAGATATGCTTCTAAGAATGTTTCCTCGTTACACTCTCGCTCTTCTATATAAACATCGAGAATATTCTCGATTGTTTCTGCTACGTCTTCTTTGCCTATTGCAGGGCCTAAACGATCACCAAGACGCGAAGCGTTTTCTGCTGAGCCACCCAAAGTGAATTGATAATATTCTGTGCCTTTTTTATCTACGCCCAGAATTCCAATATGTCCAACGTGGTGGTGACCACAAGCATTCATACAACCGGACATTTTAAGTTTTATTGGACCTAAGTCGTGTAAGTAGTCCACATCATCAAACTTTTCATTGATCTGATTTGCAATCGAAATTGAGCTGGCATTTGCAAGCGAGCAAAAATCCAGACCAGGACAACAGATCATATCGTTGAGCGTTCCAATGTTTGCTGTTGCTAATTTGTGCGTTTGTAGTGCTTTCCAGAGTGAGAACAGATCTGATACTTTTACATCTGGCAGGACGATATTTTGATCATGCGTGGTACGTAGTTCGCCATAGCCATATTGATCAGAAACATCAGCAACCGCGTCCATTTGCACATCAGTAATATCTCCAGGTGCAATTCCATGTGCTTTTAACGAAACATAAACTGATCGATAACCATCTACTTTATGCTCGACAGTATTATTCTTAACCCAGGCATTAAAAAATGGATCAGACTTTACTTGTTGGTTAAATTGGTCTTGATCTACATTTTGTTCATAATCTGGCGAAGTGAAAAATGCAGAAACACGATCAATTTCTTTTTGTTCCAAAAGTAATGCGGAATCTTTTATAGAATTCCATTCCTTTTCTACTTTCTCACGAAAGATATCGATCCCCAGTGATTTAACAAGAACCTTAATACGTGCGCGATGGATATTGTCTCGACGACCTTCAAGGTTGTAGATCCGTAAAATAGCTTCTAAATATGAAAGGAGATGTTTTTTCTCAATAAATTCTCTGATCACAACACCAATAATTGGCATTCGACCCATGCCGCCGCCAACCAGGATTTTAAAGCCGACTTCCCCTTGCTCATTTTTTACAATATAGATGCCGATGTCATGTAATTGTACTGCTGCACGATCATTTTCCGCACCGGTAAAGGCAACCTTGAACTTACGCGGTAACCAGTTAAATTCAGGGTGGAAAGTTGACCATTGACGAACTATTTCGCAGTAAGGTCTGGGATCTTCTATTTCGTCTGAAGCAACACCAGCCAAATGATCTGTGGTTGTATTACGTATACAATTTCCACTAGTCTGGATTGCATGCATTTCTACGCTTGCGAGATCAGCTAAAATATCGGGGACTCGCTCCAACTGAGGCCAATTATATTGAATATTTTGTCGAGTACTTATATGGCCGTAATCTTTATCGTATTCGCGGGCAATGTGAGCAAGCATACGTAGCTGTTTTGACGAAAGCGTACCGTATGGGATAGCCACTCTAAGCATTGGTGCGTGAGTCTGAATGTACAATCCATTACGAAGGCGTAAATGTCTGAATTCTTCTTCGGATAGTTCACCGGCGAGAAATCGTCGGGTCTGTTCACGGAATTGTTCGACACGTTCGTCGACCGCTTTTTGATCATACTGGTCGTATTGGTACATTTAAAAGTCATAAAAGTTGTAGAATAATCCATCAAAGATAGCAGTAATTGCATATTCTTAGAAGGAATAAAATACAATATTAATATAACTATAAATAATAATGCTAATTGTTATGAGGTTCTTGTTTACCAAACTTACATGACTATTTGTTACTTACTTCCAACATTCCGATAGCGCACTTGTTCCTGATCGACCTTTTACCCCAGTACTGGTTAGAGTTAAATTTACGCAACCGTCTTTGGCTTGATCGGCAGAAGCGGTAGCTAACAATGTATAGCTACTACCATCAGCAGCTGCGGCACTTACCGTAACGGTATAGGCTCCCGATGTCGAAGTTTCAGAGTCACTTGCAAAACCCAGAAGTGACATTTTGTTCGCATAACTTATATTATCTGAGAAATAACGTTGCTGTTGGCTAGCTGTATCAAGTAAAAGATTTTGTCCTTCTGTGCGTTTACTTTTACGAATTTGATCCTGGTAAGCTGGTAGTGCGATAGCACCTAAAATACCCATAATAGCGACGACGATCATCATTTCTATTAGTGTGAAACCTTTTTGTTTTTTATCCATTTCAGATCCTTTTTTTGTAATCCATTTCGCAACCTGTTTTGACTGAATTATTCAATCACTTTCCAGTTTATTCTTGCCATCGGATTATCCATATTGGCAATATTTTCAGTACCGACATATATATTTACTTCACCTTTACCTGGTGGGAAATAAGGAAGAGGTGCTCCCGGTATTCCAACTCCAGGTGTACTCAATTTTCTATCTTGTGCGGTAAGTGCATCTGTACCAGGAGCTATTATTGAGGGCACTAGATCTTGCACAGGCGTCGCATCTGTAAGGCTTATAAGGTACAAGCTCCCACTACCAGCGGCGACTCCACAAACGAGACCTGAACCTGGCGGTGTATATGTTGTGAATGCCAGTTGGTTGTTAAAGATCAATGATGGAGATAGAGATTTTTCACCTGTGCTTCCCAGTTCCAAGTACCAGCCCTTCTTGCTACTGAGTGAGGCTAAAGCTGCGGTTTTACTTGCGGCGTTACCTTCCCCAATAACGTTATTCGTAACGTTGTAAAGACTAGACTCCGTCAGCATGCTCCAGTTACTCGTACCTGTACCATCTGAGTCTAGGATAGTATCTTTCAACATGTAAAAGCGATCATTTACGTCAGAGCTTTTTGGATGAGCTCGGAAACCCGAGCCTATCGCTACTGCATAGTGAAAGTTACCAGCGTCATTGATCAGCGCGACACTAGGCGGAGTATAGAAGCGGCGTAAATTAGCTGCGTTAGATTCTGATCCAAAAGCAAAATCAGCCAGACGATAGGTGCTTAAGCTGGTTGAAGATCCACTCGACTTAAGATCAATCCGCCAGAGCTGCCCTCCCATATCGCCGAAGTAGATACGATCACTATGTTTATCATTATCTGCATCAATTACCGTAAGATCAGCAGGGATACTGTAGACCATTTGTGAGATTACAGAAGAATGTGAATTGTCAGATCCCACTGACCAGAGCTTGGCTCCAGTTAGAGCATCAACAATATAAATAGCATTACCAATAGTATCTTGAGTTCTTGTTGTGTAGCCATCTTGTGCGGGATTGTAGCCTCCGCCGAAGATGAGAACTTTCCGATCAGAAGCGCCTGCCCAATGAATTGTGGTTACGACAGGTCGTGACCATGTTTGGCCAAGTGTGCTGAAACTTCCAGTGCCGCCATCAATTTGCCAGAGAAATTTTGGTGCTGAAGGGTTGGTGACATCAAGAGCGAAGTATTGATTTCCGCCTCGACGCATACCAAAGTAAAGATACGTTTTTCCATTATTTTTCAAGTAAGTAATTGATCCATCTAGTCCATATAGATGATCGCTGGAATTGATATTTAACCTGTGTTGCTCAAGATTAGGTAATAATGATTGAGGTATAAAAGCTGAAAGCTCCGTACCTCCCGTGGTATCGCCATAGCTTGTTGGATTAGTTACATCAAAAATGTGCAAAACGCCTTGATTCGTCATAGTGAAAAGAATGTCTTTACCACTACTATAAGGAACCATTACAGAAGCCGCATGCAGTGGATCGCCCATTGGAGCTTCATCGTCTAACCAATTCAGTAGAGTTGTCCTCTGGCTAGTATCTGCCAGATTAAATTGATCATAAGTAATGCTACTGTGAGCTATATCGACGAGTGTAGAACCACCTGGCGCGGTGGTGTAGATATTACGATTGCCTGTCTGAAGTTTTCCAGCCAACCCGCCTAGATCAACATTCCCACCATCAGCTGAAGTTGTCCAGAAACTTTGGGCACTTGCTTTGAATTTACCATAGTCTCCACTTGTTGGGTTTGTTACGGTAGCAACTGCGCCATTGACGTCGACAAAACCATTGTTCGGATCTATGAAATAACCTTTTGTATTCCCAATCCAGGAGCGGTTATCAGAAGGTTTGAATATGCTCATGAAAACACGGCTATCTGAAGATAACTGGCCTGCATTTACAGAACTTGAGAGACCTGTGAAAGTTTCATTTTCACTGTCGATAACATCTAAAATCGTGGTCAGACTTTTCTCTAATGAAGCAGTATCATCAGCTGGGTGGTAAGCACCTCCACCATTTGAGGCGAGATCCTCCATGAAGGTTTGTGCACTACCGCCAACATTAAAACCAATAGTATGGGTTATAACATTACTTGGGGTAATTCCCTGGCCTGATTTTAGATTTGTATTTGCTAAGTACTCAACGATTTCACGGCCACATTGCTCCCCACCAGAACCTGAGCAGGTTTTTCCGATCAGCGTTTCTATACTTGATACAGCGGCATTTCCATTTGGTGCACCATCGGACAAAAGGACGATGTAGTTTTTATCGCAACTATTAACTATAGGGCTAATATAAGTTGCAGCAGGATCAAATGTATTTGTTGATGAGTTCCATGCGGTTACAGGTGTGTAAGTAGATTTATGTGCTGAGTATGATGTTCCTCCATCACCAGCAGTAAAAATCCAACACCAACAATCCCAATCAAATACCCAGGTATCTGGATTATAGGGGTACCGTGAGTTGGTAACATCCCAGGAGGGAGGTGCAAAACCACCAAAACCAGAGGATACATTGCCACCTTTAAAATAAAGAGCAGCTTCATAAAGAGCCGCTACAATAGACGTACCTTGTCCTGCTACGTCTGCACCACCAGTCCAGAGCATACCATTCGCGTCACTCATGTTGGCCAGGTGCTGGAGTATAACTCCATGAGTTTGATAGGTGCCTGTAGGGATATCTGAATCGGTTAAATTTGCATCTTCAGTGATGTCTCGTATAGGCCAGCGTATACCAGATGCATTGGTAGTGCTACGTGTCATGCCGAACAAACTTAAGCCGACTCGTAGATTTGGTCGATCTTTAAGATTGCCGAGTACGGTAATAAGTGAATCCATCATAGCCTGATAACGGCGTTTAGTATTGTTACATGTACCTAAACCTCCACCTTTAAAACCACCATTGCCTTTTCCATTTCCATTATTACCATTTCCATTACCACCACTAGGACCACTTAAGCCATTCGAGCCACTTGAGCCATCAGTACCACCAGTACCAATAACTGGACAAGCTTCGCTCGTACTTGAATCCATACTTCCCGATAGATCAAAAACAAACAGGACATTTGCAGTGCTACCGGAGGAGAGAAAAACCTCGGTGTCATCGGCTTTTACTTGTGGCATATAGAGTGAAAACGAAATGAATGAAATTGCAAAAATCGTTGCTACTAATCGTCGAATGTTCGCTGGTATATTTATCATGATTAAATTCCTAAAGTCCGTTTGTATTCAAGCAGTTATTTGAGAGTTCGTTATCGACCTGTTTACATTTTGTGTTCATATGAGATTAAAAGTGAAACTAAGGGCAATTGCCCGTGCGTCCAGTTTCTGGACGGATTAAATATCCACGCTGGTCGTGATCAGAAGCGGCATTCGCAGAAGCAATCTCACCAACACCATGAATACTATAAACATGCGCTACAAATGCGGGTGTTGATTCATCGGCATTTTGTGAGTAAGCAAGAAGTTTGAATTCTTCACCACAATATTGAAGCGTGGCCTGAGCATTAACATTAATTGCTGGCGAGCCGCCATGAGCTGCAACATCAAAACTGGTATTGAAATCGAAATCATTTTTATCTTTCGTCAAATCTACAGCGGGTGGGTTTGTTAGTTGTGTCGGTGTATTTTTCAAGATGTAGCCCGTATCCCAAACGCCTTCTATGACAGATTCTGCAATTTGGAAAGTGGCACTTTTTTGTTGTGCATTTGCGGACATAAGCTCGTTCATCGTCGTACCACGCATTGATGAAACGCCAATGATGGTGATTAAAACGAGAAAGATTAAGCTAACCGCTAATGCGATTCCTTGTTGTTTTTCTGGTGCAGTAAAGTTCATCGTTGTACGCTCCATGACTATTACTTATGTCATCCGGTTGCGGATCAAAATCGTTGTTGTAAAGACCTTGTGCAGCATTCGATCAGATATAGTTGCGGTTGTATCTAATAATGTATAAGTTTTTGAATCCGCTACAGGTTTGATATCTGTTACTGAATTCATAAGCAAAGCTATGCGAACACTCCTTACATTGCTTTGCCAGTCAGCCGCACTTACCGCACTAGCACTGACATAGCGATCTGCCGCGCCATCATCATCATCATCCAGTCCATACAGAATACGTATCTGATCAACACCTTCGATCAGGGTTTGTGTTGTGTTATTTTGAAGCTGTGTGCAGGTAAGTTCCTTATTAGAATTTACTTGAAAAGAATCTCGAACTAATCCTGTGTTTGGAGCTGCAAATGCTGTTGTATCTGCACCTGTACAATCTAGATCTGCCTCGTAACTTACTGTGAGACTATCATTGCTTGCTGCCGGAAATGGGTTGATTACGTCTAACGGGTCGTAACCAGGGATATAACCGCTCATTTGTATCGACTCTCTTAATAAGGTCAGTGCAAAACGACCATTTTCCTGCATTGTTCTTAAACCGTTATTGATCCTTGAGGACTGTGCACTGCTGACATAAACACTAACAACACCTCCCATCAAAAATAATCCAATGAGCATAGCAACCATCATCTCAATCAAAGAGAAGCCTTTTTGTGCTTTTAAAGATTTTTGTTTGGGGAATTTCATCGTATTTTCCTTGTGCGATCAGATATGGATAATTATGGAAGAATCACATGCTGAACCAATTTGGTATTCGTGACATCGGCATTATTTACTAACTCAGTTTCGTTCCAGCTCACTCTAATCGTGTAGGTTGAAGTGGCAGTGCATGGCGAATCGTCACACGCGACGGATAATCGTCCACCGAGCAGAAGATCTTTTACGCCATTGTTTCCTTTTACTGATCCACCACTGCCACAGGTTGCATGAAAAGTGTCAAAGGTAGCGAGCTGGGCTGCAGTACAACTGGCGGGTGTTGTAGAGCCTTTTTGTTGACAATATGTCGCTGGAGGCGTTGTACAATTTGTGATCGTGTTTGAATCAAAACCACCATAATTCATGCCGGTTATTGCATTTGGGTTTGCACGCATTCTTTCGGCTATATTTTCCGCAATGAGAGTTGCCTGTGTTCTTGCAAAAGAACTATTTGAGTATTTGATCCCAGTCGCCATGAGATGTGCTGTCCCTAACAAACCAATCGACAAAACAAGGAGAGCGACGAGCGACTCAAGTAGGGTAATTCCTCGTTGCGATTTAGATAATGGTGATTTAGACATGAAATTTGATCCTGAATCGTCTAGTGAGACACACTTACGCGGCCGACACTGGTAAGAGTGATAGTTCGTGACTTGCTGTCTAAGGTTAAAGTAAGGCTTCCACTTTGAGCAGTACCAGAGGTAGTTTGGGCTGATCCATTTTGTATAAATGATACATATGGACCAGTTTGACCGGCGCCAGCTAAACTAATGGAGTCAGCCAGTTCTTCATGTACTTGTATTATATCTGCAGCAGCAAATGCGCCATCGTCATTATCATCTTCAAAAATAACCCAGCCGACTTGCCAATTGCCTGAACCAGCGCAGCTAGTGCCATTTGAGCTACGACACATCGTCACTCGGGTGCCTCGTTTAACAGCCTCGCTTCTAGCCAGCTGTAATCCGCTCAGGAATTCATTGGCGTAACCTGCTATACGATTGTTGACCATCAGATCGCGCATGCTTGGCACAGCGACCGCCATCAGAATGCCGGCAATAGCAACGGTGACAACCAGTTCTATCAGTGAAAAACCTGAATGAGATTGAGTATTTTTTTCCATGTTTACAAATTTAGATCAGAATGCTTGATATACAAGCCCTAAGGGATAAGTGGTGAAAAGTAGCCGATAGACGGTCATTTTTTGAATTTCATATAGAGATTAATGACTTGAAACGTTATTCAAGGCTACTAACTAATGAAAGACAGTATCGTCCAAATGAGAGAAAACTTTAGTTTGGTCTAAATATAGATTTTGGGATTTATGGGGTAAAAGAACTATGCTAAAAACACATATAAACTGATCAATTTTTGTTACTGCTTAGTTTAATTGCAGCGTTCCAATAAGCTCTGTGAGATCAGAAAGTTTGTGTTTTTCAAGATAGGAGGAAATTCCAGTATTGATTTTTTTGCAGATTAAAGGATCATAAAAAAGCGCGGTACCTATCCCAACGGTTGATGCGCCTGCGATCAAAAATTCGATAGCATCTTCCGCAGTGCAAATTCCGCCCTGGCCAATAATTGGAATGGCATGGTGCTTGGCAACTTGGTGTACTTGGTGGACTTTAAGGAGAGCGACTGGTTTTATTGCGGGACCAGATAATCCGCCCTGGTTATTACCAATGATCGGTTTTCTCGAGTCAATATCAACAGCCATACCCATTAAGGTATTGATCACTGCAAAACCATCGGTACCTGCTTCAATACAGCGTCGCGCATTTTCAGCGATATCGGTCTGGTTAGGAGACAGTTTTGTGATCAATGGTTTATCTGTTACTCGACGACAAGTCTCTACAACGCGTGCCGACATGTCTGGGTTGTTTCCAAAAGCAACACCGCCTTCTTTTACATTCGGGCAAGAAATATTGATCTCAATTGCATCGATCGGAGAATCATCAAATAACCTTGTGACTTCTTCATATTCTTCAACGGTTGAGCCAGAAACATTCGCAATGAAACGAGTTTCTTCAAAATCAAGCTTGGGAAGAATGTTATCGATGACTGTTTTTGTGCCTGGATTTTGTAAGCCGATCGCATTAATCATTCCAGCCGGTGTTTCGATAACTCGATGAGGTTGATTGCCTAAACGTGGTTCCAGAGTTGTTCCTTTTAGACAAACAGCACCCACATCTTTGTTGGAAAACCCTTCAATGCGGGTATACTCTTCCCCAAAACCGACACAACCAGATAACAGCACTATTGGTGAGTCTAAATTTAATCCACAAAAATTGATCGCCAGGTTATTTTTCATTCGATTCCTTACTTACCGTACTTACTAATGATTCACGTCGTACTTTATCAGCCAGAGATTCCACCAAACACAGGTAATATTATACGTCTTTGCGCGAATACAGGTGCAAAGTTGCATTTGATTCATCCCTTGGGTTTTCAACTTGAAGATCGTGCTTTGCGTCGCGCAGGTCTTGATTATCACGAATGGGCGGAAGTTGAACAGCACGCCTGTTTTGAAACTTTTCTTGAAAATGTGTCACCAAAACGATTATTTGCATTCTCTACTAAAGGGCAGAAAGTTTACACCGAAGTTGAGCATAAATCTGGTGATGTCTTGCTGTTTGGATCCGAAACTAAAGGCTTGCCTTTGGAAATACTTGAATCATTAGGTGAATCTCATGTCTTAACCCTACCGATGAAAAAACAAAGCCGCAGTTTAAATTTGTCTAATACCGTAGCTGTGATCGTTTATAAAGCCTGGGCCGATTTGGGATTTTCTGGCTCGATTTGATCACAAATTTCCACACTACAATGGCTCAATATTTGCTTGCTTTATAAAAAACTCTAGAATAGCTTTCCAATAAATAAAGGAAAGCAGATTTAATATCTCTACATGCCCAAAAGATCTATCAAAAAAAATACGATTCTGACGATCGTTGCCTGTCTGTTTTCTATGCTGTTTTCATTTCCGGTAGAAGTCAATGCGAACACGACAACCTATCGACAGTGGATCTCTGAGATGAAAGAACGTGACAGAGGCCCTTTTTCTCGTATCCGCTGGTTTTGTCAGGATGGTAGTGTTTTAGCACCTGAGCCTTATGCATGCAGTGATCATGGAGGTGGTACGCAACATGGTGAATGGACTAAGCAAGTAAAAACTCTGCGCAGTGAAGGTTATTTCGTTGCAACGCTGTTAGCTGATGAAGATCCGGGATTGATGGCTGCTCCTGACAATGCCGAGCAATTTAAGCAATTGTTGATCGAGCGATATCTTAATACGGTCGATAATGGATGGGTAAATCGTAAGTCACGATTCTACCGTGGTTCAATGCAAGCCGAAGATGAAGTCCGTGGTGCCAGGACGATATTACAAACATTGGTTCAATCTAAAGACTGGTTAACTCGTGGGTACTTAACGTTACGAACTGGCATTCACGTTTTGCCGCATGGAATAGACACGCCCTCAGTTTTGAAAATGCGGCAAATAGCTATCGACCTATCAAGTGCAGATCGAAAATTCTTACCACTCAGAAATAAAATCCACATTTCTCCTGATGCATCTGATGCAAATTCAGTAAGAGAATTTGCCAGCAACTTAAATAACAAAAAAGCGCAAAAGTTTTTAAAACTCGCAGATTTGATAGATGAGATTTATGCACGTCCCGCATTGAATATACCAATCACACGATTATCGAAGCGTGCACGAAAAATGCCGCAAATGTCACGCTCGTTACGAGATATGTCGGCAAGATTAATTAGCAGTCGAGATCCAGATATTTTATTCGCAACAACTGCAAATACGATGATGGTTTTGCGTGATCATTTGACGGATGTTTCAAAAGCTGGAGTAAGACTGGATGTACTTGATACCAGTATTTTATTAGAAGCTGAGCATTTTGATCTTGGTAGAGAACTGATTTCTGATATAGAGAATGCGTCTCGTGCAAAAAGATTAGATTGGCTAAAAAGTAGTTTGAAAGCGACCTATGGAACAGGTGTACTATCGAGACGACAATTTGATGCGATGCTATCAGCGCTAGATAAAATAGGTGAACAAAATAGTGATCTTGTTAGTTATAGAGAAGCATTAAATTATTTGTCCAGAGTGCCGGGTTGGGCAGGGCAGAACTTACAGAGTCAATTCTACGAATCATTAAAAAAACTTACCGAGATTGAACCCTTAGCTGAGTTTTTTATACAAGATCAATTACGTGGGGGGCCATTACATTTTTTTGCTAACGTATTAGATTCTTTAGTGCGTGATGCAAATCAACTTGCTGGCGTTCGTTCCAACTTATTTGGTGAAG
The DNA here is from genome assembly GCA_045110495.1 of Gammaproteobacteria bacterium. Lineage (GTDB taxonomy): Bacteria > Pseudomonadota > Gammaproteobacteria > CAJXQU01 > CAJXQU01 > CAJXQU01. Next base: position 49,314 of record JBGCGE010000015.1, read on the forward strand.
AAGCAGGTTCAGGATTGAGAAGTTTAAACCCTGGTTTGGCGCGCGGTACTTTATATCTTGGAAATGTAAATGGTAACGTTTCTAAATTTGATCGAGATGGTATTTATTTATTACCAGAGACAATTGCTGATTTGCCGCCGGTTGCCGGTATTCTAACTTCTGGGGAAGGAAATCCGCTTTCCCATGTGCAATTGCTCGCAAGAAATTTAGGCATACCCAATGTCAGTATTGATCACGTATTGATCGAAAAATTGAAAGCTCACGAGAATAAAAAAGTTATACTTGCGGTGAGTCAGTCGGGAACAGTTCGATTGTTTGAGGATGATGGAAGTTATGAGGGTCTGTTTGAATCAACTGTATCGAAACCTGCTGTCACAATAGAACCTGATCTTGAAAAACTTGATCTGGAAAACATTAATTTTATTCCACTTTCAAAATTGAGATCTACCGATTCTGGAATAACAGTAGGACCAAAAGCCGCGAAGCTTGGAGAGTTGTATCATCATTTTCCTGATGCCGTTGCAAATGGTGTAACGATCCCTTTTTCTATTTTTGCTCAGTTATTACAACAACCCATGCCGGGTGCGGGTAAAAGCGTCTTTTACTGGATGGTAGATCAGTATCGGTTCATGAATGAAATACCAGTTAACACACCCCAAAGAAATAAAGCTGAAAAAGAATTCCGTGAGACGTTAGTAAACTGGATTGAAAATGCAAATCCAGGAAGAAGTTTTAAACTTCGATTAGAGCAACAGATGCAAGAAATTTTTGGTGCGGATGGAGAATATGGAGTTTTTGTTCGTAGTGATACCAATGTAGAAGATCTAGCTGGTTTTACTGGAGCAGGATTGAATTTGACGGTACCCAATGTAGTCGGATTTGAAAACATTCTTAATGCTGTTTCACGCGTTTGGGCATCACCTTTTTCTGAACGTGCTTTTGCCTGGCGACAATCTCGCATGCTACAACCAGAACATGTTTATCCAGCTGTTTTATTAATGAGAAGTGTCCCAGCAGAAAAGTCTGGTGTGATGGTTACGCAAGATATAGATAATGGTCAAAATGGATGGCTTTCAATCTCAGTTAATGAAGGAATTGGTGGAGCGGTTGATGGACAACAGGCAGAATCGATTAAGGTAAATACTAAAACGTCAGAAGTAAAACTGATTGCGCAGAGTAACACTCGATTCAAGAAAGTATTAAAAAATTCGGGCGGTATACGAAATACTTCAGTTAGCGATTCTGAAGTTATTTTACATAAAGAAGAGATACAACAACTGATTGGACTATACCAGAAACTACCGGAAAAATTTCCAGATCTCGTGGATGATAATGGTAATTTTAAAACTATGGATATTGAGTTTGGTTTTGTTGAAGGACGATTACAATTATTTCAAATCAGGCCCTTCCTTGAAAGTATCGAAGCAAGAGAAAGCGAATATCTGATTTCAATGGATCAAGAAATGCTTTCACGTAATAGTGTAATTGTTAACCTGCAAGAAGTTCCCTGATTTACTTACCTAGTTAAATATACTTTTATTGGTACCAATATTAGATAATAGAGCTTCTACATAATCTCTTTCTAAAAATGAATCATTTTTTGCTAATACGGATTGCAGTAGTCTTTTTGCAGGATCAGATTGCCCTGATTTAATTAATGCCCGAGCAAAGTGGTATTTGTATGAAGGTGTTGATGGCGATGCAATGACGGCTTTTTCTAGTACATCAAGACTTTCACCAAATTGTTTTCTATTAAGACACAATTGACCGTACGTATTAAGTACAGCAGGAGCTTCTGGTGTGATTGCATAAGCTTTTTTGCTGACAAACCAGGCTTCGGCCGAATCATTTACTAAATGTAGTTGAGCCAGTTTGTCGAGTATTAGTGCATTATTTGGCTGTATTTTTAAAAAACGCTCTGCTTCTGAAAATGCTTTTTTAAAATCACCTGTCTTCTGATAAAAATCTATATAAATCAGGGTGAAATCCATATTTTCTGAGAAATGTATTTTTAACTTTGTTAGCAGTTTATCTGCTTTTTTGCCCTGGTTCTTTTTTAAATACGCTGAAGTGATCTCTTTTAATATCGTTGGATCATTCGTTGTTCTAAAGGCAATGATAAAATTTTTAATAGCGTCAGAATAGTTTTTTTCTAGCATAGATAAATCACCCTTAAGCAGGTAGTTTTCTACAATACCTGGTGATTTTTCTCTTATCATTTTGATCACATTTTGCGCAACTTCAGAATTATTTTGTTGTAATTCAAGATCTGCAATACCAATTAAAACCGGAATAAAATCTTCTCCCATCATCGATAATACTTTTTGATATTTTTCTTCAGCGGATTTATATTTCCCCATCATTGCTTTGGCTTGAGCAAATGATAATTGGTAATAGGGATGACCGGGAAATTGAGCCTCTAAAAGGCTATACATTTTTGCTAATTCAGTTGCATTACCGATCTTACGATAATAATCTGTGAAAAATAATAGTACATTTGCAGGTAGTGGATCGATATTAGAAAGCGTTTTTTTAATTTTTAGAGCTTCTCTAAAATCACCTTGATGCAAATAAATTTTCCCAAGTGCTACTTTTGGTTCTATACTATTTTGGTTATCAGAAATGATCGTTTTCAATCGGTTTATTGCATTTATATGCTGTCCTTTTCTATCTTGTAGTGAAGCCATTTCTATCGATAGATCTAACTGCCCATGTGAGATTATGAGACCTTCTGTTAATAATTTTTCGGCAACACTAATTTCGTTTTGTTTTGAAAAGAGCTTAACCAGTTGTACCCTCGATGGATAGAATGATGGTTCTACTTCGATTGCTCTTTGATACATTTCTTTAGAACGATAATACCGCTCCTGGAACTCATAAATTTTACCTTGAATATGGTATGGAATCGGTGATGATGGGTGCTCTGTTTCTAAAATTTCAGCGACTCGCAATCCTGCGCTATCTTTACCATTCGATAGAATTACCTGTATTAAACCAAGGCTTATTTCAAAATTGTTTTTATCATTTTTCCGTGCTTTTTTATAAGCATCTAAAGCTAGCCGCGGTTGTTCATTTTGTAAGTACGTAGTTCCTAATTGAGCATAAGCATAGGAAGATTTTGGGAAATGAATTACTGCTTCTTTAAAATATTTCAGAGCTTCCGAGATATTATTTTTTATTAATTCAGCAATGCCCAGATTTATAAATAGATCTTCATTTTTAGTGCCTTTTATCAAATATGGCTCAAGTAGTTCTTCGTTTTCTTTTAAATAACCTTGGCTAAGATAAACTGAAGAAAGTGTATTCCTTGCTTGTAAGTCTGATTTATCAATGGCTAATAACTGGAGTAAGCCGTGTTTAGCTGATTCGAGGTATCCAAGTGCTATATTTGATCTTGATAGAACAAGCAAAGCTTTAGTGTTCTGTTGATCAATAGTTAAACTATGATTTGCATAATCTATGGCTTTTGAATAATTGCCATGTAAGAAGAGAATTTCTGCAAGAGCTACATTTGCACCAATATTATCGGTGTCAGTTTCAAGTATTTGATCTAAATATTTTTCACTCTTCCGTAATAATCTTTTCATGTCACTTGATAACGTTTCTGAGCCAGATTGTTTAGAAGAAGAAAATAAAAATTGATCACCCGGCAGTTTAATATTTGAGTACGATGGATGGTGAGGTATTTGATCTGCGACTTTTTTTATCGATACACTGGCCAATCCTAATTTAGCTATGACTTCATTGTTTTTATTTTGTAAAAGCTTTACGTAGGTATCCTCAGCTTCTTTGTATTTACGTTGCCCGAGTAGTGCTTCAGCACGCAAAACTTCTAAGGTCACTAAATTTTCTGGTTTAGAAATAGTTGAGATAAGTGAATCAATTTCTTTTTGTGCCGCTTCAAATTGATCAAGATCGAGGTAGGCTTTAGCTAATCGGTAGAGGATTCTTGTATCGTCTACTCCTGCTTGTTGCGCGCGATAGAGAAAAGGCAAGACTTCTCTACTTTTATTAGGACCTTTTGTGACTTTATCTAATAATAGAAGCGACGGCACATGATCAGGAAGTCTACTTAAAGCTTTTTTTAGTTCCATTGCAGCAGCAGCATTGTATTCGCTGGCTGCATAAGCTTCTGCACTTTTCAAGTGTTCTTCGATGGAATTGGGTTTAGACGTACAAGCCGGAAGTAACAAAATTATTGTCAGGAATGGTAAAAGAATGATTTGTTTTACTTTCATCTATCGCGTATTTGTCTTGTAATCTATAACATTCAGTTATCGACTGATCGTTATAATTCTTTAAGAGATAACCCAGAAAAGACTGTATTAAAATAAAGCAGAATGGCTGTGAGTAAATCTATGATTCGAATAGTATTAATTTTAGCTGGTTGTTTTATGCCACTTGATCTCCTGGCTTATCCTTTGTTTGGTAGCGAAGATACCCAAATTCGCCGACTTGAATCTGCGCGTTTAATCGAACAAGGTGAATTACGTGGAAGTAAACAACCCGCTGGTGCTTTACATCCTCTAGATGAGATCGATATAAGGTTGAATCAAATGCCTGAAATTGAGTTGCCAGAAGCGGATGCTGCATTAACCAAACAACTACGACGCTTCATATATAACAATCTAAGTAAGTATTCAATTTCAGTATTGGATTTATCTGATCCAGAGCAGCCTGTTTATGCTGAACACAATGGTGGTCTTGCTCGAAATCCAGGAAGTGTCGGTAAAATAATGGTCGCAACAGCTGTCTTTCAGGCTTTAGCATACGCGTACCCTGATGATATCGAAGAGCGCAAGCGAGTTTTGAGAGATACGATTATTACATCGGATCAATTTATCATTAGCGATCACCACGTGGTTAAATTTTGGCAAGCCGATAAAAATAGAGTCAAACGCCGACCTCTACGAGTGGGTGATCAAGGAAGTCTTTGGGAATATCTTGATTGGATGTTATCTGCAAGTTCAAATGCAGCTGCAAGCATGGTGCTTAAACAAGCGATGTTGATCAGACATTTTGGTAAGGAATATCCCGTTTCGGATTTTAGATCTGATCAATTATTTTCCGAAATGCCAAGAAAAGAGCTTACTCAATTACTCGCTGAAACCGTTCAAGGGCCGTTGATACGTAATGGAATAAATATTCAGAAGCTAAGGCAGGGGAGTTTTTTTACCCGTAAGGGAAAACAATTGGTCCCCGGAACAAACAGCTATGGAACTACTCGTGAATTGATGCGACTTATGTTGAAGATAGAGCAGGGCGATCTCGTCGATGAGTTTTCTAGTCGAGAAATTAAACGTCTGCTCTATATCACAGAACGACGGATACGTTATGCCTCTCATCCAGCGCTTAAAGATTCTGCCGTTTATTTTAAATCTGGATCTTTATATAAATGCGAAGAGGATCCCGATCCGGAATTTGTATGTGAAAAGTATCACGGCAATGTTATGAATTTAATGAATTCAGTTGCGATTATTGAAACATCAAATGAGAAAAGTGATCTTCACTATATTGTGACACTAACTTCGAATATTTTAAAAGAAAACTCCGCAGTTGCTCATCAAACTTTAGCTATGCGTATCCATCGTTTGCTCGAAAAACGGCATGCAAAGTAAAGAATAAATTAACCACATTTATAAAGGTTACTTTCAGGAAATTGATCTGAAATATTTTTAAAACACCAATCTAACATTTCTTCTTGCAACTCATTTTTATAAGCAATAACTCCGTCATTTTCTTCTAATGGACCTGCAAATAATTTTTCATCAGGATACAATTTAGTCATATTCTTAAAATAACTTTTAGGAACACGAAAAGCACCTATACTAATAGAATGTATTTTTTCTACATCTAATTGGTTGAAAACATTTGAAAATAACTCTTTATAATTTTCTTTATAGTCTGTTGTATATATTAAAGGTTCAAAACGAATTCCTATATTCCAACCTGCATTCTGTAGTTTCTTCATTGCCTCTAAACGATTTTCTAATGAAGGTGTTTTATCTTCAAGCGCTTCCGTAATATTTTGAGGAGATAAACTAAATGCTACGACACAGTTGGGGATTGGTTTGGAGTGTAAAAGAGAACGAATTTGAGTGCTTTTTGTACGAAATTCTAAGTAAGCATTTGGACGAACTCTAAAGAACGGCAGAATAAAATCTGTAAAATCAGTAACAGGATCCAGCGCCAGGCTATCGCAATCATAACCAGAATAGAACCAGACTTTTTGATCTGAATGTTTTTCTAATGTTTGATCAATCGCATTAGTAAAACTGTCATAATTAACAAAGAGCACGTAGTGCGCAGAACGGTACATTCCTTGAAGAAAACAATACCGACAGTCATAAATGCAATTAAGCATATGTGAAAAATAATAATTATAACTATCATCACCATCGATACCGTAATCGTCTGGTGCTTTTAAAACAAAACCGCTATGTTTTTTTGCGAGAATTAAAGAAGGTTTTTTCTTTTGTAGACGAAAGTTTTGTGAATTACGATTAAATACTTCGGTATAGCGTTCACAATTGATCAGCGTTGTATCTTTGAACCGAGATAGAATTTTTTGCGTAACAGGGTGATTGCGGATTTCTTCCTCGATATAAATAGTGGATATCATTTTCTAAAAATATATTTCCTGTTTGTTTATCATCTTATTTAGGTGAGAAATAATTTCTTTGCTTGAAGAAATTTCTGTGAATTCATTTGGGTTTAATATTAAATCTGAATTTACCAGGCTTAATTTAGTGAGACAGGATTTTATTTTTAATTTTTCTGAATGTGTCATTCTTATTTTATTTGTTAGCGTTTCAAAATTATTTTGAATCAAATTAGTCGAAGATAATTCATTGCTAATTATTAATAATTGATCAGCTATAAATTGAATATCTTCTAACTTAGATGAAATTAACTCAGATGCTTGAGCAGGTGTAATTTTGTGCAATCGTGAATCGGGATTGTCGGAAACAACTTTGTACGAATGAACTAACTCATTTGTTGTATAACGCGATGCGCTAGCAAAAAAAGCAGATGCTTCCATATCAACACCGCCTCCAAATTTATATTCACTGCATGGTTTATCAACGGTAGTTAATTTATCTGTGTAACAAGGTTGATCAAAAATAATAGGTGGAAACCAGCTTTTATCAGTGGCTTGATCAATAATTTTATTGGCCAGAAACCCCGTATTTATTTCAAGATGTGAATGACCCGCCATGCCGATGTTCAACCACGTGTCGGTTTGTTCTATAGAATTATTCTTATCGATATTTCTTTGGTCAAAATTATTATGCCCACAAAGATAACCGATAGCATTTGCAGACGATACTTTACCTACACCCGAAACAATAAGGTTTATTTGATCTTTATGATAAATTTGGAAAGGTGATTCTTGTGTGATCAATTTCAGTTTCATTTTTGAAATGATCGGTCGTGCTTCACAAAGAAGAGCAGTGACGATATTCAACATAGTTAAATGAACCCTTTTATTTTTAGGTGGAACAACCTTTTTTTGATCATTTAATATGTAATTAAGATTTATCTGGAACCGACATTACAGGTATAGTTGAGCTTCTCACCACACGCTCGGCGACACTGCCCATTAACATATGTGAAAGTCCGGTTCTTCCATGTGTTCCCATGACGATCAAATCAGCATTTATTTTTTTCGCTGCATGGACGATTTCGATATACGGTACGCCTTCGACTATTTCAGATTCAAGAGAAAGGTGATCATTAGAATATTTAACGCAAACTTTTTCGAGTTGTTCTTGCAGGCGTTTTTCATAGTCGTCTTGTATGGTTAAATTTACTGGAGTAGGAAGATCTGCCTCAGGCATACTGTAAACAGGATATTGATAAATATGTACAAGTTTGATCCTGGCTTCTAGCTTTGTTGCAAGTTCGATTGCCGTATCAAGTGCATGATATGAGGTGTTAGAGAAATCAATCGGACAGAGGATGAGTTTGAAGGTGATCATCGTAATCTCCTTTTTGCTATTTAAGAACACTTAAGTTTAGTTTAGCAAATAACGGAGAAATATAATGAGAAAATAAAATAATTTTTTTATCACAAACTATTTATGTGCTGGATGAAATAGAGGGACGTTTTCATCTTTGAAGAAGGGGATAAGGATCATCCCAGCAATAAATCCACCGATGTGAGCCCACCATGCTGTCCCACCTTCATCGGGAGCAGAATTAGCACTACTGATCAATTGCAGACCAAACCATAAACCAAGCACCAACATGGCAGGTATACGGAACGTTTTCAGTATGATTATGATCGGTACAACGACCAGCACTTTTGCATGCGGATACAATAATAAGTAAGCGCCGAGAATGCCAGAAACGGCGCCACTAGCACCAATCATCGGAATAGTAGATTGTGGGGAAATCAGTGCTTGCGTTAATGCGGCTGCGACGCCACAAAGGAGGTAGAAAATAAAAAATTTCCCATGACCCATACTGTCTTCTACATTATTTCCGAAGATCCATAAGTAGAGCATATTTCCCGCAAGGTGCAGAAAACCGCCATGCATAAACATTGAAGTGATAACGGTTATTTCGGCTGGTACAGCATATAGATCAGATGATAGTTGAGTGTGATCCAATAGGACCGCCGGAATTACACCAAATGAATAAACGACAGACTGCGCTATTTGATCACCAAGACTTGCTTGCCAGACATAGGTCAGTATACAAATAACCATAAACCCTATGGTAATGACGGGATTGATATTTGTTGGGTTGTCGTCGTGTAAAGGAAACATCAGGTCGATTCTTTTTTCTAAAAGTATATCCTGATGCGGTTGGGAATGTTACTAAGAATTTTTTGAGAAAGTGATTAATACATTTTTATAAACCCAACGCTTCTTATTGGAAAGCGTTGGGTTATGGTATGAAAAGAGCTTATTTATTCCTAAGAACTGCTACTTTGAGATTGATCTGAAACGGCAGGGTTTAAAATATCTTTTACCTGCTGACAAGTTCCGCCAGCTTCCAACCGAACCAAACCTAAGTTGCCTAGTGCAGGTGCACGAATGGCGAGAACGCCGTCTCCCGCGGGATATATTAACAATAAACTTTCGCTACCTTTGATCATTGTTTCATTGACATCACCAAGCGATGCATTTTGAGCAATTCGATTTCCAAGGCCCGCGGCAGCTGCGCCTACTGCGGCAATGCGAGCACCTTCTTCTTCTGCAAAATCGGATGCGATCGATAACCCATCACTACTTGCGACCATCACGCCAGTAATGTCTGGTACGTTATTTCGTAGTTCTTCTATAAGCTGTTCAAGTTGTTCTTGTTTAGTCATAGTATTTCCCTTCTGGATTTATAGTTGAAAAGTGATCAGGATGTTTTGGTAAAATTTGACCAGATAGAATTAATCAAACCTGTTTTTTTGTCCGATGGAATTTCGATATCAGTTTGAGGCTCACGAATCATTTCTGACTCTTGCGTCGTATCGTTTTCAATGGCTGTAGCATCAGAAATATCAGCGTTAATTTGTTCTGCTGCGACAACGTTTTCACTACCATTTTGTAAGAGCTGGATTGCATCGCAAGCATTACAAAAGTCGATCACCGTTTCTATCTCGATTTCTGTTTCAGTAGCTATTGTTTCTAAACTTTCATTATTAGTCACCATAAAGTCAGCAACTTTAATATGATCAGTCGTATGGGGGATCATGCCAAAGTAAGGCGTATGAACTAAATGGAACGGGTTTCGGTGACTCAGGTTATTTAATAATCGACCCTTAGATCCAAACAGTGCTGCAGTGAATAACAATTTCCATAACGACTGGGGCAGACGACCATTGATCAATTCACTTTTGATCTCCTCTTCGACAACTTCGATTGAGAAAGCTTCTGCTGGTTCTCGAAACATTTCAGGATAACTGTCGAGTTCTTCGGAAAAAACAAACCAGCCGTTATCTGGGAATATTCTTAATTCAGGAAATGAGGGGTGAGTGACTAAAGTTGTTTTGCCACCTTCAACTGATTTTAAGATGAGGCCCAGGATTCGACTATCTGGGTCAAATGTTTCCATTTCTGATTCAGCAGGATCTTGACCATCAAGTTCATCTAGCGCGTTCTGAGCCTCTGCAAATGCAGGAACAGTTTCTATTAAAGCTGCCGGATCAAATTCTGAATCATCAACAAAAGATTCGTCATCATCAGACAACCAGTCGATTTTATGCTTTGCGACGTCAATAGGATTGATCGAATCTACTTGTAGTTCTGAATCGTTCGATGCTTCAATATCTTGTTCTGCTTGTTCTGCTTGTTCTGCTTGTTCTGCTTGTTCTGCTTGTTCTGCTTGTTCTGCTTGTTCTGCTTGTTCTGCTTGTTCTGCTTGTTCTGCTTGTTCTGCTTAGATCGGAAGAGCACACGTCTGAACTCCAG
>JBGCGE010000016.1:0-60991 GCA_045110495.1 Gammaproteobacteria bacterium
GAAGATGCCGTCGCCGCGATGAAGCTGGATGCTTCTGACTATCTTAAAAAGCCAATCGATCTTGATGAATTACTACTCAATGTCGAAAAGGTTTTGAATCAAGAAAAGATCTCGCGTCAACTAGAATATTCCAGAAAACGAGAAAGCGTTTCAACAGAAAAAGTCGAACTGCTTGGTGATTGTGATCAGATCCAGAAATTAATTGCACAAGCGCAACATATTGGATCATTGTGTAATGATCCAGAAGTTCTTCCACCGAATATTTTAATCCTCGGTGAAACCGGAACCGGTAAAGATATGGCTGCAAGAATGTTGCATAGCATTAGCGCTCGCAAGGACAAACCCTTTGTACATGTTGATTGCGCATCACTACCAAAAGATTTGATCGAAGCCGAACTATTCGGTCATGAAAAAGGCGCATTTACTAATGCCATGGAAGCACGAACCGGCCTGATGGAAGCCGCGGAAGATGGCGTTATTTTTCTTGATGAAATCGGTGAGTTGCCGATTGAATTACAAGCAAAATTGTTAGCCGTACTCGAGCGCAGAACCTTAAGAAGAGTAGGGAGCACACAAGAACGTCCGGTACCTGCGTGGATCATTTCCGCGACCAATCGAAACCCTGAAAAAATGGTTGAAGATGGAGAAATGCGATCAGATCTATTTTTTCGTTTAAATGTTTTGAGCATGGTCATGCCGCCATTAAAAAATCGTGGTAAAGATGTTTTATTACTAGCTAATCATTTTGCTAAACAAACTGCCTCACGCTACGGACTTAGTGAAATTAAATTCAGTAAAGATGCCGAAAAAGCATTAATGGAATATCCATGGCCGGGTAATGTTCGAGAACTAAAACATTTGATCGAAAGGGCAGTTTTATTATCGACGGACGGATCAATCAATGCAGAAACGCTAATGCTAAATGCGCACGCAGAAAGCAGTGGACAATCTTTTGATCAAGATCTTCTTAGCTTAACTTTGGAAGAAGCTGAAAAAGTCATGCTGGAAAGTGCTTTAGATCGTGTCGATGGAAATGTGTCAGAAGCTGCACGACAATTAGGCGTCACACGAATGGCGATGCGTTATCGTATGCAGAAGCATAATCTTTGATCAGAAATGATAAAAATATTAGTTGTGTATTATCTGCTAGATTTTCAGGACAAATGTTTGCTTGATTGATGAGCTATAATGAAAAACTTCGGTGTTAGAATTTAATAAACCTTAAACTAATCTTGAATTTCAACTCATCTTTTCCAATATCACGTATTTTTTCTAACTCAGCTTCAAAGTCTTTTGCATGCATATTAACTGGACGGGAGCCGGTGCACATACCTATATAGTTTGTTAAGAGATCTTCGCCTTTTTTTACAAAGAAAATATATTCCATCCCCGAAATTAGCCCTATACTACAATTACCAACACCGAATGAAAGATCGCGAACTATATCTACTTCATATGTCGATTTCTTCAAAACTTCGATTACAGTAAATTTAGCTTCGATAATATCGTCTAGTTCGTCTCTATGCTTGCTAAGCTTCACTTTCTTCAATTTTGTATCTGTTACCTCTGCTAAGAAAACGGCATCAGCATCATTAAACAATAATTTTTGCTCCGTCTCTTTGCAGGAACACGCAAGTGATATTGTGTTATAAAAAATTAGCATTGCTGTAAGAGAAATATAAACGAGAAATGATTTCATATTTTTTCCTTAGAAAATAACGAGTGTAAGCATCATATTGACTGTTTATTTATGATAGGAACGATACATAAAATTTGATGCTATCGAAAAGTTGGTATATTGAAAAATCTACACTTAACTTTTCCTATAATTCTTTTCCATTCCATCAAGAAAGTTACGGAGTAATTGATCTCCGCATTTTCGATAGTGTTTATGATCATGGCGTCGAAAGAGTGCGCTCAATTCATGTTTACTTAATGTAAATTCGTTTAGTTTAAGTATCCCAAGCAAATCATCAGCTTGCAGGTTTAGAGCAATCTTCAATTTCCGTAATATTATATTGTTGTTTAGAACCGCTTCAGGTTCTGGGATTTCGTCACTCTTAGAACCTCTATTTTTTATGATCAACCCATTCAGAAAGCGAGCAAGTTTTTCATCTTTACACAAAACAAAGCCAGTCTCTTCTTCGCGTGCTAACCATGTGGTCAGTTCAGGTTTTGTTCCTTCGTGCCCACCCAGTTTAAAGATAGAAAGCATAAGTTGATCGCTATAGTCAAAAATATAGCGTACACGGCGCAAGATATCGTTATTGTTGATAACTAGTCCTCCTGTGCCGATGGTTTTTCAAAAGCTTCAATGGCTTTCGCTGTGATTTCTACGTAAATAGTCATACTGTTTTTTTCAACAAGCTCATCGATATTTTTGGTAAGCGATGATAGTTGAACTTCAACCGCTGCCTCTTCAGATTGACCACACCGGCAATCAAAGTCCCAATAATTAGCCTCAAAAGGTAGAGGTTTTTTGCGCTCTTTTTTGAGAAAATTTTTAATGTCGCGCTTTATCGAATCTACGATGCGAGGTACTTTTATTTTAGGGTGTTCTAACTTATAAGTCTTTTTCATTGGAGTCCAGGTTAAGGTGTGTAATCACTTTATGTTGAAGAGTTTCTAGTGTGAAGTGTAATGAATCAAATGAGGTTAGACACTATTTATTTTTTTATTTTGAATATTCTATTACTCATTATGTCTCTCTTTATAGCTCAATCCCTTTCTGTGCCTGCACTCCAGCTTCAAACGCATGCTTGATCAATTTGACTTCACTGACGGTATCGGCCTGTTCGATCAATTTTTCTGGGGCGCCGCGACCGGTGATGATCACGTGTTGTCTTTCAGGTCGAGCTTGTAGATCGTTCATGATTTGATCAAGATTCAGGTATTCCATATTCAATACAATATTTAATTCATCAAGCACGATCAGATCTACTTCTGGATTCGAGAGCATGGTTTTTACGATCGCCCAGCCACGTTCTGCGGTTCTAATATCAGCTTGTTTATTTTGTGTGTCCCAGGTGTAGCCATCACCGGTGGCGTGGTATTCGACTTCTTCCGGGAATCGGCTAAAGAAACGTTCCTCTCCTGTACTCATTTTACCTTTGATAAATTGCACCACGCCGCAGCGCATTTTATGTCCCAAAGCACGGGCGACCATCCCGAAAGCAGAGCTGCTTTTACCTTTGCCTTCACCGGTCAGGATCAAAATCAAACCTTTTTTATCTTTGGCTGATTTAATCCTGCCATCAACGGTTTCTTTTTGATCTTGCATTTTTTGTTTATGAGTTTGATCTTCTATAGACATTATTTTTTCTTCGATAAGTTGTGTGGCAGTATTATAGTCTACACCCGATATTCGACATACTGTATAATCTTCAATTTGAAAGAAAAAAGCAGCTTTGAGGCTCAACATGTTAAAAATATCTAATCGTAATCAACTTTTTCTTGGTCTGTTCTTTGTACTGCTTATGGCAGTGAGCAGAGGACATCATTTTGAAAGCCTGCAATCTTTACCCAGCGCATCCTTAGCGATTTTCTTTCTTGCCGGGATCTATATCAAAAAGTCATGGTTTTTCTCTTTACTGCTAGCCGAAGCTGCACTGATTGATTATGTGGTGATTACCTTTGGTGGTGTGAGTAGTTTTTGTGTGACTCCTGCTTATGCAATGTTGATTCTTGCGTATGGCGCGATGTGGATGGGTGGCGCCTGGTATAGCAATCGCCACGAAAACCGTTGGACAACATTTGTTCCGCTAGTTTTAAGTATAGTCGCAGCCGTATTCATTTCAGAAGTAATCTCAAGTGGTAGTTTTTATTTTCTGTCAGAACGTTTTACTGATACGAATATGACTGAAATGATGGCAAGGTTGATCAAATATTCACCGAATGCTTTGGCAAATACAGCTTTCTATGTTGGTTGTGCAGCCTTAATTCATGTGACTTTAGTAGCGATAAAATCAGTTTCGAATGAAGAGAATTCTGATTCAATATCGTAAACTCTAGTAAGAAACTTCTACAAAGTAAGGTTTATTTGCTACAACGTATTATGCTGGCATCAATCTCATCGACAGAACGACAACCGATCAACTGCATATCGCGATGTAGTTCTTCTTTAAGAAGCTCAATAGCACGACTGACTCCTTGAGTTCCGCCAGCGCCTAGTCCATATAAATACGGTCGGCCAATCATGCAGGCTTTTGCACCCAGAGCCAGCGCTTTAATGATATCGGTGCCACGTCTGAAACCGCCATCGATTAAAACCTCCAACTTGTCACCAACGGCATCCATAATCTCAGGAAGTAACTCCAGCGTACCGGGCGCATGATCAAGTTGTCGCCCGCCGTGGTTAGAAATGACAATTGCACTCGCGCCGATATTGACGGCTTGCTTTGCATCTTTGACATTCATGATTCCTTTAATTACAAACGGGCCATTCCATTGTTCGATCATCCATTTTGCATCTTCCCAGGTAACCGATGGATCAAATTGGGACTCAATATAATCTTTCAAAACAAAGTTAGCATTTTCGCGACTTATCTGGTCGCTAATGTTCGCGAGTCGCATCGGATCAGATCTTAAATAGTGATACAACCAAACAGGATGCCTCAGGATATCAAGCATAGTGGGCAGACTTGGTTTGGGTGGAATTCTTAAACCATTTCTTAGATCACGTTCGCGATTACCATGAGTTGGAAGATCGACTGTTAAACAAAGTGCTTTATAGCCACTTAGCTTACAACGTTGAATAAAATCTTTTAGTAAACTTCGATCACGCCAGACGTAGATTTGAAACCATTTTGGCGTAAGGGATAAATTTGCGATTTCTTCAATCGATGTCGTCGACATTGAAGAAAGCGTGTAAATGATATTGGCTTTTTTTGCCGCTAATGCGACAGCGCTTTCACCTTGGTGATGAAACAGTTTTGTCATCGCTGTCGGTGAGAGAATAAAAGGTAGATCTATTTTTTCTCCTAAAACGGTGGTGCTTAAATCAATGTTGGAAACATCTACAAGTGCTTTAGCGTTCAACTGATAATGATCAAACGCCTTACGATTATGTTTAACTGTAATTTCATCCTCAGAACCACCGTCAATATACTCAAATACTGCACGAGGAAGTTTGCGTTTAGCGGTTAGTCGAAGATCTGAAATAGAATAACATTGGTTTAAGGAATTTATCATGGAGGTAAATAGACCTGCCCCTTACTTTAAATATGGTGCTTTAATTTTGATATTGCCTATAGCTTACACGATTTTTTTCTAGCAATTACCTAGACTATGATTGAATTGTGCATTTGCCAATAGATTAAATTTAAATAGAGTGAAGCACTATATAAAAACAAGAAAATGGAATTCTCTAATAGTAATTTCATATTTATATTTTACAATCTAACATTGAGATGATTATTGTGGGGGAAGCGAAAAAAAATTTCGTAATGTTTTGAAGTTCACTCTATCAATTTATGAATTTTATTATTTGCAATAACATAGTGTGGGTTCTAGATCTGCTGGAAGTCGGTGAATTTCAGGGTGCAAGGTGTGAGCGATAATTTCCAGGCTGTCGATAAGGCGAGGTCCTGATCTTGAAAAATAAGCATTACCATCGCAAACATAAACACGTTTATTTTTAACGCATTTTAGATCTTTCCAGCCGTCGTTATTTTCAAGGATTTGCATATCTTCTAATGTTCGTTGTAGCCCAAAACCGCAGCAGGCAATAAACAAGACATCCGGATCTGCTCGTTTTACTTTTTCCCATGACATTGTTTCAGACGGTTGGTTAAGATTTCCAAACGCATCTGTACCTCCAGCAGATTTGATCAATTCCGGTGTCCAATGACCAGCGTTGAACGGTGGATCTATCCATTCTAAAAAGCCGACACTTGGACGATTTTTTAGAGGTATTTTGTCTTCAGTATTTTTTTGTACTTTGAGTTCTCTTGCGCGTAATTGTATCACCGTTTTTTTGGCGTGCTCCGTACGATCACATTCTTTGCCGACTAGCAGCAGCGTTTGGTATACGTCCTCTAAAGACATCGGTTCAAGATTGATCACACGCGGGTTTCCGGGCAGTTCACAAGCCGCAGCTTTTACTTCTTGCTCAGCGACAGCACAGACATCGCACAACGCTTGCGTAATGATTATATCGGGTTGCAGCTGATGCAGAACCTCCATATTCAGTGAATAAAGCGCGGAATTTTCTTGTAGATGTTCGTTTACAAGTTGATCAATTTGTCTGCTCGTCGCATCTTTGGGAATACGTGTTTTTGTAACGTTGGGTAGCGCTAAAACATCAGCAGGGAAGTCGCACTCATGAGTCACGCCGACAAGTTGATCTTGAAGATCTAAAAGACAAATTATTTCAGTGGCGCTGGGAAGAAGAGAAACTATTTTCATTGTTTAAATGGTATGTCAGGAAAAATAAAACCGTCATATATAGCAGTACGCTACCCCAGAGCTCCAGGATAATAAATTTTTATTTATGAATTCAGGTATTTTATAAACCTGATGTTTATAAATCCAGGTTCATTCGGACACCTGCATAGCCCGCAATTCCAGGTGTATTGTATCCAAAAATATCTTGATAGTTTTCATCAAATAAATTTTCGATCCGACCGAACAGAGAAATTTGTTTGCTTATCGAATATTCACCGGTAAGATTGACTAAGGTGTAATTGTCCAGCTTTACAATTGTCGCTGGAAAAGTACTAAAGTCTCTATCTAATTGACTACTTGTGTAATCAATACCTAGATTAATATTCGCTTTGTTATCCATAAAGCGATAGTTAGCATTCAAACTGGCAAGATGTTCTGGACGACGAATTTCCTGGGTTTGTCTTCTATCGGATCCAGCTTCCGTCGAATGTATATTCGAATATGATCCGCTGATGGTTAATTCATCAGTAATGAAAGTTTGTATCGCTAATTCGAGACCTTTACGTTTACTCTTTCCATCAATATTGACAGCGGTAAAACTACCGGCAGTAGCATCAAAAAAGAAACCGTTGATAGCGTCTTGTAGTTCTTCTCTGAACAACGTCGCACTAAAAGTGACGTTGTCACTGAAAAGTGTCTGATCAATTCCGATTTCCCATCCTTTCGATTTTTCCGGCTTAAGGTTTGGGTTACCAAGGTATTGATCCGGAGTAAAACCAAAACGATCTCCAAAGGTTGGGTTTTTTACTCCCGTACCATAAGCGGTTCTTAAAGTAGTGCCCGAATCCGGGATATTGTAGGCAAGGGTGCCGCGATAGGTTTTAGCATTATCAAACTCTTCATTGTCGTCATAACGTGTCGAAATGGATACAAATAATTGATCCCAAAGTCCGACTCGATATTCGAGAATATAAGCATGGTTAGTTAAATCTTGTTGTTGATTCGGATCACCAAAAGCACTTGCGGTTCCTGTTTGTTTTATTTCTTCTTTTTCACTTTCTCGCGCAAAAGTGACGGTGTGTGCAGCATCCGTAAAGAGCGAAGTGTCAAAGAAAATATTATTTTGATAACTTATTTTAAGTTTCTTACCCTCTGTCGTGCTGGATTTAATACCATCAGCAAAGTTTTCGTTATCGGTATCTGTCAGCGTAGTGCTGATAATGTGCTGCCAGTGACCATCAAACAGATCGAGTGTTGCTTTAGCCAATGCATAGGTTTGTTCATTCTCAGTTTCCCGATCACCATCTTCCGGTTTGGATGTAACAAAAGAAGTAGGATCGAATTCTTTATCAGCAGAGGTATGCCTTGCGACGAAAGAGAGTTGGAGGTTTTCCCACGGATTAAATCCGCCTTTTATATTCAAGGTCGCGTTCTTATAGCCGTCATCTTCATTGCCACTTTCAGAGGCATTAATGCCGTCGCTTCTGACGTAATTTCCATTCAGTGAGATATTATAATTTTCTCCTCGATCAGAAATACCAACTGAACTGTGAGCCGTGGAAAAAGATCCCAATTCTAAAGAACCATTTAGCTGGGTTCCTGATTTAGCTGCTTTAGTAATAATATTGATCACACCTGCAATAGCATCGCTACCCCAAAGTGAACTTTGCGGTCCACGGATAATTTCTATCCGTTCAATATCACTGGTCAGTAGATGTGCAAAATCAAAACTTGATCCCAATGAAGAGTCGTTCGCTTCAATTCCGTCGATCAAAATGAGTGTTTGATCTGCCTCAGCGCCGCGCATTCGAATATCGGTTTGACCACCGATGCCACCCGAACGACTGACGGCAATACCGGGAACATCTCGTAACAGATCAGAAACATGAATCGCCTGACGCCGCTCAATTTTTTCCGCAGCGATAATTGTATGCGAAGTGCCTGTTTGATTACTTGATAAAGGCGTCAGTGAGGCCGTAACCAAAAGATCATCTAGAGCGTATGGTTCTTCTGCATGTGTTGGTGATAAAGGTAGTAATAAGCTAGTGCCGAGTAAGCACAGTTTTACGATGTTTTTCTGTTTCATTGATTCCTCCCATTCAAATTCCAACCCGAACTTGAACAGTCATTTTGATTTTATTATGCGAAGGAGGAGATGCTTAGATTTGCTTGTGAATTGTTTTGATCAAAAATTTTAAAAATATTGATCAAAATAAAGAAGCATAACTAATCAATCGCCCGCCGCAATTTATTTGTAAATGCTCATGGTTGGTCTCCGGGCTTGTGAGGAGATATTTTACTATCTGGCTGGCATCACCTTCCCATGTTTAATAATTAACACAGTGGTATTTTGATCCAGTTTTACTCACCTACCGTTGCGGGGGCAGCGTCGGAATTTGACCGACTTCCCATTTAACTCATTATCTGAGTGCCGCGAGCGATTGAAACTTTAAGCCAGTCCCTGTTGGGAGTCAATCAAGTAAAATGTAAGTTGAGATAATTATTGAGAGGAATTGAATTGTAAATATCTATAACACGGCTATAACGTAAAGACCGTATGTGTCAAAATTCCACAACTAAACAACGAAAATTAACTATAAGGATATAAATTTGACACGTTGGCTTCTTCTTCTTTTTTTGCCCATTGCTCTATTTATGGGGATTCAAAATGAATCTACTAAAATAGAACAAAAGCTACATGGTGATGTGGTTCTTGCGCTTGCTGATGAAGGAATGTCAGAGGTACGTGTACAAGTGGATGGTCGTGAGGTTCAATTATCTGGCCCTGAAACAATGCTCGAAGAAGCTTATGCAGTCGCTGATACAGTCTCCGGTGTTAAGTTACCAGATGAGCTTTTAACTAAAAGATCAAAAAGAAATTTCAGTCACGGTTTGGCTCAACAAGAACATTCCGTTGGGATTCCTCTAGAAGAATCTGGAGATGGAGACAGTTTATTTGTACAGGTTATACATCCTGACGTAACTCGCTGGCCTGATACAGGAGTTATTGGAGAGTATTTTTCTCCAGAAGTTAGTCGTCCTTTAGCGGCGTCTCACATTGTAAAGGGTGATTTGATCGAATCCTTCATGCAACAGCGGCGTATTGAGGATGGCTTAAATCCTTTAATTGATAATGTAAGTATCCGCGAAGAAGAGCAGGAGAAGGAAAGCTCGTTCGATTCAGTGGCGAGAGTTTTAAATCGTGATCATCATGTCATTGATGGTTCTGTCATTGAAGCTTATAAAAAACAAAACAATCAACGACAATTCATTCTTGTAGAACATCCAGAAGACGTTTTTTGGCCCGTCAAAAAAGAAAGTCTTTCTACAATCCCTCAATACGAAAACAGCATAGTTGATGGTGACGTAATTACTGAATACCTTTCACAGAACCAATATATACCAACCGTACAAGTTGAGCATCCGAGTTCGCTGTATTGGCCGATCAAAAATACAGGCAAAACTCCAGTTAGACCAGGTAAAGAAATTTCTCAACCAATGATCGTGCGAGGTGAAGCGATCAATGCTTATCTAGCACAGCATAAATTTATACCAACAATTCAGGTCATACACCCACAAGAAATATTCTTACCATTAAGAAAATCAGGTGAAACCCCAATTAGATTTGATCAAAATAAAGTTAGTCATATGATCGTTACTGGGGAAACTATCCAAAACTATCAAGCTCGACAAAAGCGAAAATTAATTGTGCAAGTTGAACATCCAAAAGACTTATATTGGCCACTGAAAAATGCTTATGTTGAGACTCGGACTGAAATTACGCAACAGGAGCTTTTGATAAATAAAGTTAAACAACGCATTGGAGTTAATGGAGTCGTTCCGACAATACATATACAAGATGTGCTTCGTGCTAAACTTGAACAATATGTATCGGTCGCTGAAGATTTCTTTGCAATTGCTATAGATAAAAATGAAAATATTCCTGACTGGTACAGTGGTAATTTGCCCTTACTGATACCCTTTTTTCAATGGGTTGAAGAAGGGCAGTTAAGTTATAAAAATAAAAAGATTATAGTGAATGGAATTGTCCAGAATAAAAGAGCTATTGAGACGTTTGAAGTTGCGGTGGCAAACGTGGGGAATCAGTTTAGTGTCGAAAATAGATTGCGTGTAGCGTCGGATTAGTGGGGAAGTTATGAATTTTCTGATTGTTGAAATGTTTCTGTATCTATTTGGTATTGCACTATTTGGAGTTTTGATTGGCTGGGTTTTTACTCGTGCAACCTGGAAACGAAAAATGGAAGAAGTTGAAGTCAATCTTTTTGGGCAGTTATACGATGTGAACAAGCAATTAGATGAGACGCAACTTCAACTGGCTGAAACGAAGACTTCACTTGAAGAGGCGCAATTACAACGGCTCGAAGAAGCTGACGAAATTCAAGAGGTGCGTTCTAAGCTATTGTTGTTTCAGAATCAATCTAAAGCACAAGATCAAAAAGTGCTAGAACTAAATCAATCATTTGAAGAAGCCAGCCAGCAAAAGCAAAAAGCTGAACTAAATCTTGAAAAACTGGATAAAAAAAATCAACAACTAACGAATGAATATGATCTTGTAAAAAACAGAGTGTCAGCGTTTGAAATTGATCTGGATGAAATTGTTCAACAAAGCGAAATATTGAAAAGTGCTTTGGAACATGCACGTATAGAATTATCCAATAAAGATAAACGTTTGGCTGAACTTGAATCAGAACCCCTCGAGAATTCGAGTTTGGTGGATTCAAGTTTGAATGAAAGCTCAGAGCCTGAACTGGCAATTTCTCGAATAGCGAGATTACAGACTAGAGTTCAAGAACTTTTTGATGAAGTAGATCATAAAGATCAGGAACTAGAAAAGTTAAAAGGCTCGATCACCGTAGCAGGACACTCAGCAGAAAACGACGAAGTATCTGCCATATCTAATTTAAAGTTTGATGATCTTCAAGAGATTAAAGGCATTGGCAGCGTACTTGAATCAAAATTGCACGATATGGGCGTGACACGATTTAAAGATATAGCAAAGTGGGATGACAGCGATATAGCTCGCTTTGATCAGATGTTTGATTTTTCTGGAAGAATTGGTAGAGAAAACTGGGTTGGACAGGCGCGAAAACTAGGCGCACGTTTTATTGCTGTAAAGAAACGCGGACATTAAAATAGTTATAAACTATTTTTTTGATCGAAAAGCTAGCGATAAGATTTTGAGTCGTAAACTCTTTATTCTGATCTGTTAATCATATGATTTGCAGTTTGATTTAATGCAGAAAGAAGTTGTTGTTTAAATGCATTATCAACCTCTACCGAATCAAAGGCTTTATGCATACAAAGCATCCATTGTTCTTTTTCTTCGATTCCAATTGAAAAGGGTAAGTGCCTGGCTCGCAATCTTGGGTGTCCAAAGGCTTCAATGTATCGATCCGGCCCACCTAGCCAGCCACTAAGAAACATGAATAGCTTTTCGCGAGCACTGGTTAAATCTCTGGAATGAACATCACGAAGGGTTTTTGCTTCTGGTAGTGAATCCATGTAGTCATAGAAACGGTCAACCAACGCTCTTAACTCATCTTCGCCTCCAAGTCGTTCATAACTTGATTGCATATTAACTTGAAATAATGATTTGCATAAACCGCGTATTATAGACAAGTCATTATCTAATTGGACAGATACTTTCTATTTCAAACCACGCATTAACGGTTTAGTAAAATCCAACACAAAAACGCTTGTCGAAATAGTCTATGCGGCGACTTCGGATTCGGACTTCTTCACGGCAGACAGTTGATCTTGTTCAAGAATTTCATCTGTATCTAACAGAATAGCCTTTGGTTGGTTTTTATCTGACAGGACGGCTTTGATAAATCGATCATTGGTAAGTAACGATTCAAAACCCGCCTGGCTTGGTGAATAACAATCTTTCAAGTTGTAATCTAGCGCATCATGCACTTCATCAATCAACATGGCATAGGCTGGTGTAATTCCATCGCGAGTCACATAGAGCAGGATAGATCGCATCATTTCAGAAACCTGTTCACGAGAGTAGCTAAACAAAGAACGTAAACGTTTTGAAGTAGTTAGTCGCTCATGTTTAAGTTCTTTCAGTGCAGCCTCTTTACCAACGTCACCTTGTGAGCACATGTCGAGTAATTTGTCAGCAAGGCTATGTATTTGCTCATGCGGTTCAGCAAACTGAGATTTTATCTCTAGCAAAGATTCATTACGCGGCTTGTATGAATCCAGCCATTTTCCAAATGCACATTGATGTGGATCGCGTGCTTTATCAAACTTCTCACCCGTTAAAATAGAGTTTTCTAATGCGTCCAACCAATCGATATGATCTTGTTCTCGAGCTGATAGTGTTTCGATAAGTTCATTCTTACCTTTCGTTCCGGATTTAATACCAATGCGTTGCGCAATATCAATCACGGGAACAACTTTGTTCTGATAATGACTGACACCAATCAAACCTGGTGCCTTAATCGGCAACTCCTGAATATGATCTGTTTCTTTGCTAAGGCTCACAACATTATCAATAGGAATTGCGTATAGCGCATCTTCAATGTAAAGCGTCATAACCGTGATCGTGCCATTTTTAGTGGTAGAAGAGAAAGAAATCGGTGGCTGTTCGTTCGTTGTGCCCATGTCTACGTATTCCCTGAATTTAATTGATATGCATTGTTAGCGTGCATAGTCAGAAAAAGTTTAGAAATATTTTGATCTGAAATGAATTATCCTGGTAACGTCTTATAAAGATGAGATCATAAAAATTATTGGCGAAATTAATAATGAAAAAATTAAGCCACAAAGTGATGATTTTATCAGGCAATGTAAAAGCCCATAGAGTATTAATACTTGATCAGAACGTCTTTTATTATTCATGCAAACACTTATAAAAAAGCCGCCGATATTCGTCGGCGGCAAGTTGCTGGAGGGGTATTCAGGAGCGATTATGATGCTTAGCTGGTTTCAGGTAGAGACACATGAATTGATACTCGTCGATCAAAAACATAATTTTCGTTATCACCTTCCATCGCCATCGCTTTAGATTCGCCATAGGCCTCGCAGCGAATCTGATCTGACGAAATTCCTGCATTTTCGAGGAGTTTCTGAACCGTCTCGATTCGTAACTCACTAAGGTGTCGGTTGTACTCAGCATCACCACGAATGTCGGTATGACCTTCCATACTTACTTTTATATTCGGGAACTCCTGCAAAAGATCAGCTAATTGTTCAAGTCTGAAGGCATTACTGGCAGGCAAATTCGTATCGGCCGAGCGAAAATAAACCGTCGTTGTTAGACCTTTTTTAAGATAGTCTAATTTTGCATTTTTCTGTTCACCGCTTAGTCTATGGATTGTATTTACCAGTTCAGTTTCGGTCGCACTGAGTTCGGTTTCAAGTTTTATAATTAACTCGTTTCTTTCGATTAGTTCTTCGTCTAGTGTCGCGATCATATCTGTGCGATTAGTATCGTTATGACCCAACCAGCCACCACCTGCCGCACCGACGACAGCTCCGGGAGGGCCGCCCAGAAGACCCCCGAGTATTAAACCAAGACCAAAACCGCCAGTCTCTTTTGTTGATGCGTGTTCGCGATCGGCAATATCATCTGCAGCAATAACCGGGTTGATTAATGCAGTGGTGATCAAAAGTGGTAAAAATGTTTTGTTTAATTTACGTTTTTTCATTATCTATTTCCTCGTGTTTGTTTGACGGAGACTATTTAAGCGCGTAGATCTGGTACTAAAATGGATAGAAAATGGCAGTTTGGTTACGAAATGTGGCAGAACTATGGAAATTGATCCGTTCATAACAATAAAGACTAAATCCGGTGTAAATTACCCAGACAGGAAAATATTTGAAGGAGTGGTGTGTATATGGCCAGACGGATCGCAATTGTTGAAGATGAAGTCGCATTACGAGAAAACTATGCGGCGATCTTACGTAAACAAGGTTATGAAGTGGCCTGTTTTGGAAAGAGAGATGAAGCACTTAGTGCCTTTCGTGAACGTCTACCGGATTTGATCATTCTTGATATTGGTTTACATGATGATATGGAAGGTGGTTTCGAAATATGCCGCGAGTTGCGATCAATGTCGCGGACATTACCGATCATGTTTTTAACCGCCAGAGATGGTGATTTCGATACGGTGTCCGGTCTACGTCTGGGCGCTGATGACTACATGACCAAAGATGTTACTCTTCCACAATTACTCGCGCGCATTAGCGCTTTATTTCGGCGTATTGAGGCATTGAGTGCTCCACAAGAGGACGATGCAGATCTACAAGTCGGCCCATTAGCCGTTAATACCAGTGCGATCAGCATTGCATGGAATAAACAGCCGATTGATCTGACCTTGACAGAGTTCTGGATAGTACATTGCTTAGTAAGACGCCCGGGTCATGTGAAAAATCGCGATCAATTAATGCAGGATGCAAATGTGATCGTTGATGACAGTACGATCACTTCTCATATCAAACGCATTCGTAAAAAATTTAAAATGGTAGATGAGTCGTTTGATTGTATAGAAACGGTTTATGGCATGGGATACCGTTGGAACACGACAACAGTACATTAATGAAAAAACCCTTTTCTTTTTCGATCAGAAAAAAATTATTATTATTATCTATCGCCGTATTGAGTTTGCCCTATGTGGGTTATCAATATGTACGTGAGATGGAGCATTATCTCCGTGAAGGCTTAGAAACATCACTGACAGGTACGGCGAGCAATATTTCTGGCCTTTTGAGTGGACGTGACACCCTTTTTCCTCAAGTTGGTTACGGAACAGAAAAATCGATCCCTTTGTTTGTTCATCCTATGAAGCAAATCGTGCAGCTCGATGGCTATGCAGAAGAGTGGAGTGCATGGTTGGATTGGGCGGATAATAAATCATCTACTGAGGGAAGTTTAACAACCAAAGTTATCATTGCTGAACAAGCGGGATACTTATATGTTTTGCTACAGGCTGAAGATAATCAACTCATTTATCAAAGACCTGAAAGTCCATTCGCGAATGAAAGTGATCAAATAGAACTATTTATCGAAGATAGCGATGGTGAATTAAAACACTATTGGATCGCACCCTCTGCACAAGGAGAAATTAGCACTTATGAGCAGGGAATGATATGGAATGCAGATATCTGGGAAGAACAACCGATTCCAAGATCAGTCACAAATATTAGCGGCGTCTGGCAAGAAACACCGACAGGATATAGATTAGAGTTGAAGATCCCTTCACGTATTGTGGATCAAAAATTGGGGATTACGATCACTGATGTTGATGATCCCTCTCTACGCAAGATTACCGGTAAGATCAAAACTTCTGGAAGGCAGAAAGCTAATTTATTAGTAAGGGCTTCTGATGATATAGGTTCTGCGATAGACAAGCTGGACGTTGCTGAAGGTAGACGTATTTGGGTACTGGATACAGCCGGACATGTTTTAGCCACTAAAGGGAACCTGAAAAACCAGACTCCAAGCCGGACACTCAATCGTTTTTATTCGTGGATTTTCCCTTCTGCAAGTTCGCGCTTTAAGGATGAGTTGAAGGGCGCTTCGAGACTACGTGGTAAAGATGTTACCGCTGCGCTAAAAGGAGATACAGGGATCCGTTGGAGATCATCGCCCGATGGTAAGGCGGTAATAGTCACTGCTGCAAAACCCATTCATTCAGACTCTGAGATAATTGGAGTGGTTGTTGCTGAAGAAACCACCGGTAATATTCAAACGGTTCAACGTAAAGCAATGAGTGATTTGTTTACTCGATCATTAATCGTTTTTGTCGTTGTGACCTTGTTGTTGCTCGCATTTGCATCTAATTTATTAAGTAGGATCAGGCGATTGAGTCGTGAAGCAGATCAGGCTATTGATGAACAAGGACGCGTTACGCGCACACTTGTAGGAAAGCCCTGGAACGATGAGTTGGGTGATCTGTCGCAACATTATTCAGACATGCTAGAACGACTCAAACAATATAACGATTATCTGGAAAGCCTTGCTGGCAAATTGTCCCATGAACTTAGAACACCGATGGCAGTAGTGCAATCGTCTTTAGAGAGTTTAGACACGGCAGACAGTGCAGACGATGCGGGAGTCTATGTTGATCGAGCAAAGGATGGGGTTAAACGTTTGCAGACATTAGTGACCAGGTTGAGTGAAGCGGCACGTCTTGAAGGAGCATTGCAATCCTCGGAAAAAGAATCTTATAAAATTCAGAAGTTACTTAAGGGGTGTGTTGAAGGTTATGGCGTTGCATATCCTGATCAGGAATTCAGGTGTGAAATAGAGGAGATAGATGCAGAAATACTTTGCGCGCCGGATTTGATCGTTCAAATGTTGGATAAGCTTGTTTCCAATGCGATAGATTTTGCAAAAAAAGAAACACCTATAATTTTGAGAGTGAATGAGAAAAATGGAAATGTTTTGATTAAAATCGTTAATTTCGGCTCACAAATACCGGATCAAATTGAACAGAATTTATTCGATTCAATGATTTCTGCTCGAGACAATAAAGTGCAGGGTGAACCCCACCTGGGATTAGGTTTATATGTGGCAAAATTGATTGCAACTTTTCATCAAGGTGATTTACTTGCCGACAATCTTGATAGTGGGGAAGGGGTCGTATTTACTGTAAAATTGCCGATCTATGGATAAAATATTTATCGCAATTGGCAGCTTCGCGGCTTTTCTGGGAGTTGGTTTTGGTGCCTTCGGCGCGCATGCCTTGCGTGATCGACTTTCGGAACAAATGCTCACCGTCTGGCAGACGGGTGTTTTATATCAACTGGTTCATGCATTAGGGCTGATTTTAATCGGTATCTTAATTCACCTTTATTCCGGAATTGGATCACTAAAACTGGCAGGCTGGTTGCTTGTTAGTGGAATTATTCTGTTTTCTGGCAGTCTTTACCTACTAGCATTCTTTGAAATCCGTCAATTTGGAATGATTACTCCCATTGGTGGGTTAGCTTTTTTAGTCGGCTGGTTAGTACTTGCAACAGGTATGTTAAAACAATGATCAAAAAGTATTACTTGATATTATTTCTCACAATATTTTCGCCGCAGACGATATTGGCTGAAACTTATTTATTACCCGAGAATGGTGATTCTGTTATTGGTGCGATCAGTCTTACAACAACGCGTTATGAAGATACTATTTCTGATCTGGCATGGGCTTACGATCAAGGTTTTCGGGAAATGCAACATGCAAATCCGGGTGTTGATCCCTGGCTACCAGGTGATGGAACGGAAGTTATTATTCCAAGTTACTACGTTTTGCCTGATGCGCCGAAGAAAGGCATTGTCATCAATGTTCCAGAAATGCGACTATATTATTATCCAAAACCAAAGCGTGGTGAACGAGCAACAGTAGTGACTTATCCGATCAGTATAGGAAGACAAGACTGGGCTACGCCATATGGTTCAACGTCGATCATAGGTAAGAAAAAAGATCCCACCTGGACGCCTCCAAAATCGATCAAAAAAGAGCATGCGGAAATGGGAGATCCTTTACCTGATGTCGTCCCTGCTGGACCAGATAATCCGTTGGGACAATTTGCGATGAGACTGGGTAAGCGAGGTTATTTGATCCACGGTACCAATAAACCTTATGGTTTAGGGATGCGGGTGACACATGGCTGTATCAGACTTTATCCAAAAGATATCGAAGAACTTTTTGGAATTACGAAAGTAGGAACAAGAGTGCAAATTATTGATCAACCGTATAAAGCCGGTTGGTTAAGAGGCAAGCTTTATGTCGAAGCGCATCCAGCTTTAGAAGAAGCAAAGCAGAATTCGCAGAAGGATTATCAACAGCTAGTTAATTTAATCAGTAAAGCGATTAATAAAACACAAGGCCAGGATAATGTAAGCAGTAACGATAGTAAGATTGACTGGAATTCTTTGAGGAAAATATCTCAGAAACAGACAGGGATTCCAGCATTAGTTGGATTTAGAGAAATGAAATCGTTTAGGAACAGTGATCTTGAAGTGGCAGAGTTCGGTCCAGACTTAGATGGAAAATTGATAATGAAAAATCAAGAGTCAGCTAATGATGAAAATATTGGGGATGTAAGTAACAGGACGGAAACTAAACAATCCAGTTATTCTGATCTATTTTAGACTCTGGGACTTCATAAAATTAAAAAAGGTTTGTTTATATATATAAAACATTCAAGAAATAAAAAAGGCCGCATAACAGCGGCCTTTTTTGATCAAGTTATTGTTTCCTTGATTCTTTTTTTACTTGCTCATCGCTCTGGAAAATGCGCGGTCAAGGCGTTCTGAGTTAGCATTACAACATGATTGAGCACTATCAGCAGCAGATTGAGCACTTGCAGCAGCTGAAAGCGCATCATTAGCAACACTTAGTGCATTGTTAGCTGTGCCTTGAGCTGCTCTTGCTTCAGCTAATGCATTGTTAGCAATTGCTGTAGTCGCTTCAAGTTGTTCAACAGTGATAGAACTACAACCGGTAACAAGACCAGCAGTAAGAAGTAATGCAGAAAGACGAATAGCTTTTTTCATAGTTAATCTCCAGTTAAAGATATAAAAAATTAGAATGCCCAGTCGGGATCATGACCTATTTTTTAACGATTCGCAATCATTGCTAATTGTTTTGGGGCACCAGTTCACAAAAAAGAGGATGATTGTCCTTTAACCTCTTGTAAAAATTGACTAATATTGCTGCTGTAATTCCCCAGATACGTTTGTTCTCATAGCTTATCTGGTAGTAAAAACTGCTACGATCTTTATCTTTATATGTTCGCTTTTGATGATTTCTATGATCAAAAATAAAGTTTAAAGGTACCGTGAAAATTTCATCTACTTCAAATGGATCGGCTTGCAGAGAAAATCCCTGAAGGATCCTGCCTACAATAGGCGTGACAACAAAACCAGAATTGGTTGGATAGTGATCTAGCGCTCCGACAATATCAATAAATTCTGCTGAAATTCCTGTTTCCTCATGAGTTTCTCTAATTGCTGTGTCGACGGGGGTTAAATCTGATGTTTGATCTAGCATTCCACCAGGTAAACTTATTTGTCCAGCATGGTGATGAAGATGTTGAGTTCTCGTTGTCAGCAAAATAGATAAACCCTGATCTGCTGTGTCGACAAGTGGAATTAAAACAGCAGCTCGTTTCAGGTCGCAACCTTTCTTGGCAACAGCGTACTGGCAGTCTTGTTGAGGCTGAATAAATGGTTTAATTTGATCACTAAACCCCGAGCTGTTTAACTCCACTATTATTTTTTACCCCAACCTTCCGTTATTCCATTTTTGTTGGGCGTTCGGTATCGATCATTTTCCACTTCAGTAATGAGCATCTGGATGGCGCGGTCATAACTGTCGACTGCCTTTTCATCGCAATAATTATCTAACCATTCCATCATTTTGGGCAGGTTCATTTCTCCGCTGATGCTATAGGTATCTTCAGAAATAGTGTTGTAAGAAGTAAGATAGCCACGTAAATAGGATTTAAAATTTAGATCCTTTTCAGCTGCTCGTGCTTTACTATATTTAAAGCAAGATGCACCGCCTTCACCCCAGATAGCGTAATTTCCTTCACTATCAGACGCGATGCTATTCACAGTAAATCCTGATGTGAATACCGTTAAAAGGATCCCCATTATTATATTTTTCATATTTTTCCTTGTACTTGTTTATGCTCGTTAGTAATTAGAGTTTTCATTATATTTTTTATGTGTATTATTTTGTAGACAGATAAAATGTTTAAAGTTCGGTTTAATTTTTTATTTTGTGACAAATTTCGGTTAATCCTTTAGTAAGTCTACGAATTCCATCAATGACTGTCTCTGATTGTAATGCACCGAAAGAGACTCTTAAATAGCAACCCTGTTTCATACCAAACGCATCTCCCGGTAGAACTGCTACCTTGTATTTTTCTATTAACTTTTTCACTAAAGTCATCGAATCCAGGCTGGTTTCAACTTTTAAGAAAAAGTAAAAAGCACCCATCGGCACCGGAAATGTACAGAAGTTTTTGATCGTTTCCAATTCTTTTATAATAAGAAGCCGAGATTCTTTAATCTCGGTAAGTTTTTCTAAACAATAATTTGATCCAAGCTGCATAACCCCAATGGCCGCATTTTGAGAAATAACACTGGCACATATAAGGTTTGTATCCTGAGCTTTCATGATCGGCATAAAAAGTTTTTCAGGTACAAGCATGTAACCGATACGCCAGCTGGCAAAACCGTATGCTTTCGAGAGTGAATAAAGACTGATGGTATGATTTTGCGATTCAATTATTGATGCAGTTGAGAAATGATGAGCACGATCAAAAGTAAAATACTCGTAGGCTTCATCACAAATATGATAGATATTGTGTTCTCGACATATATTATTTATAGATCTTAATGTTTCTTCAGAATAAACCACGCCAGTGGGGTTGTTAGGTGAAACGGTGACAATAGCGCGTGTTTTTGGTGTGATGGCAGCTCTTAGTTGCTTAACGTCTATTTGGAAGTCTTCACCTGTTTTGACCAAAATTGGTCTGCAACTAACCATGTGGATGGCCATTTCATGATTAAAATAACAGGGTGTCGGAAGAATGATCTCATTATCAGGATCCGTAATCGCATAGAGCGCATTAAGAAATGCCATGTTTGCACCAGCCGTAACGATTATCCTTTTAGAAAGATCACCATTTACACCATTTTCTTTATGTAATTTCTTCTCAATTACATTAATCAATTCCTGTATGCCTTGAACACGGGCGTATAAATGATCTGAAGCTTGATTTCCAAATTCGGCTATTTTGTCCAAAGCTTGTTTTGGAGGCTGGAAATATACGACACCCTGGGCCAAAGAAAGTGTGCCGGGATTATCCTTAACTAGTTGACCAACAATCGGGATAACGGGAGGTTGGACCGCATCCATGCGCCGAGATGTTTTCATTATTATTCTTTAATTTACTGAGACTAAGATTAGTTAGAATTCAAGGTTATTTATCGATCTTCATGGGTGCTGTTCTTCATCTTCTAGCGAGAAACTCAGCAAACGTTCGCCTCGTTTGAATTGGCCTTTGAGAAAATCCATTTGATCGACGAGAATTCTTCTATTCGATAACGCTAAATATTCGGCCCAGTTTGGAACATAAGGGATCGCTAAAAGTGGCATGCTTGCTTCTTCTGGATAGCGGTTGCCTTTGCGCGTATTACATGTACGACAAGCGGCAACAACATTTGACCATCGATCTAATCCGCCACGAGAGACGGGTTTAACATGATCGCGTGTCAACATCAGGTCACGATATTCCTTGCCACAATACATACACAAATTGCCATCGCGGAAAAATAGTTCGCGGTTATTTAGTGGTGGAATTGAGCGACGTACATATTTACTTTGGCTTGCTCGTTTAACGGCAATGATAGAATTGATCGAAACTTGTGACTGTAAACCTGTTAAGCGGCTTAATCCACCGTGAAATGTGAACATACTTTCGCCCGCTGTCCACGCTACCATGTCCCGAGCGTAAAGATTGACTGCATCTTCCCAAGGGATCCAGGTCATTGGTGAGCCTGAAATGTCGAGTCTTAATATCAGTGGTGCCGTCATCGCAACAATCCAAAGTGATATGATCTAAATTTGTCGCTAATTATTCCACTAATTAAAACAACAGGAAGGCCTATGAGTCAAATCGGATCACAATCGATCGAATCATTACTAAAAATCATGGAAAAATTGCGTGATCCAGAGTCAGGTTGTCCATGGGATGTCAGACAAACATACAAAACTATCGTTCCACATACACTTGAGGAAGTTTATGAAGTCATTGATGCGATAGAAAACGGAGAGGTAGCAGATCTTCGTGAGGAACTAGGTGACTTATTATTTCAAATTGTTTTCTACGCTCAGATTGGAAAAGAAAGAAACGATTTTGATTTCGATGATGTTGTAAATAGTATTAGTGACAAGTTAATACGTCGGCATCCACATGTTTTTGATCGAAACAATACAAATCAATCACTAAATGAAAACGAGTTGTCTACAAGTTGGGACGCGATCAAAAAAGACGAACGGCAGCAAAAACTCGATAATGGAAATGATCAAAGTCAAGACATGCAAAGCCAGATGGATAATATTCCGCTCGTTTTACCCGCTTTAACCCGAGGAGCAAAAATACAAAACCGAGCTGCAAAGGTTGGTTTTGACTGGCAGACGGTAGAACCCGTCTGGGAAAAGCTCAAAGAAGAAGTGGCTGAAATCCATGAGGCAATTAATGAAAATCTTGGGCAAGATAAGATTGAAGATGAAGTGGGTGACTTACTTTGCGTTTGTGTGAACTTAGCTCGCCATCTCAAAGTTGATCCAGAACAAGCGCTACGGCGATCAAATAGTAAATTTGAACGACGTTTTCGCTATATCGAATCGTGTTTGATGCTTAAAAATAAAACTGCCGAAGAAGCAAGCCTGGAGGAAATGGATGCGCTTTGGGAAGAAGCTAAAAAACATGAATAAGTTCTAGATGTTTCAACTTAACCATTCTTAGCCTGGAAGACACCTTTCGTCTTATTTTTCATCACATCATTCCAGGGAAAGACTTTTCCATTCATTGAAATGTAAACGCCGTTGTTAAGACATTGAACTGCGGTCACTGCGCAGCCGAGATTGAACAGGCTATCAGAATAATTGATCGAAAATGGGACCATCGCTCCAAACAGGACTATCGTTTTGTCAGTAATGTGCTTTGCAAGAACAGCGGCTGTTTCAACCATCGTATCTGTCCCATGAGAGATGATGATCAAAGCTTCTTCTGATGCCAGGCACTTATTATTGATCAGCTCTCGATCTGAATCGTTCATTTCAAGGCTATCTTTAAGCATGACCGTCTCAGCAGAGATATCGACGTTACATCTAGCTTGTACTAACATCGACTCCATATGAGTTTGATCGAAGGTCAGACTTCCATCTAATTCATTGTAGATCTTGTCGATGGTTCCACCTGTGATTAAAAATTTTACTGTAGACATCTTTTTCTCATCATGAATATTAATCGAATAACTCGGGAAGTGATTCTATTTGAATGTCAAACGACAGGCAAAAAAAATGGCACCTTAAATAAAGGTGCCAATATAAGCCCAAAGGGAGGAGCGTAACAGTCAGGGATGACATGCTACGTTTCTAATAATGCATATGCTATGCCAGAAATTATTAATAACAATAAAAACAATAACATATAATCAAGACACGATTTGTATAATGTTTTAGGAGGCTTTCTAATGTTTTAGAAAATGAATAATGCTATTATGTATGTTGGTTGTCAGAAGTTTGACTTGACGAGCCACCGGCACTCCCGGATTGGAGTCCGGGAAGTAGGGTGGCCATCCTTGGCCGGGTTAAGTTGCGAAAGTCCGTGTTCGCAATGTAGCAGGTGCATGTCCGTGTGCAATCACTGCTAAAATGTTTATCGGTTAGAAGGCTAAATATCTTTAGCCCTTTCTGCCATTAATTTTATATTGCCTGCCTTAACAGGAAGTTATAGTCAGAAAGGTGTCGGAATTATTAGTTAGGCTTATTGTCTGACACTATTTTCTGAACTTCGACAGAGTGATCTAGTTCTCGATTATCTAATTCTAAGGCAGGAATGGCTTGTATAGATGAGCCAATAATTCCACGAACGTCTCCGTACATACCTATCGTATTTGTCGTAATACGTTGGATCTGTTTTTCTCTTTCTTTCCAGATCCTTTCCATTGCACGTTTTTCTCGATTCAACTGATCTTGCATATTGCTGAAAGTTTCGACAATTGCTTCAACACGTTGTTTGAATTCATCTCCGGAAAGGTAATTGAACATGTCTTCCATTTTTTCTCCTTTGCCTTGAGAAGCACTACGAGCAAAATTGATCTGAATAAGTTGCTCACGTAACGCGGAGGCTAGTGGTAGTGCAGATTTAACATCGGCTACCCAAACACCTTCAATCAATCCGAAACTGGATACAGACTCGGGTAGAGCGACGGTAACGAGGATGGCAATATTAGCGCCGATTTCTCTTTGATCATCTTTGAGTTTTTGTAACCAAAGTGGTGACCAGTTTTTGGTGTTTTTAGCCTCCCAGATAATTTTTCCACAATCGTTCATTGTAGAGTCTCTGACATTCTGGATAATGTCGGCGCCTTTGATCCCTTTTGGAACCGGTGAGATAGTGTCGTGAGAAAATTGATGTTTCAGCTTGTGCTCGAGATCAAGTTCTAACACTTCTCCTTGTGTTTCCATTGAGCCTTGTTCACTTTTACGTTTTGCATCTTCTAATGATCTTCTCAGATCGTCTATTTGTTTTTCTTTTTCTTTTAACTTCAGGTTTGACTCATCTGAAAGTTGTTTACTGATTTTGTCTTCTATGTCTTTTCGTTCTTGATCAATTTTACGTTGAAACTCAAGTTCAATATTTTTTTGTTTTTCTTCCAGTCGCCGAGCTTGCTTACGGACTTCCATTTCTTTTATTTGCGCCTCTTCAACCCGCAAGTTTTTTTCTTTAAGTTGCTCTTGCAGATCATTCATCTCAATTGCTAAGTCTTGTTTTGCTTTCTGTTTAAATTGCTCGCGTAAGGTTTGTTCTTTTTGTTTTAAACGAGACTCAAGCTCTTGTTCAAATTGTTCTTTCTGTTTTTCCAGATCGTGTTGTTGTTTTTTAATTTCCAATTCTCGTTCGGACGCTTTTGCGAGTTTGCTATTTTGTTCTTCGAGTTTTAGTTCATACTTTTTCTTTTCAATAGAAAAATCTTCTAATGATTTTTTCTTTGTCTCACTAACGGCTTCAAGTAGCTTTTGATCATTTTCTTTTTTTAGATCATTTTCGATCTGCTGAGAAAGCACTGTCGAGATTTCGATCTCTGTCCCACATTCGGGGCAGTTAATTGATTTGTCAGCCATATCAGTTCCGTTTATTATCAAGAGACATAAGAATAATCAAAAACGAGGGGGATTAGAAATGTATTCTGAACAAGCTTTGGAAAAAAGCTCAAAGTTGCGAAGTACGGTAATCTTAATCATCGGAGCCTTGATCCTGGCGATAGGTATATTTTGGTTGAAACCAACATGGCAAGTATTTCAAACCGTATTGTCTGAGTTTAATACCCTTAATTCTCCTTACACATATGCTAGCCTAATCTATCAAGGATTATGGTTGTTGGTTGCGGTTTGTACGGTAATCGCTGGATTGAGCTTAATGATGTCAGCTATACGACGTAAACAATTTGATCTCATACCAGGGCCAACACTTTATTTCCTTGGATTGGCTTTATCCGTGATTGCCGGTTTTATACTGATGAGTGGGTTAAGTTGGCAAGCAATGGCAATACTAATAATCGGCTTGTTTTTGATCTATTGGGAATGGGCATATCATGTAAGTTAGAAAAAAATAAAAAAGAAGATTTAAGATCATGGTCTACAAATATAAAAAATAAAAAAGGAGATCGCTATGGAAAACACATCATCATTTAATCTTGAAAAAGTAATCGAAGATGCAAAGTCGGTGATTACAAATCCAGTTAACATTTATCGTAATATGCCAAAGACTGGTGGTTTCACAGAGCCGGTAATTTTTGTAATTGTTCTGGCATTTATTGCGGGCGCTATTTTTTTGGTATTTTCTCTGTTTGGAGGAGGCCTTGCTTCTGTTGGACTAACAGCATTGATTGTTCTACCGATTGCTATGTTGATAGGAAGTTTTGTTTCGGCGGCGATTATGTATTTGATCTGGAAGTTGATGGGATCAAATTATAATTATGAAACGGCTTATCGTTGTGTTGCTTCTTCGATGGCACTTGCACCAGTAATGGCACTGGTTTCAGTAATCCCATACCTTGGAACAGTAGTAGGTGTTCTGTGGGTGATGTATTTGATGTTCATTGCCAGCAAAGAAGTACATGAATTGGATGAAAAGAAAGCAATGATCACTTTCGGAATTCTTGCTTTTTTTGGTGTGATCATAAATGTGAGTAGTGAAAACGCCGCACGTAATATGCAGCAAAATATGGGTAAGTTTGAGGAACAAATGGGGCGTTCCATGGAAGATATTAATAATATGTCACCCGAAGAAGCGGGCAAAGCTTTCGGTGAATTTATGCGTGGAATGGAAGAAGGCAGTAAGGCCAATTAATATAATATTAACAATACAGGTATTCGATGGAAAAGCAGAGTAAACAGAAAACCCGACCAGCACTTGAAGTTCGATTTACAGGACCGGAATTGCTAGAAATATCCTTGCTAAATAAAGGTAATGCTTTTAGTGCAGAAGAAAGACTTGCTTTTGATATCGAAGGTTTATTACCTCTTGCGATAGAATCGATTGAAGAACAATCAAACCGTGCGTACCAACAATTTTCTAACTACCGCGAAGATCTGAAGAAACATGTTTTCCTGCGTAACATTCAGGATACCAATGAAACTCTCTACTTCAAATTGATCACCGATCATCTTGAAGAGATGATGCCGATTATTTACACACCAACCGTGGGTTTAGCCTGTCAAAAATTTTCCCAGATATATCGTCGCAAAAGAGGTTTATTTATCGCTTACCCTGATCGCGAGCGCATCGACCAAATGATTCAAAACGCGACTAAAGATAATGTCAAAGTCATTGTTATTACTGACAGCGAACGAATTCTTGGTTTGGGTGATCAAGGAATCGGCGGTATGGGAATTCCTATCGGCAAGTTGGCTTTATATTCTGCATGTGGAGGAATCAGTCCGGCTTATACTTTACCGGTGACATTGGATGTTGGTACAAATAATCAGGAATTACTTGATGATCCTTTATATATGGGTTGGCGACATGAACGTATTGTTGGCGAGGAATATTCAGAATTTGTAGATCAATTCCTTCAAGGTTTACAACAACGATGGCCGAACGCGCTGATCCAGTTTGAAGATTTTGCTCAAGCTAATGCAACACCATTGCTTAATAGATACCGCGATCAGTTTTGTTGTTTCAATGATGATATTCAAGGCACCGCCGCAGTGACGGTGGGTACTTTGCTTGCCGCGTGTCATTTGCAGAATACATCGCTTAAAGATCATCGCATTGTTTTTGTTGGCGGTGGGTCTGCCGGTTGTGGTATTGCACAGCAGATCTTGATGCATATGCAAAAAGAGGGTTTAAGTGAAGGTCAGGCATTAGATCAGATTTTTCTCGTCGATAGCAAAGGTCTGTTAACAGACGATCAGTTATTGCGTGATTTTCAGAAGAAATTTGCGAAGACGCGATCAAAGCTTGAGGGATGGAGTAGTGACGGAGAGCAGCTCAGTTTGCTAGATTCGGTCAGGGAGATTAAACCAACAATAATTATCGGGGTTTCAGGAGTTGCTGGCTTGATGAGTGAGTCTGTGATCAAAATGATGTATGAATCTTGTCCTAAACCAATCGTTTTACCTTTATCGAATCCGACATCAAGAGTGGAAGCGCAACCGAAAGATGTTATTGAATGGACAGAAGGAAATGCAATCGTCGCAACAGGTAGCCCATTCGAAGTCGTCAATTATCAAGGAAATTCGTATTCCATCGCGCAATGTAATAATAGCTATATCTTTCCCGGAATTGGCCTCGGTGTTATAGCTAGTGGAGCTAATCGAGTCACGGAAACGATGTTTATGGTCGCCAGTGAAACCTTAGCGGCCTGTTCACCATTAGTGAATGGTAATGGCGAGACCTTGTTACCCGAATTGTCAGAGATCTCTTCAGTCAGTCGAATGATTGCTTTACAGGTCGGCCTACAAGCAATTGAAGAAGGCGTTGCTCCTAAGACAGATAAGGAAGTATTGGCGCAGGCAATTGAAGATAATTTTTGGGTACCAGAATACCGAGAATATAAGCGGATCTGATATTTTCATGGATATTACTCTCATTGATCCAAATATTTAATTGAGCGTCGTTGTAATTAACTTCCTTTCACTCCGAACAATTCTTACCCACTTTCGGGTTGATTACTCAAATTAAAGTAATTATCTATTACATTCTATTTGTGGTGGCTGGGATCAAAGTCTGGTAAATTCGCCCCAAATTTTTAGAGAGACGAACATGACTAAAACATCCGCTAGCCAATTAGAGCGACTGAAAGCGATAACGATCGTTGTAGCCGACACCGGTGATATTGATGCGATACGAAAATATAAGCCTGTCGATGCGACGACTAATCCATCTTTATTGCTTAAAGCCTCAGAAATGGATCAATACCAATCGTTAGTTTCCAAATCCGTTGAATGGGCGAAATTGCAATCTACGGATAAAGCTCAACAAATTATCGATGCAGGAGACAAACTAGCGGTAGCGATTGGAGCTGAAATTGTGAAAATTGTACCGGGACGAGTTTCGACGGAAGTCGATGCAAGATTGTCTTTTGATACTGAGGCGACGATTGCTAAAGCGCATCGTTTGATTGATTTATATCAACAAGTTGGTGTAGAGAAGGATCGTATTTTGATCAAAATTGCTTCTACATGGGAAGGGATTAAAGCCGCCGAAGCTCTCGAAAAAGAAGGGATTAATTGTAACCTCACTTTGCTGTTTAGTTTTGTTCAGGCAAGAGCTTGCGCTGAAGCTGATGCATTTTTGATCTCGCCATTTGTGGGCCGTATTCTAGATTGGTATAAAGCGAGTACAGGCAAAACAGAATATCCGGCATCTGAAGATCCGGGCGTTGTTTCAGTGACTAAGATATATAACTATTATAAATCTCATGGTTATAAAACGGTGGTGATGGGTGCTAGTTTTCGTAATGTTGGTGAGATTCTTGAACTGGCGGGATGTGATCGACTGACCATCGGGCCAAACTTCCTGGAAGAATTAGCTGAGAGTGAAGAAACCGTTGAGGTCAAACTTGTTGATAATGGTGTCAGCCAAACACCTGATCAAAAATTAACTGAACAGCAATTCCGTTGGCAAATGAACCTGGATGCTATGGCCACAGAGAAAACAGCGGAAGGGATTCGTAACTTTACGGCTGATCAAATCAAGTTGGAAACTCGATTGTTGGCTATGTTGTAGGTTGTACTAAAGCTTACGTAATAATTTATAAGAAAGTAAAAGTCTCTGATTATAGAGAAATCTCGTATTAGTGAGATAAGGTATTTTCACAAAGAAGATTCAATACGGAATTACTATAGAATCTTATATGAATTGAGAATATTAATGCCAAGGTATGCGAGTTTTTACCTGAAGTATTCTCAATAATTACTTTAGGATAATGCTGTAAGCTTATATTTATAGATCATACGTAACACTTAGTATTACTTAACCGTAGTAGTTAGCGCTAAGCTGGCTTACAATATCCACGTTATTTCGGGCACAAATCTGAACCGGGAAACGATCAGTAAATTTATTATAAATTCATTAATACTATCTATCGCTAGAGGGAAAAAAAATGGCAGAAGCAAAGGGCTTGGCAAAACCAGTAAAATTAAAAAGTGAACTGGCAGCATTTTTGGGAGAAAAAGAACTTCCAAGAACAGAGATAACAAAAAAGCTTTGGGACTATATTAAATCTAACGGTCTTCAAACAAAATCAGAAAATGGGAAGCCTGAAAATGCAGGAAAGTATATTGTGGCTGATGCTAAATTGCTTTCAATCTTCAAGAATACTAAATCTACAAGTAAATCTGGAAAGCTCACCGATCTTACAGGAATGAAAGAAGGACAGACCATAAACATGATGCAAATGGCTGCCGTTGTAGGTGCTAACGTAGAATAAAGCGAAAGCAGATTCATAATCAGGTGTGCATCCTGAATGCATACCTGATTAGATTTTTCTACAATTCCAAATCTTCATGTCCCACGTTATATCAAATAGAGCAGTTGTAGTTTTCTAGTTTTTATAACGATCTTAAGTTTTCAAATAACCTTCATCATAAAAATTAAGTTATCCATTCGGCTGATATATTAATTTTATTTGTACTCTAAGTTGTTATTCCTTTCTTTACGGAACAAATCTATCTTTTAGGTACCTAACAAATTTTCCTATATTCATTTTATAAATGAGTGTGATATTTTTGTGACAGTTTGTTGTTAGTTTAAACAGTACCGTCACGTTTCTGGGGCGAGAAACAATGACTGAAAAGATTTTAATTATTGAAGATAGTGAAGATCTTGCAGAGTTAGTAGCTCTCAATTTAAGAGATCTTTCATATCATGTGGAAATTGCGCTAGATGGGACCAATGGACTAAAGCTCTCGACGGAAAATGAATACAATTTAGTTATTTTGGATCTTATGCTTCCTGGCATAGATGGGATGGAAATTTGTCGACAGTTACGCGGCCAGAAAAACTATACGCCGATCTTAATGCTAACTTCTAAATCTTCTGAAATTGATCGTGTAGTAGGTTTTGAAATAGGTGCGGATGATTACGTCGTCAAACCATTTAGTGTTCAGGAATTAATGGCTCGAATAAAAGCTATTCTAAGAAGAATGCGGGTGATTGAAATAGCTGTTGAAGAGGACGACAAACACTTAATAAAAAGGAAGAACATGCTAATTGATCTTGAAAAAAGATTAGTTTCAATTAAAGAAAAACCAATCGAATTAACGGCAAGAGAGTTTGAATTGTTAACCTGTTTTGCAAAATCCCCAGGTAAAGTTTTTTCGCGAACACAGTTACTTGATCAAGTATGGGGTTATGGTTACAGCGGTTATGAACACACCGTTAACTCACATATAAATCGACTGCGTGTAAAGATTGAAGATGATCCAGGTGAGCCAGGTTATATTGAGACTGTTTGGGGAGTCGGCTATCGTTATGCTGAGCAATAATAATTCGTTACAAAAAAAAATTACACTAAGTCTACTTATTATTTTCTGTCTTATTAGTATTTTAGTGGTTTTCACTACGGTTTTTTCTTCCAAAATGTATCAGGAAGAAGTTAATCAAAAGTTGAATCGGGGTGTTGCAGAACACATTGTTAAAGAAACAAACTTGTTAATAGATCGAAATATAAACCATCAAGAACTAAAGCATCTTTTTCACCAAATCATGGTGCTAAACCCCAGCATAGAAATATATCTGCTTGATGCGAGTGGAAAGGTCATGGAATACTCTGCGCCAGCTGGGTCGGTAAAGTTGACACAAGTTGGACTTAACCCAATTAAACAGTTTCTTAGTGGTCAATTCATCTTTCCATTAGTTGGTGATGATCCTCGAGGATATGAACGTAAAAAAGTTTTTTCCGTTGCGCCAATAAAAAATGGTGATCAAATATCTGGTTACCTCTATATCATTCTTGGTGGAGAGCAAGTTGATAATGCGATACAGCTCGTTTCTGGAAGCTACATCCTCAAGCTAAGCCTTTATGTTTTGTTTGCGGGGTTGTTTTTCTCCTTACTCACCGGGTTTTCATTTTTTAAATGGTTAACTAATCGATTGAAAAAACTTTCAGATGCGATGGATGCTTACAAAAAAGGTGTGAGCTTTGATAATTCACAAGATTTTCATTACAAATCTAGTGGTGATGAAATTGATGAACTTTCACGATCGTTTGATGAGATGGCTGTAACCATTCAACAACAAGTTGAACAATTAAAATCTACAGATAATCTTCGAAGAGAATTAGTGGAAAATGTATCACACGATTTGAGAACGCCATTAGCGACTCTTCAGGGCTATATAGAAATGTTGACGATTAAAGATGAAAAATACACACCAGAAGAAAGAAAAAATTATCTGGAAACAGCTTTGAAACATTGTAGCCATTTGAACAAGTTAGTTGATCAATTATTTGATCTGGCAAAATTTGATGCGCGAGAAATAAAACCTGTAAATGAACCTTTTAACTTATCGGAATTGGTGCAAGATATTCTTCAAAAATATCAATTACCAGCACATAATAAAAATATTGTTCTCTCAGCAAATGTGCAGAGTATTTTACCGTTAGTCAATGCTGATATTAGTCTTATTGAGCGAGCTCTTGATAACTTGCTTGATAATGCTTTAAGGAATACCCCAAAGGGCGGTGCAATCTCAATAGCACTTCTTCCAAACGATGGTCAAGTTACGATAGAGATTAATGATACGGGATATGGTATTCCTGAAAAAGATTTGCCTTATGTTTTTGATCGTTTTTATCAACAAGAAAAAAGTCGATCAAAACAAGGGCAGTCAGGTTTAGGATTAGCCATCGTAAAAAGAATTGTTGAGTTACATAATAGTCAAATAAAAGTCATTAGTAATCTTAATCGAGGATCAAGTTTTTCTTTTCGCCTGCCTATTGTCACTTAAGCGGATCACTGTGATAAAAATGTGATAACTGTGTGAATAGCATGTGATATCTATACATTATTCTTTCCAAATGGGATGGCG
Source organism: Gammaproteobacteria bacterium (assembly GCA_045110495.1). Taxonomy (GTDB): domain Bacteria; phylum Pseudomonadota; class Gammaproteobacteria; order CAJXQU01; family CAJXQU01; genus CAJXQU01. Next base: position 32,689 of record JBGCGE010000016.1, read on the forward strand.
ATGATTCGCCGATCATAAATTAATTTTCTAAATCAGGAGAGAAATACATGAACAGATTTATTAAGAGTATAGCGTTTGGAATTGGGATTACACTCAATTCAGTTACCACCTTGAATGCATCAAGTGGCCATGATGTTTATGAGATTTCAGTAACGAATCTTACTAAGTCACAGATTATGTCACCAATGGTTGTATCCACACATAAGAGACCATATTCTCTTTTTACTCTGGGTTCAGAAGCATCTCCAGAACTAGCAGCGTTAGCACAAGATGCAGATAATGCTGGACTTATTAGTTTACTTGAAAATGCGCCAGACAATAGAGAAGTTGTAATTTCTGATGGTCCTATTCTACCGGGTAAAACGATTGTAATAGAAGTCTCTACACACAGAGCGAGATATCTGACAGCAGCGGCAATGCTCGTATCAAGTAATGATGCATTTGTTGCGCTTAATGGAATAAGACTTAACAAGCGTACACTGAACCTACGAGCGGTTGCCTATGATGCAGGTGCTGAAAATAACGATGAATCGTGTGCCTATATTCCAGGTCCTCCCTGTGGAAACCCAGGCATGGCTTCGGATGTCGCAGGCGAGGGTTATGTTTATGTACATCCCGGTATTCAAGGTGTTGGTGATTTGAATTCAGATTTTGATTGGCGTAATCCTGTTGCTTCGTTCACAATTAAACGTGTTCGAAAAAACGACTAAAATTAAATAGCCAGGTTTGCGTGGATGAATTATTTTTAAGCTCATTATTTATCTGCGCAAATTTTTAGTTTCAAAAGCTGTTGAGGTAAACAAGTGCAAAAATAAGACATAAGCATTGTATGGGATTTCAATTCGCCAGATTGATAGAATATTATTACTACTGATCATTCTGTAGAAATATTTCATATGCAACGTTCAGTAACTCTCCTGGTACTAGGTGATCTCGGACGTAGCCCAAGAATGATGTATCACCTGGAGTCATTTCTAAAAGAAAACTTTAAAGTTCGAGTCGTAGCATACTTAGAAACACCACTACCTGAACAAATTCGATCAAATCCGGATGTTCAGTTTTATCGCTTAAATTCACCAAGTGCAAAATATCGACATCAACTACCAAAGCCTTTATTTCTTGCCTATAGCTTACTGCGCGTTATCAAACAATTTTTTATACTATTAAATATATTATTTAGAAAAATCCCTTACAGCGATTCTATATTGATTCAAAACCCACCTTCTTTTCCAGCATTGCTCGTTGCGAGTTGGATTGCTGATTACAGGGGGATGAAGTTAATAATAGACTGGCATAATTTTGGTTATAGCATTTTGGGAATGAGGTTTGGGGACGATCATTTTGTTGTGCGAACAATGAAGTGGTTTGAACGCTATTATTCTAAAAAAGCGGATTGTCATCTATGCGTGTCACAAGCGATGAAAGCCTATTTAGAAAACGAATGGGATATAAAGAATGTTATTTGTTTTTATGATAGTGCGCCTGAAAAATTTAGAAAAACAAAAACAAAAGAAATACTTTATCAGTTAGATCTGATCCCTGATAAATTTGAGAATGCAAAAATATTAGTAAGCAGCAGTAGCTGGACTGAGGATGAAAATTTTCATCTATTACTTGATGCTGTTAAAAATTATGATCAAATAAATGATATAAAAAAATTATTAATTATATTAACAGGGAAGGGAAGTGGACAATCGAAATTTGAACATCAGGTATCTTTAGCTAACTTAAAAAAAGTCAGAATAAAAACTGTCTGGTTAGAAGATCAAGAATATATTGATCTGTTGTCCGCATCTGATCTTGGCTTGAGTTTCCATACCTCTTCTTCAGGTCTGGATTTGCCAATGAAGATTTCTGACATGCTCGGTGCAGGTTTACCTGTATGCGCATTTGATTATGGTCCAACAATAAGAGAACAAATTCAAGAAAATTGTAATGGCTTATTATTCAAATCTTCGAGTCAGCTAACACAACATTTGGTTGAGTTGTTCAATTCTGAAAATGTACGCAAATTAAATGAAATGCATGAGTGGATAAAAAAGTATCCAACTCAACTGTGGCACAGTTCATGGTTGACCACAATGGACCCACTCTTTAAAAGTTACCGTGGTCGAATCTGTTTTCTCCATCCCACACTTGGCCTCGGAGGAGCGGAACGTTGGGTGGTAAATACTGTGGTGTCACTTAAAAAAGCAGGTTATGAAGTAGAAGTTTTCACAGGAGAGTACGCACCAGAAATGGGCTTTAGTGAACTGATCACTGAAAGTATAAAAATCACTGTTTCAGGAAAATTTTTACCTACGTCTTTTTTTCAACGAGTTCAAGTTTTATGTGCTTTGCTAAAAATGGCATGGGTCTCATTGCGATTACGTTTTTCAGGAAAGCACTATGATTTGCTCATTTGTGATTTAGTTTCACATACTTTACCACTTTTGGGCAAAGGCATAGCTGAACAAAAAATATTTTATGGACATTATCCAGATCAATATTTAACCGCACCGAGGACAGGTTGGTATCGTTATTACCGAAGAATATTTGATCAACTAGAAGAGACAGGTTTGAGCTTTGTTGATCATGTTATCGTCAATAGCAAATTTACTCAAAGTAAATTCTTGCAAGCCTTTCCAAAAATTGAAACCTCAGTTTGTTACCCTGGAATAGATATTCGTATTTATCAAGAGATAGAGCCTGTCTCGGAGAACTTAGTGGATTCCAATAAAATAGTTTTGTTAGTGTTTGGAAGGATATTCCCAGATAAAAATATTTCATTAGCTATAGAAACATTAGCAAAATTAAAGAGTTTAAATAAGAGCTGGTTTAACAAAATAGAACTTATTATTGCTGGTGGTTATAACAAAGAAGATCATCTTCAGGTCGATGAATTGAAAAAACTCAAAGACAAAGTTGACGAAGCAAAATTAAATGAACAAATATATTTTAAGCTTAACTGCGACGATACAGAATTGATCGAATTTTATCGACAATCGTCGGTATTATTGTATACATCTACTTTTGAACATTTTGGTTTAGTACCACTTGAAGCAATGGCATCTGCACGACCCGTGATTGCTTCTGATCAAGGCGGACCTACTGAAACGATTATTAATAATAAAACAGGTTTTCTTACTGAAACATCTGCTGAGCAATTTATGGATCGAGTTTTGAAATTGATTGAAACACCCGGCTTGGCCAGAAAAATGGGGGAAGAAGGCAGAATACATGTTTCTGAACGGTTTGCTAGAGCCAAACAGTCGATGGCGTTATTACAAGGCAGTACTAAAGTAAAAAAGATGGATAGTTAACAAATATAAACTTGATCGCAACGCTAGTTAATTCAATTTAAAATTGCTTGATCACGATCTAAATAAAATAATTCCAAAAATATTTCATAAGTATAATAAAGGATAAAAATTTGAGTAAGCAAAAGTGGCCAGCTGTATTGATTGTAGATCATAGTATGCAACCACCGGGAGGTGGGCATGCTGTTGCAGCATGGTGTATTCAATCTTTTTGTAACGAGATGGATTTTGGAAGAACTGGGATCCAATATGTCCATTACCCATGGCTTACCTTTCTGCGGCCAGATAATGAGCATCGCTGGTTTCATTTAAAGGTATTATTGAGCATTTATTATAAATTAACACAAAGCATTTCAGGTTTTAGTAAAGTACGTGTGGCAAAGAACATAACTTTGTGTAACTCACAATTCATAGCAGATATGGTTGATTCGGTATATCAAAATCAACCTGAAGTGTTGCACCCTCCTGCACTTGGTAAATACAAAAAAATAAAATGGATCGATAAACAATATCGATTTATTTCCATCAGTCGTTTCAGTCCAGAAAAACGCCTTATCGAACAGGTTAATATTTTACGAAAGGTTCGTGAGCGTGGTTACCCAGTCAAGTTGGAAATAATTGGAAGTCGCGATCATCCTGATGTTTTTGAGAATTTAATGGTACATGTTCGTGATTTAAGTGAATGGGTTAAAGTGCATGTAGATCTAAGCAGAGAGGATTTAGATCAATTACTTTCACAGTCACGATTTGGTTTGCATGGAATGCATTTTGAACATTTTGGAATGGTCGTGGCTGAGATGTTGCGAGCAGGGTGTATTCCATTTGTACACAATAGCGGCGGCCAAATAGAAATAGTCGGGAATGATGATTTACTTTGCTATAACAATGATGATGATGCAGTGAATAAAATTTGTTCATTATTAAGTGATGATCAAAAGCAAACAGAAATATTTGAATCATTAAAGAAAAGATATGATCGTTATAGTCCAGAAAGTTTTTCTAATGGGATTAAGCAACATGTAGCTGAGTTTTTAGAGAAAAGGTAAGCGCGACGAATATGTTTAGTCAGCTATTTGAAATTTTTTCTTTCCTGAGTAAGAAACTACGGTTTGGATGGTTGACCTTATTACCCTTATCTATTGTTGTTGCCGGGTTAGAATCATTAGGGGTTATTTTAATTTTTCATACGGTTCAGTATATGAAAAACCCTGATCAATCGAGTATTCCATCCTGGCTTTCATTTTTACCTGCCGGATCATTCTTCTGGATGGCAGCCTTTTTTGTCACGGTGTTTGCTGCTAAGAATCTTTTTTTGGCTTTATTTTTGACCTTCAGGAATAGTTTAGCAGCGAACACGCAGGCTTTTTTATGCAGGCGATTACTAAAAAATTATTTACAGGCAGATTATCAATTTCATTTGCAAAGAAACTCATCAGAATTGATCAGGAATATTACCGAATCGGTAGAACCTGTTTGTAACTTAGGCTTTAACGGTCTTGTTACATTATCAAACTATATTTTTATAGCTTGTGCAATTACCTCTATGTTAGTCATTCTGTCACCGACAACTGGTCTGCTCATTCTCTTATTAGCAGGGTTATTAGTTAGTATTATTTATCTGATTTCACGCGCTTATTTAAATAAACAAAGTGAGAAAACAGAAAAAGCGAAAAAGGATCGGCTACAAACTTTAACGCAATTATTTGGAAGTTTTCGTGAGCTTATAATTTCCGGAAAACAGACTTTTTGGATTAAACGGTTTATGAATCACCAAAATGAGTACGTGCATAGCAACAGCCATGCACTGAGTGCAACTTATGCCGCTTCATTATTGATGGAAACTTTATTGATCACAGCATTGATGATTATGGCAGGTTTGTTTTTGTCAGCGAGTCAAACTCAGTCGGAATTACTTTTTCCGGTGTTAGGAACTTATGCCTATGCAGCTGCTCGATTGATTCCTTTAGCAAGTGGTATCTCGTTGCATTTAGGCATGGTGCAATATGCTCAGAAGCCGATGACAAATGTAATTGATCATTTAGAACTTCCACCAAGATTAAGTGGTGAAACTAAGATAAACAGAAGTAATAAACGCCAGATCAAAGTTTCGAATTTGAGTTTTAAATATCCAGCTAAGCAATATGCTGTTTTAAAAAACATTAACTTTACTGTCGAATCAGGAGAATCTGTTGGTATTGTTGGGCCTTCTGGTTCTGGAAAATCAACGTTGATGCTGCTGCTGCTTGGTATTCTAAATCACGAAGAAGGGGAGATAAGAGTTTGTGATCATAAACTGCAAGAAGTAAGTAAAAGTTGGCAAGCTTTAATCGGTTATGTTCCACAAGAAATATATTTATTAGATGATAGTATTCGTGCCAATATTGCATTTGGAATAGCAGGTAAAAATATAAATGAAAAGCGCCTTGCTGAAGTAGTTAAGCAAGCGCATCTGGATGAGGTGATCAATTCGCTCGATCAGGGCCTGCAAACTATAGTTGGAGAACATGGAATGCAGTTGTCCGGTGGACAACGCCAACGACTTGCGATTGCTCGCGCACTTTATAACCAACCTGATTTTCTCTTTCTTGATGAAGCGACGGCTGCATTGGATGTTGAAACTGAAGAAGTAATAACTCGTACACTTCAAGAATTACATGGAAAGCTAACTATATTGATCATCGCTCATCGTGAAAGCACTCTTAAGCATTGTGATCGTATTTTGAGTCTGGAAAATGGATGTTTAATAGAACAAAATCGACACGTTTAAATAGTTATTTTAATTGTTTCATTCGGATATTAATTAATATATGTATCTATACCAACTCAATTTAAAAAGGATTTTCATTTGAATATTATCTTAGTTGGGACAGGAACAGCCGGACACGTTTACCCTGCTGTTGCGCTTGCAGAAGAGTTGATAAAGCGTGGTCACGAAATTAACTTTATTACTAGTGAAGATGGTGTGGAAAATTCTTTATTAGCTGATCTGAAATTACCATTACACACACTTCCATCTAAACCATTTTTCCGAGTCAATTTTTTTGATCGTTTAATGGCTATGTTTAGTTTTTTTGGATGTGTATTGTTAGCTCGCCGAAAACTAAAATTGATAAATCCAAATTTAGTATTAGGTTTTGGTGGGCATGTTTCTGCCGCAAGTATTATCGCTGCACGATCTTTAAATATTTCCACGGCTATTCATGAGGCAAATGCTTTAAGCGGATTTGGTAACCGGATGGTAAAAAAAACAGTTGAAAAAATTTATCTTGGAAAATTAGCTGAAGCAAGTTTTAATAATGCAAAAGTAACTAAAATAGATCATGTTAAGCATGTAGGTTTCCCAATTAGAACCACTCTGTACAAAAATAATAATAAATCTACTTTTGATCAAAAAAATATTTATTTATTAGTGTTGGGTGGATCAAACGGTGCTGATTTTTTAAATAAAAATATTGCCTTACTGGTAGAAAAAATAAGATCAAGAGGTATTACTCTAGAAGTAACACATCAGGCTGGTGAAGGAGGTGTGGAAGTTGCACAAGCTTCATATAAAGATCTAGATCAAAAAGTAAACGTTGTTGGCTACACAGAGAATATAGGAGAGCTTTATAAGAAAGCTGATTTTGTCATTAGTTCTGCTGGAGCAGGCACTATAGCTGAACTTTGTACTTGGGGAATTCCTTGTTTTCTTATTCCATTAGCAGAAGCATCCGAAAATCATCAGGAAGAAAATGCCCGTGAATTCACTCGATTAATTGATTTGAGTGATCAACTATGGCTTAGAGAAAAAGATTGGGAATTAGAAATAGTTGCAGATCGATTACAGGAAATATTACTTAACCATAATAATTATGAAAAATTATCTTCCTCCATGCTAAATATCGCAATGCCTAATGCAACGGTAGATATGGTTGATGATATGGAAAGTGTTTTTAATTAAAATATTAGTATTTTTATTCCCAACGTTTTACTCGCCAGGCAATAACTGACTCGCCTTCCATACCTTCATGTTTAGATATTTTTTCGAAATATTGACTATAACGACCATCAAGAAACTGAAGTTGTGTGTAGACAGATTTTAATACTTTAGGATCGGCAATAAGAACATGATTATTTTTTTTGAGTAGCATGAATCCCACATCTTCATAATCTATATTTGCAGGTTCGATCATTTCAGTTTCATTTTCGCCCGCAATGACGAGTAGGCCAGGTTTTCTTTTTTTAGCAGGATTATCTTTTTTAAACATAACAAGTGAATCTTGATCAGAAAAATCTACTTTCAATAAAAAATGCAGTTTCTCATCTCTTGCCCTTGCCAAATTAAGTTCGCAGGATAAATATTTTCCAATAATACTATTTTCATTACAGTCAAACCACTCAGTTAAGGTTTGATATCTTAGTGAGTGTCCTATCTCAGATTTACTATCAAGTGGATCCATCAATCCAACGTTTAACCAGGTAGGTGTTTGAGAAATCATTTCAGTACTTGTGATTAAAATAGATTCCGGTGGGTTGCAATGTGTTGCATTGAGTATTTGAGTAACGTCTTCCGAAGATTTTATATATCGTATTAGAAATTTATTTGCATCATCTCGATCAAGTTTGCTTAATCTCCTAATCATTCGAAAAGCTTCTGTTTCGCTGTAGCCGGTTGATTTGATCACTTCACGCGCGCTTAATTTACCCTCTGGTAATGCAGAAGCATCCGAACTGCAATTTAGCATTCTCAATAAGCCTACCGCCTCACGTTCATTCTCGCTTGCAAGTACACGATAAATCCAGGTGTTTGCATGGTTACGTAATGTGCCCCCGTCGGTGCTCGTTTTTCGCTCAGCATAATATTGCAGCCAATAACCATACTCCCATAAGCCAGAAACAATCGCGTTTTCATTTGTGAGTTTTTTAATATCTTCAGCCGTATTCTGTAGAGCGCGACTCATTGACGGAATAGAGGTTTGTGAGATTTTTATTCCAGGATAAGCTGCATAACTGATTATGCCAAAAAATAAAAATAGAGGTGCGATGGATAATATTGGTATTTTATAATGAACATTAATCCAGCTATTTAACCACTTTGTACTGATCGTAATTGTTACCGCGATTAAGATAGCTACGGGAATCCATGAAAACATTAATAAACGCACGTAATCATAAGCGAGCCATAAGCAAGCAACTAAGGTAATTATAATCAATCCAGGAATTGTGATTGATCGACGATCAGAAATACGATCGAAAAACAGTTGATAGAAAAATGCGATAAATATTGGTGTAGTAATTAATATAAATGACTGTAGTTTTGTTACAGGTGTCCAGACAACTAAAATGCTGTAACTTAGTAAACAAAGACTAAATAATTTTAGATCTCTATGAGTGATATTTTTTTTATAGGTTAATAGTACTAATAAACCACCGACTAAAGAAAGTAAGAATAAAAATAATCCTCCATGTGCACGATAAAGTCCATCTATTCCGACTGATAATGCTTCTGCTACGGTCTTTAAATGATTTGGCCAATTGAGTGTAGTAGTTTGTTCTGAGATATCTACAAAACTTTCAACTGCGAATATCTCTTTATAAATTTCTACAGGCATATGAAAGTAATCGATATCGGCAGAACTAAAAAATATTACTAGACCGCAAGTGAAGTAGTAAACAACTGCTATCGAAATATCTTTAACAAAATCACTCTGAATATTATTTCCACCCAAAGATTTATTTTTTTCTCTGATTAACCCAACAAAAATATGCAAAAATAATCCTGTAAGTATGATCAAATATCCTAATATCCAACCTGACCAGATAATTGCCCAAAACCCCGTTGCAAGGCCTGATAGAAAAATCCACCAAAGTTGTGAATAGAAATTTTCTCTTAAGAAAGATTCCAGAGTGAACCAGATCATGGTTAGTAACAACAAAACATTCCAGGCATCTGTGTCAATAGCTAATGTCCGGTTAATAATTAGAGGTGCAAATGAAATTAGTATTGCTGTACTCACACCGCCCCATAAACCAGTAAGAATATTACCAATAAAAAAAGCTGGGATGATAATTAAAACTCCAAGCAAAAGAGAGAGGTACATAGCCGATGCTTCAAGCGGAATATTGGGTTGAAAAAAGCTGATTAATTTATGCATCCAAGTAATTGAATAAACGTGAGGTAGCGCTAAATAATCTTGTTCGTGTCCTACTGGTGCTAGTGATAAGTTATTTCGACAAGGATCTGAAATTGCATCACTACAATGCGTTCCTGTATTGATAATGTTACGTGCCAACTTTAACCAGTGGAAACTATCATAACCAGCAATATAGGTTCGAGCATTTCCGTCAGGATCGGTATATTGCCGTTGCGCTTTCAACTCATCAAAAAGTTTATTTGCACGGTCTTTCCATAGCTGAGGATTAGCTCTTATCTCATGGATGGTTTCATGCTCGACACCAAGATTTATTGACTTACCACTGTCGGTATAATTTTTCTTGGTCGCTTCTATTATTGCTATTTGAGCGGCCCTAACTTCAAGACTAGATAAATTTTGTGAAGAAATTCGCGCAAAAATAACGATAAAAGCAATTATTAAAAGAGCGATTAACTTATTTGTGAAATCGACGTACAGTCGCTGATGGTTATCCATGGGGGCGTGAACAAGTAAAAACAAATATGCTAACCGACATTAAGACATAATTCTGTAAACAATTTTGTACTATTAAAAATAACCGGACTTTCGCTAAATTAATTATCAATTAGTACCAGAATCTAATTCCTGCAACAAAAGATAATGCCCTTTTGTCATCACCATTTGCCTCTTTAAAATCAGCAGTTCCATTAAACGCTTTATTCCAGCTGACGCCGATATAAGGTGCAAATTCTCGTGTAATTTCATAGCGAAGGCGTAGACCCGTTTCTATTGAGTTTATTCCGGAACCAAGTTCTATTTCTTTATCATCATCAAATGAAAAATTAACTTCTACACGAGGTTGAAGGATTAGGCGTTGAGTGATGAGTAATTCGTATTCTGTTTCAATGCGAAGTGAAATATTTCCTTTTTCACTGATAAAAGCAGCGGCATCAATTTCAAACCAATAAGGGGATATACCTTGAAAACCAAACACCGCATAAGTTCGTGTAGGATTGGGTTCTATGTCATAGCGTAATCCTGCCTGAACATCCCAAAATGAAGAAATTGCTCGACTATAGAGAGCTTGAATTTCTGCTTCTTCTACTGAATTAGTTTCGTGTATATATTCGCCTTCTGTTTTAATCCAAAATTTATTTAGATCGTTCCCGTACCATCCTTGTCCTTCCCAAACGTTTACTGAATTACCTTCATTAGTTTTATACTCAAAACGATCTGCCATAATAAAAAGTTGTGAACTATTACCGTGATGACTTTTTAACGATTGACGAGCCGCTTCCATTTCTTCTTTATTATAATATGCGTCAGCGGCAGCTTCTGCGTACACAGATGGGCTATTAAATAAACACAATAAAATTAAAGAATGTAACTTCTTCATGACAGTTTCTCATAGTCATCTCTAACAGATACAACGCGCATCATTCCAGCCATCATGTGGTACAAAAGATGACAATGAAAAGCCCAGTCGCCGACGGCATCGGCGGTAATATCAACAGATAATTTTTCACCCGGTTTTACAACGATCGTATGTTTTCGTGGTTTGTGATCATTCTCTGTAGTGACGAGATCAAAAAACATTCCATGTAGGTGAATTGGGTGAGGCATCATGGTGTCATTCACCAATGTTAATCTTAAACGTTCATCTTTCTTAAATTTAATTGGTCCATCTACTTCTGAAAATTTAATTCCATCAAAGGACCACATGTATCGTTCCATATTGCTGGTAAGGTGCAGTTCTAATTCACGTTCAGGTGAACGAAGATCTGGATTTATTTCTAAACTTTTAAGATCAGAATAAACTAAGACACGGTGGTCTGCATTTTCTAATCCACTTGGTCGTTCCGACAAACGGTTGACAGGATTCATCGCCAATCCGACGACGCCATAATCTTTTTTGTGATTGTGAGCCTGCATAGAATTTTCCATTTTCATCGCCATCATGTCATGCGAATCATGATGCTTCATTGAGTGCTCCATATCGCCACTCGACATTTTCGACATATCATGACCGGCATGTTCGCTCATCGCCATATCCTTCATGGTAAGTGTGGGCCGCTGGCGTAAATCAGGAATAGCAGCAGTCAAGCCTATTGTTGTTGTCAATGTTCCTTGCGCATATCCACTTCTATCATTGCTTTCACACATAATGGTATATGCTTTTTGTTTATCTTTCGGTTGCACAATGACGTCATAAGTTTCTGCAGTACCGATCTGAAATTCATCAGTTTCAACAGGTTGAACATCTAAACCATCCGCTTGAACGACAGTCATCGGCAAACTTGGAATACGAATATTAAAAATACTCATAGCAGAAGCATTGATAAATCGAAGACGTATTTTTTCACCTGGTTTGTATAACCCAGACCAGTTTTCTGCAGGACTGTGACCGTTTAAAAGATAAGTATAAGTAGAAGCTGTTACGTCAGAAATATCTGTAGGGTTCATTCTCATATCACCCCACATCATTCTTTGAGACAGAACTTCATCAAAGCCTTGTTGCTTAACCTCATTAAAAAAATCACCAACAGTTCTTTGTTGATAATTATAGGAGTCACTCATTTTTTTTAATTTAGAAAATATGCGTTTGGGCTTTTCAAAAGACCAGTCTGACAAAAGAATGACATATTCACGATCATATTTTACAGGATCGTTTTTTGGCTCAATAATGATCGGGCCATAATGTCCCAACTGCTCTTGAAAACCGGAGTGACTGTGATACCAATAAGTGCCAGCTTGTTTTATTGGGAATTTGTAAATGAAAGCTTCACCGGGTTTTATCCCAGGAAAGGTTACACCAGGAACACCATCCATCTGGAAAGGTAATAAAATTCCATGCCAATGAATTGAAGTATCTTCATGGAGGTTATTTTTGACACGAATAACTACCTCTTCACCTTCGCGCCATCTTAGCAATGGTGCTGGTAATTGCTTGTTAACGAGAATTGTTTTAGCTAACTTGTCATTGATTCTTTGTGTAGATTGGGAAACTGTGAGATCAAAAATATTTCCAGAAACAGATTTAATGCCTTTGTTATTATTTTCTAATCCGGTTTTAGCCCATGCAGGAAGTGATAGCTGAAGTGCAGAAGCGCCACTGAGTAAAGATACTGATCGAATAAAATTTCTTCTAGATGACATGAAGTTACCTGAGATTAATAATTGTAAGCTTTGATCTAAAGCTCATAGTACAAAAGAAAGTTAAAATAAGCATGGTAAATTTATACTTACATAGTGGACGAAGGAGTATAGATTGAAAAAAATAAATATTGTATTGACATATTTAATAAGGACAAACAATTAAACATTAATACTATCTGATATGAGTCTGATAAAAGTTTATAAAGAACCGCTTAGTAGAAGTTGTAATTTTTTGGTTAGTTCAATCTAAATTATTACTAATAATTAGCCTCTCAAACGGTAACCGGTTTTAAACATCCACCAGATAACGGTCAAACAGATAGTCATAAAGAAAAATGTCATTCCGACGCTGATCAAAATATTCACATCGGCAACATCATAAAAACTCCAACGGAAGCCACTGATTAAATAAACAACAGGATTAAATAAAGTAATTTTTTGCCATAGTTCAGGAAGCATTTTGATCGAATAAAAACTACCGCCAAGGAAAGTTAATGGTGTGATGATCATCATGGGAATGATTTGTAATTTTTCAAAACCGTCTGCCCATATTCCAATGATAAATCCAAACAAACTAAAGGTAAGAGAAGTTAAAACAAGGAAACCAAACATCCAGAAAGGATGGGCGATCTGGTAATCAACAAATAATTTTGCTGTTGCTAAAATCAGTAAACCAAGAATAACGGATTTTGTTGTCGCTGCTCCAACAAATCCGAATAATATTTCGATCCATGAAATGGGAGCTGAAAGAATTTCATAAATAGTACCGGAAAATTTCGGCATATATATTCCAAACGAGGCATTCGAAATGCTCTCATTGAGTAATGACAACATGATCAAACCGGGAATAATAAATGCGCCGTAACTGACGCCATCGATTTCACCCATGCGTGAGCCTATCGCCGCACCGAAAACGACAAAATAAAGTGAGGTTGAAAGAACGGGTGATGCGATGCTTTGCATTAAGGTTCGGCCGGTTCTTGCCATTTCAAACTTGTAAATTGCGTAGATGGCGTAAAAATTCATTTCTTTGTCCTGACTAAATTAACAAAAATTTCTTCCAGCGAACTTTCATTGGTATGAAGATCTTTAAAGTCGATTCCTTGTTTGTGAAGTTCTTTAATTAGATCTGCAATCTCATTTTGATCATCTTGAGTATCAAAGGTGTAAAGCAGCTGGTTTCCATTGTCGATCAATTCAAGTGAATATTTGGAGAGATTTTTTGGAATGACTACTAATTCATTATTGAGATGTAAAGTTAATTGTTTTTTACCTAGCTTTTCCATTAGTGCTTTTTTATCTTCTACAATAATGATTTTACCTTGATCAATAACACCAATCCGGTCGGCCATTTCCTCAGCTTCTTCAATGTAGTGCGTCGTTAATATGATCGTTACACCATTCTCACGTAAGCTTCTGACCATGTTCCACATATCACGCCGCAGTTCTACATCAACACCGGCGGTAGGCTCGTCTAAAAACAAAACAGTGGGTTCGTGAGAGAGCGCTTTTGCGATCATTACGCGTCGTTTCATACCACCAGAGAGCGCTATGGTTTTTGAATCTTTTTTATCCCAGAGAGAAAGGTCGCGTAGCACTTTCTTAATATGTTTTGGGTTTGAAGGTTTGCCGAATAATCCACGACTGTAAGTGACCGTACTCCAAACTGTTTCAAACATATCTGTTGAAATTTCTTGTGGAACCAGGCCAATTTTTGAGCGCGCTTTTCTGTAATCGGAAAGTATATTATGCCCATCAACAAAAACGTTTCCAGCAGTTGGATTAACAAGTCCACATATAGTGCTGATCAATGTTGTTTTTCCCGCACCGTTAGGACCGAGTAAGGCAAATATTTCACCTTGATTAATTTCCAGGTTGATCTGGTTAAGTGCCTGAAATCCAGAGTCATAAATTTTATCGAGTGAGTTTATTGAAATAATCGGTTTCATTCAGTTTCCAAAAAGTTTAGTTTTTCAGAGATTTCATTAAAGTTTGATGATCTGATCCATTTTTTCTAAGCCTGTCTTTTTATGTGTTATTAATAAAATACTGCGATCTGAATATTCATTTATGATTGCATCTAATAGAGCAGTTTCTGTTTCGACATCCAAACCTTCTCCGGGTTCATCCAGAATCAAAATAGGAGAGTCTTTTAGTAATGCACGAGCAATAACGATCCGACGTGCCTGACCGCCAGAGAGTCTTATTCCCGCTTCACCCACCCATGTATCATAACCTTCAGGTAGCGTAGAAATAAATTTATCGATCTGTGCAAGTTTGCACACGTGTTCAATTTTTTGTTGATTTGCACCAGGATTTGCCAATAATAAATTTGCCCGAATCGTACTATTGAATAATGCTGATTGCTGAGAAACAACAGAAAAATAGTTGCGCAGATCCTCCCCATGGAAATCTTCAATCGGAAAATTACCTAATGTAATTTGACCTTGCTGATAAGGCCGGAATCTCAATAGCAAATTTACGATACTTGTTTTTCCACAACCACTTTCCCCAATAATCCCCAGATTCTTTCCGACAGGAAAATTAAAGCTGAGATTGCGAAGAACCTGTGTTTGATCATAAAAAAAATCAACATGATCAAATTTGATATCCAAAAATTCCGGTGATGGTGAAGCTGTAACAGGTTCTGCGATGATTGGTTTGGAATCTACAATGCTAAAGATTCGCTTTGCGGCAGTTAATGTTTCTGGCAGAAGCTGGAATGCAAAAGGTAAGGGAAGAATAGCTTCAAAAGTGGCAAGCATGAAAAGCGCTAACATTGGAAGTTGTGCGGGTTGTAACGTTTGATCGGTTATTAATGGAATGCAAATAAAGAGTACTGATAACATAGCTATATTTGCAACAAGGCCAATCATCGCTTGAGAAAACGCCGAGAATTTTCTTTGTGATAATTGATCTTTATTAAGTTGATCAGTTAATCGTGATAATTTTTTCTGTTGGAACTCTTCTGTTCCAAAGATCAATATTTCTCCTAGTCCTTGTACGCTATCAATTGAAGTCATTCGCATTTCAGATTTTGTTTTAACGATTCGCATACCTGAAGGTTTTGCGTAATAGCTAATAATGAGAGGAATTATAAAACCAGCAATTAAAACAAGTGCTATTTCTACAAAGACTAATCTCGTATCGTAACGGTTAAGAAAAAAACAGAAAAGCAGGGTGGCGATTACTGCAACAACAAACGGTAATAAAATTCGCAGATAAAAATTTTCCAGATGATCAATATCTGCACGCATTCGGCTTAGTAAATCGCCGCTGTGATAATTTTGCAGAACAGCTGGAGCCAGCGGTTCAAGATGATCATAAAACCAGCTACGTAAACTAGATAAGATACGAAAGGTAGCTTCATGTGTGACCAGACGCTCTGCATAGCGCCCCGCGGTTCGTACAATTGCAAATCCACGAATACAAGCAGCTGGTGTAAAATAATTAACGTGCGTAATTCCTGCTGCGCCAGCAATTCCCATCATTGCGATAAACCAGCCCGCGAGTGCGAGCAGCCCTACATTAGCTATGATAGTAATTAAAGATAATAAAACCCCAAGCAGCATCCAACCCCAACAGGGACGATAGAGAAGCAGCAAACGAGATAATATTTTTATTGAGTCCATCTCTAATTATTTACCTGAATAATGGTCATTGTTATTTTTTGGAAAGTTGCTTAATAAAATTACAATATTCGCCGGATTTATTTAGTAAGCTTTGATGCGTTCCGGATTCAACAATTTCACCTTGCTTCATAACAATAATTTGATCTGCTTTTTCTACTGTTGTTAAACGATGAGCGATCATAATCACGGTTTTGTTTTTTCTCAGTTGACCAAGACTTTGTTGAATTAACCGTTCACTTTCCTCATCTAAATTTGCAGTTGCTTCGTCTAATAAAATAATCGGCGAATCTTTTAGAAAAGCACGAGCAAGCGCCAGTCGTTGGATCTGACCTCCTGATAACCCTTGGCCGCGTTCATGAATAATGGCATCGTACTGATCAGGTAAAGATTCAATATGGTCATGAATGTTAGCAAGATGTGCAGCGGCTTTTATTTGATCGTCACTGGCATCCACCATTCCTAATGAAATATTTTCTCTAATTGTGCCATTAAAAATATGCGGGTTTTGAGGCACCCATGAGATCTTTTTACGCCAGGTGTTTATATCAATTTTATCTAGCGGAACATTATTTATTTTTATCTGACCTTTTTGAGTTTGGATAAACCCAGCGAGTAACTTAATGATCGTACTTTTACCTGCACCACTTTCACCAATAAGTGCGATAAAATTCCCCGAAGGAATATCAAAGCAAATGTTCTGTAACGCAGCTTCTCTTTTAGCATATGAATAATATACTTGATCAAATGTAATATTAATTATGTGTTCATTTTCTAAAAAAGATGAACCCTGGTCATTCGATTGTTCCTTAACTGGCTTTTCAAGAAGTTCTATAATTTTTTCGGCTGCACCAATTGCTTCAAGTCTGGCGTGATAGTGTGTACCCATATTGCGAAGGGGTAAATAAAATTCCGGTGCTAACAGCAAGGCAAAGAAACCAAAAAAGAAATCGATCTCGCCATAGAGAAGTCGAAATCCAATTAGGACTGCAACAATTGCAATACTTACGCTGGCAAGAAATTCCAATACAAGGGAAGAAAGAAAAGCAACACGTAAAACAGACATGGTTGTTTTACGATAATCTTCGGAAACCCTACTAATTGCAGCAGCTTCTCGTCGGCTGGCATTAAAAATTTTAAGCGTCGTCATACCCTGAATCATATCCAGAAAATGCGCGCTCATACGTGCTAGTTTTTGCCACTGTTTTTTGTTGAGTCGTTCGGTGCCTTTTCCTATCAGAATCATAAAAAAAGGAATTAGCGGAGCGGTTACTAAAAGTACTACTGCTGAGATCCAGTCGATAGGAAAAACAAAAACTAATATGGATAAGGGAATCAGTGCGACCAAAGCCATTGTTGGCAAGTAGCGAGCGTAATAATTTTCTAATGCTTCAACTGCGTCAACCATGGTGTTGATAATTTCACCACTATGCTGATCAGAAATATCATTTGGTCCAAGATAAAAAAGCTTCTTATGAAGTTGATTGCGTAGCTCACGTTTTACTTTTGTTGCCGCTCTAAAAGCGCTTACTTCAGAACCCCAATTTAGTAATGCTCTTAGTATAAAAACGATCAACATATATACAAGAAAATGTTTTACATCGTCTAAGGTTGATTGCCCAAAAATAACAACGGTAATAATTTTAGCTAAGAACCAGGCTTGGACGATTAATAACAGACCAGAGCTTAATCCTAAACCGATCGAGAAGGTAAGGTAGTTTTCAGTATGTATTTTTTGTGACTTTAGAAAGTCAAGAATTCTCATGAACAGGAATACATGTAGAATAAAAAATGATCAAAAAAATATTTATAGCCGTACTCGTTGCAAGAAGTGAGAGAATTATTTTATCTAAAAATGATCAAATTTATTCGTCATCCTCAAGGCCATTTAGTTCCAGCCACATAACATTAATAATTCCAAAAGCACATGCGAGTAATACTCCAAGAATCCATGCGAAATACCACATAAAAATACTCCTTAATAAAGTGAATGATCATTTTGCCGAATGGATTCGACGGTATGTTTGCCCCACATGGTTTTATAACACCATGCCGTGTACATAAGAATAATCGGTAAAAAGAAAATGCTAACCCAGAACATAATACTTAATGTCAGGTGGCTTGAAGTCGCATCCCAGATGGTAAGGCTATGATCAGGATTCAAGCTTGATGGAAATATAAATGGGAATAGTGAAAAACCTGCCGTTAAAATTATCCCAACTATACTTGCGCAAGAACAGAAAAAAGTTCGCGTTGGTTTTAGATCTTTTGCTCTATTGTAGACACCGAATGCACCACCAAAACCAAGAAGAGGAGCGATCAAAAATACAGGATATTTCAGGTAATTATGTAACCAGCTGACTTCGTCAATACTGACAGTTTTATTAGTCGGATTCCCCACGCTATCCATGGCTAAATTACTTGTAACAGAATAACCATCAATAAATAACCATAAATATAATCCTTCAACAGCAAATAAAACCATTACAACTAGTGCTGCTTTATGCAAGAAAACTTCGGAACGTTGATAGACTGCACCTTCTGATCTCATCATTAAATAACTTGCACCTTGCATGATAAACATTGCGACGGCGAGTAGACCGGCGAGTAAAGCGAAAGGATGAAGTAGCTGAAGGAAACCCTCGTTTAGTGTTGAGCGCATGGTTTCGTCATATTCGAACCCAAACCCAAGGAACGCGTTTCCCACTCCAATACCAAGTATGAGCGGTGGAACAAAACCTGGAATAAATAAAGCCCAATCCCAGCAGTTTCGCCAAGTTTTATTTTCAAGTTTTGATCGATAATCAAAACCAACTGGACGTAAAAATAAAGTAAATAATAAGATCAGCAACGCTAAATACATGGCTGAGAAAGCAGTTGCATAAAGTGTCGGCCAGGCTGCAAATAAAGCTCCAGCGGCTAGGATTAACCAGACCTGGTTTCCATCCCAGTGCGGCGCAATTGCATTGATCGCAACACGACGTTCTTCGTCTGTTTTACCAACAAAAGGTAACAACATTGCGACGCCCATATCAAAACCTTCTGTGAGAGCAAAACCAATCCAGAGCACGCCAATGAGTACCCACCAGATCAGTTTGAAAAATTCGTAACTAAATAAATCCATGATATTTTCCGATGACTTGGCCTTCTATAATAAATGTTGTGTTTGGTTAGTATTTTGTAATTTTTCAAAATGATAACGTCCCGTGTGCAAGGAGCTAGGTCCTAGTCGGACAAACTTAAACATTAGAAAAACTTCTATCACCAGCAAGATACTGTAGAACACGATAAACGCGATCAGGCTGTTATACACATCCTGATATTCTAGTGAAGACACCGCTAACGCCGTCGGCAAAATTTCACCAACTGCCCAGGGCTGACGACCAAATTCTGCGACAAACCAGCCGCATTCAATTGCGATCCAGGGTAGTGGTAAGCTCAAAAAACATAACCACAGTAGCCAACGTTTATTAAAGGATGTTCGATTAGCGGTAAAATAAAATGCCATTAAAAAGACGGCCAACATCGCAAACCCAGCAGCAACCATAATGCGAAAGGCAAAAAATAATGGAGCGACTTTGGGGATGCTATTTTTCGCGGCTAATTTTATTTGTTCTTCGGTGGCATCAACCACATTATCTGTATATTGTTTTAGTAATAAAGCGTAACCATAATCCTTGCTTAATTCATTTTTAAACCGCACTTTTTCTACTTCAGATGCATTACCACTTTTAATTTTACTCAAAAGATCATGAGCGACTATTCCATTTCTGATCCGTTGTTCGTTACCTTTGATAATGTCTTTTAAACCTGTGACTTCTTCAGTAAAAGATCGCGTGGCGATAATCCCCATTATGTAAGGAATTTTTATTGCTGAATGTGTTTCTTGTGCTTCTTGATCTGGGAATCCAAATAAAGTGAATGCCGCTGGTGCTTCTTCTGTCTCCCATTCTGCTTCTATCGCAGCCAGTTTATATTTTTGTAGTGCGCCTGTTTCATATCCGCTTTCATCACCCAATAAAATAACTGAACAAATACCGGCCATACCAAAGCCTGCTGCAACGGCAAATGATCGTTTTGCAAAGCCAACGTCTCGACCCTTTAGTAAATACCATGCGCTGATGCTAAGCACGAACATTGATCCTGCAACATAACCGCTCGCCACCGTATGGATAAATTTAACCTGAGCAACCGGGTTGAGCAGAATTTCGGCAAAACTGGTCATTTCCATTCGCATGGTTTCTATATTCAATTCAGCACCGACTGGATTTTGCATCCAGCCATTTGCGATCAAAATCCATAACGCTGAAAAATTGGTGCCGATCGCCATTAACCAGGTGACTACCATATGTTGAACGCGTGACATTCGATCCCAGCCGAAAAAAAACATACCAACAAAAGTTGATTCGAGGAAAAATGCCATCAAACCTTCAATCGCGAGTGGGGCACCAAAAATATCACCGACATAGTGTGAGTAATACGACCAGTTAGTCCCAAAAGAGAATTCCATAGTCAGGCCCGTTGCAACACCAAGCGCGAAGTTAATTCCAAATAACTTGCCCCAGAATTTGACCATATCTTGATATACTTGTCGCCCTGTCATTACATAGACTGATTCCATAATCGCAAGAAGGAAAGTCATGCCAAGTGTCAGAGGAACGAACAGGAAATGGTATAAAGCAACAACGGCAAACTGAAGTCGTGAAATTTCGACAAGTTCTTCAGTTATCATATTTTATGTCCTTAAGTTCTTATAGCCTTAATCAAGCCAGGCGGATTTGTTTTGCTGCTTTATTCTAATGTAAGCAGCCTTATCAATGAAGGGCTTTTTGATGTTGCTGCAACAAGCCGTTACTATCGATAATAATTTAACTATTTTTCAGAGCTATATGAAATCAACTAAAAGTAATTCCTCATTATTACTACCTCCAATAAAAGAAATGTTTACCAGCCTGATTGCAGCTCCTTCAGTTAGCAGCGTGAATTCTGAGTTTGATATGGGGAATAAGATCGTTATTGATCAACTTGCAGAATGGTTGTCGGGATTGGGTTTTGATATCGAATTACAACAAATTTCTGATCAACCACAAAAGTTTAATTTGATCGCAACGATCGGCAAAGATCAAATAAATGAAAACGATGGATTTATTCTCGCCGGTCATACGGACACCGTTCCATTCGATGAAAGTCTATGGAAAAGCGATCCATTTAAATTAACCGAGCGTGAAGATCGTTTTTATGGACTAGGCTCATCAGATATGAAAGGTTTTTTTCCTTTAGTGCTTGAATCGCTGCGAGAATTTGATCTGAATAAAATTACTACACCATTGATTATCTTAGCTACTGCTGATGAAGAAAGTACTATGGCAGGTGCAAAAGCGTTGGTCGAAAAAAATAATTTACGTGCACGTTATGCCGTGATTGGTGAGCCGACTGGTTTACGTCCGATCCGAATGCATAAAGGCGTGATGATGGAGTCGATCATCGTTCATGGTCAATCTGGACATTCGAGTAATCCTGCCTATGGCAATAATGCGATGGAAGGTATGCATAAAGTGATTACGGAATTATTGTTGTGGCGAAATGAGTTACAAGAAAAATATCAGGAATCATTATTTGAGGTGGATGTTCCAACCATGAATTTAGGCCATATTCATGGTGGTGATAATCCAAACCGAATTTGTGGTGAATGTGAGCTACAAATTGATCTGAGACTTTTACCAGTCATGAATGTTTCGACAATAAGAGACTCATTAAATCAAAGAGTTGCTAACGTTCTTGCAGATTCTGGGTTAACATACAGTATTCGATCACTAACTGACCCTGTACCTGCATTATTCACCAAAGCAGAATCATCGATAGTGGTTGCTGCAGAAAAATACAGTAATAAAAAAGCAGGCAGCGTGGCTTTTGCAACAGAGGGACCATTTTTAGATCAAATGGGCATCGAAACGGTAATTATGGGTGCTGGTGATATTGATCAAGCGCATCAACCGGATGAGTATGTAAGTTTAGATCGACTTGAACCTATGGTCGAAATATTGAAAAACATGATTTATGAATTTTGTATTGAAAGTAAATAATTAGAAAATAAAGAAATGAACAATTTTGATCCACAATTTGTCGAATGGTTTCGATCCGCATCCCCGTATATTCATATGCACAGGGGAAGCACCGTCGTTGTCTATTTTGGTGGCGAAGCGCTGGGATCAGATCACTTCCCACATCTAATCCACGATCTGGCTTTGCTTTCCAGCTTGGGGATGAAGCTGATTGTTGTGCATGGTGCGCGTCCGCAAATTGAAGATCGACTTCAGATCAATAATATTCCTGTTAACTACTCACAAGGCTTAAGAGTGACAGATCTTGATTCACTGAGTTGTGTAAAAGAGGCGGTTGGTGCCACGCGAGTTGAGATCGAAGCATTGTTTTCAACTGGAATAGTAAACTCACCAATGGCAGGTGCGCAGATCCAGGTGGCTTCCGGTAATTTTGTCACCGCAAAACCTTTGGGAGTGCGAGAAGGTGTCGATTTTTGTCATACCGGAGAAGTAAGGCGAATTGATGCAGAGGCAATATCAAGAAGATTAGATTGTGGCGAAATTGTTTTGATATCGCCGGTAGGTTATTCACCGACGGGTGAGGTTTTCAATTTGAGTTCATTTGATGTCGCATCCTCAGTTGCCGTTGCACTAAAAGCCGATAAGTTGATTTTGCTAACGGAAGGTGAAAAGTGTCTTGACGCTGATGGGAATAAACTGCAACAGATGACACAAAAAGACGTTGAAGATCGTTTGGAAAATGATAATCAGGTTTCCGAATTACTCTGTGCATTAGCGGCTAGTCAACATGGAGTTGAACGCGTTCACTTAATTGATCGTGCAATTTCAGGCGGCTTGTTGCTAGAACTGTTTACCAGAGATGGTGTCGGAACATTACTCAGCGCGATTTCTTATGATGAACTTCATCAGGCGACTGTTGAGGATATTGGTGGCATTTTGGAATTACTTTCTCCTCTCGAGAATTCCGGAGCATTAGTTAAACGTTCTCGTGAAAAGCTTGAGATTGAAATTGATCTTTTCACCGTGATGAAACGTGATCACGCGATTATCGCATGCGGCGCGTTATACCCATATCAAAATGAGAATCTTGCCGAACTGGCATGTATTGCTGTTGATGATGAATATCGAGATTCAGGAAGAGGGGAGATATTGCTTGAGATTCTCGAGAAACAAGCTTACGAGATGAATATTGATCAGTTATTTGTACTGACTACGCATACCGCGCACTGGTTTCTTGAACATGGTTTTTCAGAAGGTGAAATAAGTGATTTACCTGCGGAGAGACAGTCGCTATATAACTTTCAGCGAAATTCTAAGGTGTTTTTTAAGAGAGTTTAACAACACAAAATTATTAAACTTTTAGTGATTAACTAAGTGTTCAGCAATTCTTGATAATCTAGTAATGCATCATCATCTATTTTTACATCGCGCCGCCCTTCGTAGAGTCGATCATTTCGATCTTTTCGTGGCCCAGAAATCCAGAAGTGATCACCAGACTCAGTTTCAAAATAATTAGCTTTGAAACCTGAACCATTCAGGCTTTGAAATTTAAGGTCCTTATAGTAGATGGTTTTACCGCTTTTTGAGAAAAAAACTCTGCCGATTCGTGCTTCACCTTCTAACCCAGTAGACTTACCTTCGATGTACATAATTCGAGATCGTGCAGTTCGGAATTTTTCGGGTAGCTGCTCTTCAGCAGAATTGATATTAACTTGTTTGTAGGCAGCTCTTCCAAATATTTGCATAGTAGAAACAACTTTATGAGGCTTAATTAAATTTGTTCTAAGCAGTAGCTATGTTTTGCGATTACAAAACATAGCTACAAATTATGTAACCTTAAGCGTTTTCAGATTCAGTAACGTCGATATCAATAACTAATTCATCGTCTTTCGCAGAGATATGAACCGTTCCACCATTTTCGAGCCTACCGAATAGTAATTCCTCAGCTAGAGGTTTTCTGATCTTATCTTGAATCAGCCTTGCCATGGGACGTGCGCCCATGAGTTGATCATGTCCATTGACTGCTAGCCATTGTCTAGCCTCGTCATCTACATGTAAGTTGACATTTTTACTATCAAGCTGTGTTTCAAGATCGACCAGGAATTTATCTACAACATGAATAATCGTTGCTGGATCGAGTGGGCCGAAATGTACGATCGAATCGAGACGGTTTCGGAACTCTGGTGTAAAGATACGTTTAATGTCTTCCATTGAGTCGCTAGATTCAACCTGATTTGTAAAGCCGATCGAAGAACGACTAAGTCTGTCTGCACCTGCGTTGGTAGTCATGACAATAATCACATTACGAAAGTCAGATTTGCGACCGTTGGTGTCTGTAAGGCTTCCATGATCCATTACTTGTAACAATAAATTGAAAACATCTGGATGTGCTTTTTCAATTTCATCAAGTAACAATACGGCATGTGGCTTCTTGTTGATCGCTTCCGTTAATAGGCCGCCTTGATCAAATCCAACATAACCTGGAGGCGCACCAATAAGTCTTGAGACGGTATGTCGTTCCATATATTCCGACATATCAAACCGGATCAGATCAATTCCCATAATTTGCGAGAGTTGCTTGCTAACTTCTGTTTTACCAACACCAGTAGGACCAGCAAACAGGAAAGAACCAATGGGACGATCTTCACGACCGAGGCCAGAACGAGACATTTTTATCGCAGAAGACAGTGTTCCAATAGCTTCATCTTGACCAAACACAACCATTTTTAGATCACGTTCCAGATTCTTTAAAGTAGTCTTGTCAGATGTAGAGACTGTTTTAGATGGAATTCGAGCAATCTTAGCGATCATTTCTTCAATATCGACAACATCTATTGTCTCTTTGCGATCTTTTTCTGTGACCAGACGTTGGCTAGCACCAGTTTCGTCAATGATGTCGATAGCTTTGTCAGGCAGATGTCGATCATTAATATAGCGTTCGGTTAATTCTGCCGAAGCTCTTAGCGCTTGATCGGTATATTTAATTTCGTGATGTTCTTCAAAACGTGACTTTAAGCCTTTCAGTATTTCGTAAGTTTCATCCACAGAAGGCTCGTTCACATCAATTTTCTGGAAGCGGCGTGCGAGTGCGCGATCTTTCTCGAAGATTCCGCGATATTCTTGATAAGTTGTTGATCCAAGACATTTCATTTCACCCGAAGCAAGCATAGGTTTAATCAAATTAGACGCATCCATGACGCCACCGGATGCGGCTCCAGCACCAATAATGGTGTGGATTTCATCGATAAATAAAACGGAGCCTGGTGTTTTCTTTAATTGAGCCAGGACGCTTTTTAAACGCTTCTCAAAATCACCACGATATTTTGTTCCTGCGAGCAATGCACCTAGATCAAGCGAAAAGATAACGCATTCATTTAGTATTTCAGGAACTTCTTTATCAACAATTCGCTTAGCAAGACCTTCAGCAATAGCGGTTTTACCTACGCCAGCTTCACCTACTAACAAAGGGTTATTCTTACGTCGGCGACAGAGTATTTGAACGGTTCGTTCTACTTCGTGGTCACGTCCAATGAGTGGATCAATTTTGCCCTGGCGAGCCATCTCATTTAGATCGGTGGTGTAATTTGTTAAAGGATTATCAGCTTGCTCAGGTGTAGTTTGATTTTCTTCAACTGATGGAATCGGATCCTCAATTTCATGTGGTAATTCTTTTGGATTTTTAGTGACGCCATGAGAGATAAAATTGACGACATCAAGGCGAGTTATGTTCTGTTTATTGAGCAAAAAAACCGCTCTAGATTCTCTTTCACCAAAAATAGCGATTAGAACATTAGCGCCAGACACCTCTTTTTTGCCAGATGATTGTACGTGAAAAACAGCTCGTTGCAGAACTCTCTGGAATCCTAATGTGGGTTGAGTTTCTCGATCATCTCCTTCAGAAAGTAGAACAGCATTTTCTTTTACAAGACTATCGAGGCTTTCTCTTAGTTCGTCTATTTTCGCACCACATGAGCGTAACACTCTAGATGCAGAGGGATTATCAAGAAGGGTAAGCAATAAGTGTTCAACGGTCATAAACTCATGACGTTGCTCTCGAGCTTCCTTGAATGCGAGATTTAGTGTGGCTTCTAGTTCTTTGTTTAACACTTATCGTGACTCCATATTGTTTACTGACAAAACTTCCTTATACACGGAAGTAACGGCAGGTATGTTGTTTTCCTTAAATCTTATATTCACCTTATCTGTGACAGGTTTCAAGCTTTTTCTATCGTACATAATAGTGGGTGCTGATGTTCGCGAGAATATTGATTAACCTGATGAACTTTTGTCTCCGCTATTTCGTAAGAAAATGTGCCACATACGCCTTTTCCCTGGGTATGGATTTCCACCATGATCTGCGTCGCGGCTTGCCTGTTTTTCGAGAAAAAACGTTCCAGAATCTGCACGACAAAATCCATCGGAGTAAAGTCATCATTTATCAGTAAAACCTTGTAGCTAGGTGGTTCTTTAAGTTCAGGTTCGGCTTCTTCAATTTCAACGTCACCGTCTAGATCTTGTTCAAATTTATCAGACATTCTTAGATCGCATACCAAATTCGATTACATGTAAGTGAAAATAATATTTGTATTATAGCTAAATTACCACCTATTGTTTGACATGTGTGTCGACGACAAGTATGGTTTAGCGCCCGAATCTTGGGCGGCTAATAAAGAACGAAAGATTTTAGCCACACACATTAAAGGAATCATAATAATGTAAGCGAATGGAACATGCTTGCAATTTCTGTCCTGGATCTGAATCTAACAGGGCAGTCGCAATTTTTGTAAATATATTTAAATTTGTATAGAGGATATGAGAGTTATGGCATCAAGAGAAGACCAAATAAAAGCATTAGAGAAAGACTGGGCTGAAAACCCACGATGGGCTAACGTAAAACGTGACTACAGTGCGGAAGATGTAGTTCGTCTTCGTGGTAGTGTTCAACCTGAGCACACGCTTGCGCGTAACGGCGCTGAGAAATTATGGAGCCTTGTAAACGGAGATTCAAAGAAAGGCTACGTAAATGCTTTTGGTGCGATTACTGCCGGTCAAGCCATGCAACAGGCTAAAGCTGGTTTGGAAGCTGTTTATCTATCAGGTTGGCAAGTAGCTGCTGATGGAAACACTTCTGAAACAATGTATCCGGATCAATCATTGTATGCTTACGATTCAGTTCCAACGATGGTGCGTAGAATCAACAATACATTCAAACGTGCTGATGAAATTCAATGGAAAAACATTGCAGATGGCAAAATGTCAGAAGCAGATGCTATTGACTACTTCTTACCTATCGTTGCTGATGCAGAAGCCGGTTTCGGCGGTGTTTTGAATGCATACGAATTGATGAAAAATATGATCGCTAATGGTGCAGCAGCAGCTCACTTTGAAGATCAATTAGCAGCTGTTAAGAAATGTGGTCACATGGGTGGGAAAGTATTAGTTCCAACTCAAGAAGCTGTTCAAAAACTTGGAGCTGCGCGTTTAGCTGCTGACGTGATGGGTGTTCCTTCGGTTATTCTGGCACGTACAGATGCTGAAGCGGCAAATCTGATCACAAGTGATTTCGATGCAAATGATAAACCTTTCATTACTGGCGAGCGTACTGATGAAGGTTTCTACCGTGTTAATAATGGTCTGGAACAAGCGATTAGTCGTGGTATTGCTTATGCACCTTATGCTGATTTGGTATGGTGTGAAACAGGTACTCCTGACATTGGTTTTGCGCGTGAATTTGCTCAAGCAGTTCAAGCTGAAGTTCCTGGTCAGTTGATGTCTTATAACTGTTCTCCTTCTTTCAACTGGAAGAAAAATTTGAGTGATTCTCAGATTGCGAGTTTCCAGCAAGAGCTTTCTGATCTTGGTTACAAATTCCAGTTCATTACATTGGCTGGCATCCATCTGAACTGGTACCGTACTTTTGACTTTGCATATCATTATGCACAAGGCGAAGGCATGAAACACTACACTGAAATGGTTCAAGAGCCTGAATTTGAAGGTCGTGATCGTGGATACACTTTTGTATCACATCAACAAGAAGTTGGTGC
>JBGCGE010000017.1:0-34463 GCA_045110495.1 Gammaproteobacteria bacterium
TGCCGCAAGCAAACACATTGGGACGATTAAAATGATCGAAAGTGGTAACAACCAACTCTCATATAAAGCGGCTAATAACAAAAACATAAACAAAACAGCTAGTCCAAAGATTACCAGCGTTGATGTTCCCGTCAGTTTTTCCTGCAAGGCTAATTCGGTCCATTCAAATCCTACGCCTTCGGGAAGAAGCGTTTCCAGCATACTTTCTACTTTTTCTAATGCCTGGCTTGTTGCAAAACCCGCATTGGTACTGCCGGAAATATCAATCGCACTGTAGTTGTTATATCTGGCGAGCCGGATTGGGCCTGTTCTATCTTCCATTGTCAGTAATGATCCAAGCGGCACCATACCACCGTTTTCTGATCTGACTCTTAGATTATTGACATCTTGTGCTTCATCACGAAACGGACCATCAACCTGAGCAATAACGTTATAAGTTCTTCCTATAAAATTAAAATCATTAACATATCTTGACCCTAGATAGATCTCCAAGGTATCAATAATATTCTGGAATGGTACGTTCAACATTTCAGCACGATTTTGATCAATATTTGCGAAAACCCTGGGCGTCTTTGTATTAAAGAACGTGTATACGCGTGATAGTTCAGCTTGCTGATTTGCTTCTGCAATGACGTTTTGAGCGATTTGCTCCAGCGTACTGATACCAACACCATTTAGATCTTGCAGATAGAGTTTCCAGCCACCCGCGAGGCCCAGACCACGAACTGAAGGTGGCATAATCATGAATGCCACGGCTTCTTCGATTTGTCCCAGTGCCTGTTGGGCGTTTTGCAAAATAACGCGTGAGTGCAGACCTTTTTTTTCACGTTCCTCAAAAGGATGTAATGGTGTAAACATAACACCTGCGTTAGAAGCATTGGTAAACGTTGCTCCATCAAGGCCAGCAAACTGAACCGCGTGTTTAATGCCATCAACACCACGAAGAATTTTCGAGGCTTGCCGAATGACTTTATCAGTTCTTTCAAGACTTGCGCCGGGAGGTAGCTGGATAACGGTGATCAAATAACCTTGATCTTGTTCGGGAATAAACCCATTGGGGACTTTTTCAAATTCGGCAAAAGTAAATGCAATCAAGCCGCCATATACGATCAACACTATAATGATCAATTTCACTGACCAGCGTGTGAGTACGCCATACCCTTTAGCAAGTTTGTCGAAACACAGATTGAAAATATGTCCCGGACCATTCAATAGTCTTTTGAATAAGCTTTTATCCCGATACGCCACATGCGGTTTTAGCAACAATGCTCCTAACGCTGGGGACAACGTTAATGAGACAAGTAGCGATATTAACGTTGATGCGGTAATAGCAATGGCGAACTGTCCATAGAATGCACCAGAGACTCCAGAAACAAAAGCGGTTGGAATAAAGACAGCGATCAAAACTAGTGACATCGCAACTAATGCACCACCGACTTCATCGACGGTTTTATGCGCGGCTTCCGTGGGCGATAACCCTTCTCGAATGTAGCGTTCAATATTTTCTACAACAATAATCGCATCATCAACTACGATTCCGATAGCTAATACAAGTCCAAACAAGGAAAGATTATTTAATGAAGAGCCCAAAGCTGACATGACCGCAAAAGTTCCGATCAGCGAGACTGGAATAGCAATAATTGGGATCAAAGATGCACGCCAGCTTTGTAAGAAGATCAGAATAACAATAACAACCAGAAATACCGCTTCGAAGATGGTTTTGTAGATTTCTTCAATAGTCGTTTTTATAAACTGTGTTGGATCATAAATAATCTTATATTCAATACCTTGCGGCATTGTTTTAGCAATAGATATCATTTCCTTACGTAAGGCTTGTGCGGTCTCCAGCGCATTTGATCCGGGGCGTTGGAAAATGACAATTGGTAAGGCTTGATCATCATCCAGATAGCCATTCGTCGCGTAATCCCTTGCAGCGAGTTCAACACGAGCAACATCACGCAAGCGAGTTACGCGGCCATCTTCACCCTGTTTTACGATAATGTCGGAAAATTCCTCAGGCTCCAAAAGACGCCCGCGAGTGGCAAGGGTATATTCAAAACCACCTTTAGATTCAATCGGTTGTTGATTAAGCACACCAGCCGCTATTTGCACATTATTCTGACGCAAGGAATTCACAACTTCATCCGCCGTTAAACCACGAGCAAACGCGCGTTCTGGATCAATCCAGATCCGCATTGCATAAGCACGCTCAGCAACCAATCTGCTTTCGCCAACACCCGAGATACGCGCTAATCGATCAATAATCTGTGTTCGTGCATAATTTGAAACATATAGACCGTCACGACTGCCATCAGGTGAAAGTATATGAATTACCATCATCAAATCGGGCGAATTCTTTTTTACATTTATTCCTTGCCGTTGTACTTCTTCTGGCAGAAAAGGCTCGGCCAGGGCGACCCGGTTTTGTACTAAAACCTGTGCAATATCAATATCAGTCCCCTGTTTGAAGGTAACGGTTAACGATGTACGCCCATCTGCGGTATTTTCAGATTTCATATAGAGCATGTTTTCAACGCCGTTGATCTGCTGCTCTAATGCGGTCGCTACTGTTTCTGCGGCTATTTCTGCCGTTGCTCCGGGATAATTAGCGGTGACGCTAACGCTAGGTGGCGCGATTTCTGGATACTGCGAAATGGGTAAACTTAAATATGAGATCGCACCTAGCAGCGTGATCAAAATTGATACGACGCCTGCAAAAATAGGACGCTCTACAAAGAAATGGGCAATTCTCACTGATTATTCTTCTATATTTTTTCGAGTGATTTTTTATGTGGCGCAACCTTAGAACCAGGTCTTACCCTTAGCAAGCCTTCTGTAATTACACGATCTTGTTCTGTAAGGCCGCTTCTAATAAGTCGTAATCCATCATGAATTGATCCTAGTTCTACCTGCTTTGGAACCACCTGATCTTGCTTATCGACAGTCATGACTATTTTTTTGTCCATATCTGACAAAATGGCGTGATCAGGAATCAACAAAGCTTCGGCAGCGGGTCCAGCCGAGATACGCGCTCGTCCAAACACGCCGGGCAATAATAAACCTCCCGCATTATTATCAAACGTAGCTCTTATTCTGATCGTTCCAGATGCATCATCCAGTTGAGTATCAACAAAATCCAATTTACCTCGATGCTCAAAAGCTGTCTCGTCAAGTAACTTTACGTCTATAGCCAAGGCTTGATCAAACATATTATTTGAATTTGAACCTTGTCGTATGTATTTAAGATAATCACTCTCAGAAACATCAAAAACAAAATAGATCGGCGTTTGTGCAACGATAGTGGTTAAGTTTTGTATTCCACCAAGTTGAATCAAGTTGCCAACATCAATTCGACGGTTAGAAACTCGACCCGATATTGGTGCGGTTATTTGACAATATTCAACCTCAAGCTCGGCACTACGAACGGAAGCTTTAGCTGCAGCAATACTTGCTTTAGATGTTTTCATACTTGAGTTTCTAACATCGACTTCTTCTTGCGACATTGCTTTTTTCTTGACCAGTCGCTTTGCTCTACCGAGTTCTTGTGCGGCGAGTGAATATTCGGTTTCAGCTCTAAAAAGTTCTGCTTTAGCTGCCTGTGCAATCGCTTCATAAGGTCGTGGATCAATCGTAAAAAGCAGATCACCCTCTTTGACAAATTGCCCATCTTTGAAATGGATCTCATTTAGATATCCAGAAATTCGAGATCGGATCTCAACATGCTGTGAGGCTTCAAAACGACCTGTATATTCATTCCATTCGGTTATGGTGCGTTTTTCTGGAAAAGCGATAGTTACTGGCATTGGAGGTGGTTCTTGAGGTTTTTCCGAGAGTTCTTCTTCCGCTATCAAACGGTTCGGGTTGAGCATCAGAACCGATGATACGATTGCAAACAGGATGGACTTCCAAACCGTGTGCATCCAATAGATTTCTATGTTATTCACACTCTCCCCTTTTATTATTGGTTGGTTTGGCTTTGGTTCATTTCTATCAGATCAAACTAAAAACCACCTACTGTCCACCTGAGCTTTCTCTCTTTATGAAAGTCTATCAGTTATTTTATCGATTATGGAACACGAATAGAGAATGAATTACAACTCGATCAGATTCTCTATGGTTTCACAGAAAGTGATAGAGTACAAAGAGTATTAATTTAGATAAAAAAGGAGTTAATTTAAACGAAGGATAACGTTATTTTTGAATGGTAATTCATCAGGTAACCGCCTGAATAGTAGATTTATGCTATCGAGGTAGCAACTAAAACATTTTCAGAATTGCTTCTTATACAGTTTCGGCCCTCGCTCTTCGCAACATATAAAGCATCATCGGCACTCTTGAGTAATAATTTTACTCCTTCCTCAGCATCAAATTGTGAAGGCTCTACCGTGGCGAATCCTGCGCTGATTGTTATTACACTTGAAGCGGTTGACCCTGAATGTGCTACGTGCGCTTCCTCGACTGAGCTTCTACCTCTTTCGATCATTTTCAAAGCACCATTGCGATCTGTATCTGGAAGAATGATCGCAAACTCTTCACCACCATAACGACAGACAAGATCGCCAGGACGACGTATTGCATTAAATAAAGCACTCGCTACTGTACAGAGTGCATCATCGCCAGCCTGATGTCCGTATGTGTCGTTATATTGTTTGAAGAAATCCACATCAGAGATACAGAGTGAAAGCTGCTTACCATTTCTTGTAGCGCGAACCCATTCAGCTTCCAGATCCTTGTTAAACTTTCGTCGATTAGCCAGACCCGTCAGCGCATCATAATCT
The DNA here is from genome assembly GCA_045110495.1 of Gammaproteobacteria bacterium. Lineage (GTDB taxonomy): Bacteria > Pseudomonadota > Gammaproteobacteria > CAJXQU01 > CAJXQU01 > CAJXQU01. Next base: position 4,779 of record JBGCGE010000017.1, read on the forward strand.
GCAATACGTTTTAACTGTTTATTTGCAATATCAAGTTGCTGCTGCATTTTATAAATGCGTTGCATTGCATGCAGCTTAGCATTCAATACCACCTGGCTAACTGGCTTACATATATAGTCATCCCGACCGGCCTCGAGTCCTTTTACAACATCACTGTCATCATCCATTGCGCTAATGAAAATGATCGGGATCCAGTTGTTACTGCTTCGGGTGCGTTCTCTGATTTTTTCTGCTGCAACAATGCCACTCATTTCAGGCATTATCACATCTAGCAATATAAGATCAGGCTTATGTCGATCAAAAGCTTCAACCGCCTCGACGCCATTCGTAGCTGTGACGACATCATAGCCTGCATCTATAATACAAGCTTCTAGATATGCCAGGTTTGATTTCGTGTCTTCTGCAACCAGGATCTTCATATTTTAGTTTATTGATTCTCAGTTTATTCAGTACGAATAATAGCGACATTTTCAGTAACTTCTTTAAACAAATGTCTTTAGAACCGCATTTTTCGCAGATTTATTTTGTGTGAGTTTATAGAGGGAATTCCGAGATAACTGAATTCTTATAAATAAATCAATGGAACACCTTTCGCCCCAAAAATTAGTTGCGACGAAAGGCTTCAGGGAAGTCATTTACTTTAAAGCTCTATAGATTAAATAAACCGCATATTTCTCGCACTGGTGATAACTTTCTCGAAAAATCAATATTTTGAATGATCAATTGACCAGAACAAATAGATCACAGTCCAACTGATCTAAAATCGTAGTCTAAAACCCGCACTGTAAGAACGACCCTGTGAAGGTGCAATGTCTTTAACGAAGGATGTGTGTTGACGTATTTCTTCGTCCAACAGGTTTGTCCCTCTCAAAAACAAGCTAAGATCAAGTTGCTTCTTGCTGATGATATTGTAATTAAGACCAAGCGTTAGATCGGTATAATGATCAGTAGAAGTTTCCAGTTGTGCTAATTTAGTTTGTCTTCCAGTATGGTCAACATCGAAATATACCTCCATTGGACCACGATGATAGTCAAGACCCAAACCTACGCGCCAAGGCGTTATTCGAGGTAAATTGCCATCATTTTTTAATTTTCCACGAACATAATCGGCCCAGAATTTCAGATCCAGTGTTCCACTATTCGCTTTGAAAATATTCAGCCTTGATTGAAGCTCGATTCCATAAAATAAAGCATCAGTCTGCACATAATTCAGGAGCAGTAATTCCTCTTCATCTAAATGTATTTCGCCGGTGTCTAAAAAGTCTCCTTCCACTCGGTCTGCTACGCCATCATTATTACGATCACTTTCACTGCCATAGATATAGTCATCAATTTCGGCAACAAACAAATTCACCTCACCCGTCATTCTGCCTCCAGTTTTACTGAAGGTTAAGTCTAAAGAGTGAGTTGTTTCCTCATCAAGATCTGTGCTACCAATTTCAAATGTATTAGTTGCAAGGTGTGCACCATTAGAAAATAATTCTTCTAGTGCTGGGGCTCTTTGTGAACGTGTAAAACTAAGACGCGTGCTCAAATTTTCCGTCCAGTGGTAACCTGCTCCAGCAGAAAAACTAAACAAATCATGAGATGATCCAGATAGACCATCAGCATCGGCTGACTGGTGTTCAAAGCGACCACCAAATTCAACATGAAATTGATCATATTCAGCTCTTTCTAAAACAAATAGTCCTACTGAATTCAGGCTCGAGTCTGGTAAAAACGCTTCTTCTCCAGAGGTGCTAAGTTTTCGGTTTTGGTACTGTAAACCAATGACACCTTCCCAACTCGCTATCGGCAAATGTAATAGTTCGACACGCCCCTGTAACTCCCTGTTATCCAGTTTTGTTCCCACTTCATCACCTTCAAGCTCTTCATGGGTATGATCGTTATAACCCCAGCGAGATTTAATTAAGCTGAAACCAGTAAATGGATCCTCTAACTCGCCTTTTAGATCAAAACGTGTCTGTTCCTGATTAATACGGACGACCTCTTCACCATGTTCTTCCTCTTCATGCTCTTCTTCGCCCTCCTCTTCCTCATGCTCTTCTTCATGATGCCCATGGCCAGGAATGCCGTATTCATTATCAAACATATTGATAGAAAACCCGATGAAACCACGGTCATGCACCCATGATGATCCAAAGGTGAGATCATGCGATTCAATATCTGAATTTTCTAACGTCCCTTTTGATTCACCTTCATCGGGTGTACTTTCTGCAAAACCAGGTATTTCAAGATCATGTGTACCTCTATGTGTTGTATCCAGATGAAATGCAAAATCTCCATGACCAACATTAAACCGAAGACCGCCGACAATATCATTTGAAGCTGAATCAAAATGGGAATAGAGATCGCCTTCCAGGCTTTCCGGAACATAATCAAGAATTTGATTAGAAATAAGATTGACCAGTCCACCACTTGCGCTACTGCCATAAAGTAATGTTGCAGGTCCTCTTAATATTTCCACCTGATCAACAAAAATAGCATTAAGTGCAACACCATGATCAGGACTTAGTGTGGAAACATCCATACTGCCTATTCCATCATTCATAACGCCGACACGAACACCGCTCTGTCCCCTGATTACTGGGCGTCCTACACCTGGACCAAAACTTGCGGAACTTATACCTGGCGTGTTTTCAACCAGACTTCCGATAGTACTTTTATTCCCTCTTTCCAAATCTTCTTCTAAAAGAATGGAAACAGGTTTTAAAATGTGTTGGCTTGAGCTCGATAATGGATCAAATTGCACGTCTAGATCTTTCAGGTGCAGGGGTTCCTCAGCAAACACGTGAGCTGAAAACGACAGTAATAATACTGTCGAACATTTACTAAAATACATATTGAATTCTCCAATCTACTCGCCTTAAGAACTAGTTTTCGATCACTAGACGAGACAGATGATTAACTTTGATTTATAGGTGTTATAAAAAATTAAGCAGGAGAAATATGTGGTGGTGCGCGACCATGGAAGTTAAAGCGAAAGGCAGGTTTTAGACCAAAAGCTGATGTTTCCTGGAAAAAGTAACTACGAAATAGTTCTAAATAGGTAAGTGAGGCAGAAAGGCATGCTTGATCATTATTCTGCCCAGCCAAATAGAGAGTACATTTATGATCATGATGTTCAGCTGCGTGCTCAACGGCATGCACGGCTGTTAATACTTGAAGTCCTAAAAAGGAGATCAAAAGTAATATCAAATAATGTTTTTTATTTGGATACATCAGTAAAGGTTTATTAGAAATATATATTAGATCATATTTAAGATTATATGGGGTGAACGACGGGGCTCGAACCCGCGACCACCGGAATCACAATCCGGGGCTCTACCAACTGAGCTACGCTCACCATTGTCTTCATCTTCAAGAACGATTTTAGTATGTCTGGTTGTAGACGACAAGCTATCCAAACATAAAGGACGTATGGCGCGCCCGGCAGGACTCGAACCTGCAACCCCCGGCTTAGAAGGCCGGTGCTCTATCCGGTTGAGCTACGGGCGCATAGAGAGTACCTTTTGAACCTGAATCTTCGAAATGGTCGGGGCAGAGGGATTCGAACCCCCGACCCTCTGCTCCCAAAGCAGATGCGCTACCAGGCTGCGCTATGCCCCGACTGACGAAGGCTCGGAATGATACGCAGCCAACCGGTCTGCGTCAACAATATTTCTAACTGGAAAGTTTCATTTTCGCCGCCAACTCGTTCCTTGTGCATTGTCTTCTAGAATGATGTCTTGCTCGTTTAATAAATCACGTATTCGATCGGATTCTGACCAGTCTTTTTGTTCCCGTGCAGTAATGCGTTGTTGAACATAGCTTTCAATCTGATCGGAGGACAAAGCTCCCTCTTTTTGATCATTCTCACCACGTAAAAAATCCTCAGGATCATTTCCAAGTAAACCAAGAAGACCTCCTAAACTCTTTAAGCGACAGGCTAACTCGGTAGATTTTTCAGGATCTTCTCGATTCGCATTTAGATCACGCGCCAGATCAAATAATACTGACAATGCATTCGGTGTATTGAAATCATCATCCATTGCAGATTTAAACGCGGCTTCGTATTCGCTTTCTTCAGATGTTTCCGTAATTTCGACGCCGCGTAGTGCTGTATAAAGTCGCGTGAGAGCACTTTTTGCATTATCAAGGTGTTCATTAGAATAATTTAACGGGCTGCGATAATGACTGGTAAGAATGAAATAGCGTATTACTTCCGCAGGGTATTGTTCGAGCACATCCCGAATGGTGAAAAAATTCCCTAATGATTTAGACATTTTTTCATCATCGACACGCACGAATCCATTATGCATCCACAAATTTGCGAAAGGTTCGCCGGTTGCGCCTTCAGATTGGGCGATCTCATTTTCATGATGTGGGAATTGCAAATCCTGACCACCTCCATGAATGTCAAAATTATTACCCAGCTGACAGATAGACATCGCCGAGCATTCAATATGCCATCCCGGACGACCATTACCCCACGGTGATTCCCAGCTCGGCTCATCTGGCTTAGCGGCTTTCCATAGAACGAAATCCATTGGATCGTCTTTGGCTTCATCAACTGCAACCCGTTCCCCAACACGCAGATCGTCTACATTTTTGCCTGACAGTTTGCCGTATTCTGCAAATTCACTAATATCGTAATAAACATCACCATTCGCTGCTGGGTAAGCTTTTTTATTTTTGATCAGCGTTTCGATCATACGAATAATGTCATCCACATGTTCAGTCGCTTTGGGTTCTTGATCGGGTCTTTTAACGCCTAATGCATCTGCATCTTCGTTCATATAGGTAATGCAGCGTTCGGTGAGTTCAGTAATGCTTTCACCATTTTCATTTGCTCTGGCAATAATTTTGTCATCAATATCGGTAATATTGCGTACATAGTTGACGTCATAGCCACTTGCACGTAAATAGCTTGCGACAACATCAAAAACCACCATCACCCGTGCGTGACCGATATGGCAAAAATCATAGACCGTCATCCCACAGACATATAAACCTACTTTCCCAGGTTCGATTGTTTTTAATGGCTCTTTTTTTCTGGTTAAGGTGTTGTAAATATTCAGCACAGTAGACTTTCTCATTAGCGTCTTATAGGGCGCGCATGTTACATTAAACAGTTGTACTCATAAACCATATTGGAGAATTATTACCCGATGAGAAACACTATTTTCAGTATTTGTTTGTTATTAATATCACCCCTTTTGTTTGCCGCACCACAAGTTGCATTGCAAACTAATCAAGGAACGATTGTGATCGAATTAAACGAAGAAAAAGCACCACTAAGTACCGCGAATTTTCTAACTTATGTAAATGAAGGATATTACGAAGGAGTCATCTTTCACCGAGTGATCGAAAATTTTATGATCCAGGGCGGTGGTTTTGATGCGGATTTCAATAAAAAAGAAACCCATGAGCCGATCAAAAACGAAGCTGATAATGGCTTATCGAATACGCGCGGAACCGTTGCGATGGCGAGAACCAGCGATCCACATTCTGGCTCTGCTCAGTTTTTTATCAATACCGTAGATAACGGTTTTCTTGATCACTCAGCACCAACATCTCGTGGTTGGGGATATGCGGTTTTCGGAAAAGTGATTGAAGGAATGGATGTTGTTGATAAAATCCGTGCAATGCAAACTGGTCCTAGTGGCCCTTTTCCGACTGATGTTCCACAAACGGCGGTAGTGATTGAAAAAGCAACGCTTGTTGAATAAACATTTAATAAAACTAATTTTTAAAGAAGAGAAATAAAGCAATGAAAGTAAAATTAACGACTAGCAGTGGTGATATCACCATTGAGCTTAATGAAGAAAAAGCACCAGAAACGGTAAAAAATTTCGTCACTTATGTTGAGTCTGGACATTATGATGGAACAATTTTTCATCGCGTGATCAATAACTTTATGATCCAGGGCGGCGGTCATTTGCCTGATATGAGCCAAAAGAAATGTAATGATCCGGTAAAGAATGAAGCTGACAATGGTCTGCAAAATAAAATAGGCACTATTGCAATGGCAAGAACCAGTGATCCGCATTCTGCTTCAGCTCAGTTTTTTATTAATGTTGCTGATAATGACTTTTTAAATTTCACCAGCGCAACTTCAAGCGGTTGGGGATACTGTGTTTTCGGTGAAGTCACAGAAGGCATGGATGTTGTAAATCAGATCAAAGAAGTTGCAACTGCCGCACAAGACGTTCCCGTCGAAGAAGTTTTGATCAGCAAAGCAGAAGTTGTAGATTAACACCTGCCTTATGAGTAAATAATGACAATATTATTTATTTCTGATCTACATTTAAGTAACGAGCGCCCTGATAAACTGGAATTGTTTTTCCAGTTTATCAAAGGGCCCGCTCGACATGTTGACACCTTGTATATTCTTGGAGATTTTTTTGAATATTGGATTGGTGACGACGATTTAACACCACCTAATCCAGATATTCTTAAAGCCTTATCTTCGCTCGAAGATGCACAAACAAAATTATATGTAATGGCAGGCAATCGTGATTTTTTAATGAGTCATGAGTTTGAAAACATTACTGGTGCGACGCTTATACCTGATCCTTATATTATTGATCTCTTCGGAGAAAAAACATTATTAATGCACGGCGATCTTCTGTGTACGAAAGATGTTGATTATTTAAAGTTTCGAAGCATGGTTCGTACACCGGAATGGCAAAAAACATTTTCAGAAAAATCCTTTGAAGAAAGGTTAGCTATTGCTAAAAATATGCGCCTTGAAAGTAAGGAAGCATTAAAAAATAAAATACCTGTGATTATGGATGTTGAACAAAAAACCGTTGAACTCTATATGAAAACACATGAGGTTAACTTTTTGATACACGGACATACACATCGTCCTGCCATTCATTACTTTAACCTTGCAGGTGCTGAAGCGACAAGAACCGTTTTGGGTGACTGGTATCAAAATGAAAATGTTCTTGTTTGTGAAGCTAACGATCAAAGACTTGTCTCTATACAAGAGTTGGTTTGATAATTCGGTTCGTCAATTTATTCTTAAGAATTTGTTTTTGATCGGCTGACAAAACAAACACCCAGAATTACTAAAACAGTACCCACCATCTGAATAAAAGTGATCTGTTCTCCCAGAAAAACATAAGCCATAAACAATGTGCTTATCGGACCTATTGAACTAATGATCGAAGCTTTGCTTGCACCTACTCGGCGTATTCCCGCATTCATTAAAAAAGCCGGAATAACAGTAGAAATGATAGCTATTAAAAATGCCAGATAATATACATCAATTTCAAACTCAGGCGCAGAAAACCCATAACTAAAACAATAATGCATTATTGTAACAAAACAGGAGATAGACATTGCGTAAGCAGTAAAACGAGTAGCTCCAATTCTCTTCGTCATTTCGCCACTTCCCATTAAAAAGATTGCAAAAGTAAACGCACTAATAACTATATAAATAATGCCTCTGATCATACCTTCAGAATTTTCTTCAATTTGATCAATAACAACAAAAGTAATCCCTGCATAGCTTAGCAATAACGCAAAGATTTCCAGCCGATTTATTTTCCGTTTTAAAAATACAGCCGAAAGTAAAACGACAAAAGTTGGATAAAGAAATAATATTATCCTTTCAAGTCCAGCAGAGATTAATTCAAGCCCCATAAAGTCAAACAAACTAGCTAGGTAGTAACCAATAATTCCAAGGAAAATAATAGCGATCCATTCCTTCATCGAAATCGAAGTTTGTTCGGAAGATTGCTGATTAATAAACGCAACAAGAAGGAAAAAAGGTAATGCAATAACCATGCGTAGCATAATTAACGACAAGGCATCAACATGAGCTCCATAAGCATAAGCGAGTTTAATAAAGATCGCTTTTGCAGAAAAACAGATTGCTCCGATCAATACAAAAATAAGTCCAATGACGACATCGGTGTTTTTTTCAATTTCAGGGTTTTTCACAGTCGTTCCTTTGTATGCCGTGGAACTGTGTTGAGAATTTTAAATAATCGCGACAGGTTCCGCGGTTATTTATTTAAAAAATGTTTTCTTTTAAAGAGAAATAAAAAGACCGCAACAGACAGGTAAGCAGAGCCAGAGTTTTAGTTTAGCCAGTCCTGGCTTGATAGTTTTAGTTTCTGTGCGAGCGGTATTCATGGTGCGTGGAGGTTAAGACTTATTATTCTTACTGTCAAGGTAACGCTTTAAATCATCGGGTCGATCTAAATCCCATTGCATTGGTAGTAAATGCAAGTTTAAATTTAACGCGTTAATTTTTTCTATAGTCTGATCAAAAACGCGTTCGGATCCCCACAATACATTTTCAAAAATAGATCCGTAATGATTGTTCATTCCAATTAAGGTGTAACCTCCATCTTCCGCAGGAGCGATTACAACATCACTTTTGTTTTCTAATTCACTTAGAGTGCGATCAAGAAGATCAATCGTCATCGAAGGACTATCCGTTCCAATCAAAACGACAGAAGAAAAGCTTTCAAGTGAGGCAGAAAAAGCATTACTCATACGCTCACCAAGATCATTTCCTTGTTGTTGTTTTAGATCTAGCTCAAAACTTTTTAAAAAAGAATGTTTAGTGTCTGGACTACACCAAAGCTCAACATTGCAAAGTTTGCTTTGGATCACCAGGTTTATTGTTTCATTAGCTAGTTGCTTATAAAGTTCAGCAGCTTGATCAGATGTTAAGTGAGGCGTGAGTCTGGTTTTAACTTCGCCGGGAATCGGTGCTTTGCAAAAGATCAATATTTTGGCATTTGGAAACTTCATATTGATCTTTTGCTTTTTTGATCTGGTTATTTTTTGAAAGGTAACATTAATACGTTTTGAAATTTTTCATCTTCAGGCTCTCTGAAATAATCCAGACCTATTGTCATCTCTTCATGACCATCTCGTGGTTGATCAATATAGGTTCCGAAAAGTCTGTCCCATATTGAAATCGAAAAACCATAATTACTGTCGGTTTCATCTCGATGAATTGAATGGTGAACTCGGTGCATGTCTGGTGTCACTAATATTTTCCTCAATTGTTTATCTAAAGAAAGTGGAAGCTTTACATTGCCATGATTGAAAACAGCACAGGTGTTTAAAACAACTTCAAATATTATTACCGCGACGGGTGTTGCACCGATTATAAAAACAGCGATTACCTTGATCAAAAGTGAAAAGAAAATCTCAATCGGATGGAAGCGAATTCCTGTTGAAGTATCATAAACGAGATCGGTATGATGAACTTGATGTAACTTCCAGATCATCGGGATTTTATGCGAAGCGACATGCTGCCCATAAATAATCAGATCAAGAATGATCAGTGTAAGAATGACAGAAATAAGATTTTGGAAATCGAACCAGTTTAACAAACCAATATTTTTTTCAGCGGCTATAACGGCAGACTGATAGACAATGCCGCCGACCGTAATTCGTACCAATACTGCACCTAATATCATCAAACCAAAATTAACCGGCCAACGTGTTTTTCTTTTTTGATCATTCTTACGTCTGGGGCGTTTAATCTCCCAGACAATCATAATTGTCAGAACAATTAAAAAAGCACCTAAACGATACGCAGCATCCATAATATCAGATCGGTTCTTTTTTATAATATTGCTGAACCAGCACGCGCGGATGAGCACCAATAAAATAAAGAAACCGCAACCACCACATCAGTCCGATGGTTTTAAATATGCCATTCTTTTCCCAGCGACGACTGGAAGTAATTGCTTTCTGCTTAAGACAGACCGGATAAGCTTTTTTTCTGAGTCGTTTACTGATATCAATATCTTCCATAATCGGATAATCACGAAATCCTTTAATTTCTTCAAAGATGTGTCGCATAACAAAAATACCTTGGTCACCAGTCGCAACTCCCGTCAATCCAGAACGTAAATTCATCATCGTTTCTATTATCCGAAACATAAAGTTTTCACCAGAAAGTTTCACATCAAACCTCCCCCAAACATGTGGCAATTCCATTGCTTGCAGGATCAATTTATACGCCTGATCTGGAAGTTGAGTGTCTGCGTGTAAAAACAATAAAATTCTACCAGTCGCATGAAAAGCACCGGCATTCATTTGCTTAGCTCGATTATGTTGTATGCCTTCCCCTGATTCGATAAGAAGATCAACATAAGGTTCTGCAATCGCAACACTTTCATCAACACTGCCGCCATCGACAACAATAATTTCGACACCGCGTTTTCGTAAAGATTGTAATCGTTGCAACGCATGTTCGATTCGCGCAGCTTCGTTTAGCATTGGAACGATAATTGTTAGTTCTGGGCCTTCTAAGATCATTTATTTGATGCCTCACGCTTAAAAGGCTCTGGGACGAACAATTCTAGCAATATGTTATTAGTGCAAATCTTAAACCATTTCTTTTGTGTATTAACTAACATCAGTAAACACGATATATATAGTGTTAATAACAAATAAAACCACACCTAATAAGCCTGAATAATATATAGGAGCCACCCATTTTTCCGGAACACATCGATCAAGATTTTTGTACCAATAACCAGTATTACGTTCCATTAACTGGTCAATAGTTAATCCAGGCTTTTTTACGAAAAAAAATGAAATACTAGAAAAGGCTATCAATAAACCGGCGAGAATCCAAAACACCATGAAAAAAGTCTCGTTCATTTGTTACAACCAAAATTAATCATCAACAACAAGAAGCCTCACTAACTCCACCACTATGCGATCCACCTTTTGTTTCAGCTGGCATTCGTAATGTTCCAGCAGGATGACACCAATTTCGTGGTTCTGTTTTTACGGTTGGAGTAATACCGATAAATTGATCGCCGTAAAAACCTCCGGTTAATAGATCAAAACTACGTTCGCAAACCGCGATCCGTTTTCCTCTTGGATAAACATGACCTTCGTCGTCATAAACTTCTTTAAATGGACCTTTATAAATAACCGCGTGGCCATAATCTAAACAGTCCACTGCTTCTGGTTTTGATGCGGTAATAGTTACTGTGCGGAATTCGATACCTTCTACAACCTGCCAAGGTTCATCGCCCCATTTATCCAAACTGACAGCCACAAAACCGGCATCTACAAAAGCTTGCAAGAAATCATCCTCAGCCAACGCGCCTGAAATACAACCACTCCACAGTTCCGGATCATTTTTCATTTGTTCTGAGCTGTCTTCATCACTGACGATATCTGAAATAGCTACTCGACCGCCTGGTTTTGTGACGCGGAAAATTTCTTCGATCAATTGTTGTTTTTCACTATCGTGGACTAAATTTAGAACGCAATTTGAAACAACCAGATCAATCGTATTATTTTTGATCAAAGGATCATTTTTTTTCTGTTGCTCTTGCCATACACGAAGTTCGCTGGCTGCCATAAAATCTTTAACTGGATTTTTAGCCAGATATTGATCCATTGCTTCAAGATCGACAGCCAGATCTTGTATCTGACCTTTTACAAACTCAACACGATCTGTTCCTATTTTTCCAGCCATTTCGTTTTGATATTTTTTTGCTAAACCAAGCATGTCGTCATTCATATCGACGCCGATGACTTTGCCTTTTTCGCCGACAAGTTGTGCGGCCATATAACAAATTTTTCCTGAGCCAGAACCGAGATCCAGAACGGTATCCCCTTCTCTTACATAGCGCGATGGATCGCCACAGCCGTAATCTTTTTCGATGATTTCTTCTGGCAATAATTTTAATAAACTTGCGTCATAATCGACTGGGCAACATAATTCTGGTTGTTGCTCTTTTGCCCCTTCTGAATATCGTTCTAATACGCTTGCTTCTTTATCCATTTTTCTTTCCTTTGTTCTATTTTTTCTTTAATTATTCTAACGTTAATTCTTAATCTAAAGCTCCGCCGCAACTACTGCCCTGCCCGGCTGTACAACCGTAACAATGATCAAGAACGGAAATGGGATTATCCGTTAATGACTGTTTATTTAATTCGCTGATATGCTTTCGGCCTGACGGTGTCGGCAAACCCAGCATTTGATTAAAATCACAGTCATATGTATAGCCTTGCCAGTCAACACTTATAATTGTCTTACACATTAAAGAGTCAAGATTTTCCTGTTGGTAATTCTCACGGAGCGTTTGCATATAGGGTTCAAACTGTCCTTTGCTGACCAAAGTGCTACCGAAACGTTTGATCGGCATATTGGTGATCGTAAAAAGACTATTAAAGTTGATACCGTAATCTTGTTTAAGGTGTTGCTTGTAGGCGATCTCTAATTCTTTTTGAGCTGGTGGAAGTGAAATACCTTGAGGATTGTAGACAAGGTTTAAGACTAATTCAGGATTCTCTAACTTACCGTATCCAAGACTATTTAGTTTCTGTAGTGATTTAATACTTTCAATAAATACACCATCACCACGTTGTTTATCGACGTTATCTTCCAGATAACAAGGTAGAGAAGCGACAATTTCAACCTGATTCTCAGCAAGGAATTCTGCCGTCGTTTCAAAACCTTCTTGTTGAAGAATGGTGAGGTTACAGCGATCAATCACTTTGCATCCTTCTGATCTGGCAGCAATAACCAGATCTCGAAAATGCGGATTCATTTCAGGTGCGCCACCGGTCAAGTCTAACGTTTTGATCTTTTCAGACTGTATGAATTTAACAATTTGATCGATAGTTTCTCGATCCATGATTTCTTTACGCTTTGGACCTGCATTCACATGGCAGTGCAGGCAACTCAAATTACAGAGGTAACCGAGGTTAACCTGAAGTGTTTCTAGCTCAAGACGTGATATTTGAGGGAAGTCAGTTGTTTGTAATAGCGCGAGTGTGTTGTGCATAGGTGCAGAATTCTATTCTAAAAACTGAAATTTCAACAGGCTTATAGTATCCTGCCGTTTTTGATATAACTAAATTTATAGCTAGTAAATAACGATCTTAATCGACAACAATAATCGCGAATCTATTATGACCCAAAAAAACAAATACAGTTCACGTATCACGCAACCAAAATCCCAAGGTGCATCACAAGCCATGCTTTATGCAACCGGGCTTACCGAAAAAGATATGGAAAAGGCTCAAGTCGGTATTTCCAGTGTCTGGTATGAAGGTAATCCTTGTAATATGCATCTGCTGGATCTTTCAGAAAAAGTGAAAGAAGGCGTTATCACAGCTGGCCTGGTTGGAATGCGTTTCAATACTGTTGGTGTCAGCGATGGCATCTCTATGGGTACAGATGGTATGAGCTATTCATTGCAATCACGTGATTTGATTGCAGATTCTATTGAAACTGTAATGAGTGCCCAGTGGTATGACGCTAATATTTCGATACCTGGCTGTGATAAAAACATGCCGGGTGTTTTGATCGCAATGGGACGCTTAAACCGACCATCATTAATGGTTTATGGCGGCACAATCAAACCCGGTCATTGTAATAATGAGACCTTAGATGTGGTATCGGCTTTCCAGAGCTACGGCCAATTTATCAGCGGTTCTATTGACGAAGACACCCGTCAGGAAATTGTTCGGAAATCTTGTCCTGGTGCTGGTGCCTGTGGCGGTATGTACACGGCTAACACCATGGCTTCAGCAATCGAAGCAATGGGCATGTCATTACCTTATAGCTCATCCATGCCGGCAGAAGATCCTGGTAAGTTAGAAGAATGTATGCGCGCGGGTGAAGCGATTCGTATTTTATTGGAACAAGACATCAAACCGCGTGACATTATGACGCGCGAAGCGTTTGAAAATGCAATGATTTTGCTTATTGTTCTGGGCGGATCAACTAATGCTGTGTTGCATTTGATCGCAATGGCGCGTTCCGTCGATGTTGAATTGACGATTGACGATTTCCAGAGTGTTAGTGATCGAGTTCCATTTCTGGCTGATTTAAAGCCGAGTGGAAAATATGTGATGGAAGACGTACATGATATTGGTGGAATTCCTGCGGTAATGAAATTTTTGCTGGAAGAAGGCTTGATCAATGGTGATTGTATGACAGTAACGGGTAAAACTATTGCTGAAAATTTAAAGGATCTACCAGCGCTGAAAGCAGGACAAGATATTATCCGCACATTAGATGATCCAATAAAAGAGTCCGGCCATATTCGTATACTCAAAGGTAGTCTCGCACCTGAAGGTTCTGTAGCAAAAATCACTGGTAAAGAAGGGTTACATTTTAGTGGTCCTGCAAAAGTCTATGATTCTGAGGAAGATATGCTGGCGGCACTTGAACAAAATAAGATCGAAAAAGGCGATGTTGTGATCATTCGTTATGAAGGCCCACAAGGCGGGCCGGGAATGCCCGAAATGTTGACTCCAACATCTGCAATCATGGGCGCTGGTTTAGGATCGGATGTTGCACTTTTGACAGATGGTCGTTTTTCGGGTGGTTCTCATGGTTTTATCGTTGGTCACATTGTGCCTGAAGCTCAGGTTGGTGGTCCTATTGCATTGGTTGAAGAAGGAGACATAATTACGATCAATGCAGAAACCAATCGTATTGATGTTGATGTCACTGAAAAAACATTAGAAGAAAGACGCTCAAATTGGCAACAACCTCCATATAAAGCAACGCGTGGAACACTCTATAAATATATAAAAACCGTCAAAACCGCCTCTGAAGGGTGTGTTACAGACGAATAACGTTTAGTATTTTTCTATGGCGGACGATAAATCAAATAGCAACCTGGAAAATCCGGTTCTGGATCACCCAGATATTAAGGGTTGGGTTGCGATCAGAAATGATGAAACACAAAGCGTATCTTCTGATCCTGCCGCTGAAAAACTTGGTGAAGTTTTGATCTATTTCAATGAAATATCGGGATTGATTGGTGAAACATTTGGCCTGGAAAGACCTGACGAAATACATATAGTCTGTGATGAACTCACTGCAGTTTGCCTACCTGGAGTTAAGGAAACAGTGGGTATCATTTTTGATCAAGATACAAAACCTGATCAGTTTCTAGCCAAGTATAAAACGGCGAGCTCATGAGTTTTCAGAAGTATATTGACTCCATTTTAGATACGCCCAATGTTGAAGGCTTATTATTGTTTGATTGCGAAGGAAAGGTACATTTTCAACAAGTTCCCGACTACGCTGATGAAACATCATTAGCAAAATTACCACTGCGGATACTAATGATGTATGACGTAATTGCAGATAATACCCAAAACTGTTGTGACTTTATCCTGAAGTTTGAAAAGAAAAATTTTTACTTTCGTAAAAGTCACAACAAAAAAAACGGAGATTTTATACTTGCAATTGTTAGCAATGCTGGTGTTAACTTTGTTGCCTTGAAATTGATCACAAACCTTGCGATCAAAATGATCGAACTAAGTGACAGTAATAGTCTCGATAAAAATAACAAGAAAAGAAAAAAAATACGTCCAGCGCTTACTCAAAAAGGTCGCACTTTGGCCAGAAACAAAAAACTCTCTTAACCAATTAAAAACTAAAAATCAACAATAAATCATAAAGTTCTGCTGTATTCTTTATAGTATTTCAAAACTTTTTTCACGTAATGTTGTGTTTCTTTGTAAGGCGGTATTTCATTACCGTATTTTGCAACCGCACCTTCACCGGCGTTATAGGCAGCAAGTGCCAGTTGAGTATCGTTATCAAACATTTTTAGCAGATCGCGAAGATAGCGCGTTCCGCCAGCAATATTAGATTCAGGATCTTTACTATTCTTGACACCGTATCGTTCAGCAGTTGCTGGCATTAACTGCATCATCCCAACCGCTCCAGCTTTAGAAATGGCTTTTGGATTGTATGCAGACTCTGCGGTGATAACCGCGTGCACTAGCGCATTTGGAATCTTGTTTTTTTGAGCGGCTGTTTTGATCATTTGACCAAATTTTTTCTGTCGTTTGACGAGAGATGTGCCACTATACTTTTTCTCTTTCCACCCTTTCCAGGTTTTAACGAGTAGCTTATAACCTTTATGGTTTGGACGATCCGTCAAGTAAACATGCCCATTTTTGTCGGTATATTTGTAAACATCCGCATAAATAGGCGTCGGGACAAGCAAAAAGCCAACAATAAAGGCGAATAAAAAAAACATATTTAATGTAGCAGATAAACGCTTTCGCAATCTCTTCATATGTTCTAAAAAAACCAATTTCATCGAAATGACCATCCCTCACATTTACCGTTTAATAATTACATTAAAACAACTAATATTTGCATACTGATCAGTGCAAATATTCCAGCGATCAAATCGTCTAACATTATTCCCAAACCACCTGTGACTTTTTGATCAATAAGCCTTATCGGCCATGGTTTCCAGACATCAAATATTCGAAACAAAATAAAACCGATCAAAACCCACATCCAACCATTTGGGGCAATAATCATGGTCACAGCATAGCCAACCACTTCATCCCAGACGATTCCTGGATGATCATGAACTTCTAGTT
The DNA here is from genome assembly GCA_045110495.1 of Gammaproteobacteria bacterium. GTDB lineage: Bacteria > Pseudomonadota > Gammaproteobacteria > CAJXQU01 > CAJXQU01 > CAJXQU01. The sequence continues at coordinate 21,135 of JBGCGE010000017.1, forward strand.
TGTTGGCAGTTCGCTCACAAAGCCAGATCCCAAATATAAACAATATCAATGAAACCAAACAATAAACTTCTATTGATAATGGTTTCATAAGCAGAAATAGTGGAATTCCGATCAACGTTCCAAAGGTTCCTGGTGCTGTTGATGCAAGACCTGTTCCAAAGCCTAATGAGAGGCAGTGAAATGGATCTTTGAGGAGAACAGGATCGATTCTGGGATTTTTATGACTTGCCATAGTTTGGGCTAACTCTTATTTTCTGCACCGTTTTGCCCACCATGCAGGAACATCAACATTTTCAAAAACATCATAGTCATCGTAAGGCTTAATATCCAGAATTGGTGTGCCATCGAAAGCATCTAGTCTTTTTACGGTAAGACTATTTCCTTTTCGCTTTAATAATTCAACAACCGCCATACCAATCGGATTAGGCCTGTTCCGGCTACGCGTTGCAAAGATTCCAGTCAGTGGCAAATTTTTGTCACCTCTGGGGAAGATTTGTTGTTCTACGGTTTCTGATTCTGTCTTATGCAGCCAGAACAAAACAAAAATATGCGAATATTGTTCTATATTAAGTAAAGATTCGCTCCATTCTGACTCAATAATAATCTCAGAAATGATATCTGCTCGACATTTTGCAACTTGTTGATCTTGGACGTTGGTCTTAACATACCCGACAGGCTTTAGATTAATCATAGAAACTTTATTCCAGTAACGATGAAATTCATGTCGTTACCAATTGATTTTAAATGGATAATTACACATTAATTGACACTCATAAATATTGCTTACTTAAGAATAATGTTTAAATATTATCCTGAACCTGTTCAGCAAGTAGTGGATTGCACATTCTTCAGTATGTAGACATATTACTCGTATATTTGAAAATTATTAACTAGCCTTCCTAAGCAGGTGTTTCTATACAATTTTCTTCTATAGACTGGCTTAAATTTTGCATTAATTTACATATAACAACGTTACTACGTTATGTATGAATATAATAATAAAATACATGGTTATTCACATAGGTATACCAAAGGGATAAAGATTGAAACTGCAAGCTAAAATTCTATTTATACTTTCACCCTTGGCAATCATCCCGCTGTTGCTCGTTGGTTGGATCACCTATTCTGAAATAACCACAAATAACCGACATAGTAGTTTAGAAATTCTTGAGCTACTTACCGAAGAAACCTCTAAAATCTTAAAGTTACGAATTGAAGAAACAGAAAGCGTAGCTAGTCTATTGGCTGAGTCTACTTCGCTTAACAAATTCATTCAAAGTACTAATATTTATGAAAAATATAATCACCTGATGCCACGCATTTCAGATCGGTTTTCGTACTATCTACAGTTTTATCCGGAAATAGTAACGATAAGATTACGCGATATTTCCGGCGACTCAATTTTGAACCTGCCACAGGGATCCATCTTTTCTACAAAAATAAATAATTCTAGAAGCTTGAGCTCTGATGATAAATCCTCCACTTCATCCTTCGTATACTCGGGTTCACAACCCTTCTACGTTCACACTGTAAAACTTTTTAATGGAGATCACGATGAGAGATTAAATGGATCTTTATTCGGTTATCTGGATATCGTTTTATCCATGCCTGCTATAGATACTGCGATAGAAAAAGCATTCATAGAAAAGTACGGAACGATATTCTTTGTTGATAAGAATGGAAATCGTATTCGTGACACCTTTGATCTGGATCTGTCGACAGAATTGCCATTACCCAATGTCAAAAACCTGATAAAACAAGAAGATGGTTTAGTAGCACAAGAAATACAATTTGAAGGATTTAAGACCTATATCCAAGGTCATAAAGTTGATCCAAACTTATACATGTTCAGCCTGCTTAGCGATCAGCAAATTATTTCTGACAGCAATAGTTATTTTAAACGTATGGCAGGTATTGTATGTCTCAGCGTTTTTCTCTTTATAGTTTTGAGTTTTCTTTCGATTAAATACCTTTTGATCAAACCATTACAAAAATTAGGCTCTGCCGCACAGGAAATAGGCAGAGGAAATCTCGGATTCCAACTAGACATCAATAACAAAGATGAACTAGGCGAACTGTCAACATCCTTGAAGGAGATGAGTCTTAATTTACGCCAGTCTAACGAACAAATACGTTATTTTGCATACCACGATAGTTTGACTAGACTACCAAATAGATTAATGTTCGGAGAATATTTAGGCCATGCATTAGCGCATGCAAAACGTCGAGATCAATCACTTGCCTTAATGTATCTCGATCTGGATGATTTCAAGGTTATTAATGACACACTGGGTCATCAAGCTGGCGATGCCGTTCTTAGAGAGCTTTCAACAAGGCTATCTGATTGTTTGAGAGGAGAAGATTACCTGGGACATCCAGAAATATCCCGATCAGAAACGGAAACGGTTGCTCGACTGGGTGGCGATGAATTTATTATTTTTCTCCCAAATATAAGTAACCCTTATGAAGCGGCAACCGTGGCAAACCGAGTACTTAAATCAATTTCGGTCCCATTCCATATTGAAAATAGACATCTGCACGTCAGTGCGAGTATCGGCATAACAACTTACCCGAAGGATGGCCATGATGCTGAAACACTAATCAAAAATGCTGATATGGCGATGTATCATGCAAAAGAAAAAGGTAAAAACGTCTATAGTTATTATCAAGAGTCAATGAACATAGCGGCGTTTGAACGTTTAAATTTACAAAACGAACTGCGTCAAGCACTTGCTAATAATGAGTTTGTCCTTTTCTATCAACCGCAAGTTGATTTAAATAATGGTGAAATTGTTAGCGTAGAAGCATTAATTCGTTGGCGGCATCCCACAAAAGGATTAATCAGTCCCATTCGATTCATACCTATAGCTGAACAATCTGAGTTGATCGTCCCAATCGGTGAGTGGGTGCTTAAAGAGGCCTGCAAGCAAGTAAGAATCTGGCGACAAGCAGGACATACTGATCTCTGTGTATCGGTAAATGCCTCTGCATCGCAGTTACACAGGCACGACTTAAAAGAAGTTATTAGCGAGACCTTAATTTCGAATGACTTACCTGCTGAGGCTCTTGAAATAGAGTTAACTGAAACGACAATCAGTAACTCTGAAGAGATTGTGATCGAGACTTTAACCGCGATCAAATCATTGGGCGTTCGAATAGCAATGGATGATTTTGGTACGGGCTATTCTTCCTTAAGTTACCTTAACAAATTACCTATTGATAAAATTAAAGTTGATAGAAGCTTCGTACAGAAAATCACTTCTAATACAACCCAAGCACCTATTATCACTGCCATCCTGGCAATGGCGCATAGTCTTGACCTACCAGTAACGGCAGAGGGTGTTGAGTTACAAGCACAGGTAGACTTCCTCAAAGATAAGGGTTGTGGATTAATTCAGGGGTACCTCATCAGTCACCCCGTTTCTGCCGATGAAATTTCGAGACTTTTAATGGAAAAAATACCTGTCAAGAAAATTGTAAATCAACCGATATAAAACTTAATGCCGCATGATGCGTGCATACACATGGACAGTAACAATTTAGTTTGTCGGAGGATAATACATGGCAATCTCAAAATGGATCGGTGGTATCTTGATATTAATCGCCTTTGTAATCGCAGGAAAATCTCAGGCATCAACTTTCAAAGTTGGTGCGTCTCTTGAAATACAAGAAGCCAAAATAGAAACTAAAAAAGCATAGCTGGACTTTTGTCACAATGTTGGTGAGACGCCTTTTTGACGTGGCTTAATAAGCTGTTCTTCAAACGTCAATTCTGTTCCTTATATTTGTGAATATCCTATGTCAACTAAAGCCAGATTTATCCACTAGAAACACTCCATATTTTCAATTCTAAATAATTGTTAATTAAACTAATAAGTATTTCTTCTATATATTCAAAAATACGTATAATCTTTCGCTGATATTTACGGTCGTCAGAGGTACAATTCCCTGTCCCAAATAAAGGTAAAGGCTTTAAGATGAATTCAATTGAAGTGGATAAAAAAGAGCACCTTGTTGATGAGCAAAAAGTCACACCAATAAACAGAAATCGGGAAAAACGTACCAGAGCTTATCGAAAGCTTGAAAAGAAACAAATTCGAACTCGAAATGTTGCAGCACTAATATCACTCATTCTTATTTGTGGAGTGGCACTTTCTGTTGCTTCATTAAAGCGTGTCTCGAACGAAAACAGAATTCTCGAAAATGATCTGAATCAGGCTAATCTTCGAATAGAAGCTTTAATGAACGACAGTCAAGATTTGCGGTTAGAGAATGATAATTTAGTCCAGGGTCGTATCCCGGGCTTAATTCCGATCAAATTTGATGATCCTTTTAAAATAGAAAACCAGATGTTGAAAAGTGTTGTTTTTACAGAAACTCAACATAACGGCCAAAAGCGTTACGAGTATTTAGCGGTGGTTAGAAACAACACTGAAGATGTTATGAGACCAGCTAGCCTGCTTATCTTTTTCAACAAGCTGGGTGTGGAAGTCGGCAAAGGCCGAATAGCAATAGCACTTGGTTTTGACAACCAGGTAAAAATGATCTCCTTACAACCAGGGGAAAGTCATTCGTTCACAGGATCCATAGAAATGATCAGCGACGACGAACCGAAATATTTCAAGCTTATCGAGCAGTAAGTAGTTCATTTCCATACCTGAACCCTTCTGTATCTGCCTGTTCCTCGAAACTTAAAACATTTCATATGTCTGGTCATCTATATAGCATGCTGGCTATAATGCGCGTTTGTATAACTTGCTTAGCCTTGAATGACGCCAAGAATCTCACAATTACATCCCTATCCGTTTGAACGTCTAGCAAAAATCAAATCAGAATTTCAATCAGTCTCTGACAAAACACTAATTGATATGTCGATTGGTGAACCAAAACACACAACTCCCGGCTTCATCAAAAAAGAGTTGATCAATAAGATCGACTCAATGGCTGCATACCCAACCACGCGCGGTCATGATCTACTACGTACTACGATTAAAGACTGGTTAATCAACCGTTTCAAATTACCATCAGACTCTTTAGGAATTGATCACGTTTTGCCGGTCAATGGAACACGTGAGGCGTTATTCGCAATTGCGCAATGTGTCGTTGATACAACTGAAAAAAGTCCGCTGATCCTTTCTCCAAACCCTTTTTATCAAATTTATGAGGGAGCAGCCATTCTCGCAGGTGCGGAACCTTATTACCTGAACTGCACGCAAGAGACAGACTATCTACCTGATTTTGATAGCGTTTCAGCAGAAACATGGGAACAATGTCAGCTTGTTTATATTTGCTCACCCGGCAACCCGACAGGTGCGGTGCTGCCTGAGCAAGATTTGATCAAATTACTTGCTCTTTCTGATCAATATAATTTTGTCATTGCGTCAGATGAGTGTTATTCCGAAATTTATTTTGACGAAGACAACCCACCAATTGGATTGCTTGAAGCGGCGGCCAGATCAAATCGACATGATTATAAAAACTGTCTTGTATTTCATAGCTTGTCAAAACGATCAAATGTACCCGGATTACGATCTGGCTTTGTTGCCGGTGATAAAGATCTGATCAAAAACTTTTTGTTGTATCGGACTTACCATGGCTGTGCGATGCCATTACCAACTCAATATGCAAGTATTGCTGCATGGCAAGACGAAAAACATGTCTTTGAAAACCGCGAACAATATCGTGAAAAATTCGATGCTGTTCTGGATATTCTATCGCCCGTATTGAATGTTGAGAAACCAGAAGCTAGTTTCTACTTGTGGCCTGAAGTACCAATGAATGATGTAACATTTGCAAGTGAGCTAATGAAGTCGCAAAATGTGACAGTCTTGCCCGGTAGCTTTTTGGCCAGGGACTCAAATAGGTTAAATCCTGGTGAAAACAGAGTGAGAATAGCGCTGGTAGCCACGCTTGATCAAACAATTGAAGCGGCTGAAAGAATTAAAGAATTTATCATATCATCAACAATTTAAGAGAAAAATAATGGAACAACTGGAAAAAATTATCGAAGACAGCTTTGAGACTATTTCTGATATTACACCGGCCAACGCCAGTGCAGAATTAAAACAAGCAATTGAAGAATGCATTAGTGGCTTAGATGCTGGCACATACCGCGTTGCTGAAAAAAACGGTGATGGTTGGACAGTTAACCAGTGGCTTAAAAAAGCGGTGCTGTTGTCTTTCCGTGTAAATGATAATGAAGTCATCTCAGAAAACTACACCAAATTTTACGACAAAGTCCCAGGTAAATTTGCTGACTATAGTGAAGAAGATTTTAAAAATAGTGGCATACGTGTAGTCCCAGCCGCAACAGCACGTCGTGGTAGTTACATTGCTCCGAATACCGTTCTTATGCCTAGTTTCGTAAATATCGGTGCCTATGTTGATAGCGGTACAATGGTTGATACCTGGGTTACGGTCGGGTCCTGCGCTCAAATCGGCAAAAACGTGCATCTTTCAGGTGGTGTTGGTATTGGTGGTGTACTTGAGCCACTACAAGCTGGTCCAACAATCATTGAAGATAATTGCTTCATAGGTGCTCGATCAGAAGTAGTCGAAGGCGTTGTTGTTGGCCGTGGATCGGTTATTTCGATGGGTGTTTATATCGGCCAAAGTACACGTATTTATGATCGCGCTACGGGTGAAGTTACTTATGGTTATATCCCACCAGGATCGGTTGTTGTTTCTGGTAATTTACCTTCAAGCGATGGCAAATACAGTCTTTATTGTGCTGTGATTGTGAAAAAGGTTGATGAAAAAACCTTGGGTAAAGTTGGAATCAACGCACTCCTTAGAGATATTTAAGTCGGGAATTTGAAACCATAATGATTCTTTACGGAATAAGTAACTGTGACACGATCAAAAAAGCCAAGAAGTGGCTTTCTGATCAAATGGTCGCATTTCAGTTTCACGACTTTCGTAAAGATGGTTTAGAAACCGAACAGTTAGAGATCTGGATAGATGCGCTAGGTTGGGAAGTGCTTTTAAACAAGCGCGGAACAACCTGGCGTAAATTAGATGAATCTGATCAAGCAGATCTTGATGCAGAAAAAGCCTGTGCTCTAATGGTAAAACACCCTGCCCTGATTAAGCGTCCCGTTTTAGTGACTGCCGATGAGATCATTGTTGGTTTCAAACCCGAAGAATATGCAAGGTTGATCGATCAGCTTTGAAGTAGATTGTTTCGTAGGTAATTAAAACCAATCCAAAAGACTCTCTTTAAAAGCAAATATAGTTGTAACGATGCGAGTTAATTAAATTACAACTTTTTCCACAAGCATTCTCCACCCGATATCTGGTCGAGTTTTTCAAGCTGCTCAAGATGCATGGCCAACTCATCTTCATGAGGATGTACTACGGTCAAAGGAGGTCTTTGTTTTGTCTTTCTTTTACTCTTCGCTTTTTGATCTTGTTGTGTCTGTTCATCATTTGAGAATAAAAGATCGCCTTGTCCGCCAGTCATCAGCAAATACACATCGGCGAGAATTTCAGCATCTAGTAATGCGCCATGTAATTCACGTTGCGAATTATTCACTTCATAGCGTTTGCACAGTGCATCGAGATTATTCTTTTGTCCGGGATGCATTTCACGTGCGAGAACCAGAGTGTCCAACACCTTGCAATGCTGTTTCATATTTTTTTGATCGGCTTCTAACAAGGAGAGTTCATAGTCTAGAAAACCTATGTCAAATGGCGCGTTGTGGATGATCAATTCTGCATCGATTACAAATTCGATAAACTCATGAACTATGTCGGCAAATTTGGGTTTGTCCATCAGAAATTCGTTAGTGATTCCGTGAACTTCCAACGCACCTTCATCAACATCACGCTCTGGACAAATATAATGATGGAAGTGCTTGTTGGTTAATTTTCGATTAACCATTTCGACGCAACCAATTTCTATGATTCGGTGACCATCAGAAGTTGAAAGCCCAGTTGTTTCTGTATCGAGTACGATTTGTCTCATGTTAGCTGTTACCTAATAGTTCATCGATACCGTCATTGGCTAATTGATCAGCAATGTCATTTTCGACATGTCCAGAATGTCCCTTTACCCATTTCCAGTCGACTTCATGCTCGTTGGCTGCTTTTTCCAGACGCTGCCATAGATCCTGATTTTTAACGGGCTTTTTATTGGCCGTTTTCCAACCGCGTTTTTTCCAGCCTTCCAGCCACTTAGTGATCCCATCTTTGACATAAGAAGAGTCGGTTGTCAGCGTCACCGTACAACCTCTTTTTAAACTTTCCAGGCCCATAATCGCGGCCATCAATTCCATTCTGTTATTGGTTGTATCATGTTCGCCTCCAAACAGACGTTTTTCATGATCGCCATAACGTAGTAATGCACCCCATCCGCCCGGACCAGGGTTTCCGCGGCAAGCGCCATCGGTAAATAGTGAAACCGTATCATTCATGTTGATCTACTTTGTGTTTTAGTTGTCCGCGCCGTTGGTTCTGTAATACCAGATGCAATAAGCCGTCGACGAATTCGCCATTCTACTTTGGTTGGCGTTATTGGTATCAGGCGTTTTTTACCAATGATCATATAAGTGCCACCAAACCAGGGGAAGAGATAATTACCCAACTTTTCTAAGAAGCTGAGTCGCTTCATTATCCAGGATGTTTGGACCGGTGGTCGAAAAAACATATATTTGGTTTTAACAACTTCAAACCCCAGCAACCCCAGCCAATCTTTAACTCGTGCCGCACTATAGAAATGCCCACTCCAGGGAGGTTTTTCACGCCATGCTAACAATATACGCCAGATCCCCCATAAACTTAGTGGATTAAAACCGATAATGATCAAATGCCCTTCCCCGATCAAAACTCTTTCTATTTCACGCAAAATATCGTGGGGATCACTTTCATATTCAAGGACATGTGGTAATAAGGCCACATCAACACAATTTTCGTCTATCGGTAAATGAGTAGATCTACAAACAAGGTGTCCATCCTGAATAATATCTTGTGGATAAAGATCAAATAAAATCTGGTGTGAAATACGACTTGATTCTAGTAATGGTGAGTCACTTAACGCGCCTAACTGAAGTATGTGATATCCGAACAGCAGTGGAAGCTCTTCTTCAAGCTGACTTTTTTCGACATTGAAAAGAGCATCACCCGCTTGAGTTTTAAACCACTCTCGTAAACGTTGTCTTTTAGTTTCCTTAAGTTGTGTTTCTTGAGGCTCAACTTCGTTTGTTGTCATGCGTTGATTTTACAATACAATCTAATCTTATATCGACTGTTCAGTTACGCTGACATCGAAAAAATCGTTTGATCACTTGACCTTATATGGACAACTCCTTAGGATCTCGTCATGTTTTTGGGAACCAAAGCGTGATCAGCAAGTTTACAGCTGCAATATCAGCGCTCACAACCGCGATTTTTTTAACAGGGTGTTCAAGTCTTACACCCAAACAAGCTCCCGACCCTGGCACTCAGACTCTTATCGAAGATCAAAAACAAAACTCGCACAGTGAGTTTTATGTCGAAACTGAACCCCATTCTGAAGTAGGCGAGATTCAAGTAGTAAACCCATTCCCACAACAGTTTTTTGAGGTTGATGATCTCTGGAACCATATTCGCAAGAGCGAAAATCTGGCAACGTCAACAGATGATGCTTCACGTAAACGGGTTCAAAAACAGCTTAGAAAGCTCAGAAAAAATCAACACTTCTTTGATGTAATGGGTACTCGTGCAACGCCATATATACATCACATTATTAACGAGTTGAATAAGCGCGATATGCCACTGTATCTAGCTTTATTGCCGATTATTGAAAGCGGTTATCAAGTCAAAGTCACTTCGTCCCAGAAAGCAGCTGGCTTATGGCAGATCATGCCATCAACAGGTAAATATCTGGGTTTAAAGCAGAACTGGTGGTATGACGGTCGGCGAGATTTGATCGCGTCTACTAACGCCGCACTCAATTATCTACAACAACTACACGAACGTTTTGAAGACTGGCAACTAACACTGGCGGCTTATAATAGTGGTGGCGCAACGGTTGCAAATGCAATTAAGAAAAATAAACGTCACGGTAAACCGACAGATTACTGGTCGTTAGCTCTTCCACCGGAAACAGAAAAATATATTCCTAAATTGATCGCGCTGGAAACAGTGATCAATTCTCCAGCAAGTTATGACGTTGAGCTTTTAACTATACCAAATCAACCCATGTTAAAAGTCGTTGATTTAAAAAGACAAATCCAGCTTAAAAAAGTCGCCGAACTAGCTGATGTTGAGTATCAGAAATTACGTATTCTTAACGCGGGCTTCAAACGTTGGGCAACTGCGCCAGAAGGTCCTCACCAGATACTTGTCCCAAAAGATTCTGCTGAACAGCTTGAGTATGCCATTGCAGCCTTACCTGAAGAGGATCGGGTTAAATGGAGAAACCATAAAATTAAATCGGGCGAATCACTTTGGACAATCGCCAGAAAATACGACATCAGTATCAATCTGTTGATGAAAACCAATCATTTAGAAACTGACAAACTTAGAATTGGGAAAAACCTTCTTATTCCTGATGGCACTGTATCAGAATCCATAATATCCACAGCACCCGTCAATACCGTTAAAATTCCTAAATTAAAAAACAATAAATATCGCGTTAAAAGTGGTGATTCACTCTGGTTAATTGCCAGACGATTTGATATTCATGTAAAACAAATTCTTGAATGGAATGATTTAAAAAAAGATCAAGCTATAAAACCTGGTGAAGATTTAAAGATACTCCTGGAAAAGCCGATACTAAACGCAGCTTCTCTCTAAAAGTTCACAATCAAGGGTAATTGATAATGGATCTGATTAAAGTGCCTTTACGATGGCTTTTCACCCTTCTTTTTAAAGTGAAAGTAGAAGGTGTCGAGAATTATCATACTGCCGGTGATCGAGTTTTGATCGTCGCCAACCACACGTCACTTCTCGATGTTGCGCTGCTTTACCTGTTTCTTCCTGACGATGCCACTTATGCAGTCAATACTTATATCCATAAAAAATGGTATTTCAAACCTTTTTTCTTATTTGCAGAAGTTTTTGTACTCGATCCGCTTAACCCACATTCCTTAAAATCGCTGATCAAATTTTTAAAACAGAAAAATAAAGCCGTTATCTTTCCAGAGGGGCGAATTACGACAACGGGAACCTTAATGAAAGTTTATGATGGAACTGGAATGGTCGCAGCTCATTCAGAAGCAATGGTTCTTCCGATCGGAATTGCGGGTGCTGAGCATTCTAAATATTCCTATATGAAAGGTCGCTATAAGCTTTCCTGGCTACCGAGAATTACGATCAGATTCCATAAGCCCGTCCGCATAGTTTCACCAGACAAATCTGATCCTTCTGATACCCAACCAAGTACAACTCAGCAAATGACCGATTTGATGCTTGATGTGGTCGCTTTCAATAATATCGATACCGATCGCTCTCTGTTTGTCGCCTTACTCGATGCGATGCGAATGAATGGCGGCAGCATGCAGATTGCCGAAGATATAAATCGTGAACCGATTACTTATCGACAACTAGTCACACGCAGTTTTATTCTTGGAAAAGTAATTGCTTCAGAAACATCAATGGGCGAAAGTATTGGCGTGTTACTTCCGAACGCGGTTGGAAATCTTGTCACCTTAATGAGCCTACAATGTTACGGTCGAGTTCCAGCGATGCTTAACTTCACCGCTGGCCCGCAAGGTTTGATCACTGCTTGCGAAACGGCTTCGGTCAAGGTTGTCTATAGCTCAAGAGCGTTTATCGAAAAAGGTGGATTAGAAAGCAGTATTGAAGCATTAGAAAAAGTCGTCAAAGTCATTTATCTGGAAGACTTACGTAACCAGATATCTACCAAAGATAAACTCACAGGACTCGCTAAAAGCTTTTTCCCTTATCTGGCTCACAAAGAAATCGCAGATCAAATCCATTCCGATGATCGCGCAGTGATACTTTTTACTTCTGGATCGGAAGGCGTGCCGAAAGGCGTAGTCTTATCGCACAAAAATATTATTTCAAACTATGCTCAAGCGCATACCTATATAGGCCTGAACAAAACGGATCTAGTGCTTAATTGCTTACCGATGTTTCATTCTTTTGGATTCACAGGTGGGACTATTTTACCGTTGTTGGACGGTGCGAAAATCTTCTTCTACCCTACCCCATTACATTATCGCGTTATTCCTGAATTGTGCTATCAACTCAATGCAACCGTGATTTTTGGAACCAATACTTTTCTCGCTGGTTACGCGAAAAGTGCGCATCCAGCCGATCTACAATCCTTACGCTATGTTGTCGCGGGCGCAGAAAAATTACAGGATGACACTCGTACACTCTGGAACGAGAAATTTGGTATTCGGATCCTTGAAGGTTATGGCGCTACAGAATGCAGCCCGGTAGTCGCGGTCAATACGCCTCTTTACACCAAAAAGAACACAGTCGGACGCCTGGTGTCTGGTATGGATTACTATCTTGAACCTGTGGAAGGTTTAGAAGACGGTGGTCGGCTGTTTGTTTCTGGCCCAAATATTATGAGCGGATATTTATTTCACGATGGTGACGGAGAAATAGTCCCACCTGAAACTGATCGTGGTGTCGGCTGGTATGACACAGGTGACATCGTCACAATTGATCAACAAAAATATATTTCTATCCAAGGCCGTGCAAAACGTTTCGCTAAAATTGGTGGTGAAATGGTTTCTTTAACCCGCGTTGAAGATCTGGCTAATGCTGCATGGCCGAATAAACTTCATGCCGCGACGGTTGTACCAGACAGTAAAAAAGGTGAGCAGATCATTTTAATTACTGAGCAAGAAGGCGCTGTCCGAAAAGATCTGACAAAACAGGCAAAACAAGATGGTTTATCTGAACTAGCTGTTCCCAGAAAAGTAATGGTTGTAAAAGCGGTTCCTATTTTGGGAACTGGGAAGGTGGATTATTCGGGGGTTGCTGAGCTAGTTAACGATGCGACTTAATAGATCGCAGAACCCACAGATAGTACCTTCATAAATGAAAGTAAATAAAATCAGTGGCCTTTCTTAAAAATGACTCGGCTTTTTTTATGGAATAGATCTGGTGCATTTTAATTAACTTTTAATTGGGGTAAAACTACAGAACATGTCTATTAAGCTTATAATATTTAAGGAGTTAAAAGTGATTAGATCCCAGTTTCGAAGTGGTTTTTCGTGTTAATATACCCCACTTATGGGGTATATTTCTAGTTAGCATGCAGTTCGGCATTTGCTGTCAATCGTTGTAATCAAACGACTCATAAGGAATTTAGTTGAATATTGTGAAATTTAAAAAAATTATTGGAATTGCCTTATTTTTATCGTTGGG
>JBGCGE010000018.1:0-3496 GCA_045110495.1 Gammaproteobacteria bacterium
AACTGGTTAAAAAACTTTAAGTTCCGCCCTGATCGAAGGGCGGGCTTTTTGAACAAATCATGCTCAATGATGATGGTCTAATCGAAGGCTTGTTCTAGGTTCTGAGTTTTTTACAGTATTGAATTTAAGCCTCTCGCGATGGCAATCGCGGGAGGTTTTTTATTCACTCAACCCATCAAATAACGCATTAACTTAATCCGAAATCTGCCGAAAGTGTAGCTCGATCAGAACGGGACTAATTTGATATTCGGAAGATACCACCAAATCCGTGTTTTAGAGTTGTTACTTAGCGATCCGAGGTAGTGTTTGCCAGTGCAATTTATCTGGCATGGGCACCACTAGTTCAATATTATCTGCGTCACTTGTCCAAGCCAGCAACGGTATTTTACTCACCATTTCAACAGTTGTTACAGCTCTAACCAACCTTTTATTAGATGTATTTAATTTTGGTTTCACGATAGCAAATAGCTGAGTGTGCATTTTATAATGACATTCAATCATGTTGGCATTGTCTATCGATGACAATTTAAGTTGCAGTATTTCTATATCAACCGGCTTATCCTTTTCCCCAGCATCTTCTTGTTTTTCAATTATAATCGCGTTTGGTGCCTCGACTAATCGCTGGAGTATAAACTCGGCACTGCCATCATCATGCCCAACGACCATTGCAGGTCGATCTAGCCAGTATCTATCCACAATTATATCATTACTCTTGCTTGGATCATCCAAATTTTTACAAGAATTAATTTCGTGCTTATCAGTTGATACCGGATGAACTGGGATACTTTTAGAGTAAGATGGTTTCGGTAATTTCCAAAAATAAATTCCCCGTTTCTCTTGATCTAAATCCTTACCAACACTGAAACTAACCAGAAACTGATTGATTGAATTCCGACCTAAAACAAAGGATGGTTCGTTCGCCTCAGAATGACCCTCCAGTAATACGGGACCGGCAACATCAGCCCGGTTGTCTTTGAAGTTAATCCCATGCCTACGAAGCAATGCGAGATCGTTGTAATCATCACCAGAATTGCCAATACCACGTCGTAACCAAGAGATCACAGGCTGTCCACTTTCAGCATCGCCTGTTACAAATGGTGGTGACTGGAAATCTCTGTAACGCAACAATTTTACACATGTATCCAATTGGCTCGTTAGGTGGATGTGTTTGTTTGCAAGCTCCTGCTCCCTCGGAAAAATGGCAGGCACTTCAGACAATAGTGTTTTCAGATACTTCTTTTTTTTATCATTTAATAATTTACTTGCATCTTCTACCCGGATTTCTTGTGTTTTCGTTTCCAGATTATAAAATTCAGCAATATTTTCTAGATTTAGAATTTTTTTAAAGTCTCCTAACTTTTTCTGATCAGCCATCACCTCTCTAAGATCTTTGTTTACAATGGCGCAATCGATAGGATTCCGCCCAGTTCTTAAAAATTGGTGAGCCTGATCTCGAACTTTATAAGGTTCTTGCCGCTGGCAAATCCCGCCGTTTCTTTTGCAAAGACCTTCAGGTCTAGATTTCATATCACCTAAAGTAGGTACCTTTAAACTGTGATGCACAAAACACAATTCGAGAGGCAAATCTTTAGAACAAGTATGAGTTTGCAGCGAAAAAAGATTGAATGTATGAGAAAGTCGATCATTGTTTTTACCGCTAAACGCGGAGATACCGAGCATTGAAAAAACCTGCCCAGCCTTACCTTGATTATAAGGAACAGAACTACCGGGCTTTTTATTCCCTATGAAAACAATCGCTGCATTCGATTCGGGGTCTACTTCGATTACATTTGGATTTTGGACATCATTTTCTTTTGGACTTTGTGTTGATTTTGATTTCAAAATATCCGTTTCAATAGTGTAGATCTTTTCACCTTTTTCATTAAGTAAATAATTCCCGTTTTCATCTCTTTTGTAACTCTCACATTTGTCTCGCTGATCTGTTCCCAAATATTTAAATCCGGGAAACACGATTCTCCAATCCTCATCGCTAGATTTTGAAGCCGATACAATCACATAGTCAGATATTGTGTCATCAATCGACTGTCGCCTAAAGAACGCAAACCAGTCCTCTGAATTTTCCCCAACATGACGTTTGACCACAAGAGGCGGTGAGCTTATACGATTGAAAACACCAGGGATTAAATATCGCGCGCAATGAGTAACATTGTTTGCGTTGCGGTATTTGATGAGCATCTCCATTCCCGAGGGACGTACACCGAAAGAATAAACAGCTTTGCCGACTGCACTCACATTTTCTGGGGCATCTGCAACCCGGTAAACTCTGTATTCATTCGTTCTTTGAGGGTATGAGTCATATTCGAAATAAGTTGAACCGCCTTGTTTTGAACCCAGCTCTTCAGGCAATCTATATGTCTGTTTAAAAGCGCCGAACCCGCCACCGAACCTCACACCCACCAGAACTTTTTTGCCTGTGTAATACAAGCATTACGAAGAGCTGTATTGCTAGCGTTTGAACTAATTTCCGCAGCCTCGGCATTTCCAAATGTCATTTGAAAAAATTTAGCGAAGTAAGAAAACAATCCCCACTCATTCAAGTCATCCGCTTTCGTAAATAGGCAAATTCTCAATGCATCATCAAGCAAACGGTAATCACAGTCTTCCTGACTATAACCGTATGTGGCGTTACCATGGCGATAGCAATAGTCGTGAGTTATGCACGCCTGCCTCATCTTTAATCCTATTGGCTCGTCCAAACCACGAAATACAATTGGGGACACACCCCATGGCAGTGAACAACTTAATGGATCGCCCTTGCCTCCAATTAACTGCACATCTTCCCCCGAGTGAGAAACCGCATGCGATGTTGAAGGCATTTCCCTAAATAGGGGAAGCTTTACTTCAGACAAAACTCCATTGACGATTAAAGAAGTTATTCCTGGTGCAAAAACTAAAACTAGTAGCAAGCATGATAGGAAAAAACCGATTACATATTTACCGAATAATAGTTTCATGAATTTTACCCCCAAAAGCTAAGCAAATACTACTTAGTCATTGGGGAAAATGTCAAATTATTTCAACTTAAAATTGATACTAGTCACTACTTTGTTATCTAATGAGTAAATAATTTAGGACAAATTATGCGTTAACTCCTTCATCGAACAACTTACCTAGTTCATCGGAAAATAAGCGCATGCGCTTGTTGAGGCGGCGGTTTTCAGCGTGGATGAGATAAATACCCAAATCGCTATAGGCAACTTTTGGCAGAACCTCCATAAGCTCACCACGATCCACATGCGCTAGTGCGACAAAATCTGGCAGACGGCAGATACCTAAAGAACGCAATGTTGCGTCGATTAAAAACATGCCACTATTACAACTCATTGCGGATTGGAACGGGAATATAACAGGTTTATTTTCCTTGCTGGCAAATTCAAGCACATTCCGCTTGGCAATTCCCGAGCCCAATATCTTATGATCGGATAATTGGGTAAGATCTTTTGGCATGCCATGCTGTTCGATATAGGCTTTGCTA
>JBGCGE010000019.1:0-4866 GCA_045110495.1 Gammaproteobacteria bacterium
GTTGAGGAAAAGGACTTCGAACCTTTTCATAAGTTGCTGGACGCTGTAACGCAACCCTATAGCGAGTCTAACGACGGCGGAGTTTATGCTGCAGCACCTGCTGAGGATGAGGTTGTTACTGCGACGTTTTGTGGGACTTAGTACGATAACGTTCTTAAATTCGAAAACAAGTCGACGTCGACATAACAACTGACTCGCACGATATTATTGAATCGTTCCTGTTACGCTACCCAATCAAAACTCCAAAATACGATGTAAATGTGTGATCCAACTAACAAAATAAATAATTGAATCTTTCAGTAAGCATTGAAAATTGACGCAATTTGATACTCGTCTCCTCAAAGTTATATCGACTCTGTGATCGGCCACTAAATACACAAAAAACGATCGGAGAGATCGATTAAGAAGCTTTTTCACGCGTTATAGTCAACCCCGAATATGAAAAAGCAACTTGGGTTTCACTGTGAGATTTTTTACTGATACTGCGGTCAAAGCCGCAACAATCGCTGGCCAAGCGTTGGCAAGTAACTTTAGAAAGCGTCATGCTTCTGTATACGGTTCGGAAATCCTGTCAGTTAGCAGCAGAACCCTGTCAAAAGAAGTTACTTCATCAAATGATCATGAAGCTGATCGACTAATCATAGAAGTTTTAAATAACCATTGTCCAAATCATAACCTGCTTACAGAAGAAACCGGACTGATTGACAAAGGAAGTCCATACACTTGGATCATTGACCCGTTGGATGGGAGTAGTAATTTTTTAAATCACAACCCATTTTTCGCAGTTTCAGTTTGTTTGGCCTATGAAGATGAACCAATCACTGGGGTCATTCTCGCACCTTTTCTCGAGGAAATGGTTGTAGCAAGAAAAGATCAAGGTTGCACATTGAACGGACGCAAAATTAATGTATCCAAAACTTCAGAACTACCAAAAACCTATGTAGTCGGCTGTCCCGGTGGAGAGAAGGATAATATTCGGTTTTCTAATATGGAGCATGCACTCCATCAACAGATAAAAGACTTTAGAAAAATCGGCTCAGCTGCGGTTGAGTGCTACATGGTTGCAACCGGAAGGGTTGATGGATTTACCACCCTTAATATCTCACCATGGGATGTAGCCGCTGGTGTTCTTGCAGTTAAAGAGGCAGGCGGAAGAACCACTGATTTTGTCGGAAACCCCTGGACTCTCAATCAAACAGATCTACTGGTATCAAATGGGCTAGTACATGATGATTTGTTAGTCGAGCTAAATACTGCAGGTATTGTCAAAGACGCCGCTGTGCCCACTCTCGAGGCAGCGCAGTAATGGGAGACGCACCTAACATTGTGGATACATATCGAATCCTTAGTCGATCTACAATTCCAGCCTACTTAGCGGACATACCTGCTGCAATCGAAGTACTGAAGAGCGTTGATGATTTAATTATCGAGGAAATTGGCGATGGAAACTTAAACTATGTATTCAAAGTAACCAGCTCGTTAGAGCCAAAAGCCTCCGTCATTGTAAAACAAGCTGTTCCATTTCTTAGAATGGTTGGAGAAGACTGGCCACTAGGCCGTGATCGTATGAAATACGAAATACGTGCTCTTACGGTATACAACGATCTCGTACCAAATCTAGTGCCTAAGATATTCCATGCTGACGAGGCGATGAGCACTCTCGTAATGCAATATCTGGATAGCCACGTTATCCTGCGTTCTGGCATGATCGCCGGCATTGAATATCCAAACTTATCTCAGCACATTGGCTTATTCATGGCCGAAACGCTTTTCAAGACAAGTGCATGGTCAATGGACAGCTTACAAAGACGTGAGCTAATGTCGAAATTCACGATGAACAGTGAGCTATGTAAACTCACTGAAGACTTCATATTCACATTCCCATATTTTGAGCACGACTCAAATTACTCGAACCCTAAAACAGATACATGGGTCTCCGCTAACATTCATAGTGACTATGAATACAAACGCGATGTATTACTATTTAAAGAACTATTCGTATCTAAATCTGAAGCATTGCTTCACGGTGACCTGCACAGTGGTTCACTTATGGTTAATCAGAAAGAAAGCTACATTATTGATATGGAATTCGCCTTCTTCGGCCCCATTAGTTTCGATGTAGGGAAAATAATTTCCAATTTTTTACTTTGCTGTACCGCTCACTACTATTTACCCGGAGGCTCAAGTTATAGAGACTGGATTCTTCGACAGATACCTTCTTTATGGGAAAACTTCGAATCCAATTTCCTTGAACTATGGAATAAAACGGATAATTCGGCAATACTGAGCGAGGGATATTTTTCACAAGAAGAAATATCAAATTTTCAATCTGATTTTATGTTGAACATTTTAAGAGAAGCGATCGGATTCGCTGCATGCTCTATGGCACGGCGCACAATCGGAATCGCAGGTGTTGCTGACATTAGAGATATTGAAAACCTCGAAACCCGGTCACGTCTTGAAATTACAAACCTCAAATTGAGTAAGGTCTTGATGTCCCAACACAATTCTGTAACGGGCGTGGATGATTTATTAAAAATCATCGGCGACTTTTATTCAGATCAGAAAATCTAGGAAATAACATGTCTAAATCTGTAATAGGTGTCATACCCGCTGCCGGCAGTGGTATAAGAGCCCGCCCTTACACATACGAAATACACAAGGGGATGTTTCTTCTAGATGGAAAGCCAAACATTGAGCGCCATATCGATTTAATGCGTGATGAAATGGGCATAGATGAAATAGTCATTGTTGTCGGCTATATGAGCGATGCCATTCGCTCGTATTTCGGCGACGGAAGCGATTTCGGCGTCCGGATAAATTACGTCGAGAACCAACATCTAGACAAAGGTTGGGCCTGGTCCGTACTACTGGCAAAGCCATTTCTCGCAGGTCGAAACGCATGCGTGATGCTTGCAGATGAATTTTACCTTGATACAAACCTAGGTACATTCCCTACCATTGATACAGATAAATATCGCATTGCTTTCCCAATTATGCGTGTACAAGACGCTACATTGATTAAGAAGAACTTTTCAGTTGAGCGAGATGGAGGTAGAGCGATACGCCTTGTGGAAAACCCAATTTCCTTGCCTAACGACTTACTAGGTATGGCCAGCTTTATGATACATCCTGCAATAATGATAGAACTGGAGCGCGCTTTTGAAGAAGGAAGAACCAGTCTAGACTTTGTAACATTCGTTGATGATCAGATTCGCGCTGGACAGCTCGTGGGTGTTTATGAACTTGAGGGGGAATATATCAATTTGAATGATGTTGCAAGCTTAGAAGCCGCTCAAGATGCAACTATTCGAAGCCGTCTCGAAAGAAAATGCTTTGCATAGAAATAGTCGATTGATCACTATCTCACTAAATCAATTTATCGAAATCCTTAAATACGAATACTTGAATCACGTCAATGAGAAATGTAAGTAGCTATCTGCATGCCTTTTTCAATTTGGTTTCAAAAAAGCGTTTAAAGAAGCTGTCTTTACTGATACGGGAAAAAATAGTCTCTTCTAATCCGTTCACTGGTTACGTGGGTAAATCAACCACTAAAACTCAACAAGAAACAACTATTCACGAATGGGCTACTGACGAATTGCGGCCTATGGATGCTGACTATTTTAGGATGGCTAATGCCAAGATCGTGGAAGACGAAGTTTTGGAAAACGGTCATGTTTCCACTAAGCACACATATCAAGTTCGAAATTTAGTCGGGGGACTTAGCTATACAAATGCAGTGACACATAGATCAGTTTATGATTCAGCAGGTAACAGAATTGAATCACTTTCTTCCTCGAGGACGGGCACCAAAGTCCCAACGGTTCTTCGGATCCCCGTTAAAAGAAAAATTAGTGGTGTGACGGCTAATCTATATGGAACAGTCGCCAGTGCCGAAGGAAACTACTTTCATTGGTTCTTTGATGCAATGGCGAGAATTTTTATAATTCAAAATTTTCACAGTCCAAATAGCATCGATAATGTCTTGGTTCCACCATTAATGTACGATTTCCAATGGGAAAGCCTTGCAGCATTAGGGTTTGATCGATCAAAAATAATCGAACTTGAGCCATTAAAGTGTTTACAGTTCGACTGCCTTCTTGCAAGTAGCGCCCCGAGAGGGAAAGGTTCAGCAATCTGTCCTGGTTGGAGTATTGAAAAATATCGAAATGTGCTATTGCCCTCAGCCAATACACAAAGATCACCTGTTGGAAAACGAATCTACATTTCCAGAAGGGATGCTCCCAACCGTATGTTCATCAACGAAACGGCCGTTTGCGATTATATGTACAGCCAAGGGTTTGATGTTATAGAACTCACACCATTTAGTCTTTGGGAAAAAATTGCAATTTTCAGAGACGCAGAATTAATTGTGGGTCAAACTGGAGCAGGTCTAACTAACCTTATGTTTTGTACCCCAAATACGGAGGTACTTGAACTTGTCGATACAAGATTTGTTTATCCTCTTTATGCATCGCTAGTCAATCATATTGGAGCAAAACACAAAGCCCATTTTTTCTCCACCGAAGAGAACTTGATACAGTCGGACGCCATTTTAACCAGAGCAACCTTAAACATTGACGAACTCAGTAAATCATTGGCGTCACTCTAGCCCCCCTCAAACCACGCCGGTTTTTTCTTGTAACCACTCCCCCATCAACTCAATAGATGCACCCTGCTCTTCGTGGTAGTTGGAATAGCACAATCTAACGCAATGGCCGTAGCGGAACATGTCAACCTGTTTTGGACACTTAGTCCAAAGATAATGTAATTTTCTCTTTCACTCTATTCAATGTGGGGAAGTTGACGCCGTTGCACGCACCAGCGTCCATCTCTATAGGGCTCACTGGATTAATCTCGACC